>JAZSAY010000032.1:0-39927 GCA_045602145.1 Tidjanibacter sp.
CCTTAATCACTCGGGGCGAAAAGAGAGGGATGTAAATCCATTCTATGCCTTACCTATTGTTGGGAGATATGAGAGATATGGGAGGGGGAGAGTTTAATTTTCTGTTCCCCTAAGCCGAGGGTGGTTGGGTTTTAGGGGGAAATTGCTTTTTTGGTTGATATAAATGTGTTATATTTGCCATCGGAAACAAATATGAGTGATAATGGTCAGAATCGCCTTCGTACATAATCGTTTCCCCGCAGGGGGCGCCGAGAGGGTTACCATAGACATTGCACGCTATCTCAGCCATTGCGGCGGATACGAGGTCTTTGTCTATGCTTCGAGGTTTGCCGAGGGGTTGTTAGACGGCGATTTGGCAGCCATCATAACACTCAGGCAGATACCCAAGCAGGCAGTGCAGAGTCGGAGGGCGCGACAGGTCGAGAGGCTCATTCTCGCCGACGGCATAGACGTTTTGGTGCAGGTGGGCAAGACTCTCTCGGGCATAGAGGGCATAAAGGCGCGCACGGGCGTCAGAACGGTTGTAGCTTGTCACGGCGAGCCTTTTTGGCAGAGGTATGCCATCACACATCGCCGCCAGAGGGGCTTTGTGAGGAGAGTTATGTGGCATCTCTTCAACAAGAGAAGGTATGCCGATGGGCAGTTGGCTATGCACAAGGCTGTGGAGCGCACCCGCAGGGAGTATGAGAGTTCGGACGCCTACACCGTGCTGTGTCAGCCCTACAAGGCGGAGGTGGCGGCAGGATTGGGTATCAGCCCCGAAGAGAACCACATCTACGCCATCGAGAACCCCGAATATCCCGTGGCAGATGTGAACTACAACAAGGAGAACATCGTCCTCTTTTGCGGTCGCTTCGAGAATTGGTCGAAGAGAATAGACCGACTGTTGCGCATCTGGGGCAAGGTGCAGCGCAAGATGGCAGATTGGCGCCTGGTGCTGGTGGGCGACGGCGAGGATTTCGAGAGGATGAAGAGGTTGGCAGAAGAGCTCTCGCTCGAAAGGATGAGTTTCGAGGGACACCACAAAAATGTGGCAGATTACTACCGCAGAGCCTCTGTTGTAGCCCTTACGTCCGAAACCGAAGGGTGGCCCTTAGCGCTCACCGAGGGACAAGCGCAGGGGTGCATCTGTGTGGCTTTTGGTTGCACCTCGGGTGTCAAGGAGGTGCTCTCGCCAAGCGGGGAGTGTGGATTTATAGTCCCTGCCTTCGATGAGGAGGAGTACGCCCAACAGCTGCTTAGGATTGCGGCGATGAGCGACGAGGAGAGGCTGCGCATACGAAAGCAAGCCGTAGAGAAGAGGGCGCAATATGCCCCCGAGATTATTGCCGAAAAGTGGCGCCAGCTGTTCGATAGGCTTGCAGCGACACTATAAATTTGATTGTTGAAACCACAAAACTATGAGAGAATACAACCCGGAAGGCTCTGCCCTGAGAAGAGACCAAAAAGAGATGCTGAAAGTCTTGGAGGCGTTTGCCAAGATATGCGAGGAGAATAACATACAGTGGTGGCTCTGCTCGGGCACACTGCTTGGCGCTGCCCGCCACGGTGGATTCATCCCTTGGGACGACGATGTGGATGTGACGATGCTCAAAAAGGACTACAAGAAGTTGCAGCGCGTGCTATTGAAGATGAAGAGTGATGACTACTTCTACCAATGCATCAGGAGCGATGCCGACCACGTCAACATCTTTGGTAAGTTTCGCAAGAAGAAGGACCCTGTGATGTCCACCGACCAAAGGTCGCAGTACTTCAAGTATCAGGGTGTGGGCTTGGACGTCTTCTACATCGAGCGCTCTACCCGCTTTGGTGCCCACCTTGCAAAGTTCTTCTACAAGAATATGCAGCACCCCACCCAATACATCAAAAACCGCTTCTTGCGCCACTTGGCGGTGAGGGTCGTGGAGGGCATAAATTTTGCTCTGCTAATTCCCTTTGCACGCCTTGTGGGACAATTTGGCGCCAAGGAGCAGTATCGCATCTGCCTGGGTGCAGGCTTCTATAAGAGTGTATTCTACAAGAAAGATATATTCCCGCTCTCGAAGATGGAGTTCGAGGGTGTGGAGTTCCCCGTACCGGGAAATACCGACGCCTACCTGAGGAATATATACGGCGATTGGCGCAAGTTGCCCAGCGAGGAGCAGATAAGAAAGTCGATGCACTATCCGTTGTATATCAAAGAGATTTTTGGAGAAGATTCATTGTAAATCACTATGGATGTTGTAATAACCTATGTAAATGGACTCGACCCCGAGTGGCAAAGAGAGTATGAGCGCTATACCAATACCCCCATTTTGGAGAAGCGTTTTCGCGATTGGGGCACCCTGCCATATCTGTTTCGCGGCATAGCGGAGAATATGCCCTTTGTGCGCAAGGTACACCTTGTTGTGTCGGGCGAGAGCCAGGTGCCCGAGTGGATCAACACAGAGGAGGTAAATGTGGTGCTCCATAAGGACATTATCCCCGAGGAGTTCCTGCCTACCTTCAACTGCAACCCCATAGAGATGTGCCTACATCGCATCGAGGGGTTGGACGAAGAGTACCTCTACTTCAACGACGATATGTTCCCTATGCTGCCCTGCAATGCCACGGACTTTTTCCGCGAGGGCAAGGGTGTGATTGGTATGAGCCACCATCTATTGCGTCACGATATGTACAAACAGATATGCCACAACTCCGACCGCTTGGCACGCAAGGCTTTGGGCAGGCGTGGTGGGTGTTTTTTCTTGCGCCCACAGCACATTTGCTCGCCAATGCTGCGTAGTGAGTGCGAGAGGCTCTACGGGCTCGTGGAGGGCGAGATTAGAAGCAAGATGAGCAGAGTGCGCACGGGCGAAAACCTGAACCAATATCTCTTTTTGGACTATATGTACCTCAAAGGCAAAATCATCAGGGAGCGACTCTCCAAGAAACACTTCTCGGTGGGCGTTGTCTCGACCGCCAAGCTCCGCGAGTTTATCGAAAACCCTTCGCACAAGCTCACCTGTGTGAACGACGTACAACTGAGCGAGGAGCGCTACACGGAGCTGCGCCAAACCCTGCTCGATTCGTTTGAGAAGAGATTTCCCACAAAGTCCAAGTACGAGCGCTAACAAAAGGCTATCAAATGAAGAACTACCTACTATCTCTTGTTGTCCCCATCTACGGTGTGGAGCGCTACATCGGGCAGTTTGCCGCGAGCGTCTTTTCGCAGTGGTTTGAGGGTGTGGAGTTTGTCTTTGTCAACGACGGCACCAAAGACCGCTCGATGGAGGTGTTGGAGGAGGTTATAGAGTCCAAGTTCAGCCACCTCCGCCCACACATCACCATCGTGCACCAGCAAAATATGGGGCTTCCGCAGGCTCGCCACACGGGTTTCTTGGCTGCACGAGGAGAGTATATCCTTTGCGCCGACTCGGATGATTGGCTCTCCGAGGGGGCTTTGGGCAAAGTAGTGGCAGAGATTGAGCGCTCGGGTGCCGACCTCGTCTATTTCGACCTTGTGAAGGAGTATGGCGACCACCAGAGTGTTAAGCGCGAGAGGGAGTACACAGCTGCCACACGCAGGGAATTCATACGCAACATCTTCAACTACCGCTCGGCGGGCTACACGGTTACCAAGTGTTTCCGTCGCTCGCTCTATACCGACAATGCAATCTACACCCCAAGGCTCTCGATGCACGAGGATATTTGCCTGATGGCTCAAATCATCTTCTATGCCAAGAGTATTGTCCATCTTCCCGAGGTGCTCTATCACTACCGCAAGGACAACCCCAATGCGCTGTGCTCTCAGAGTCGCACAACGCGCCACCTCGCCTCGTCGAGAAACCTGCTGGGACTCTATGCAAACTATAAGGACCACTTGGAGGGTAGCCCCATAGAGGATGTAGCAGGTGGCATTGCTCTGCGTGCGGGCTGGCACGCCATCATCCACAAGTGCGACTTGTGGAGCGAGTTTCCGTGGCTCCGCGAGGCGGTTCTGGGTGCTCGCGCAAGGTGCGGCTACCGCACACCTCTCCTATTCCAATGGGCAACAAAGATTTACGCAAGATTTTTTCTCTAAACAATATAATGTAGGCGTATGCAGGCGATAATTTTGGCGGCAGGAATGGGTCGCAGGCTTGGCGAACTGACGGGCGACAATACCAAATGTATGCTCAGTGTCAATGGTGTAAGGCTGATTGACCGAACGCTCGAATGCCTCAGCGAGGTGGGCGTGACAAAGCTCATAATGGTGGTCGGATACAAGGCTCAGAACGTAATCGACTATGTGGGCACACAGTACAAGGGTATAGAGATTACCTATGTCGAAAACCCCATCTACGACAAAACAAACAACATCTACTCGCTCTACCTGGCTAAGGACTATCTGATGGCGGAGGATACCCTCTTATTGGAGTCAGACCTTATATACGAGACCTCCGTAGTTAGGCGATTGGTGGAGAACGACTATCCCAACTTGGCGTTGGTGGATAAGTACGAGAGTTGGATGGACGGAACGGTGGTGACGCTCGACGAAGAGAACAGAATAAACAATTTCATCTCGAAGAACTACTTCAAATACTCCGACATCGACCAATACTACAAGACGGTCAACATCTACAAGTTCAGCAAGGAGTTCTCCCAAACTCACTATGTGCCCTTCTTGGAGGCATATTGTCACGCCCTGGGCAGAAACGAGTACTACGAGCAAGTGTTGAAGGTCATAACCCTACTCGACGACTCCCCGCTAAGGGCGCTGCCCCTGAGTGGCGAGAGGTGGTACGAGATAGATGACATACAGGACCTGGACATCGCCTCGGGAATGTTCGAGGAGAGCGACGAGATGCGCTACAAGGCTATCTCCTCCCGCTATGGCGGCTATTGGAGGTATCCCCACCTTGTGGACTTCTGTTACCTGGTCAATCCCTATTTCCCGCCACAGCAGATGATAGACGAGATAAAGGCGAGCTTCGAGGTGCTGATGCGCGAGTATCCCTCGGGTATGAGGGTAAACAGTCTGCTTGCAGGTAAATACTTCTCCATAAGGCAGGAGTATGTGGTTGTGGGTAATGGTGCAGCGGAGCTCATCAAGGCGCTCGTGGAGCGTTATGCGGGTAAGATGGGAGTCATATACCCCACCTTCGAGGAGTACCCCAACCGAAGCCAAAAGGAGAACATTATCTCCTATCTGCCCACCAACGCCGATATGCACTACGAAGCAGACGAGATTATGGCGTTCTTTGGCGACAAGCAGCTCGACACACTGCTACTGATTAACCCCGACAACCCCTCGGGCAACTACATCCCCTATGCGGACCTGATGCGACTCATTGAGTGGACCCGTCAGAGGGGTATAAGGTTTGTGGTCGATGAGTCGTTTGTAGACTTTGTGGACGTAGAGGGCGAATATACGCTACTCAGCAACTCTATTCTTGCCGCCAATCCCCACCTTGTGGTCGTTAAGAGCATATCGAAGTCCTATGGAGTGCCGGGCTTCCGACTCGGAGTGCTGGCAAGTGGCAACACAGAGATGATTGCAAGCCTCAAAAAGGAGGTGGCTATATGGAACATAAACTCCTTTGGCGAGTTCTATATGCAGATCTACGAGAAGTACCACAAGGACTACACCGCAGCCTGCCAGATGTTCCGCCAGGAGCGTGCACTCTTCTACGCCGAGCTGCAAGAGGTGCCCTTCCTGCGAGTAATACCCTCGCAGGCAAACTATTTCCTATGTGAGCTTGTAACCAACAGATTCACCTCCAAGGAGTTGGCTGTAAGGCTCTTGGCAGACCACAATATCCTCATTAAGGATTGCTCGGGCAAGGCAGCATTCAGCCATAGCAACTACATCCGACTTGCCATCCGCGACCGCAAGGACAACCATAGACTCGTAGAGGCACTAAAAACATTCTGATGATATGAAGAGGGTTTGTATCTGTGGTGGCGGATCGCTCGGGCACGTCATTGCGGGCTGGCTGGCTGCAAAAGGTAAGGCAAGGGTAAACATCCTCACCGGAAAGCCCGAGAGGTGGCACCAGAGCATAACGGTCCACCTGCCCGAGGAAGAGAGCATTGTGGGTACGATAGCTAAGGTGAGCAGCGACCCCGCGGAGGTCATCCCCGAGGCAGATGTGGTGCTCTTTTGCTACCCGGGCTACCTGATAGCCTCCGAACTCACGAGGATAAAACCACACCTTGCGTCCCGAACCTATGTGGGCTCGGTATTCTCCTCGACGGGTTTCTTCTTCGAGGCTCTGAAAATCTTGGACGCCACGCAGCCGCTCTGGGGCTTCCAGAGGGTACCCTTCATCAGTCGTGTCGCTGAGTATGGCAGTTCCGCAAATCTCTTGGGGTACAAGCCCTGCTACCACATCGCTGTGGAGAACACCGCCGAAGCCGACAAACACACCTTCGGCGAGATGATTGCCGAGTGGTTCGAGCGCCCCGTGCACCTGCTCGGCAACTACTACGAGGCGAGCCTTACAAATAGCAACCCCATACTGCACACTTCGAGGCTCTACACAATGTTCGGCGGAGAGAACGAGGGAAGAGTCTACCCCCGTATGATAAAGTTTTACGAGGAGTGGACGGTGGAGGCGGCAGATATGCTCATAAGGATGGACGAGGAGTTCTTCCGGGTGCTTGCCACACTGCCCGTCAGCGAGGGCTACCTGCCAACCATCCTCGACTACTACGAGAGCCTCGACGCAGCATCCCTCGCCCGCAAACTCTCCTCCATCGAGGGCTTCAAAGGCATCACCTCGCCAATGAAACAGACCGCCGAAGGATGGGTGCCCGACTTCGAGAGCCGCTACTTCACCGAAGACTTCCCCTACGGTCTGAAATATATCTGGCAACTCGCCAAAGAGCAAGGCATCGACACTCCCAACATCGACAAAGTTTACAGCTGGGGCTTGGAGAAAATTGGTCTGCTGCCCCAATAGCCCAAACCAAGACGAAGTTGCGAGTATCAAAAAACAACACCCCAGCCGACCAAGCGGCTGGGGTGTTTCGTAATTTGGGGGTGTTAGAGATTATTTGCTCTTCTTTTGGTTCTTCTTTGCTTTGCGCTCTTTCTGTTTGGCCTTCATCTTGTCGATCTGGCGTTTCTCCAACTCATAAACGCGCTGAATCTGGCGGGGATTGAGGTGTTTGCGGAACTCGCCGTAGTATTTCTCGCGAATATCCACAACCTTGCGGCTGTGAGCAAACTTAGCCTTGATGGACTGCTCCACCTGCTCCTCGGTCATATCTTTGCGTGCCACGCCTTTGTTTACAGCCTTTTTCTCGCGGTTTGCCTGGCGAATCTCCATACGGTAGTCACAGAAGGTCTTGGTGAACTGCTCGGTGGTTGCATCATCCAAGCCCAACGAAAGAGCGATGTCCTTTGCCTGAACGGTGGCAACCTGCTCGGGAGTCCTCTTCTGTTTTTTGGTTTTCGAGTTCTGTGCCACAGCCGAGGTGCAGAGCATCAGCGCCAAAGAGGCAAACGCAAGGGTTTTCAGAATGTTTTTCATAGTAATATGGGTTTTAATTAGTTAATGAAGTATTACTCGTCAATCATCGAAAGGAAAATGTCGTTGCTATAACTCAACACAAAAGCATTGCACTCCTCGTCGGTCAGCTGCGCCAACATCTGGTCGAAGCTCTCGGTGGGCACCTCACGGGGCGCACTCAAAATGACCGCCAAAACCACTAGGGCAGTCACAGCCGCAGCACCGCACCACATCACAACCCTCCTTGCGACGGGGCGACGAGAGTGGGTGGCGGAGAGTATGCGAGCCCTTAATGCCTCGTGCGAGCCGTCGGGCACGACGTAGGGCATACACTTGCCTATTTTCTCCAATATATCCCTCTGTTTCATATAATTGTGTCTTTTAAAATCCTATCTCGTTAACCTTATGGTGGTGCGCCGTCACTTACTCGTCGAGGTGCGCCAGCAGATACTCCTTCACGCTCTTTTTTGCCAGGTGGTAGTTGGCTTTCGCCGCCGAGGGCTTGCCGCCCACAATTGCCGCCACCTGCTCATAGTCCATATCGTCGTAGTAGCAGAGGTTGAAGACCACGCGCTGCTTGCGGGGCAGAGCCGCAATAGCCCTTTGGAGCTCCACAGCCTCCTTTGCGCCGTAGTCGATATAGGGCTCTTCGGCGGTCGCTCCCCCACTGCCCTCCGCCAACAACTGCACCCTCTGCTTGTGCCCTCGGAGCCAACGCAGAGCCTCGTTGGTGGCGATGCGATAGACCCAGGTTGTGAGCGACGACTTGCCGCGAAACGCTCCCAGACCACGATAAATCCTCACAAAAGCCTCCTGCGCAACATCCTCGGCATCGTGATGAGCAACCACCAAACGCCTTATGTGCCAATATATTGGCTGCTGGAAGCACTCCAACAACATCCGAAAGCCCTCCTCGCGACTGCGACTTAGCGCCTGGAATATCTCTTGTTCGGTGTGAAGCATCTGGGTTTGGTGCGTGTTGTTTGGTTTGGCTTGGGTGGGCTTGGTTTGGGTGGGTCGAGGCGAACAGAGGTGGCGCAAACATCAGCCGTTTGAGAATGTACTCAGAGTAGCTAACTACCCGTCTGTCCCTTCTACGTAAACCGTCGGCAACAGCCGCCACACACCCTCCGTGCTACGAACCTCACACTGTTATAGACCCCCGAAGAGCACAAAGGTAAAAATTCGCTGCCGAAAAATTACGCACACGAGAACTTTTGCAAGAAATAGGCAGTGTGGCGACGGCAAGACAGACTCTGCGTAATAATAGTCGGGGGACAACCCCCGATACGAAAAAAAGGAGAAACCCGAAAGTTTCTCCTTTTTGAGTAGGTCGCGCAATCAAAATCTCGAACCGCTTTATTGATGATTATATGCGTGTTTTGAGGGGTGGGATTGCAAAGCATGGCTGTGCCTTGCTATAAGCCCTCCTTATCAAAGGAGGTTTTGGGAGGATTGTATATATATGGGTGAGGACTGACTGCGCTTGTCTTCTGCAAATGCAAAACTTTCGGAAGCCCCGCCAAGAAGTCCCCCTTTCTCAAAGGGGGATTTAGGGAGAATGTAAAAATAGTCGGGGGATAGCCCCCCGATACGAAAAAAGGAGAAACTTGGTGTTTCTCCTTTTGGGTTGCGGGGTGAGGACTAACTGCGCTGCGCTTGTCTTCTGCAAATGCAAAACTTTCGGAAGCCCCGCCAAGAAGTCCCCCTTTCTCAAAGGGGGATTTAGGGAGAATGTAAAAATAGTCGGGGGATAGCCCCCCTCGATACGAAAAAAGGAGAAACTTGGTGTTTCTCCTTTTGAGTAGCGGGGGGAGGACTCGAACCTCCGACCTCCGGGTTATGAGCCCGACGAGCTACCAACTGCTCTACCCCGCGGTACGTTTGCGAGTGCAAAGGTAATGCGTTTTTCCGATTTTGCAAAATTTTTTGCGCTTTTGGTGCCTCTAAAACCGCCCGCCGCGGTGCAGAGCACTAAAACTCACTGCTTTGGGAGTGCAAAATTTCACTCTATCTTTCGTAGTCGACAAAGGAGAAGGGGTGGTCGAAGTCTTTGCCGCGGGCGAACTCCTCGCGGTGCACCTCGTGCCACACTGCGGGGTCGATAGTGGGGAAGCGGGTGTCGCCCTCCACCCTCACGCCAACGTGGGTGATGTAGAGTTTGTCGGCAAGGGGCATCGCCTGGCGGTATATCTCGCCACCGCCGATGACAAAAACCTCCTCCTCGCCCTCGCACATCGCCAGGGCAGCCTCCAACGAGGGAGCCATCTCGCAACCCTCAATACTCAGTTCACTATTGCGTGTGATGATAATGTTGCGGCGGCGGGGCAGAGGTCGCCCGATGCTTTCGTAGGTCTTGCGCCCCATAACGACCGAGTGACCGAGAGTCACAGCCTTGAAGTGCGCAAAATCTTCGGTTATGTGCCAGGGCATAGTGCCGCCCGTACCTATAATGCCGTTCTCTGCCACGGCAACTATCAGCGAGAGTTTGGTTTTCATATTGTGTGTAAAGTGTTGTCTATTTGATGATTACAATGGGGTTATTACACTTCTCGCCATTGAGCTTATAGGTTCTCACTGCTTCTACAAATAGTTCATATACTATGTTTTTATAATGAATCACATCGGTTGTTCCGTCTGACCAACGAAGTGTGAGGTCGTCATCTCTCTCCGCATCGCCGCCCAATTCGCCAAAGCATAATCTATATTTGCCACGATCGTCAACTCTGAGTTCGAGCCCATAAAAATTGGGCATATATGCTTTTGTTGCATCCACCTGATGGTTGTAGGTGTATGTTTTGCCCAACCATTCAGCCTCAACTTTTGTAGCTATAAAATCTTTATTATGGGGATTGAGTAGGTCTGAGCCTTCAGAATCTTGGACATAGATAATCAGGTCAACGGGATACCAATCAACCATCTTTCCTATGGCGCAACCACCAAGCGTAAGAGTTGCAGCCAACAACAGAACGAGGAACAATTTTTTCATAGTGTAAGTACTGGGGGTGTTGCTGTGAGCGTTTAGAACGACATTGGGGCTTTGATGGTGGGATGGGGGTTGTAGTCCACAATTTCGATGTCCTCGAAGCGCAAGTCGGCAATGCTGCGAACATCGGGGTTGAGCCTTAGGCGAGGCAGGGGGCGAGGCTCGCGCGAGAGTTGCTCCTCGACCTGCTCAAAATGGTTCAAGTAGAGGTGTGTGTCGCCCAAAGTGTGGATAAATTCCCCGACACCCAAATCGCATATTTGCGCAATTATGTGCGTTAGGAGTGCGTAGGATGCTATGTTAAATGGAACACCCAAGAATGTATCGGCACTACGCTGGTAGAGTTGGCACGAGAGTTTTCCATCAGCCACATAGAACTGAAAAAGAACGTGGCAGGGGGGCAAAGCCATACCCTCAACATCCGCCACATTCCACGCCGAGACAATCATTCGCCTCGAATTGGGGTTGGTTTTGATGGTGCGGATAACCTCCTCAATTTGGTCTATAACCCTACCATCAGGGGCGCCCCAACTACGCCACTGCGAGCCATAGACCGAGCCCAAATCTCCGTAGCGGTAGCCCTCGATGGGCGAGGCTTCGGCACGCTCGGCATGCTCCAAAAACTCCTCCCTACTGACAGGCTCCACACCCGCAGCTGCGCAACGCTCGCCATAGAACCTATATGCATCGTTATCCCAAATATGCACACCGTTTTTCACAAGGTAGCCGATGTTGGTGTCGCCCCTCAGGAACCACAGCAACTCGTGGATGATGCCCTTCGTAAAGACCTTTTTGGTGGTCAGCAAGGGGAAGCCATCTTGGAGGTTGAAGCGCATCTGGTAGCCAAAAATGCTCTTTGTACCGGTGCCTGTGCGGTCGCCTTTTATGGTGCCATTATCTCGTATGGCTCTAAGTAGGTCAAGATATTGTTTCATAGTCTATTATTAGGTTTCTATGGTTGAGAAAATAAGGTACGTTTGTACCTTATTTTTGCAGTGTCAAAATACCATTTTCGTCCATCACAGCATAAGGCTCCTTTCCAAACCAATGTCCCAAGAAAATTGCCTCGCCGCCACTCTCTAACGCCACCGTTTCGGCGCAGTGGTTGTGTCCGAAAATGAAGTAGTCAACGTGTTCGCCCTTTCGGTTGAGCCTCTCCGCCTCCTTCACAAGCGGGTCCTCCTTGCCCAAGAAAGGCATAGCAACCTCCTTCGACTTACGACTACCCTTCGACCAACCCAAACCGAAGCGCATTGCAAAGTCGGGATGCACAAGGTGAGAAAAGAGCCAACGTGCTGTACGAGAGCGGAAAATGTCATTCATAATGCGAGTCCAACCACCCAAATAGCGGGCGTAAATGTCATCGCCGTGGCAGATGCTTACTCTTTTGCCACAGAGTTCCACCACCTCTCGCTCGAAGTGGAGTTTTACCCCGCACTCGCGCTCCAAGTAGTCGCGTTGCCACATATCGTGGTTGCCAACAAAAAGGTGCACCTCCACGCCTCGGTCGGTTAGTTCGGAGAGTTTCCCCAACAGGCGTGTAAACCCTTGTGGCACAACTCTTTTATACTCAAACCAAAAATCGAAAACATCACCCACAAGGTAGATAGCTTTGGCTGTTGGAGCGACCTTGTCGAGCCACTCCACCACAGCACGCTCCCTCTCGCGAGGATAGCGATGAGCGTCACTACCGAGGTGCATATCCGAGGCGAAGTAATACATCGTTTGGGTTTTGTTTTAGCGGATTATTTTATGAGTTTTTTGAGCTCTTTTGCAAGCTCATCGCCGTAGATGTTGCGAGCCACAATGTTGCCCTCCCTATCGAAGAGGAAATTTTGCGGAACTCCTGTAATACCAAAGAGTTGTACAGCCATCGAGCCCGCGCCCTTGAAGTCACAAACCGACACCCAGGGTAACTTCTGGGTCTGCACAAGCTCTATCCAAGCTGGCTTGTTTGTATCGACCGACACCTGATAAATCTCAAAGCCCTTCGAGTGGTATTTTTGGTAGAGCTCTTTGAGTTCGGCGTTGCGGAACAAGGCATTCTGGTCGGCGATGCTCCAAAAGTCCAGGAGCAACACTTTGCCCTCCTGCAAAGCCGTGAGGCTCTGCTTTTTACCAAACATATCGGGGACCTCAATCTCGGGGAAATTGGCAGGCTGGGCGATGGCTGCCTCTATCTTGTCGGCAAAAGCCATCTGATTGTCATACTCGGCGATGGCTGCTTTGAGTCCTGCCAGATAGGGCGACGCGGGGTAATTCTTCTCCACCTCCTCGGCAACAAGGCGGAAATAGACAACATCTTTCTCGCCACCAAAAAGGTTCTGGTCGCCCGGAATACGCTGATTGAGAGCATAAATTGCTGCAAGCGACCCCGAGTTCTTAACGATAAACTCAATCTGCTGGCGCTTTATACTAAGGTACTCGCGCGAGAACTCCTTATTGATAATCTGTTGCAGATTTTTGACCGAGGTCTGGTTGTAAATAGTTGTGAGTGAGTCGAGTTTCGCTACGCCAAAGCCCATTATATTCTTCACCTCACGCACCAAAGCCGACTCTCGGGAACCCTCAACGGTGTAGCCATCTATGAGTCCGGGAACGGAATTGACCACCACACGCTCTCCTTTGGAGAGTATCAGCGGAATGTTGCGCTCGGCGCAGCGAAGGTTGAAGAATGTGGACTCGCCGTCGGGGAGTTTTACGTCGATTCGGAAGCTACCGCTGGCGTTGGTTGTTACCGTGTCTGCCACAACGGAGCCGCTGGCGGCAAGACTCTCCAAGACCACCTCCCGATTGGGGCAGGCTGCGAATTCGCCCTCGACCACCACCTTATTGTTATTACAGCCCCACAAAGCAGCGAGGCAGAGGAGTATTGCAAAACATCTTTTCATTGTAAATATCTTTCGTTCTATGTTCTGTTTCGGGTTACGGTTTGATGCTATTTCCAACAAAGGTAATAAACCATTTTGATTTGTCAAAAACGGGGCTACTTTGTGTGGTTTGTTCGTCGGGCTGTTTTTTGTGTTTTTGTCCCTTTTTTGGCGTAAGCCGACTTTTTAGAATAGCCTAAATTCGTTAATCGATAGTCGCTTTTAATTAAATTGATAGCCTCTTCATCCACAAAAATGTCATAATTCGCCATTCGACGTATATCTTTTATGATTACGGCATTGTCGGGATGTTCTTGGTTAAATTCGAAGCTTTTTGTGCGCATATATCTCGCAAGGTTGTAGACCACCGCATCGACAGTCTCCTGCTCCCTAATGCGCTCCAATGCTCGGATGACATTCTTCACATTTCTGCCATAGTGCTTCATTGTGATGCCGCCCCTTGGATACTCCATACGGTGGGGTGGTGGCATAATGGTTGCTGCTGTGGGCTTGGGATATGGCGAATCCACATCTAACTGAAAATCAGACATAATGAAGAGGTGATCCCAGAGCTTTCGCTCGAAATCGGGGGTGTCGCTCGACGAATGTTGGATGTTTGCCATAATGGCAACAAGCGCTTTTGCTCTCAGATTTCTCTCCTCTCTATCCTCGATACGCATCATCTCGTCTATCATATCCTGAATATGTCTGCCATACTCGGGAAGGTGCAGTTTTTCGCGCTCGATGTTGTAATTTGTTCTCATTTTTCTTGATATTGATAATTGTCAAAAACCTCTTTTTTGCCCCAAAAACAGACGCGGCGGCGAGAGATTTCGATAGCATATTTTACCAAAACGATAGCATAAAATCGTAACCTAAGGTACTCAAAAAGAGAACATTACCCTCGTCTAACGATTTTTTATTTCGAATAACTTTGCTTACCTTTGACCACAAAGATAACTTATTTTTTTGGATTTATTCTCTCTCGCCTCCCGTTTTGGTCACATATTTGTATAGTGTGACGGGTTGTGAGAATCAAACCCGAAACAATTAACTTTTTTAAACCGATTATATATATGACAAAAATCCTTGTGATTGACTCACAAAGAGGCGTAAGAAACTCGCTCAAAGAGCTGCTCGAACACGAAGGCTACGAGGTGGCGATTGCAGAGAGCCTACAACCAGATGGTTCCCCAATCCCCGAGGGTGTCTCGCTTGTGATTTGTGGCGCCACCGACGGAGTGACCCTATCAACCTTCGCTACGCCTTGGATAGCTCTGCTGGGCACAACAACCGTCGAGGAGGCGCTGGCAATGTTCCATCTGGGTGCGGCAGATATGATTCCCAAGCCCGTAGATGTGGGTGTACTCATTCGGTCTGTGAGGGAGGTGTTGAGTGGCACAACGCCCCACAAGTCACACACCACCTCTGCAAGGAAAAAATCGTGCCAGAAATACCAAATCGTGGGCGAATCGCCCAAAACGCGCCGACTCAGACGCCTGATAAAGATGGTCGCCTCGACCGATGCACGAGTGTTGATTATGGGCGAGAACGGCACAGGCAAGGAGTTGGTTGCCCGACAGATACACCTCCAAAGCGCCCGTGCTGACGGACCTTTTGTGGAGGTCAACTGTGCAGCCATACCCTCCGAGCTTATCGAGAGCGAGTTGTTCGGTCACGAGAAGGGCGCCTTCACCTCCGCCATTAGGCAACGCAAGGGCAAGTTCGAGCAGGCAATAGGCGGAACGCTCTTTCTGGACGAGATTGGCGATATGAGTATGGCGGCGCAAGCGAAGGTCCTTAGGGCTCTCCAAGAGCGCAAGATAACCCGCGTGGGTAGCGACAAGGATGTGGACGTAGATGTGAGAATTGTGGCGGCGACAAACAAGGATTTGGTTGCCGAGATTGCGCGAGGCAACTTCCGCGAGGACCTCTACCACCGCCTGAGCGTCATCGTGCTCGGGGTGCCGCCACTCTCCGAGCGTCGCGACGATATTCCTCTGCTGGTCAACCACTTCCTCAAACGCCTATGCGAGGAGTACAACATTCCGACAAAGTGCATCAAGGAGGATGCGCTTGCGGAACTGTCGAATATGGAGTGGCGTGGCAACGTCCGCGAGGTGCACAATGTCGTAGAGCGACTTGTGGTGCTCGGCAGCGACAACATCTCGCGCGACGAGGTGCTGGCTAATGTGTCGAATTACTACTAATAGGGGCTACTTATTGAGCCAGTCGGCAAGCTTGGCAACAGCCCTGCCGCGGTGGCTAATGGCGTTTTTCTCCTCGGGTGCGAGCTCGGCAAAGGTCTGCTCGTACCCGCGTGGTTTGAAGAGGCAATCGTAACCAAAACCACCCTCGCCGATCTCCGAGGTGGTGATGTCGCCCTCCACAATGCCCTCGAAACACCTCTCCTCGCCACCCTCAATAAGGGCCACAACGGTGCGGAAGCGTGCCGAGCGCTCCTCTTTGCCCTCCATTTCGCGCAGCAGTTTTGTGCGATTGGCGGCAAAGTCGTGACCATCGGTGGCGTAGCGTGCAGAGTGTACTCCCGGGGCACCTCCAAGCGCATCGACCTCCAAACCCGTGTCGTCGGCAAAGCAGTCGCAGCCCGTCTTTGCCCACACATAGCGAGCCTTAGCCAGGGCGTTGCCCTCTATGGTGGGCTCCTCCTCGGGAATATCCTCCGTGATGCCCGCCTCGCGCAGGGTCACAAGTTCAAACTGGGTGCCCACGATGGCTCTTACCTCTTCGAGCTTATGGGCGTTGTTGGTGGCAAATATAAGTCTCTTCATTCTGTCTAACTTTTTGGTCTACACCTCTTTGGCGAGTTCTGCAATTCGTGCGTCGGTGGCAATCTTGTCGAGAATTGTGCGCACAATGGTATCCATCCTTCCGCCCTCGGAGTAGTCGGCAGGCGAAATCATCGAGCAACGGTTCTGCTCCAAGAGGAGTTTAGTCTTGCGGTAGCCGCTTTCGGAGGCGGGATCATAAACACCAATCGAGTGACCATTGCGGTCACTGACAAGCCTCATACAGGGGATGTCAGTCGTGCCATCGCCCACATAAATCATATGCTCGAAGGGCACGGGGCGCTCTGCATCAGGCACATAGGCATTCACAAGGTGCGAGTCGGCAACACTATCCACGCCCTTGTTTATCTTGTACATAAACTGCGTTTTGTTGGTGTAGTTGATAGCCACCGCAGGCCAATATGCGTCGCCATCCTCGTTGTAGAGGAACTCGCAGGCGTATATCTTCTTAAACTCGTGAGCAATGGGGGTCCCCTCGATAATTTCCTTCAAACCCGAAGAGTTGATGTAGTGAAGAATCTCTATGCCGCGCTCCTCGCCATATCGATTGATGCGCCCGAACCATTCACGCACTCCCTTGTATAGCTGAATGTTACGCCCCGTCTCTTGGAACGCTTCACGCTTGATGGGCACCTTGGTATTGTTGGCGTGTTCGAGCATTTTGAGCATATAGCTGAGAATTGGGTCGGCGTCGTGAATATCTGCCAGCACATTGCTCTCCTGCCAAAACTCCTCGTTGCTCTTACCCACCGATGCGATAAATCCGTACTCCTGCATATTTCCGGGCGCAAGGGTGCCGTCGAAGTCGTAGATTAGGGCTGCTTTTAGTCTTTTCTCCATATTGTTTATTTGTTTTCTTTGGTCAAAGGTACGATATTTGCCCAAAATTACATAAATTTGTGACCAAACAAAAGAAATAGTTATGGATTTTTTTGAACTTGTCAAATCGCGCCGCTCGCTCCGCAAATTCTCCGATAGGAGGGTTGAGAGCCATACGGTGGAGAAAATTTTGGAGGCAGCACTTAT
Source organism: Tidjanibacter sp. (assembly GCA_045602145.1). GTDB lineage: Bacteria > Bacteroidota > Bacteroidia > Bacteroidales > Rikenellaceae > Tidjanibacter. Next base: position 17,150 of record JAZSAY010000032.1, read on the forward strand.
CGCTCCCTCCTCTCGCAACAGCCACAGCACAAGGTTCTTAGTTGTTGAGAATAAGGACCTTATACGCCATATGTCCTATATGCGCGACTATGGCTCAGCGTTTATGGCAGAGGCTCCTGTTGTTGTGATGGTTATGGGCGACAAGAGGGCAACGGACCTTTGGATTGACAACTGTGCCATCTCGGCAACTTTCGTGCAACTCGCAGCCGAGGCTGCGGGCTTGGGTAGTTGCTGGGTGCACGTTGAGGGCAGGGAGCACGTCAAGGGTCATCCCGAGATGGGCGATGCCGAGAGCTACCTGCGCACTTTTCTCCCCATTCCCGAGGAGTGCGGTGTGGAGTGCGTAATTGCTATGGGCTATTCTCCCTACGAGGAGCGCAAACCCCGCCCCGAGCAGGACAATAGCGGCAAGGTTCAGTGGCTCAAATAGCCCAACCGCCAAGCAACACTCCAAAACATAAAAGAGGCACCCTCAAAGTGCCTCTTTTTGTGTCTAAACGTACCTTATTTTATAACCCAAATTTACACTCTAAACCTATGGCATAATTTCGGGGTGGCATAGGGCGTGAAAGCACTGATTGATAGTAGGTATCGAAGAGGTTGTTAATCTCGAAGCGCAACTTAAAACGTACCTTATTTTTTAGCTGAAAATCTCGGCTCAGCGAAACGTCGCTCAAAGAGTACTCCGGAACGCTACTCCCCTTGAACGAAGTGCCCGAATAGGTGGTGTATCGCTCGCTATAATAGCGACATTTGTAGCCAACCTCCCACTCGCGCCACTCGCACCGCAGACCTGCCGACGAGGAGTAGAGCGGAATGTATGGCAACTGCTTGCCAAACGACTCGCTTTCTGGCACAGCATTGGTCGAAGAGGTGATGGCGAAGATGGCACTCAACTCCACTCTTAGGTCCTCGGTTGGCTTAAACCCAATCTTGGCTCGCGACTCCAAGCCACGACTCACAACCGATGAGATATTCTCGGGCGTCCAAAAGCCCTTGATGGTCGGACTCCACATAATCCAATCTGATACATCTGTATAGTAGGCAGTTATCTTGCCACCAAACGACCACCTCTCGCGCTCTATGTTGCTCTCTATGCCCACATCGTAACTAACTCCTTGCTCGGGGCGTAGGCTGGGGTTACCTCCGGGTACATAGTAGAGGTCGTTGAGTGTCGGGGCGTGATAATTCCTTGTTATGGAGCCGCTTACAATAAGCCCCCACTTGGGCACAAGTGTCGCATCCACAAAGAGAGCTGGGATGAGTGGCGACCACTCTCCATCTCTCCACTCCTCCCTAAGGCTTGCGGCAACCCCCAACCAATCGGTGGGTTTCCAGCGTGCCGAAAAGAACGAAGACGCCTCCTTGCGCCCAGCCGTAAAGCCCGTTGGAACAAGAGGCGCAACGTCTTGACTCTCAACACCAAACACCGACCCTTTAAGGTTGGCTGCCAACATCAGATTGTTGCCAATACTCCACTCTGCCGAGGTGGTGGCAAAGGCGTGGTGTGTGTTGCTTGTGGCGTCAACACCATAATCAACCACTCCTCCGCCCTTTGAGAATTGGTAGATGTAGTGCAGTGTATTGTAGTTGTAACCTGCCGAGGCAGAGAGCCTTAGCCCGCCAAACGAGCGCTTCCACTCCGCCACTGCACGCAAGCTTTTCTCGTCTTGCCAAGCCTTCGTAAGGTCGTCGTTGCGGTAGTCGACAGTAAGGCGTGGGGTACCTCGCGAAGAGTTTGTCGCCCAGCCTTTTAGCGTAAACTCGCCCGCTTGCCTATCGCCCCAATAGAATTCTTGGAGCAGGTGCTGGTCGCGATAGCCACAGTTGGTGTTGTATTCCAGAGGGTGCCCAATCTTGTCGTAATTAATATAGGGAAAATTGTTCTTGGATGCCGAGTTGAGCACTCGTGTTGTGGAATGCCACTGCTCCGAACCCAAATCAACCCGCAAAAATTCGTCGTGCGTGGAGAACGATGCGAGGTTTTGAACATACTGAATACCACGCCGTTGCCCCTTTTGTGGCGAAGTCGAAAGCACAATTGCACCACCCAATCCACCGCCAGCGGAATTGACCGAAGAGGCACCATAAAAGACCTCGCTATTATCCACAAAGTAGGATGGGATAAGCGAAAAATCGGTCATTCCCAACATCGGACTGCCGAGCTCTATGCCGTTCCAGCTGACCGAGGTGTGCGACGGGGCGGTGCCCCTGAGCGAGGCGGTAGCAAGCGTTGCCCTGCCCGACGACTTGATGAAGATGGTGCTGTTTTGCGCCAACACCTCAGCCATAGACGCCGAGAGGTTCTCTTTGAGTACCGCCTCGCTCAGGATGCTTTTTTGGATTCCGATGTCGCGCAGTGAGCGAGCACCACGAACAACAATCTCCTCCACCTCTACGGTACGCAAAGAGTCTGCCTGCTGGGCTCTCGAAAACCCAGCACTCACAAGTAGGCATAAAACACAGACAATCAACCTTTTCATCTCTCAAACGTACCTTAAAATGTACCTTATTTATTCGCTGAAAAATGCGAACTTCGAGGGCAACAATCCAACCTCAAAAGTGTCTATCAACTCGCCCTCGGAGGAGTAGCGTAGCACCTCGCCATTGGATACATAGTCCTTTGCATCGGCAATATAGATATCCTCGCTCACAGGGTCTATGCCTATGCCATATTGCCCCCAGCCCTCGATGGCGATGAGTGGCTCGGCAGGCAGCTCGCCCGTGGCAACATCAATAGCCCACACTGCATCATAGATGAAGTAGAGGGTATCGCCTTCGCCATTTATGCCCAATCGAGAGCGGAAATAGCCACCTGGTGCGAAGGTCTGAGTCTTGGTTGCGGCGAAGGTCTCGGCATCTATCTTCCAGAGAGAAGGAGCCTCCATCTCAACCCCCTCGGGCAGAGAGCTATACTCGTTTCCGCCGTCGCACACAACCCACAATGTGTCGTTCTTGTCGAGCACCATAGAATAGGGCTGCACACCGACCTCAAAGGTCGTTATCTGCTCGTCGGTGTCGGTATCCAAGACTGTGATTTTATGGTCGTTGCTCCACGAGGCAATGAAGAGTCTGTCGCCCCACACAACCATCTGCTCCGAGCCTGCAACTCCTTCGAGGGAGATGCTTCCCGTGCGCTCCAAGGTGCGAGGATCGAAAGTGATGAGCTCATTGGTGTACATCTGCGAGATGTAACCCTTTGTGCCCGTACCACTTATAGCAATAAAACGTGGCGAGATTAGGTTGTCAATCATCCCTTTTACCTCTCCCGTTGTGCGGTCCAGGGCGAAGACTACACCCGAGTTGTTCACCACCACAAACAGCAGTCCGTTATACATATAGAGCGACTGCCCCACATCACCAAGCCTTGCATTGTTGGCACTGCTAAAAACATCCGCCGTAACCTCACGGCTCTCGGGATTGTAGTGCCATAGTGACGAGTTGCCTGCTCCATAGGAGCCCTCGCAAAGCACAAACAGACCACCTTCATAGTCGATAGTGGCTTCATCATTGGGTTTTTGTCCCTCCTCGGAGGGGGTGCAGCCGCCCAGCACAAAGAGTGCTGCCAAAATACACGAAATCCTAAATAACTTTTTCATCTTTTTTTGTTGAAGTTAGTTAGTGAAACATAAAACAAGTACTCCCGCTTGCGGTTTTTGCTGCGAGCGGTCTCTTGTTTGTGCTTTTGTGTTTTGCTTGTTAGGTGCCTTGTGACACCTCTTAGAATCTACACGAAAACCTCCCATTCGCCGCAGGAGCAATCCCATTTTCGATGTGGCAGGTCTTCTGACTCGCCTCACTCTCGGACCGCCTTCCCAATGGTGTGCACCCCATCAGTGACGTAGTGTAGATTTGTCCGAGAGCCTGAACTCCAATCATTTAGGAGTCGAGGCATACAGCAGCGGGAACTGTTGCCGATTCTCACGGCATTCCCTGTTAGTCCCTATTGCGGGAACCGCATCGGTGACAAAGGTATACAAAAAAAGTGTTGGTTGTGCTCGAAATCGGAAAAATTATTTACCTTTGCGCCACAAACACTGCGGAGATGGCGTAATTGGTAGCCGCGCCAGACTTAGGATCTGGTGGCGAGAGCCGTGTGGGTTCGAGTCCCACTCCCCGCACAGAAAAGGCAGAGTTAAACTCTGCCTTTTTTCGTGCGGGAAGTGAGTGTTCGACCACCCCTCCACCCTACGGGCACCTCCCCTTTCGTAGGGGAGATTTTTCAGAGGGCAGCCTTCGGGACTGCACTTTTTCGTGCGGAGAGTGCAGGTGTTGCCTATCCCCCACCCCCCTTCCCGTAAAGGAGTCTTATGTTGCTTCGCAAAAGGATGCACCCCGCAACTCTCTACCCCTCAAAGCGGTCGAGGGGGTCTAATACGGGGTGATGAGGGCGGCTTTAATAAAAAGGTATGGCGGGATTTGGAAAAACCAAATCTTATGCGTACTTTTGCGCTAATTGGAAAAATAGTGAATTTTAATGTCTAACCTCAATGACAAGGTAACGCGCCGTATTAAGCCCGAGTGGCTCAAAATTAAACTTCACGATGGCGAGGGTTTTGCCGAAGTTGCGCACATTGTAGAACGTCACGGTTTGCACACAATTTGCAGCAGCGGCAAGTGCCCCAACAAAGCCGAGTGTTGGAGTCGCAAGACAGCAACCTTTATGATTCTGGGTGACATATGCACCCGCGGTTGCAAGTTTTGTGCAACGCCTACGGGCAAACCGCTACCTATCGAACACAACGAGCCCGAAAGGGTCGCAGAGTCCATCCGACTGATGGGGCTCCGTCACGCCGTTATAACATCCGTAGATCGTGACGACCTTGCGGATGCTGGCGCCGACCATTGGCGCAGGGTGGTTGAGGCAATCAAAACTATTAATCCACAAACAACAGTAGAAGTGCTTTTGCCCGATTTCGACGGCAAGAGGGAGCTCATAGAGGTGGCACTCAGCGCCAAGCCCCACATTGTGGGTCACAACCTCGAAACCGTTGAGCGCATAACCCCTCTGGTGCGTTCGAGGGCTAAGTATCGCACCTCGCTCGAAGCGCTCCGCACGATGTCCGAGAGTGGCATACCCACCAAGAGCGGCATAATGCTCGGTTTGGGAGAGACGCACGAGGAGGTATTGCAGGCGCTCAGGGATTTGCACGAGGCAGGAGTGCGGATTGTGACCCTCGGTCAGTATCTGCGACCCACGGCAAAGCACTATCCGGTGGATAGGTATGTAACCCCCGAGGAGTTCGACCTCTTGAAGGAGGAGGCTCTGGCGATGGGCTTTAAGTATGTGGCAAGCGCACCCCTTGTAAGGTCGTCCTACTTGGCGGACAAGGCGGTAGAGGCGTGCCAGAAAGAGTAACACACAAAGGATAATAAGGCTATGGAGTTGGACGTTGTAGATTTGGGCACAATGGCGTATGGCGAGTGCTGGGAGTTGCAACAGAGGCTCTTTGAGGAGTCCATAGCCCAGAAAGCAGCAGGCGAGAAGCCCTCGCAGAGGGTTCTGCTGGTGGAGCACCCACCCGTATACACCCTGGGCAAGAGCGGCAAGGAGAGTAACTTGCTGGTTGCCGAGGAGTATCTTAGGGGGCTGGGTGCGGAGTTTTTCCACATCGACCGCGGGGGTGACATCACATTCCACGGACCGGGTCAGATTGTGGGCTACCCCATTCTCGATTTGAGCCAAATGGGCATTGGCTTGAAGGCGTATATTGACGCCATAGAGGGTGCGGTTATCGACACTATGGCAGAGTGGGGTATCACATGCCAGAGAGTGGAGGGGGCTGCGGGCGTTTGGATTGTAGAACCCCACAAGCCTATGAGAAAAATTTGCGCCATTGGCGTCAAATCCTCGCATTGGGTGACGATGCACGGTTTTGCCCTGAATGTAAACACCGACCTCAAATGGTTCGGACTTATCAACCCCTGCGGATTTACCGACCGCACAGCAACCTCAATGGAGCGAGAGTTGGGCGAGAGGGTTGATGCCGAGAGAGTCAAAGAGCGACTCCTTGGGCACTTGGCTAAGAAATTAGACGTTAATAAAATAAATACTAAAAGATTATGCCAATTGACAAACGTTGGGTAATCAAGCCACAGGGAGAGAGCGAAAAGGTGGCAAACCTCTCATCGCAACTCAACATCCCCCCTGTGCTTGCCAACTTACTTGTACAAAGAGGCATAGAAACTTACAACGAGGCAACGAGGTTCTTTAACCCGAAACTCTCCGACCTCCACGACCCTTTCCTTATGAAAGATATGGACAAGGCGGTGGAGCGCATCGACCGAGCCGTTAGGAATGGTGAGAAGATTATGGTCTACGGCGACTACGATGTGGATGGGTGTACGGCGGTTGCGTTGGTCTACACATTCCTGCGCAGCAGAGGACATCAAAACCTCACATTCTACATCCCCGACCGCTATACGGAAGGGTACGGTATATCTATATCGAGTATAGACTATGCCGAGCGTAAAGGTGTGAGCCTTGTTATCGCACTCGACTGCGGTATTAAGGCCGTTGAGAAGGTCGACTATGCCAACGCAAAAGGGATTGATTTCATTATTTGTGACCACCACCTGCCGGGCGACAAGATTCCCGAGGCGGTAGCAGTCCTCGACCCCAAGAGGGAAGATTGCCACTACCCCTTCGACGAACTCTCGGGTTGCGGCGTGGGCTTCAAGCTCGTGCAGGGCTACGCCCAGAAGAAGGGTATTCCTTTCAGCGAGGTGGAGAAACTCTTGGACTTGGTTGTGGTAAGTACCGCTGCGGATATTGTGCCGCTGACGGGCGAAAACCGCATCCTCGCCTACTACGGCTTGCGAAGGCTCAACGATGCTCCTCGCAAGGGTCTGCACTCCATCATTCGCATCTGCGGTCTGGATAAACACCAGATTACCATCGACGACATCGTCTTTAAGATTGGTCCCCGCATCAATGCTGCGGGTAGGATGAGGGTCGACCCCGACGATCCCGATGCTGCACCTTCAGGCGGTCATAAGGCCGTGGAGATGCTCATCGAGAGGGACGAGAAGGAGGCGGAGAGGTGCGGCGACATTATTGACGAGTTCAACCAGAACCGCAAGAGCATCGACCGCAACGTCACGCAGGAGGCGCACGACATCATCGAGAACAACCCCGAGATGAAGTCGCACAAGAGTATTGTCATCTACAACCCCCAATGGATGAAGGGTATTGTGGGTATTGTGGCTTCGAGGCTCATCGAGACCTACTATAAACCCACGGTGGTGCTCACAATGAGCAACAATTTCGCCACGGGCTCGGCAAGGAGCGTTGCAGGTTTCGACCTCTACCAGGCTGTCGAGTCGTGCTCGGATTTGTTGGAGAACTTCGGAGGACATATGTACGCTGCGGGTCTTACGATGAAACCCGAGAATGTGGAGGAGTTCACTCGCCGCTTCCACGCCTACGTTGAGGAGCATATCGACCCCAAGCTGCTGGTGCCTCAGGTGGATATCGACTCCGAACTGCTGTTTAGCGACATTACCCCCTCGTTTAGGGCAGTGCTGTCGCGCTTCCAGCCCTTCGGACCCGGCAACAACGCACCCGTCTTTGCCACTCGTGGCGTGAGCAACAGGGGCGACGCCAAGTTGGTGGGTGCCGAGCAGGAACACATCAAGATGGACCTCACGCAGAGGCAGAAACCCAACACCACGATTGGCTCTATCGCCTTCCAGCAACCCTCTCACTACGAGTGGATTCGCAACGGACGCCCCATCGATGTGTGCTATACGATTGTCGAGAACCACTACCGCGGCATAACGACACCTCAACTCCGCATCAAAGACATCAAACCACTGAGGTAACATATTTTTTGCAAAGCAACACACCTTGCAAAGCAACCCAGAAGCCTGCTCCACAAAGGAGTGGGCTTTTGTTTTGTCCGCTAAGTGGAAACCCACACCCACCCTATCTTCGCCTTTCGCCCCTCATAAGAGGGGCGATTTTTTTGTATTCTCGCCAAACAAGACCCTGGAAGAGTGTTGCCAATTGCGAAACTTTTACTAACTTTGTGGTGTCGTGGGAGTTACTCCCTCGGCACTACATATTTATTGATGAAAGTGTATTAGCTTTTATCCTTGCGTAGAAATCTGGAAAATTTCAATGGAACAAGGAAAGCATCACACTCGTCACTCCGTATTGTATGTTTTTTGGGGTGTTCTGCCCCATACTCAACGATACGAGTGTGGGGTATGTTTATTTGTTCCATAGGTATTCCAGAACCTCTACGCAGATAGACTGATCAACTCCACACTTTCTTTATTTATAATAATCGCACATTGGGAGTTGGTGGGCAAAACAAACACAACACAATGAAAAACTCCAAACTTTTAGTTTTACTGCTGAGCCTGTTTCTCTGTTCGTGTGGTATGGAACCCAATGCCGACACCCCTCAACTCAAAGCTTGGGTAATGATGAATAACATCGACAACGATGTTATGCACGACTTGAAAAATAGTTTCATTAGGCAGATTCTTGCCGAAGAAACCATCTCCCAACTACGCTCTGACTATTGCCCCGTTAAACTATACGGAGAAGAGGGCACCTATATGGCGAATCCGTGGAGAGTATTATTGGAGTGGAAAGCATCGCACTATGGCAATCTTTACAAATGGGATTTGAACAGGACAAAGATTTTCTCTTTTGACAATGCTCCTTTGTTACCTTGGACAACGGTTCTTTCCTATTACAGACCCGATACAATGGAAGAGGCTTATAGGCTTGTTGAGATGAGTAGTCAATCATCTAATCAAGATAAAAACAAAAATATTTTAGACGCATACACATTTGTAAACAAAGAAGAGTGTAAGGCTGTGTATGAGGCTGTCGGCAGAGCGTATGTAGACTACATCTATGCAGATGCGGAGGAGTATGTGAGTGTGAAGGATTGGGAGTTTTGTGACTACGCCACCACCCAATCTTGCACGGGCTATTATGTGACTTACGAAATTGACGGATATTTTTATGTCCTGCTCCGCTATGTAGAGGAGGATGAAGACGCTGGATTTCAAATCAAGCAGTTGTATGCAGGCGACTCCATTGTAGAATTGGAGCAGGAGATGCAGAGTGATATGTACTATGCCATTTACTAGTCAAAATATCTACTGACAATATGAAAAAGATTTACAAAACACGCGAACTTAAATGGTGGGGGAAACTTCTTCAAGCCTATTGGTCAAACCCCAAAAGTTGGATTTTGGAGGATTTCACAATTGAGGATGACGTTGTGACCATTAGGGTTAAAAATGGAAATATGATTTCTGCCCCCATCGAAGAGTTGAAAATAAGGACACAGACCGACAAATACGACCGCAGAGAGTGTTACGTACTGCACGGGGACAAGAAATTGCACTTCAAAGAGATTACTTGGATGCTCACTGACGAGGAGTGGGATGAGTTGTTTGCGATTCTGGACACTGTTCCCGACACCGGCTTAACAAAAGCAGCTTGGTTTGTCTCCATCGCCAAGGTGCTTGTAAATGGTGGCGACTTGCTTACCAACGATTAACAATCGCCCAAACCTTCTTGCTACTTATTTTTCTCACGGGTATCTTTTTTAATACCTGCGACTTTGTGGCAGTTGTCTTGTTTCTCTTGTTCTCCTTGTTTTTCCTGTTTTTCTTGCAGGAGTAACAGGAATGACAGGAGCTATATGAGGAGCAAGGTGCCGTCTTGCCACGACCACCGCAAGGTGAGCGGTTGGTATCTACCGCTCTATAAATTGAAAATTTTAGTGCCACCGCCTTTGTTCGCGGGTATCTTTTCTGATACCCACCCCTCCACCGAGCCTCCCTTCTTTCGCGGGTATCTTTTTGATACCCGCGACTTTATTATGAGGCTTATAGGGCTTATAAGCCGTATAGGAGTTTTGGGAGAAAACAAACCTCCTCTGGTCTTAGACCTTCTCCCCATAACTCAGGGGAGAGTGGTTGTGCATAGTGCTCTATTTGTCATATTTTTTGTCGTTTTTGGGCAGGGGGAATAAAAAATCGGGAAAAAAGGGATATGAATAAAAGAAATTTTTACTATCTTCGTTATACTCAATAAGAGTTAAGACTCAAAAAAAGAGAAACAAACAATTACAAACCACAACAAAAACAACAAACAAAATGAAAAAACTTATCGTAACCTTGGCAGCGTTGGTTGTAGCAACCGGCGCATTTGCACAGCTCAAATTCGGCGTTAAAGCCGGCGGCAACCTCTCGACCATCAGCAGTATGACATCCGAGGATGCGAATGCAAATCTCAATTTGGGAGGCTTTAATTTTGCAGACGCAAATGCTTCGCAGTCTATGAAAATTGGTTTCAATGTAGGCGCCTGGGCTGAGTATATGGTAATGCCTATGTTTGGTGTTCAGGTAGAGTTGAACTACTCAACACAGGGTGTAAATCAGCAATTTGATTTCAAAAGCGACATTAACATCTCTCTACTCAATCGCACCATAGACACAAAGTGGAGCGCCGGTTACATCAACATCCCCATCCTTGCAAAGGCTCACTTTGCCAACATCGCCGTTTATGCAGGTCCTCAGTTGGGCTTCGCAACCGGTTTCAACTCGACTTCCAAAGTAACCACCGATGGCCAGACTACCGAGTATGATCCTGAGGCTGTTGAGGATTACAGCAGTTTCGACTTCTCGTTTGCTCTTGGCGCACAGTACAAACTGACCGCTAACATCGGCATCGATGCTCGCTACAACATCGGTCTTACCAACGTGTTCCCCACCCTCAAAAATGACGAGGGCGAGGTTACCCGCGAGGGCTTTGGTAAGCAGGGTGTAATCCAGCTCGGTGTATTCTACGAGTTCTAAAAAAGAGCCGTCCGTTAGACCACAACTCCGACACCCCATTGCGAGTGTCGGAGTTTTTGTTTACATTTGTGGGACAAAGACCCCATATAGACAACTATGAAACATCTGCACAGACACCTCTTGCTCGCTACCATCGGCGCTCTCACGCTCTTCTGCCAGCCCACATCGGCTCAAACCTTTCAGGTTGGACTGAGGGATGGCTTTTCACTCTCGTGGTTGGTGGGCATAGACGGCACGCTTCCGCAGGCGAGCTTCTATGCGGGCATCACGGGCGACTACTTCTTGGATGAGAGGTGGGGTGTTGGTATGGATGTGACACTCTCCGAACAGGGGGCACTTTGTAAGGAGAATGGCGACGGGGTTGCCATTGACTACTCGTTCCACTACCTGAACATTCCACTTATGGCTCGCTACCGCCTGCCCTTTGGTGCGGAGCAGTTCCTGCAACTCTCGGCAGGTGCTCAGGTGGGAGTTTTTCTAATGGCGGGGTATGAATATACCGCTCCTTCGGTGGTGGGCGATGGAAGGGTGAGTGGCAGTGGGAAGTTCGACCGCAGCTCATTCCACCCTCTGGACTTCGGCGTTGTGGCTGCTATCGAGTTCGGCTTGGGCAACACCTCCATTGAGGCTCGATACTCCCTCGGCATAACCCAAACCCACAACGGAATATCCAATACATTGAACGGATATTACTACATTTCGGTGCCCGACAACCGCAATTCGGTGCTCCAAATAGGCACCATAATCCGCTTCTAAATTTTCGGCAAAATAAGGTACGTCGTGAGAACAAAAAAGGCTAAACCTCATTGGTTTAGCCTTTTGTTTTAGCTCTACTTTATGCGCTTAAAAATAAGGTACGTTCCGCCCGCCAAAGCTATGATTAGGAGCATTGCAATTATCCATCCGTTGTCCCAATCGAGGAAGGGCATCTTCTTGAAGTTCATACCGTAGATACTTGCCACCAAGGTTGCGGGGAGGAAGACCACCGAAGCGAGTGCCAAAATCTTCGATGAGTTGTTCTGCTCGATGGTAATCAGACCCAGCGCCGTATCCTGCAAGTAGTCCAGACGCTCAAAACTGAAATCGGCGTGCGAGATAAGGGAGTTCACATCCCTCATCATCAGTTGCAGGCGGGGGTAGATATCGTTGGGGAATCGTTCGCTTCGCTGAATACCCGAGAGGATACGCTGGCGGTCAAAGATGTTCTCACGAATCAACATTGTCTGCTCCTGCAAGGTGTTGATTCGGGTGATGTCGCGCTTGTCTACCTCGCCATCCACCGAAATCTCCTTGCTGAGTGAGGCAATCTGCTTTGCAACATTCTCCACAAGGTCGGCGTCGGCGTCAATCCTCACCTCCAAGATGGAAATGAGCAGATGGTAACCCGTATTGTATGCGCGCGCGTTCATTTGGAGCCTCTTTGCTGCCTCGTTGAAGGTGCGGAACTCGGCATTGCGGGTAGTGATGAGCACACCCTCGCTCACAATGAACGACACGGGCTCTACGGTAAAGCCATCTGCCTGAGGTACAAAGAAGTTTGTGTTAGAGAAGATTGCATTCTCTGTTTCAGAGTATTTAGAAGTGGACTCAATCTCCTCTATCTGCTGACGTGTCAGAAGGTTGAGTTCCATAAAATTCTCTACCGCCTTACGCTCCTGGATGGTTGGCGAGAGGAGGTCGATCCACAAAATATCGTCATAGCCGAGTTCATCAAAGAGTTTGATGTCGGCTTCGCGCACTATTTTGTTGTATTGTTTGAGGTAAATTGTAATCATTGTGTGGGCTGTTCGGATTTAGAGGTGAACGTGTTTTCCTTAAATTGTCCGAATGGACAGCCGTCAGTCGGGCGTCTTACGCCCCCTGCGGCTCCTTATTTCAGTCAGCCCGGGTTGGCGTGGGAGGCTGGTTTTTTGAGTTTTTTCCAATGTACCTCCAATGCCGTATGTTTTTTAGCGTCAAACAGATAATCAACAGTTGTGGTGAGGTAGTTGTAGTCCTCGATTTTGGGGCACTCTGCCTGCGAGAGCAGAGCCTCGTATATGCGCTCCACACCTTTGGTGAGCGCCTTTTCGACCTCGTCGAGAACCTCCAAAGAGGTACCCTCGCGAGCCACCAGCAGACCATAGACGGGCGCGTCGGGAGCCACACCCCACTCGTCGGCAAGGCTCAGCGAGCCCCCCTTCTCTGCGGGTGCAACACAGAAATCCGTAACGATTTTCACCCCTTCAAGGGCTCGCACAGCATCTGCCGCGAGGAGAGCAACATCTACACTACCCTCGCGCAAGGCGTCTACGATTTCGTTGTGGGAAAGAAGTGCGACTTCGACCGAAAGTGTATCAGCCGCGCGCAAGCCATAGACCAATGGCACTGCGCTCAGTGTCGCAGGGGCTGCAATTTTTACTGACAGGGACATCATCCATCTCCATTTTTGCCATTAGTTCAACTTCTTGTTTCGAGCGGGAGTGGCGCGTTTAGCACCCCTTCCAGCCTACAAAAATACACAAAAAATGGAAAATTGAAAATGGAAAATTGAAAATTTTATGTTTAGGGTGGGGTTTTGAAGTTTTTGGGAGTGATTTTGTGGCACAAATAGATGGGCGAGGCTTGGGGTTTGGAATAATCGTGGTAACTTTGTCCTATCGGAGAAATTAGCCCCCGAAGTGTATAATGAAGAACTGCGGATATAGTGTGCGCCCGGCAGAGGCGGAGGATATAGCGACCATCTTGGAGTTTGTGGGCGGCGCACAGCGCAGGCTCGCCGAGAGCGGCATCGACCAATGGCAAAACGGCTACCCCAACCGAGGTCGTATTGAGGAAGATGTGCTCGCACGGGTGGGTAGGGTGCTGTGTCTTGACGGGTGTGCTGTCGCCTATGGTGCAGTGGTCTACACGGGAGAGAGTGCCTACGACAACCTGCAAGGCGGCAGCTGGCTCACCGAGGGGACTCCTTACGCCACCATACACCGCCTATGCGTTGCAGATGAGGTAGTTGGCAAAGGCGTGGGTAGGGCGTTTATGACGCTTGCCGAGGAGGAGGCATTGCTGCGTGGCGTGGCAAGCATTCGTGTCGACACCCACCCCGACAATCGGATTATGCAGTCGCTCATCGCCTCACTCGGCTACACCTATTGTGGCACCGTAACCTACGAAAGTTCCCGACTCGCATACGAAAAGTGTCCAACATCTAAGGTCTAACGTCAATAGCCCTAAGGCATATAGGAGTGACAGGGGTAACAGGGGTAACAGGGGTAACAGGGATAACAGGGGCGACAAGGAATCCCCCTCTGTCATCCTTGTTTCCCTTGTAACCCTGCTACTTGAAACCCTCCCTCCAAGTTAAAGAGGGAATAAAATTTTCCATTTCCAATTTTCAATTCCCAACTCTTTTCTATATAAATATAGAAAATCCAAAAGTTATTGCTATATTTGCCCCAAATAGACACACCAAAACTAAAACTCAGTTAAAATTCAATGAAAAAATTAACCTTTTTGGCATTTTTCGCTTCTTTAATGGCTATGGCGACATCGTGCAACACTAACAAAAATGACTTCCAGTGGCAAATCGACTCCTTCGATGATATCAAGGTTTTGCGCTACAAGGTACACGGATTTGAGGACCTCTCGCTCGAACAAAAAGAGCTCGTCTACTACCTCAACCAGGCTTCGCTCTGGGGTAGGGATATTATGTTCGACCAGAATTTCAAATACAACCTCGCCATCCGCCGCACCCTTGAAGCAATCTACACCACCTACAAAGGCGACAAAGAGTGCGAAGAGTGGAAGGCGTTTGAAAAATACCTCAAAAAAGTGTGGTTTGCAAACGGCATCCACCACCACTATGGTAACGACAAATTCGCTCCCGAGTTCAGTCGCGACTACTTTATGGGCGAACTTGTAGCAAACAGCGATACCAACAAGTTCCCTGTGGAAGCTTTTGGCTCGAAGGTTATGTTGCTCGACACTATTGTGCCCATCATCTTCGACCCCGCACTCTACCCTTCGAGGAACGTGCAGGCGGGTGTTGACGATGTGCTCAAAGCCTCGTCGATGAACTACTACGAGGGACTTACTCAGCCCGAGGCAGAGGCCTTTTATGCGGGTATGGCTGCCAAGAACGACCCCCGACCCATCTCCTATGGTCTCAACAGCAAACTCGTGAAGAAAGATGGTAAAATCTATGAGCAAACCTACAAGGTGGGCGGTATGTACTCCAACGCTTTGGAGCAGATTTGCTATTGGCTCGAAAAGGCAGCAGGTGTTGCCGAGGAGCCTCAGAAGTCGACCATCCTGAAACTCGTAGAGTACTACAAGACGGGTAACTTGCGCCTTTTCGACGAGTTCAACATCGCTTGGACCAAAGATACCGAGAGCCTTGTGGACTTCGTGAACGGCTTTACCGAGGACTATGGCGATCCCCTCGGCAGGAAGGGTGCTTGGGAGGCTATCGTGAATTTCAAGAGCCTCGAAGCCTCGAAACGTACCGAGATTATCAGCCAGAACGCACAGTGGTTCGAGGATCACTCGCCCATCAACCCCGCATTCCGCAAATCGGAGGTTAAGGGCGTATCGGCAAAGGTTATCACCGCCGCAACCCTCGCAGGTGATGCCTACCCCGCAACCCCCATCGGCATCAACCTTCCCAACGCCGACTGGATTCGCAAGGAGCACGGCTCGAAGTCGGTAACTATCGACAACATCACCGAGGCTTATGCCGAGAGTGGCAAGGGTAGCGGCTTTAACGAGGAGTTTGTGCTGCGTGCTGAGGATCGCGAACTTTTGGCAAAATATGGAACCCTCAGCGACAACCTCCACACCGACATCCACGAGTGCCTCGGTCACGGCTCGGGACAGCTCGCTCCCGGTGTTAAAGGTGGCGAACTCGGCAAATACTCTTCGGCTCTCGAAGAGACCCGCGCAGACCTCTTCGGTCTTTACTATCTTGGCGACGACAAACTCATCGAGCTCGGTTTGGTGCCCTCATTCGACGCTGCCAAGGCTCAGTATGCAAAATACATTATGAACGGTATGATGACCCAATTCTCGCGTATCGAACTCGGCAAAGACGTTGTTGAGAGCCATATGCAGAATCGCAAACTCATTGCCGAGTGGTGCTACGAGCGTGGCAAAGAGGAGAACGTCATCGAGTGGGTTAAGCAGGACGGCAAGACCTATGTTGTTGTGAACGACTTTGTACGTCTGAGGGAACTCTTTGGCGAGATGCTCTACGAAATCCAGCGTATCAAATCCGAGGGCGACTTCGAGGCAGGTAAGGCTCTGGTGGAGAAATATGCCGTTAAGATCGACCCCGAGCTGCACAAAGAGGTTTTGGAGCGCTACGCTTCGCTGAACATCAAACCCTACTCGGGCTTCATCAACCCCATCTACACTCTCGTAGAGGAGGATGGCAAGGTTGTAGATGTTAAGATTGAGTACCCCGACAACTATGTTGAGCAGATGCTCTACTACTCACAGAACTACTCCAACCTGCCCACTCTTAACTAATTAAACAGACAAGTATCGTTATCGGAACCATTTATGAAGGGTATTAAAATAGCAAACCGTTTTGTGCGCTGGGAAGTGCCGGCAATCCTCATCTCACTCGTCGTCATAATCTCCGTATTGTGTGCCAAGTGCTCCTCGGGAGGCGGCGGCGGAAAAGAGGTCGAGAAAGAGCCCGAAGTGGAGTTGCTCTATGGTTTCGATACGAGCAAATATGAAGTGCTGCACGGGGAGGTGGAGAGTGGACAAACACTCTCCCGCCTCCTCGACGGCTACACCTCGCAGGCGGATATCAACCGCATCTACAAAGAGTCGAAACCCATCTACAACTTCGGTAAGATGAAGGTGGGCGACGAGTGGACAATCTTCGCACAAAGCGATTCGCTGGGTCTGCACCTAAGGCACTTTGTCTATGAGTATAGCAATCGCGATATGCTCTTTGTGTCGATAGAGGGCGACAGCCTTGCGGTGCGCTCCGAGCAGAAGGAGGAAAAACTCGTAAGGCGCAAAGTGGAGGCAAGCATCGAATCCTCGCTCTGGAACTGCCTTGTGGCACAGGATATCCCCGGCGAACTTGCCATCAAGATGGAGGACATCTATGGTTGGAGTGTCGATTTCTTCGCACTGCACCAGGGCGACACCTTCACAGTGGTCTTCGACGAGCGATACATTGATGGTAAGAGTGTCGGTGTGGGCACCGTCTGGGGCTCGCGCTTTACTCACGCGGGCAAGGACTACTACGCAATACCCTTCGAGCAGGGCGGAAAGTTGAGCTATTGGGACGAAAAGGGCGCAAGTATGCGCAAGCAGTTCCTCAAAGCACCTCTGAAATTCACACGCATCAGCTCGAAGTTCAACCCCAACCGACTCCACCCCATCTACAAGGTGCGCCGTCCTCACCTCGGCGTGGACTACGCAGCGCCTACGGGCACTCCCGTCTATGCCATTGCCGACGGTACGGTAACGGCTAAGTATTGGGATAAGAAGGGTGGTGGCAATGTGCTGAAACTCAAACACACCAACGGCTACACAAGCTCCTACCTCCACCTAAGCAAGTACGCCAAAGGTATCAACGTCGGCACTCGTGTGTCGCAGGGTCAGACCATCTGCTATGTGGGCAATACGGGCGCATCGACAGGTCCCCACCTCGACTTCCGTGTCTACAAAAACGGGAAAGCGATAGACCCCTTGAAGATACCCTCCAACCCTGTGGAGCCTATCAAGAAGGCAAACGAGGCGGCTTTCGAGCAGATAAAGGCTAAGGTTATGGCAGAACTCGAAGGCGAGGTGTCGGAGAGCGAGAGGATAAACTCCTACGACCTCTTCCCCTCAACCCGCCCCGAAGTAACCCTTACGGCTGCCGACTCGGTGAGGATGAGGGCAGAGAAGAGCGCACTGTATAAGGCGCTGGGAAGAATTGAGAGTTGACAACCTTTGGTCTAACGTCAATAGTCCTTTGTCTTATATGGCATATATGGCATATGGGAGTTATGGGAGGACTGAGAGATATGGGATAACCCTACAACTATCTCCCTCCCCTAAGTTAGGTGAGGGTGCCCGAAGGGCGGGAGAGGTCTGTCCGTCTTGCCACGACTGCCGTAGGCAGGCGGTTGGCATCTACCTATCTTGTTTTTCTTGTTTTTCCTGTTTTTCTTGCAGGTGCGAAAAGGGCGACTTTTTACAAAAAGCGGAGAAAAGAAACATATTCAAAAAAAGAACCTCGGAAAACATCCGAGGTTCTTTCGTTTTAGAATGGCAGGTCATCGAGGGTGTCTTCCATTGCGGGTTGGATAGGAGTTTGGAAGGGCACTGCTTGGGGTTCGGCGAGGTGTGGTTGAGCCATTGCGGGTTGTGGCGAGGGGGTGTAGGTTTGTGCTGCGCCATAGCTGGGGGCGGGTGCTCCTGCTTGGGGTGCTGCGCCGCCTTCGCGTTTGCCGAGGAGTTTCATCTCGTCTGCCTGAATCTCGGTGGTGTATCGTTTGTTGCCTGCCTGGTCGGTCCATTCGCGTGTGCGGAGTCGACCTTCGATATAGATTTGTGAGCCTTTGCGCACATAACGGTCCACCACATCGGCGAGGTTGCGCCAGAGGGTTATGGTGTGCCACTCGGTGTGCTCGGTGGTCTGTTGTGTTTCGCGGTTGTAGTACCTCTCGCTTGTTGCGAGCCTTACACGGGCGGTCTTAACGCCGCTTTCGAGGGTGCGCACTTCGGGGTCGACACCTACATTACCTACAAGTATAACTTTGTTAATCATAGCGTGTATTAGAGTGTTTTGAGTAATTCGGTAAAGAGTTTGGTCATATTCTTTTCGGCGAGTTTGCCGTTTTCCTGCACCTCTTCGTGCGAGATGGAGGTATTCTCCATTGTGTCGGTAATGATGGACACGCCAAAGACAGGAATATCCATATGTCGTGCGGCAATAACCTCGGGGGCGGTGGACATACCCACAGCATCGCCACCGATGAGTTTCACCCACATATACTCTTTGGGTGTCTCGAAGGTGGGACCCGTCAGGGCAACGTAGCAACCATACTGCAACTTAATACCCTCGCGCTCGGCAATTTTTGTTGCCCTCTCGATGAGTTCAGGGTTGTAGGCATCGTTCATTGCGGGGAAGCGAGGACCGAGCTCGTCGATGTTGCGACCAATTAGCGGGTTGGGTATGAGGTTTATGTGGTCGTTGATGACCATTACGTCGCCCACGCGGAATGTGGAGTTCATCGAGCCCGCAGCATTCGACACAAAGAGCGTCTTTATGCCGAGGAACTTCATAACCCTCACGGGGAATACCACCTGCTGTGCGGTGTAACCCTCGTAGTAGTGGAACCTACCCTGCATAGCCACAACCTTCTTGCCACCCAGCACGCCCATAATGAGCCTGCCGCTGTGACCCTCGACGGTCGATACGGGGAAGCCGGGGATTTCGGCGTAGGGTATCGAGTGCTCAATCTCTATTTTCTCCACCAAGCCGCCCAAGCCCGTGCCAAGAATAATACCAACCTCGGGGCTGAAACCTGCGGTGCGCTCGTTGATGTAGCGAGCCGCCTCTTTTATTGCGTTAATCATACTTTTTTATTTTTATTCTTATACCTTTATTTCGCACCTTTCCTCTTCGCGACTTTTTATAAAAAGTCGCCCAAAAATTTTTATGCGATACTATGTATCGCTTCGCCTGTGCTATGTCCTTTATTATTATTCCCAGCACAAAAGCGTCACTCTGCCGCAAAAGGTGCTACCAAAAATTTTTAGTGCAGCAACCAATCGTGGTACTACCTACCGTTTGCCTTTGGTACAGACAGTCAACTACATCCTTTCGAGCATACCCATAATCAGGGCGCTCATTCTCTTCTCTGCCTTTGCGCCCTCCTGCTGTACCTCTTCGTGGGTTGACTTCTGACCGCTGAAAGCAGCATTGGTAATAATCGAGATACCGAATACGGGCAGCCCCATATGGCGTGCGGCAATAACCTCGGGCGTTGTGGACATACCCGCGGCATCGCCACCAATAGCCTTGAAATATCCGTACTCCTTGGGGGTCTCGAAGGTGGGACCTGTGGTGCCCACATAGCAGCCATATTGGAGTTTGATGCCTTTCTCGGCAGCCACCTCCGTAGCCAACGCTCCGAGTGCTCGGCTGTAAGGCTCGCTCATATCGGGGAAGCGTGCGCCCAGCTCGTTGTAGTTCTTGCCTATGAGCACATTGGGGATGAGGTTTATGTGGTCGGTGATAACCATCAGGTCGCCCACGCGGAACGAGGAGTTGATACCTCCGCTGGCATTCGACACAAAGAGGTTCTCGATACCGAGCATCTTCATAACCCTTACAGGGAATACCACCTGCTCGGGAGCGTAGCCCTCGTAGTAGTGGAACCTACCCTGCATAGCCACAACTCTCTTGCCGCCCAACGTGCCAAAGATAAGCCTTCCGGCGTGACCCTCAACTGTCGAAACGGGGAAGTTGGGAATCTCGTTATAGGGGAGCGAGTGTGCAATCTCGATGTGGTTTACCAAGCCGCCCAAGCCCGTGCCGAGGATGATACCCACCTCGGGGGCGAAGCCAACCTTTTGCTGGATAAATTCTGCTGTCTGTTTAATCGTTGTTATCATAGCCTTTTGTTTTTAAGTTCCTTTTTGAGCCTCTCGATAAAGAGGTGCGAGTCGCCATCGCGGAAGTTCAACTCTATGGGTTGCACAAATAGTACCTTTTGGAGCGACTCGGGGATGTGTTTGCGCGAAGTGAGCTTCACGCCGTCCTTCTCGGTGGTGACAACCACCACCCTCTCGCCATACTTCTCCGCCAACTCGGCAATGCGCCTTACCTCCTTGACCTTGTAGATGTGGTGGTCGCCAAAGGTCAACCTCTCGACAACATCATAGCGACTTGCGAGCGAGTCGAAGAACCTCTCGGGGTTGGCAATACCCGCCATAGCTACAACTTTGCTGCCAGAGGGAATCTTGGCGGGCGCTACGTCCGAGAAGATGGGACGAGGCTCACACTGCTTTGTATCCGTGAAGAAGATACTCTGATAGGGCGAGGGTTTGAGCTCCTTTTGGGCGATGTTGCGCTCGATGGGCGACATTGTTTTTGGGGTCTTGGTTATGAGCAAGATGTCCGCGCGGTAGAGCTGCGAAGGGGTGTCGCGCAGTGTTCCCGCGGGCAACATTTTATTCTTATAAGGGGGCAAGGAGTAGTCCGAGAGCACGATATTGACCTTTGTGGCAAGGCTGCGGTGCTGGAAGCCGTCATCCATAAGGATGAGGTTCACCTCGGGGTGCTCAGCCATTATGCGTCTGACGCCCTCAGCTCTCTTTTCGCACACCACAACCACCGCATCGGGAAACTTGCGCTTTATCTGCTTGGGCTCATCTCCCACCCTAAGGAACGAGTCGCCTACCTCCACCTCGATGTAACCCTTGGTGCGGCGGCGGTAGCCCCTCGACAGCACAGCAATGCGGTATTCGCCCGAGAGTCTGCGGAGCAGAAACTCCACCGTAGGGGTCTTGCCCGTACCTCCCACGGCGATGTTACCCACGCATACTATCGGAATATCAAAGTGTTCGCTACGCAGTATCTTCAAGTCGTAGAGTCGGTTGCGAAAGCCAACCCCCGCACCATACAGACCTGCTGCTATACTCTTGAATAAACCCATAATTCTACTCCTATATAACCGTTTTCTTCCTTTACTTTCGCTCTTCTCGACCCTACTTCTCCTTCGAGTTGCGGGCTTTGGCGCTGAGTATCATCTGGCGCATCATCTCCGGAGCACCACAGCTAACCACATAGCGCCTTTTGGTAGTATGCACCACCACACTCTTGTTGCGCCTTGTGGCATAAACCCTATAAATGCGCCACTTCCTAACATCCAAGTAGTGCCCATAGTAGCCCCAGAAACCATAGATGCCCACCAAGGGTATCTTGCTCCCCAGAGCACCATTCTCCAAGACCTCCACATCGACAATTCTCGACAAGGGGATATAGGTCGTATCGACCAGGCAACGCAACTCCACGGTCTCCTCGCCGATGATAATCCTCCTTGGCACCGACAGCAAGCATAGCGCAATAATCACAACGCAAGCCATACTAACCCACGCAGCAAGGTAGTAAGCACCACCCGCCGTCATCCACAAGGCAGCCAATGCACCACCCGTCAATAACAGCCACAGAGCAGATACCCACCATACCCTGCTATCAAAACCCCCATATCTGAATTTTACATTCAATGTATCTCTCCTGTTTCTCTTGTTTCTCCTGCAAGAAAAGCCCTTGCGATAACCAAATCCTCGGGGGTGGTGATTTTTATGTTGCTTCTCTCGCCCTCGTAGTAGTGCATCTCTTCGCCCAGAGCCTCCACAACCGTGGCATCGTCAGTAAAACGCTCCTCGCCCTCTCTTTGGTATGCCCTCAGGAGTAGTTCACAATCGAACATTTGCGGGGTCTGCACCGCCCTCAGCAGGCTGCGGTCCACAATCCTCAGCACCCCATCTTCCATAATGCGGAACGAGTCCACAGCACCCACCGTAGGCACCGCCGAGCCGTTCTCTATGGCGCACTCCAAGCCCCTGGCAATCATCGCCTCCGACACCAAAGGTCGTACACCATCGTGTATAGCTACAATATCACACTCCTCGCCCAGAGCCCGCAAACCGTTCTGCACCGAGTGAAATCGTGTGGCTCCACCCGCACAAACACTATGTATGCCCCACAAGTTGCACTCCTCGGCAAGTCCTCGCCATAGTTCCATCTGGTCCTTTGGCAACACCACAACGATACGGTCGGCATAGGGAATAAATCGGCGCACCGTAACAGCCAAAATAGGCTCCCCGCCAAGGCGCAAAAACTGCTTGGGAACATCGGCACCCATACGACTACCACTGCCCCCGGCAACAATCACCACGCCTATTTTTTTGTTTTTATACATCTTCTTTTTTCGCACCTTTTTGTAAAAAGG
>JAZSAY010000033.1:0-3806 GCA_045602145.1 Tidjanibacter sp.
GTATCGGTGGTGCTACCTTCCAGGTACCTATGGAGGTTCGTCCTGTGCGCAAGATTTCGATTTCGATGAAAAATATGGTCCTTTATTCTCGTAAGCGCGCAGGTAAATCTATGGCAGAGAAACTCTGCGGTGAGATTATGGCTGCCTATAACAACGAGGGTGCTGCCTTCAAACGTAAAGAGGAGATGCACCGTATGGCAGAGGCAAATAAAGCATTCGCACACTTCAGATTCTAATAGATTCGATGGGAAGAGATATAACATATACTCGTAATATCGGTATCATGGCGCACATTGATGCCGGTAAGACTACTACTTCCGAGCGAATCTTGTTCTACACCGGTAAGACTCACAAGATTGGTGAGACTCACGACGGTTCGGCTACTATGGACTGGATGGTTCAGGAGCAGGAGCGTGGTATCACCATTACTTCGGCAGCAACTACCGCTTTCTGGAATTACAAAGGTAAACAGTACCAGATTAACCTTATCGACACTCCCGGACACGTTGACTTCACTGTTGAGGTAGAGCGTTCGTTGCGCGTGTTGGACGGTGCTGTTGCTACCTTCTGCGCTGTTGGTGGTGTTGAGCCCCAGAGCGAGACCGTATGGCGTCAGGCAGATAAGTACAACGTTCCCCGTATCGGTTACGTCAACAAGATGGACCGTACCGGTGCAGACTTCGCAAACGTTTGCGCACAGGTTAAGGAGCGTCTTGGTGCTAATGCAGTGCCTATCACTTTGCCCATCGGTAGCGAGCAGAGCTTCCGCGGTGTAGTAGACCTTATATATAATAGGGCTCTCATCTACGACGATGCAAAGAAAGACCAACTCGTAAACTATACCTACGAGGAGGTTCCCGAGGAGATGAAGGCAGAGGTTGAGGAGGCAAGGGCACACCTCGTAGAGGAGGTTGCTACGGTCGATATGGCTCTTATGGAGAAATTCTTCGAGGATCCCGATTCGATTACTCCCGACGAACTTATTGCTGCAATCCGCAAGGCTACCATCAGCATGCAGATTATCCCTATGTTGTGTGGCTCATCGTTCAAGAACAAAGGTGTTCAGCTTCTGTTGGACTCGATTATGATGTTCTTGCCTTCGCCCCTCGACATTGAGGCTATCATTGGTACCGATCCTCGCAACGAGAGCACCGTTAAGCGTTACCCCACCGATGAGGATCCCTTCTGCGCACTCGCGTTCAAGATTGCTACCGACCCCTATGTAGGTCGCTTGGCATTCATCCGCATCTATTCGGGTAAACTCGATGCAGGTACTTACGTCTTCAATACCCGCTCGGGCAAGAAGGAGCGTATCAGCCGTATCTACCAGATGCACGCCAACAAGCAGAATCCTATGGATACCATTGGTGCAGGTGACATCTGTGCTGTTGTAGGTTTCAAGGATGTTCGCACCGGTGACACTTTGTGTGTTGAGGATAAGCAGATTACCTTGGAGTCGATGACCTTCCCCGAGCCCGTTATCGGTATCGCTGTGGAGCCTAAGACTCAGAAGGATTTGGATAAACTCGGCATTGCACTCGGTAAGTTGGCTGAGGAGGATCCCACCTTTACGGTTAAGACCGACCAGGATAGTGGTCAGACCATCATCAGCGGTATGGGCGAGTTGCACCTCGATATTATTATCGACCGTCTCCGCAGGGAGTTTGGTATTGAGATTAACGTAGGTGCTCCTCAGGTGTCGTACAAGGAGGCTCTCAATGGCACCTTCCAGATGCGCGAGGTATTCAAGAAACAGTCCGGTGGTCGCGGTAAGTTTGCAGATATCATCTTTGAGATCGGTCCCGCAGACGAGGGCGTTCAGGGCTTGCAGTTCATTGACGAGGTTAAGGGCGGTAACGTACCTAAGGAGTTTATCCCCGCAGTTCAGAAAGGCTTCGAGTCGGCAATGGCAAACGGTCCTTTGGCTGGCTTCGGTATCGACTCGATGAAGGTAACCTTGAAGGATGGTTCGTTCCACCCCGTAGACTCCGATGCACTCTCGTTCGAGATTTGCGCTCGCAACGGTTTCCGTGAGGCTACTCCTAAGTGTCAGCCCGTATTGAAGGAGCCCATTATGAAGGTGGAGGTTGTTACTCCCGAGGAGTATATGGGTGACATCATCGGCGATTTGAACAAACGCCGCGGTCAGATTGAGGGTACCGAGAGCAAGGGTGTTGCAACGGCAATCAAAGCCAAAGTGCCCCTGTCGGGTATGTTCGGCTATGTTACCGTATTGCGTACGCTCTCTTCGGGTCGCGCAACCTCGACTATGGAGTTCTCGCACTACGACGAAGTACCTCAGAATGTAGCAAAAGAGGTTATCGAGAAGTGCGGTGGCAAAAAACAAGAATTGGAATAAAAGAATAAATAACCATGAGTCAGAAAATTAGAATCAAACTCGAATCTTACGATCACAACTTGGTTGATAAGTCGGCTGAGAAAATCGTAAAAACTGTGAAATCGACAGGCGCAGTAGTTAGCGGTCCTATTCCACTTCCTACTCAGAAAAAGATTTTCACTGTGAACCGTTCGACTTTCGTTAACAAGAAAGCACGCGAGCAGTTCCAGCTCTGCACCTTCAAGAGGATTCTTGATATTTACAGTTCAACCCCCAAGACTATCGACGCTCTGATGAAGTTGGAGTTGCCCTCGGGTGTTGAGGTAAACATCAAAGTCTGATAAACTGCGGGGTGATGCAAAATAGGGGGTTCCTTGTCCGATACCTATAAATAAATACGCACGCGCGAGGAACCCGCCTTACTGCGCTCCCGAAAGAAGAAGGACAACAAAAGCGATAAAGTAGAAGAAACTTTATACACACAAACTTTTTATTTAACAAACAACAAGTAATTAAAGACAGGTAAAATGTCAGGACTTATTGGAAAAAAAATCGGAATGACTTCCGTTTTCAGTGCCGAGGGTAAAAATATACCATGCACTGTTATCGAGGCTGGTCCCTGTGTAGTTACGCAAATCAAGAACGAGGAGAAGGATGGCTACTCCGCAGTTCAGATTGCCTATGGCGAGAAGAGTGAAAAGCACACCAGCAAAAGCTTGTTAGGTCACTTTGGCAAATCGGGTGTATCGCCCAAAGCCAAATTGGTGGAGTTCAAGGAGTTCGATGAGGTAACTCTGGGTCAGACACTCACCGTTGCAGGCACCTTCGCAGAGGGTGACTGGGTAGACGTAGTGGGTGTATCGAAAGGTAAAGGCTACCAGGGTGTTGTAAAACGCCACGGCTTTGCGGGTGTGGGTGGTCAGACCCACGGTCAGCACAACCGCCAGCGTAAACCTGGTTCGCTTGGTGCATCTTCGTATCCTTCGCGCGTCTTCAAGGGCAAACGCTTGCCCGGTCAGACCGGCGGTGAGAGGGTTAAGGTTCAGAACCTTAAAGTCCTCAAAGTTATTGCTGAGAACAACCTTCTGTTGGTGAAGGGTTCTGTTCCCGGTGCAAAAGGTACTTATGTAATCATTGAAAAGTAGGATTGAGGAGATGGAACTTACAATTTACACCACCACAGGAACTCAGACCTCGAAGAAAGCAGTTCTTTCGCAGGAGGTCTTTGGTATCGAGCCCAACACTCACGCTATCTACTTGGCTGTAAAGCAGTACTTGGCTGATCAGCGTCAGGGTACTCACAAAGCAAAACAGCGTAACGAGGTAGCAGGCTCGACCCGCAAACTCAAACGTCAGAAAGGTACAGGCGGTGCTCGTGCAGGTAGCATCCTCTCGCCTCTCTTCCCCGGCGGCGGTCGCATTTTCGGTCCCGTACCCCGCGATTACAGTTTCAAACTGAACAAGAAAC
>JAZSAY010000034.1:0-9232 GCA_045602145.1 Tidjanibacter sp.
TCGCTTGTTTGGCACAAAAATCCCTCCACAAAACCCATTCGCGGAGTTGAGAATTGAGAATTGAGAATTGAAAATTATGGTGCAGGCTGCGCCTGCGAGTGTTTTATCCCTCCCCTAAGTAGTTCCTCCCCTACGAAAGGGGAGGATAGGAGGGGTGGTCGAAATTGCGCTCGGCGTCCTCGCCGAGCAGGGAGGGTGCCCGCAGGGCGGGAGAGGTCTGTCCGTCTTGCCACGCCTGCCGCAGGCAGGCGGTTGGCATCTACCTATCTTGTTTTTCCTGTTCTTCTTGTCTTTCCTGTCTTGCTTGCAGGAGTAACAGGAATAACAAGAGTGACAGGAGAAACAGGGGAGTTTGAGAGCAGACTCTTTTCGGGGAGGTGTGAGGCTCTCCGAAGGAGAGTGGCAGACAAAATAACAGACCACTCAAACTCGTTTGAAAGTGGTCTATTGTTTTGGCTGCTAAACTATCTGCGAAAGATAGCCACACCTCACCGCAAAGGCTACACTAAAAGTTTTTGGGCGACTTTTTACAAAAAGTCGCGGAAACAAAAGAAGAATATGAAAAAGGTAATTGCGATTTTGTTGTTGGCTATTGCGATGCCTATAAGGGCGTCCGTAATCGATTACGGAACAAGGGATAGTTTATCCCTTGTTAAACAACCTACCATACCCAATGTGGGCAATAATAAGGGTCACACTTTCTGGAATTTGCGCACCACACAGGTGGGCTTTGGGCTCATAGGTGCGGGTGCGGTACTCTCGGCTGCCGACCTCCAAACTCGCTCGCTCCGTAGTGATTATCTACCCGCATTTCGCTACAAATACGATGATTATCTGCAATTTGCGCCTGCGGTGGCGATGGTGGCAATGAAGACTTTGGGCGTGGAGAGTCGCTCTTCGTGGGAGCGTATGATTGTATCTTCGGGCTTCTCGGTGGGTATTATGCTCTCTACGGTCTACGCTGTGAAATATGGTCTTGGCAGGTTGCGTCCCGATGGCTCCACCTACAACTCCTTCCCCTCGGGGCATACGGCTATGGCTTTTACCTCTGCCACGTTGCTCCACAAGGAGTATGGCTACCTTAGCCCCTGGGTGAGTATTGCGGGCTACTCGGCAGCGACCATCACGGGCATCTCACGAGCCCTGAATAACCGCCATTGGCTGAGCGATATTGTGGTAGGTGCGGGAGTGGGAATACTCTCCACCGAACTCGGATACCTCATTGCCGACAAACTCTTCAAGAGTAGGGGTTTGGTGCGCCCTGTGGATGAATGGGAGCCTGTGAGGGTGGGGCGCAAACCCTCGTATGTGGGTGTAGGTATTGCCCACAACGTGCTCCTCTACGACACCGACCGCTACGAGCGAGTAACCCCCTCGGGTATTGGTTTTAGCGTGGAGGGTGCGTGGTTTGTGACCCCCAAGATTGGCGTGGGTGGCGTGGCTAAGGTGGGACGCTATGCCAATATCGTCGAGCGTGGCTTGGTTGCTGGCGGCACCATCGTGGAGCCTAAGCCTCTCAATAGCCACTCGGTGGCGGTGGGACTCTTTCTCAATCAACCTCTGGGCAAGGATGAGCGTTTCCACTTGGGCGCAAAATTGCTGGTAGGTGTGGCACAAAACCAACACCTCGAAAATGACTTTGTGGGCGCGTCGGGAGAACCACTTGCATCCCTGCGCTACTCCACAACCGAGCACTTCACTGCCGTTGCAGGTGTGTCGCTGCGCAGGATTATTGCCGATAACCTCGGCGTGAGGATTTTTGCCGACTACAACTACCTGCGCACCGATTGGAGCCTCGCGCTCCCCTCGGGTGATAGTAAACGCCACGCCGACTACCGCAACCCTCTGACCTTTGGCGTGGCAGTGGATGCAGTGCTGTGGTAAATTATTATAGGTCCAATGTCTAAGGTCTAACGTCAATAGTCGCGGACTCTGCGAGTCCGAATACAAATTAGATATAGGTCGGTTAGACGTTGGACGTTAGACGTTAGACAAAAAAGAATGGGGTTTTCTAAGCGAAAACCCCCTCTTTTTCTCTTAGAACCTCCAACCTACCGAGATCTGCAACATACCCGAGTAGACATTCTCTGCTTCGGGGGTGAGGGGTGTCAAACCGTAACGGTATCTGCCTTCGAGGACCATTCCGAAGTCGAAGTCGTATGCCAGACCCGCCAGGAGCTGGATGTTGAACTTGTTGAAATCGCCGTCCATATCGACCTTCTCGCCGTTAATCTTTGCGCCCGTGTGCACAAGGTAGTCGAACGAGGCACCCATCTGCAAGTTCAAACCGTCGATAACGTAGTACTTGCCGAGGATGGGCATCGAGATATAGTTGAGTCGTACGTTTGCATCGGTGTCTTTCCCATCAATCTTGAAGCCTTGCATAGAGAACAAAAGGTCGCTCTCGATTACGAACCAATTGCAGGCAACGCTCTCGAAGAATAGACCTGCCGAAACGCCGGGCAGAAGTTTGGCGTCGGGGATGCCGTTTACGGTCGAGAGGGTAGCGCCCACCTTGGGACCCCACGCCCAACCCTGAGCCGAGATTGTGCCGAGTGACAACATCGCAGCGGCACAAAGGAGTAAAAATTTTTTCATAGTGCTAATGTGTTTATTAAATTGTTAAACTTAGCCGCCACGCAACCATCTTTTGCGCCCGACTTCGACTCTAAATTGGGCAAATCAAGTGCCAAATGAGGTGTAGTGAAATGAAAAATGACTATCTTTGTGCACCATAAAAAATACTTTCTGTAAATCGAAAATAATGGAACAATACAAAACAGCAGAAGATTTTAGACGTGAGCGTACGAAGACAATTTTGCGCACGATGCTCTATTGGGTGTGTGCCATAGGGTCGCTGTGGGTGAAGCCTGCCGTGGCGCTCTTTATGGGTATTGCCATAGCGTTGACCATCGGTGCGCCCTATGCCAAAATGAACAAAAAGGTGTCGAAATACCTCTTGCAGGCTGCCGTTGTGGGTCTGGGTTTTGGTATGAATCTCCACAGTGCACTCGCCTCGGGCAAGGAGGGAATGCTCTTTACGATTGTGTCTGTTGTGGGCGTTATGGTGGTGGGTGTGCTGCTCGGCAAGCTGCTGGGGGTCAATCCCAAGAATGCTTACCTTATCTCGTCGGGTACGGCAATATGTGGCGGTAGTGCCATAGCAGCCGTAGCTCCAATCATCGACGCCGACGACAACGACACCTCGCTGGCGCTGGCGACAATCTTCATACTCAACGCCATAGCCCTCTTTGTCTTTCCGCCCATAGGCGATGCTTTGGGACTCTCTCAGCAGCAGTTTGGCACTTGGGCAGCCATAGCCATCCACGATACCTCGTCGGTGGTGGGTGCGGGTGCGGCGTATGGTGCTGAGGCTTTGCAGGTTGCCACAACCATCAAGCTCACGCGAGCCTTGTGGATATTCCCACTTGCGCTGGTGTCGGTGCTCATCTTCCGATCAAAGGGCAAGAGGGTGGCTGTGCCTTGGTTTATCCTCTTCTTCATTCTTGCGATGGTGGCAAATACCTACATAAACATCCCCGCCGAGATTACGGGCGCAATAGTAGCCATCTCCAAAAAGGCGCTGAGCCTCACGCTCTTTCTGATTGGTTGCGGGCTCTCGCTTGCGGCAATCCGTAAGGTCGGAGCCAAACCCCTTGTGCTGGGTGTGGTGCTGTGGTTGCTAATATCGATAGTCACACTTTTTGTGGTGATATAGCAAAAGTGAAAGGGCGCATCCGCGGTGGATGCGCCCTTTATATTATAAATAGGTATTTGGGGAGAAGACTAACTCTCCACGCACAACTCTTCGAGCTCTTCGGCTCCGATGTGGACAATCTCGCCATCTTGTTCCACCACCAAGTCGCCATTCTCCTTGATGGTGCGCTCAATCAGGCGACGCTGCGCAAGGCGCACGCCGTTGTCGATTTTCTCTTGCAACTGTATCAAATCCACTTCGCTCATAGTTCCATAATTTTGTTGTACGACTCGGGCTCCAATACCTCCCTCACCAGAGAACCCTGTCCCCAAGCAATCTGCTTCACTCCGTTGGTACCACTATTGTCGTAGATGGTCCAGAAGTCGCACGCGGGCATATAAAGAGCCTTGAAATTGCGGATGCCGCTGTCGTAGCGACGACGTATGACATCCTCGGGAATGTTGTGTCCACCCTCGGCAACGCGCGTTGCAACCCTCTCGATTGCCAACTCGGGCGAGGGCAACCAGAAGAAGAGCAATGTTACAAAATAGTCCTTGGCGTGTGCCTTTTCGATGAACTGAGTGTAGGAACGCGAGGCGAGGGTAGTCTCGAAAGCGAAATCCTCGTCTTGGCTTAGCAGGTCCTCCATTCGTTGGAGCATAATACGCCCCGCCTCGATAGCCATACGTTCCTGGTTGAAAGGCGAAAGACCCTTGGCGATTTCGTCGGCATTGACAAATTCGCGACAATCGAGCATTTCGGGCAACATAGTGTAGGAAGCGGTGGTTTTTCCCGCTCCGTTGCAGCCCGCTATGATGTAAAGTCTTCGCATAGTAAACGCAAATATACAAATTTTTTTGCAAATCTCGCGCCCGAACATAAATAATTGCCCCAAACCACCCGAAAAGGTAACTATTGGCAGATGATAGGCGAGGGCGCCGCCCGAAAATGACCGACCTCTTTCGCTACTGCGCAGCACATATCATACTGCTACCCTAAGTTAAAAGAGCGGTAGGTGCCAACCACCTACCTACGGCAGTTGTGGCAAGACGGAGTTTTGCAACTCCTGTTGCTCCTATCACTCCTGTCACTCCTGCAAGAAAAGCAGCAATTGTCATTTTTTGCAAATGCGAGTCGGGCGAGAGCAGAGGCTGATAGCAGACTATGCCGAGAGAAAGCATTTTATACAAAACAAATGTTTTCTCAATTTTCAACTCTCAACTTTCAATTTTCAACTTCTAATTGTATCTTTGCACTGCTTTTGCTCTTCCCAAACGCAAAAAGACCTTAAATGAAAGAGAACAAAACCATAACGCTTGCCGATATTAAGGCTCCTCTGGCGGAGGAGATGGCGGCTTACGAGCATTTCCTCAGGGAGGCTCTCCACTCCGAGAGTCGCTATTTCGATGGCATATTGGAGTACATCTACGACAACCGTGGCAAGGGTGTGCGCCCCACGCTGGTGATGTTGTGGGCTAAGATGCTCTCGGGCGGCAAGCCCTTTGGCAAGAGGGTGCTGCTCTCGGCATCGCTCATCGAACTCATCCACACTGCCTCGCTCGTGCACGATGACGTGATTGACCGCGCCAATCTGCGCCACGGCAAGGCTTCGGTAAACGAAATGTATGGTGGCAGGAACGCTATCCTCACGGGCGACTTCATCCTCTCGCGCATCTTCGAATTGGGTATGGAGAGTTTGGAGTTCGACATCCTGACCTACGTTTCGCACTCCATAAAGTGGCTATGCGAGGGCGAGGTTATTCAAGACGAGCAGACCAAAACGCTCGGAATGACTCACGAACGCTACTACGACATCATCGACAAGAAGACCGCATCGCTCTTGGCAATCAGCTGTGGAGTGGGTGCTCTTGCCGTCAAAGCCAAAGCCGCCGAGGTGGATGCTGCCTACGAGTTTGGTCGCAATATAGGTATGGCTTTCCAGATTAAGGACGACATCCTTGACTACGCTGCTGCCGACCAGACGGGTAAGCCCACTTGTGCCGACCTCAGGGAGCACAAAATCACACTCCCGCTCTTGGAAGCTCTCTCGCAGATGGATGCCGAGGAGGAGCAGTATACCCGCCAGGCAGTCGGCAGGGGCGACGACGAGGCTATTGCGCTCATTCAGCAGAAGATTGAGAAATATGGCGGCATAGAGCGTGCCGAAAGGATTATGGCAGAGTATATCGCCTCTGCCAAGAAGGCACTCTCCCTCTATCCCGCTTCGGAGTATCGCACCGCCTTGGAGGCTATGTGCGACTTCTTGGCTCAGAGGAAGAAATAGCGATACGACACGACAAAGCAAGCCGCCCCAACCGACAATGGTTGGGGCGGCTTTATCATTTCGGCGCATCACAACACCCTATTCGGGAATTACATCGCCGGGGTTGTAGATGGGGTAATCAGACAAACCTGCCTCTATGCGTCCTGTCCAATCAACATCGAACACATCGCCATTCTCCCCCACTGCGTGGGCGACAATATGATATTCGTTGCCGATATGCTCTACAACCATAGATGCCTCCACAAAAACGGACACCACTGGTCTCTCCGTATCTGAGTAGTAAATGAATCTGGAATCTTCTTTATGGAGGTAATTAGACTCTCCATTGAGCAAATACTCTCCCTCGGGAATGATATATTTCTCATCTCCACACTCCAAAGTAAAATAAACCACTTTGTAAACGTCTATCTGGAATATCACTTGCAGTGGCATCGCTCCCCCACCGTAGCCATAGACACGTTCGAAGGGCATAAGCTCGGGAATTTCATCGCCGGGATGGTAGACGGGAATCCAGGATTGGCTGGTATCCACACGCCCTGTCCAATCCACCTTATATATTATGCCATCCGAATCCTTGACGTCGAGCACAAACCTATACTCGTTGCCAACATATTCCACATCGAGGGTAGCACTCACAATGTCTGCTATATCGTCCCCCGCCATATCTCCTATACGAGAGTAACGTTGAATGATGGTCTCTTCTTCCCAATCATATCGTCCTTCGGGCAACAAACCATAGGTACCTTCATCCACGCTAACGGATACTAACAACTGTCTTATCTCCTCACCGTCTGTGAAATAGAAATAG
Source organism: Tidjanibacter sp. (assembly GCA_045602145.1). Classification (GTDB taxonomy): domain Bacteria; phylum Bacteroidota; class Bacteroidia; order Bacteroidales; family Rikenellaceae; genus Tidjanibacter. The sequence goes on from JAZSAY010000034.1 coordinate 6,790, forward strand.
ATATCATAGTTAGTCTCCATATAATTAACTCTTACTCCATAATCGAGAGCAAACCTCATTCCTGTTTCGGATTCGGGAGTTTCCTCACCGGGGTGATAGATAGGGTAAACGGATTGACTGGTATCTGCTCGCCCTGTCCAATCTACCTTATAAACACAACCCTCCGAATCCTCGGCGTCGAGCACAAACCTATACTCATTGCCCACATATTCTACAACGAGGGTAGCTTTCACGATATCTGCTATGTGGTCTCCAACAAAACTCATCACACAAACGCGGTCTTGAATTATGGTCTCTGCATCCAAGTCATATCGTCCTTCGGGCAACAAACCATTGGTATCGTCATCCGTATCAACAGATATTAACAACCGTCGCAACTCTGTGCCATCGGAGAAACAGAAATACACATCATAGTCAGTCTCCCAAAAATTAACTATTACTCCATAATCGAGAGCAAACCTCATTCCTGTTTCGGATTCGGGAGTTTCCTCACCGGGGTTGTAGAAAGGATATTTGTCATCCCTTTCTATCTGTCCCGTCCACTCACACGCAAAGACTTCGCCATCTTCGTAGCCCTCGGCTGTGGCAACAAACTGATACTCATTACCAATATGTTTCACTTCGAGCGAGGCTTTCTTAAAGTCTTTTACATAGCGACCAATATCATTGATATAGACAAATCCCGACTGACCATTTGTCACCTCATCCCCATCATCGCCATAGAGATATGTGCCCTCGGGGATAACTCGCGAACCATCGATGCCACGAACATTAAACCTTACCTCCACAAACTCCTTACCCTCCACTTGAAAGTAAATGTCAAAGTGTGTTTCAATCCAATGTCCGTAATAGCCATACACGCCTACAACGGTTGAAAGTTCCGGCTCGGTGACGGGCTCCTCGCCGACAAAAATCTCTTCTGACTCCATTGTCTGTGTGCCGTCTTTGGATATTGCCACTACCCATATACCTTTGGTGTCATTCCAGGGCATTGTGTACTCCACCACTATCGACTCTTCGGTGAACCTCGTGCCATTCTCCACAACATAGTTCATTCCGTTGATTGCATCGCCAATGTACCAATAGCCCTCAACAGCATTTTGGGTTGTGATGGTAAAACTAACAACGTTCGCAGGCTCGCCCTCCACCTCGTTCTTTACAATCGTCACCTCGGGCTGTATGGATGGTAAAGGCTCTTCATCGTGCCTCTGACAACTTGCCGCCGCACCAACCATTACCATCGCCAGCAGGGCGTAAAATAGACTCTTAGTTTTCATAATTTTGCGTTTTGATAATTTGTATTGTATCCATTCCATATTAATTCTAATTCAAAATTAAACATAATTTTCGAAACTGCAAATAGTCGCAGCCGAAAAAATGCACTGCCGATGGTGTTTTCTTTGAGTTGAACGTCTAACGTCAATAGTCCTAAGGTTTATAGGAGTGATAAGAATGACAGGAGTGACAAGAGTGACAAGAGTGACAGGGCTTTCTTGTTCTTCTTGTTCTTCTTGTTCTTCTTGTTCTTCTTGTTCTTCTTGTTCTTCTTGTAACTCCTGTAACTCCTATAACCCTCCCCTAAGTTAGGGGAGGGTGCTGCAAAGCAGCGGGATAGGTCTGTTTGTCTCGCCTTGATCGCCAAGTCGGTCGCTTCTCTGCCGACGATGCGAAGTGCGTTTTTTTACAGACCCCTCAGTCACTTCGTGACAGCTCACATAACTTAGGGGAGCAATAAGAACTCGCAGACGCAGCCTGCACCACCATTTTCAATTTTCAATTCTCAATTCTCAATTCTCCCACACCTATATTATATATAAGAAACCTCCCACGAGTGCGCACGAAAGCCAATGTTAAGCCAATGTTAAATGTGTTTTTTGCCAAAAATTGTAAATCGCGCAAAGTGAGGAGTTTATAAAAAATCTTAAAAAATACCCCGAATAATTTTTTGCAAAACGCTTGCAGGTTTCGAAAAAGTCGCTACCTTTGCATCCGCTTTCCAGAAATAACGAAAGCACACGAGTTCTGAGATAGATTGTGACTGAAAAATTTTTGAGATTTTTTTCGAAAAAATTTGGAAGTTCAAAAAAAGTCCTTACCTTTGCAGTCCGCTTTGAAAGTTAGCGGCGTGAGCGAAGCAAGGTCTTTTATCACGGACAATATGTTCTTTGAAGTAATGAAGCAGCTAAATACGTTCAAAAATATTCAAGGTTTTTGAATTCAATGCCTTTGAGAAACAAGCCAAGATATTAAAACTTTTTTTACAATGGAGAGTTTGATCCTGGCTCAGGATGAACGCTAGCGGCAGGCCTAACACATGCAAGTCGAGGGGCAGCACGAGTAGCAATACTTGGTGGCGACCGGCGCACGGGTGCGTAACGCGTATGCAACCTACCCGTAACTGGGGGATAATCCGGAGAAATTTGGTCTAATACCCCATAACATA
>JAZSAY010000035.1:0-68941 GCA_045602145.1 Tidjanibacter sp.
TTCTATATATTGTCTCTTTACATCTGAATTTTTATAAAAAATATCATCTTGTACCTCCTGCGCATATATCATTTGCGAAAGCAAAAGAAACATACATAACACTATGCAATAATTATTTTTTCCCATAATCATCACAACTCACAACTATCACTGAGTTCGTGCGAAACAACCTCCTATACTACAAATGATACACAAAAGTAATATGTTTAATCGTCTTTTCACTCGTTTCTTTGTCTCTTTTGCTCTCTACGGAGTTACCAATCCGCCGATGGTTGGGGTGGAGAGCCCGCCACCGCTTGTTGTACCGCGGTCGGTTATCACGCCGCCCAAGTCGGTCTGCAAATTATTGTTGTTGCCACTCATTGTTCCACCATCTGTATCTTCCTCGGTTTCGGTCGAACTCTCCTCTGCCCGTCCCTTTGGGCATTGAGCCCAGCCTAATGAACTATATGTTAAACTTTTACCGAAATCGGTTATCTCAAATAACAGCTCATTTTTCATTTCCCGCTCAATGTTGCGGAATACCTCTATGGGGATATCTTCATAAGGGGTAGTTTTTACAAAATGAAAATATACATCTGTCAATCTTCCCGTAGTAGAAGAAACCCTTAATGCAACAAACATATAGTATCCTTCCAACAACTCTGCTTGTTCAATCGAGAACGCATCATCTACTATCCTTAGCATTACGCTAGATTGCCCTGCATTAGGTTTCACAGTGAACCGTCCCTCTTTGGTCGTATACACCTCCATGGGGACCCTTTCTCCGTTTAGATATGTAGGCTCATCTTTGCGAGGTTTATTGCAAGCATTGTAAATGTATATATCGGCATCGTCTATAACTTCTCTAATGTATGAGCAATCCTCCAACTCAACTTTTTCAATGACCGATTCCTCTGGCGGTAGAGGTACATTCAAATCCAAGTAGTTTTGAGCATAAGATACTTGAACAAAAGCAACAACAATACAAAACAAATATCGCTTCATCTTACTGACATTTTATACTTAATTTACTTAAATTACTGATGGTTGCAGACACATTCACAGGAGGTGTATATGTATACTTTACATCACTTTCAAGACCCAAGTATTGTTGTACTATAAATCTATACCTAATTTCATATTGTTTTTGGTTGAATATAGATACACCATTTGTGTATGCTGTTAAATCTGCAATGTTATACCAGAGGGTTCCCTCTGTATTGTATAGTTCAAAACTTTCTGATAGTTGAATATTATCTCTATTACGCAAGCCATACAAATACTTAGATAACTGTGCTTCTATCTCATGGTTCGCAGTTGCTGTACTAAAACTCTCGTCTGTAATTCCACAAATCATTTGATAAGCATGAAACATTTCGTGCAAAAGGACATCACTTGTTGCATCAAATAAACCAATGGTAATTGTTTGCGAGATATTGTCTTGGAAATCGAAACCATCCTCTTCCCATCCAGTCATAGAATCCTCTGTATTGTTTGGATCATAGATAATTGTAAGAATGTCCCCACTTTTCTTGTACATCGTTTTCAATTGCCTATACAACTCATCCCCCCTACAATCGCGGATGATTTCCATAAGCATCTTGCCTACTTCTTTTACTTTGTCGTCTGAGAGGTTCGATGTGTCAAAAAGGTCTTCAACCAACTCTTTCTCAAAGTCCTCGTCTTCTTCATCTTCTTCCTCGGTAGTTGTTGTTCCGCCTCCACCGCCACCCAAGACAATGTGGAAGTTGTCGAAAGGCTCTATCAGGCGGTTACCCGTTTCCCATATGTCTGTGTTATCAATAATGAATATCGGGAATCCTGTGTCGTATACAATCACTATCTCCTCAATGGTGCCGCCATAAAGAACATCGGAACGTGTACCCTCCGACAACTCTCCAACACTCACCCTAATTCCTTCCGTAACTGCCATAAAGTCGGCAATGTTCTGCTCGGTGGTCTGCGCCGTGTCGTAGAGGAACGACTCTGCGACAAGTTCTCCCTCTTTGTAGCGATAGGCGGCAACGTGGTGTCCGTGTGGCAGAGTGTAGAGCACAACACCCGAAAACTCGTACCACTCAGCGCAATTTATGCCATAGTCCTGAGCTACCGCGCCATATGAGTTTAAGTATTCTTCGTCGGGAATGTAGGTCGCCACATATTGGCTCGTAATGCCATTTGCAATATCCTCCACCGACACAAAACGGCTGTATAGCTCTACCGCCTGCATCTGCTCCGATTCCCCCTCGCCGAGCAACAAGAAGTAGCGATAGTCCTTCTGCATTGCAAAGTCGGTATAGCACTTCTCCTCGTTTGCAACCGTTACACCACTCTCCCAGTCGGGGGCGAGGTTGCCCACCACGTAAGGTGCCTCGGGGGTGGGGTGCTGCTCTTCCGAGCGTGTGGAACTGCCAAAATGGGTATTGAAAAACTCCCGAGCATTAGCCACGGCGCCCTCGTGGGTCACACCTACACGCTCGCTACTCTTGGGCACAGCAAGTTCGAGCGTATTGACACACGCCGAGAGCATCACCGCCACCATCAGCAACGGCAACAACCTACAAATGTGTGTCTTAGGCTTCATACTCATTTTGAATTCTATTGGTATTTGTAGCCGACGCCTTTGATGGTTACGATGTGGTCCTCGCCAATTTTGGTGCGGAGTTTACGGATGTGTACATCTATCGTGCGGTCGCCAACAATCACCTCGCTACCCCATACGGTGGCGTAAATCTCCTCGCGCGAGAAAACCTTTTGGGGCTTGGAGTAGAGGAGCGCCAAGAGTTGAAACTCCTTGCGGGGTAGGACAAGTTCTCTGCCATTCTTAATCACAACAAAACGCTCTTTGTCAATGCTTATAGTGTCGTTGCCTGTGGGTGCATCTACAACCTCCGAACTCTCCTCGTTGCCACCTTCGCTACGTTTGAGGATGGCTTTGAGTCGGCTGACCAAAAGGCGTGGGTGGATGGGCTTGGTGATATAATCGTCAGCTCCGAGGTCGAAGCCTTTAAGTTGCGATTCGTCTTCGCCTCGTGCCGAGAGAAAAACAATCAAACACCCCGAAAGTTCGGGAATCTTTTTCAGTTCTTCGCAGGTCTGCATTCCGTCCATTTCGGGCATCATCACGTCGAGAAGAATGAGATGAGGAAGGAACTCTTTTGCCTCGCCTATTGCCTCACGTCCGTTGGAGGCGGTGCGAACCTCGAAGCCTTCGCGCGTGAGATTATAGCCGACAAATTCGAGGATATCGGGCTCATCATCTACAAGAAGTATGCGGTAACTCATAGCCTTTGGGATGTATTAATCGTTTCAACCCCGAAAGGTAATCACTTTTGACGAGACTTCCTATAAATTGATACCATATTTATTTTAGTGAATAAATTTCTTGTCAAAAGGTTGGAAAGTCGGTCTAAACACCCTATATTTGTAAGTTATCTGTACTCTTGTGTGAAGGTGCAGAGATGTGAAACGTAAAAATTTACTTTTTATGACTACCGAAAAATTGAATTCTGTTCCAGAGGAACAAGTCGGCATTGCCGAAGATGCGACAAAGGTTACTACCGAAGAGAGTGCTGCTGTGGCAGAGAGCTCTGTTGTTGAGAATGAAGAAGTTATCGCCCAGCAGGAGGTGGTAAGTTTCGAAGAAGAGGAGGCTGCATTGGCTGCCGAGGCTCCCGAGTTTAAGCTCGAAAATGACGAAATGGTCGAAGAGGAGAGCGTGGTTAGCGACCGTCTTGCGGCTGCTATTGCGCAGGTTGCGAAGATGACCAAGGGTGAGCTCGTGGAGTATTTTGTGGGTCTTTTGGAGGAAAAACCCGTGCATACACTTCGCTATGATGTGGAGGCTGTGAAGGTGACTTTCTATAAGCAGCACCGTGCCGAAGTGGAGGATGCAAAAAGGGAGTATGCCCAGCAGAATGGTACAACGGAGGGCTTTGTTGCTGCCGTCGATTCTGATGAGGTAAGACTCAAAGAGTATTTTGCCATCTATCGCACCAAACGTGAGGAGTATATGGCAAATCTCGAACAGATTAAACAGGAGAATCTTAAAATCAAACTCCAAATCATCGAAGAACTCAAAGCACTTGTCGAGGCAGGTGAGACCGTAGGTCAGACTTTTCAGACATTCAGAGCTTTGCAGCAGCGTTGGAAAGAGACAGGTGTGGTGCCCCAGGCGAATGTCAAGGATGTTTGGGAAACCTACAATCTGCACGTTGAGAACTTCTATGATTTTGTGAAGATTAATAAGGAGTTGCGCGACTTGGATTTGCAGCGTAACTTGGAGTCGAAGACAACCCTCTGCGAGGCTGCCGAGGCTTTGGCAGGCGAGGAGTCGGTGGTGGCTGCTTTCCGCAAGTTGCAGGACTTGCACGAGCAGTGGAGGGAGATAGGTCCCGTGGCTCGCGAGCAGAAAGAGGCTATCTGGGAACGCTTCAAAGAGGCGTCGTCGCGTATCAATCGCCGTCACCAGGAGTACTTCGAGGGCATTAAGGAGGAACAGAAGAAAAACCTCGCACTGAAAACCGAGTTGTGCGAGAAGGCAGAGGCTCTCTCGGGCGAGATGCTCACCACCCGCAAGGAGTGGAACAAGGCGTCGGAGAGGCTCATTGAGATACAGAAAGTGTGGAAAACCATCGGCTTCGCTCCCAAAAAGGAGAATGCAAAGATTTACGAACGTTTCCGTCAGGCTTGCGATAGGTTCTTTGAGCTTAAACGTGCTTTCTATGAGGGTATCAAGACCGAGATGGAGCACAATCTGCAACTCAAAATAGAGATTTGCGAGGCAGCTGAGGCTATCCAGGATAGCGAGCAGTGGAAGAAGAGCGCCGACGAACTCATTGAGTTGCAGAAACGCTGGAAGCAGATTGGTCCCGTCTCGCGTCGCCACTCGGACGCTGTGTGGAAACGTTTCCGTGCCGCTTGCGACCACTTCTTTGCACGCAAGAGCGCACACTTTGCGGGCGTAGATGCCGAGCACGCAGCCAACCTCGAAAAGAAAAATGCCCTTTTGACAGAGATCGAGAGTTTCGACATTACGGGCGGCTCGATTGAGGATATCAAGGAGTTTCAGAGGCGTTGGAGCGAGATAGGCTATGTGCCCATTAAGGAGAAAGAGGCTTTGCAGAAGCGCTATCGCGCAGCCATTGACAAACTCTTTGCAACCCTGAGGGGTGGCGACCGTGAACGTAGGGCTGAGAATTTTAGGAATAAACTGAGCACTATGAAAGGCAATGGCGGCAAGTTGCGCAACGAGCGCGACAGGCTCTACAATAAGGTTAAACAGCTCGAAACCGATATTGCTACTTTGGAGAATAACATCGGCTTCTTTTCGCGCTCGAAGGGTGCCGAGGCACTCATCCGCGATGTGGAGAACAAAATCCAGCGTGCTAAGCAGGAGATGGCAGACACCATCGAGAAGATTAACCTTATTGACAGTCAGCAGGAATAATCAAACAATTTAAGGGAGTTATAGATATGTTCGACAACGAAAACAAAACTACTAAATATGTCTTTGTGACAGGTGGTGTGGCATCGTCACTTGGCAAGGGTATCATTTCGGCTTCACTTGCACGCCTATTGCAGGGTAGGGGATACTCGGTAACCATCCAGAAGTTGGACCCCTATATCAACATTGACCCAGGTACCCTGAACCCTTACGAGCACGGCGAGTGCTACGTTACTGAGGATGGAGCCGAGACCGACCTCGACCTTGGTCACTACGAGCGTTTTACGGCTATTACGACCTCGCAGGCTAATAACGTTACGACGGGTAAAATCTACCAGAGCGTTATCAACAAGGAGCGCAGGGGCGACTTCTTGGGTAAGACCGTGCAGGTTATCCCTCATATCACCGACGAAATCAAACGCCGTATTGTGCTGCTTGGCAAGAAGGGTGGCTACGATGTTGTGATTACCGAGATTGGCGGTACGGTGGGTGATATCGAGTCGTTGCCTTTTATTGAGGCTGTGCGCCAATTGCGCTACGAATTGGGTTGGGGAAATACTATGGTGCTCCATTTGACGTTAGTACCTTATATGAGGGCTTCGGGCGAGTTGAAGACCAAACCCACCCAACACTCCGTAAAACAGCTCTTGGAGAATGGTTTGCAGCCCGACGTGCTGGTACTCCGCTCGGATGTGGAGTTGGGACAGGAGCTGAGAAAGAAAGTTGCTCTGTTCTGCAACGTGTCGCCTAATGCGGTTGTAGAGTCTATTGACGTTCCCACAATCTACGAGGTGCCTTTGAGGATGCAGGCTCAGAAACTCGACGAGGTGGTGCTCGAAAAACTCCACCTGCCTTGCGAGGGCGAGAGCGATATGGCAACTTGGAGGGAGTTTGTTGAGAAGGTTAAGAACCCCAAAGATGTGGTAAATATCGCTCTGGTGGGTAAATATACCGCACTGCCCGATGCGTACAAGTCGATAGTTGAAGCATTTGTTCACGCAGGAGCGGTTAATGACGTAAAAGTCAAGGTGGAATACATCAATGCCGAGATGATTAACGACGAGAACGCTCACACCATTCTCGGTGGTTGGGACGGCATTTTGGTTGCTCCCGGTTTTGGTCACCGTGGTGTGGAGGGTAAGATTGCTGCCGTAAGGTATGCCCGCGAGAATAAGGTTCCATTTATGGGTATCTGCCTCGGTATGCAGTGCGCCGTTATTGAGTTTGCACGCAACGTGCTGGGATACAAAGACGCCACCTCGACCGAGATGGAAGTGCCCACCGAGCACCCCGTTATCGACCTTATGGAGGGACAGAAGAATGTTACCGACAAGGGCGGTACGATGCGTCTGGGTGCCTATCCTTGCCGCGTGAAGAGGGATTCGCACCTCTTTGATGCATACGGTCAGGAGGTAATCTATGAGCGCCACCGCCACCGCTACGAGTTCAATAACCAATTCCTTGCCGACTTTGAGGCTGCGGGTATGGTTGCAACGGGTGTTAACCCCGAAACAGGACTTGTGGAGGCTGTGGAGATTAAGGAGCACCCCTGGTTCGTAGGTGCGCAGTTCCACCCCGAATATAAGAGTACCGTCAAGCGCCCCCATCCTCTGTTTGTAGGATTTGTGGCAGCTGCGCTTAAAAGTCGAAAGTAGTTGAAACTTAGATATAAAGAAAAGAAAATAAAACGAAATGGACAAAAAAAGTATTATAGGCTTTGTGCTTATTGGTCTGATTCTCTTTGGTTACAGCTGGTATCAGGGAGAACAGTCCGAAAAGGCGCGTGCTGCCTATTTGGCTGCTCAGAGGGAGCAGTTTGTGGCTGACTCCATAGACAGAGCCGAGCACCCCGAAAAGTATATCAATGAGGTCGTTGAGCAGTATCAGGATGAGGCTCGACAGGCTGAGGCTGTGGCTGCTTACCAGCAGCAGGCAGAAAAACGCTTCGAGAGTGAGCTCTCGCGCAACTTTGGCGAAATGTTGGTAGGTGCCCTCAGTGGCGAGGAGCAGTTCTACACTTTGGAGAACGAGGTTATCAAGATGACAATCTCGTCGCTCGGTGGTAAGGTGTCGGATGTGACCTTGAAGGAGTACACCAAATATGCCGACGATGGCAATGGCGAACCTATCCATATGTTCGATCCCAAGAGCGCTAAGTTCGATGTGGGCTTCTATATGCGTAGGGGCTACAACGAATCTAAACTCAATACCGAGAATTTCTACTTTACCAACGCAGGCGTTGAGAAGTTTGTGGATGCAGAGGGTGTTGAAGCACAAAGACTTACTATGCGCTTGGCAGTTGATGAGTCATCGGCTTTGGACTTTGTATACACTATGCGCGAGGGTGACTATATGGTCGATTTCGATGTGAAGTTCGTAGGTATGGGTGAGTGGATGCGCAACGCAACCTCGTTTGATGTTGTATGGAACAACACCTCCTACCAGAACGAGCGTGGCTACAAGAACGAGAATATGTACACCACTATCTCTTACCTCTTCCCCGATGAGCGTAAGGTGGAGAAGTTGCCGTTTGCGGAGTATGGCAAGCGTGGTAGTAGCCGCAATGAGACCATCCAGACCGAGTTTGAGTGGTTTGCATTCCAACAGCAGTTCTTCTCGTCGATTATGATTGCTCCCGAAGGATTTAGCAATGGCGAGGTGGGCTTTGATACCTACAAACCCGATAGTGGCTATATCAAGGACTTCAAAGCAAGCGTCAGCGTACCTTTCGACAGCGAGAAGAGCACCTACAACTTTAAGTTCTACTACGGTCCCAACAAATACTCGCTCTTGAAGGAGTATGACCTCGGTTTGGAGAAGGTAGTGCAACTCGGTGGTAGGCTCGTAAGCTGGGTCAATAGGTGGATTGTAATTCCCGTGTTCGACCTTTTGAGCCGCTTTATCGGTAGCTATGGTCTTATCATTCTTTTGCTTACAATCTTTATCAAATTGCTCATCTTCCCCTTGACCTATAAGTCATTTATGTCGTCTGCCAAGATGAGGGCGATTCGTCCCGAGATAGCAGCCATTCAGGCTAAATATCCCAAGGCGCAGACCGACCAGCAGGAGATGATGAAGAGCCAGCAGGCAACAATGGAACTCTATAAGAAGTATGGCGTTAGCCCTATGGGTGGCTGTCTGCCTATGCTGATCCAGTTCCCCGTACTGATTGCGATGTTCCGCTTCTTCCCCACGGCTATTGAGCTAAGGGGTGAGAGTTTCCTTTGGATGAAGGACCTTTCGACCTACGATAGTGTTCTAAATCTTCCATTCAACATTCCTTGGTATGGCAACCACGTCAGCCTTATGGCACTCATTATGGCTCTTACCTTGTTCTTCTACACAAAGATGACCTACAAGGAGCAGGAGCAGGCTACCGCAGCACCCGGTATGGCTGGTATGAAGTTTATGATGCTCTACTTCACACCTATTATGATGCTGATGTGGATGAATAACTACGCCAGTGGCTTGTGCTACTACTACTTCGTATCACAGATGCTGACTATCATCCAGAACTTCGCTTTCCGCTATGGTATAAGCGAGGAGAAACTGCGTGCTAAGATGCTCGCCAAGGCAAAAGCCAATGGTGGCAAGAAGCAGAAGAGCAAATGGCAGTTGCGCCTCGAAGAGGCTCAGCGTCAGCAAGAGGCTATGATGAAGGAGCAGCAGCGTAAGCAGTATCGCTCGAAACATTAAAAAAGTTGGAACCCAATCGGGTTCCAACTTTTTTAATAGTCTAACGTCGAGAGTCTATAATGAGAGATATGGGAGAGATGCGAGTTATGGGAATACTCTCAATTTTCAATTTTCAATTGTCAATTTTCAATTTTCAACTCTCTTTATCTGTTGTCGGTAGGTGCGGGGCGAGACGCCCACCACACGTTTGAAGTACTTGCCGAAGAGTGATTGCGACTCAAAGCCGAGCGCATCGGAAATCTGCTGTATGGTTTGGTCTGTGGAGTAGAGCAGTGCCTTGCTCTCGGTTGTGACGTAACGCTCTATCCACTCTGTCGCCGAGGTGCCCGTAGCCTCCTTGATGGCTTTCGAGAGGTACTTGGGTGTCAGACACATCTGCTCGGCATAGAAACCGACCTCGCGCTCACGCTTGTAGTTCTGCTGCAATAGCTCAATAAACTGCTCATATATTTCATCTTTGCGCTCGCGCTTGTTGGTGTGAGAATCTGCACCTTTGATGGTCTCGGCGTGTTTTTGTCCCGTGTAGGAGTAGAAGAGTGCCAGCGTAAGGTGCTTGGCAGCTTCAAGACGGTAGGGACTTGGAGAGAAACGAATAAGGTCTTTGAGCAAGGAATAATACCTAATTATTCCCTCTTCGGCGCCTTTCAGGTCGATAATCGGATTGTCGGTTATGTGCTTTTGCAGTGGCGAAATGTTTGCCTGTGTGGAGAAGAGCGAGTCGGTAAACGAGCGCGACATAACCACAGTGCGGGTTACCAAGTCCTCCGACTTTTCGATTGTCTCTATGATGGCGTTATAGGGCATAATAATCATACAAGGCGCCTCGGCACGATACTCTCTCATATTGATGCGGAAGTGTACCCACCCTTTAATATATATTATACAGGTGGTAACATCGGTCTTGAAGGGGCGGTCTTTGAGCGCCTTTATCTCGTCCTTTACAAGAAAAATATCGGTTCCGATACGCATATCTTTGTCGGAAACCTCATCGAGGCGGTTGCGCCACTGCAAGTAGTCAATCTGTGCCTTGCTCATACACTTTGTGTTTTGTTTGTGACCACAAATGTAGTAAAATTCTCCATATTTTCGCCTGATAATACAAAAATACCCAAAATCTTCCATTAAAAAGGAATAAAAGGCGAATTTGGCGCGATGTGTTGCCATACCTTTGCACCATCAAAACAAAGGAACAACAAAACAATAAGACTATGACGGAGTATAAACTCAAAACAGGCAAGGTCGCAAAGGCGGTGACCAAAGGCTATAAGGCAATCGAGGAAGGTGTGGTTAGCGGCTACAAAGCGATTGAGGATGGCGTTGTGGGTGGCTACAAACGCATCGAAAAGGGTTTTGTTGAGCGTTTCCTCGAAGAGGTAGGCGAGAATGAGGACGGCACCGAGAGAGAAGACAAATAGCAGATACCTTATTATATTAACTAAACATTTTACGATTATGAAAAAGAGAACATTTTACCTCGCATCTATGGCGACACTTTTGAGCATTAATGCCGCAAACGCACAGGAACCCGTAAAAGAGGAGGCTCAGGAGGTTGTAGTGGAGCAGACCGAAGAGAAAAAGGATGGCTTCTTCAAACGCGCATTCCGCGATATGAAGGAGAGCGCACGCCTCCAACACAAGATTGACAAAGCCAACTTCGAGGCTACCAAACTCGAAAGCAAAGCATTCTATCAGGAGCAGAAACGCAAATCGAACCCCAAAGTGCGCACCGCCGAGGAGCGCAAGCGTATGGAGAACGAACTCGAAGCAGCCAACCAACGCAAAGAAGAGGCGCAGCGCAAACTCGACTCCATCAAGGGCGCAAAATAGTTTTTCCCAACATTTTCATATAACACAAAAATATAATACAAGAGATGAAGAAAATCATTTTGATGGCGGTTGCACTGCTTGGTATGGCAGCGACAACTATGGCACAAGAGCAGAACGCAAACCCCCGTTTCGATAGGGGCTACACAGCCGATATTACCCTTTCGGCAACAACCAATAACATCTTCCATTTCAACACCTCGCACGGTTACAACTTCGGTGGTGGTTTTTACCTCGGAGGTGGCGCAGGTTTTGGTGCTGAATGGAGCGCAGAAGGTATCAGCGGTGATCCCCACTATGTGCCCTCACTCTTTGTGGATGCTCGTTGGAGTATGCTGAACTGCAAGGTTAGCCCCTTTGTTGATGTTAAAGCAACACAATATATTGACCTCACGGCAGGTGCAACCAACTATGGCGTAACTCCTTCGGTAGGTCTTGATATAAATCGCTTTTCGATTGGCGTGGGTTACTCGGTGCGTGGCTCGAAGAGCGGCTGGCAGATGGCATTTGGATTTGCCTTCTAATCCGCCCAAGCGGTTTTTGAATGTGTGAGAAAAGAAAGATACGCGCCCCTACAAAGGGGGCGCGTATCTTCGTTGAGCCTAAGGCTCGGTCACCTATTTTATTAACCTTATAGTGGTGTGTTAGAGATTTCTATTTCATCTTCAAGTCGAGCGTGGCGCGGATATCGTCCGAAGCGGCAGCAACATAGATCTTGAAGTCACCTTTGTCTGCCACCCACTCGTGGCGCTCGGCGTCGAAGTACTCGAAAGCCTCCTTGGGAAGGGTGATTTTCACACGCTTAGTTTCGCCAGCCTTAACATAGACCTTCTCGAAACCTTTGAGCTCCTTCTCGGGGCGCAGAACAGGAGCCTCCACGTCGCCCACGTAGACCTGCACAATCTCCGAGCCGTCTGTGGAACCGCTATTGGTAACATCAACCGTTACGGTTACACTGCCGCCCTTACGGATAGCCTTCTTCGAGAGGCGTGCATTGGAGTAGTCGAAGGTGGTGTACGACAAGCCGTGACCAAAGGCAAACAGAGGTTTGATGTCCTTTGTGTCGTGCCAGCGGTAGCCCACAAGCAGACCCTCCTTATACTCCACTTTGCCCGAGCCACCATACTCGCCAACGGCGTGTGCGGAGTTGTCTTCGAGCCTTTTGGGGAAGGTGAAGGGCAGTTTACCGCTGGGGTTTACGTTGCCGAGCAGTACGTTCGCCAGCGAGTTGCCAGCCTCCGAGCCGAGGAACCAGCCCTGAACGATTGCGGGAACCTTCTCGACCCAGGGCATAGCCACAGCGTTGCCCGAAATGTTTACATAAATGAGGTTGCGGCTTACGGCAGCAAGAGCCTCAATCAGTTTGTCCTGAGCGTAGGGGAGTTCCAATCCGTAGCGGTCGGAGTCCTCGCAATCCTGATGCGCAGCTTTGTTAAGACCGCCAAAGACAACCACATAGTCGCTCTCTTGTGCTACCCTTACAGCCTCTTGGATGAGTTCTCTCTCGGAACGGTTATCGCGGAGGTCTTGTGCGGCAACAACGCCATTGTACTCTCCCGTAACGTCGCCAACATAACCGCGAGCATAGACCACCTCGCCGCTATCGCCCACAGCCTTGCGAAGACCATCCAAGGGAAATACCTCCTGAGCTACTTTTAGCGAAGAGGAGCCACCACCAACGGTCATCATCTTTATGGCGTTCTCGCCAATTACCGCAATGCGGGGTTTGGAGGAGAGGTCAATGGGGAGTGTTTGATTGTCATTTTTCAGCAGTACGATACCCTCCTCGCCAATGCGGCGGGCAGCCTCAATATGAGCCTCCGAAACCATCGAACCGTAGGGTTTGTTGGGGTTCATAGAGGTACGGAAGATGAGCCTCAGCACCCTGCGAGCCTTGTCGTCGAGCTCCTCGGTGCCCACCTTGCCCTCTCGGATGAGCCTCAGGTAGGGTTCTGCCATATAGTAGTTGTCGTAGGCATTCGAGGAGCCATTGGCAAGACCGTCGGTCCACGAGCCAAATTCGAGATCAAGTCCGTTGTGGATAGCCTCCTTGGTGTCGTGAGTACCTCCCCAATCGGAGATTACAACACCATCGAAGCCCCACTCCTCTTTGAGAATTTTATTCAGTAGGCGGTCGTTGTGGCAGGCGTGTTCGCCCTCGAAGAGGTTGTAAGCACCCATAATAGACCACGAGCCACCCTCCTGAACGGCTGCCTTGAAGGCGGGCAGATATATTTCGTAGAGTGTGCGGTTGTCGAGTACGGGCTCGGTGGTGTGGCGGTGAGCCTCCTGATTGTTCAGCGCATAGTGCTTAACGCAGGTGGCGACACCATTCTTCTGCACCTCCTTAACATAAGGCACAACCATCTGGGCAGCCAAGTAGGGGTCCTCGCCCATATACTCGAAGTTGCGACCATTCAGAGGGCTACGATAGATATTTACACCGGGTCCAAGCAGAACATCTTTCTCCCTATAACGAGCCTCCTCACCGATGCTCTTGCCATAGAGCGCCGAGGCGTCCCTATTCCACGATGCGGCAAGTGCCGTAAGGGCAGGGTATGCTACGCACGAGTCGTTGGTGCAACCTGCCTGCTCCCACTCGTCCCACAACACATCGGGGCGTATGCCGTGGGGACCGTCCGTACACCACAACTCGGGAATACCGAGGCGGCTGACACCGGGCGACGAGAATTTAGACTGAGCGTGAATAATAGCGATTTTTTCCTCCACCGTCATACGCGCGAGCGCATCTTCGATCCTCTCCTCAATAGGAGCCTCGGGGTCGAGATAGGCAGGGAGTTTGGGTTGCTGGCTGCACGAGGCAAACAGCACCGCAAAAAGAGCTAAAAGTGTTAGTTTACTCTTCATTTGGGTTATGTGTTTTTAAGGTTAGTACTTACCAAATAAGCGAAGTGACGGAGCGCTTGGGAGCCTCGAAAGCGAAGCTACCACCCTTGCCGTCCTGTACGATAAACCTCTGAGTGTCACCCTCGTTCAGAAGTACAAGCGAGTGTGTGCCGTCGGGATTGAGGAAGGCAGTGTAGCATACGCCGCTTACGCCCTGAGAGATGGACGAGGCGATGCGATGAGCATCAGTCTTGGCAACCTTCGACATATGCGCAATGGAGTAGTAGTGGCTGCGGCGATTGAGGTTTTTGTGACCGCCATCCGTGAAGTCCACAAAGCCGTAGCAGGTGGTGCAACCACCGTCGGGGCGGTTGGGACCACGATTGGCATCGAGCAGGAAGTTCCAGAACAAAACAGCCTTGCAGTGGAGGTTTACTGTGCCGATACAAATCTCTCTCATAGTCCACATAAGGTTGTCGCCAAAGTTGGGGCACCAAGTGCCGATACTTTGCTCGGTAAAGTAGATACCCTTCTCGGGAGCTGCCTTATAGATGTCCGAGAGTACCGATTTGTTACCTCCGTAGGCGTGCCAAGCCGAGCCGTCGAAGTATTCGGCATACTCGCTCTTGTAGATGTTCTTAACGTAGTCGGGCACGTCGAAGTTGTGGTCGTATGCCCAAATCTGGGTCTTGATGCCATTCTCCCTGAATGCGGGACCGAGGTGTTTGCCTACAAAGTCGCGCTGAGCACGCCAATCCATATAGAGCGATGCGGAGTTGCCGTGGTTAAGGGGTTCATTCTGAGGACTAACTGCATAGATGGGGAAGCCTTTGGACTCCATATATTGCACCCACTTAACAAAGTAGGTTGCGTAGTCGTCGTAGTAGTCGGGGTTGAGTCTGCCACTTGTCCATTTGTCGTGGGGCTCGTTGCTACCGGTCTTGATTTTCATCCACTTGGGGCAAGTCCAAGGCGCAGCAACGATTTTGACGCCAGGGTTGATGGCGTAAATCTCCTTCAAAATGGGCAGAAGGTCGCGCTCGTCGAGTTCGGGGAATTTCCAATTCTCAATGCCCTTCTCGTCGCAGCAGGTGTACTCCGTGAGCGAGAAGTCCGAGCAACCGATGGAGATGCGGATGAATGAGTAGCCCATACCCTCCTCGGGGTCGAAGACCTCGCGGAGTAGGGCAGTGCGATCGCTCTGGGTCATCAGCAACAGGTTGTAGCACGAAGAACCCGTAATGGCGGGACCCCAACCGTCGATGGTCTGATACTTGGTGGCGTCGTTGATTGTGATGACAGGAACACCGCTCACGCCCTCCTCGCTGGTGGTGGTGATTTCGGCAAAAAGCGACTGTTTGTCGGCAGTGGTTGTCCAACCTTTGACCGCGAGTGTGTTGTAGGTCTTGTCGGTCTTGAAAGGCTTGGATACAACCTCGCCAAAAACATTGCCTTGGGTGGCTACTGCATAGAACACATAGTCGCTGCCACGAGTGAGTCCATCCACTGTAACGGTATTCTGCTCGCCCAGTGGGGTGTGTTTGGAGAGCTGATAACCAGTAGGGGCGCCTTTCTGAGCGGGTAAAACTACGTAGTAACCCTTCTCGGCATTGCTCAGAGTGAGTGTTGCCGTGACGCTTGTTTCGGTGATTTCGCCAAGTGTGACCTCGATAGCGGGAATTGTTGGTTTGGGTCTTTCGGATGTTGGCTCCTTGTCGCCACAACCAACAAAAAGGAGTGCCGAGAGTAATACGGCAGGCTTGAAAAGTAGGTGTAGTAACATATCGTTAGGTTTTAGTCGTTAAGATTCGTTTCCATACAAATATACAAAATGTTGGAGGGGAAAAGAAGAGTAAAAATATAAATGTGGATGGGCGATTTGCTTACTTCTTGATTTGCAAAACGTTGTAAGAGCGAAAAAGTGGAGAGGCAATGGTTGCGGAATCAAACATTTTTAGTAATTTTGTGCTAAACCTAAATGATATCTATGAAAAGAACTCTGCTAACTCTCTCGTTGCTCTTTGTGTTGGGCTCGGGTGGCGTTTTTGCCTCTGAGCGTGCCGATTCGCTATCCTCGGTACTAAAAACACTCGATGATGTACTTGCCGATAGGGAAGATTATGTTACCATAAGGCGTGAGCGTATAGATTACCTAAAAAGCCTTGCGGAGAGTTGTGAAACCTTGGAGCAAAAGCTGTCGCTCAGCATAAGACTCTTTGAGGAGTGCTATCCTTATAATTTCGACCTTGCACTATCCTACGTAAATAACTCCATAGAAATTGCTAATGAGTTGAATAATAGCAGGTTGTTGGCTGGTTGTTATTTGGATTTGGCAAGATTGTACACCGTGGCAGGTATGTACACCGAAGCTCTTAGTGCATTCCAAAAGGTAAATGTAGAGTCGTTGGAGAGCGATAGGGTAGGCGACTACTATGCTGCTCACATTCACTTCGCGCGTGACTTCAAGGAGTACTCCAAGGATGCCCAGATGCGTCGCAGTAGTGGTGAGTCACTCGCACAATACCGCAAACAACTCTATAATATGCCCAGGCGGTTGGTGGCAAAACTCCCTACATACACTCGCGACTCGCTTTCGGCAAGATTGCTCGACTACTACGACCACGAACAATACGATGATGCACTGGCGTGTTCCGAAAAACTAATGGAACTGACCCAGGAGGGAGAACACTACTTTGCTATTGCATCCTACTATATGTCGCTCATTAGAGGACAATTAGGAGATGTCGAAGGGCAGTCCTATTGGCTCGCACGCTCGGCAATTTCCGATATTCGCTTGGCTGTGAAAGATAATGCCTCATTGTGCGTTCTTGCCTCTATTCTTGCAGGCAGGGGAGAAGTGGAGAGAGCTTTTACCTACATAAACGCATCTATCGACGACGCAATGTTCTACAACGCAAAACTGCGCCAATGGCAGGTGGCAAGTCGTATGAACGCCATCGAGCAGGTCTACCACGATATGGTGCGCAGTCAGCAACATAGTGCAGCCGTAACGTCGGTCGTAGTATCGCTCCTGGCTTGCGTGCTGCTCGTGGCTTGTGTATATGTGGTAAGGTTGCTGCGTCGAACACGTAAAACTCAGCAAGCACTCAGAGCAAAAAAAGAGGAGGTAGAGGCTATGAACGCTGCGCTCTCGCAGACCAACCGACAACTGCAATCTCTCAACCTCACCATTGCCGAGGCAAATATGGTCAAGGAGGAGTATATAGGTCTGTTTCTGTCGATGTGTTCGGACTATATAGACAAAATTGCCTCTATGCAACGCCGTGTGCGTAAGGGAATTAAGAGTGGTTCTATTGCCGCTCTCGACCGCGATTTTCCCTCGAATGACATCATAGATGCCGAGAAGGAGCACTTCTATGAGGTGTTCGATAGTGCGTTCCTGAACCTCTATCCCAATTTTGTCGAGGAGTTCAACTCTCTGCTCGAAGAGGATGGGCAGATAGAACTCAAAAAGGGCGAAAGGCTCAATACGGAGTTGCGTATCTTTGCCCTCATACGACTCGGTATTACGGACTCGTCGAAGATTGCGCTACTGCTGCACTACTCGGTTAATACCATATATAATTATCGCGCGAAGGTGAAGAATAGGGCTAAGGGTGATAGGGATAATTTTGAGCAAATAATCAAGACCATCGGCTCCTTCAAAAACTAACAAAAGAATTGCTATTCGGCTGCCGAAAATTACCGTTCGGCAGCCGTTTTTGGTCGTTTTGTCGAAAAACAACATCCACTTTTTTTGAAAAGAATCAAGCGGTTAACCGCTTGATAGTTGCGCATTTACGCAACTATCAAAAAGATGCTTATCCACTTTGTCACCCCTCGCGGGTGCGCCCAATACTTATTTTTAATAAATTTACTACACCTAAAAACCGCAAAGAGAACCAGAATTCTACACAAAACTACATATCAATTCACACATTCACTAACTATTTAAAAGCCTATGAAAAACTTTACACTTAAAATCGCTCTCATCGCACTGATGTTGGGCGTCGGCTGTGGTAGTTTGTACGCACAGCAAGTGAGAGGTACGGTCAAAAATGCCGCTGGTGAACCCGTTGTGGGTGCAACCGTGATGGTAGATGAGACCAACCAAGGTGCTATTACAGGCGTTGACGGCGAGTATACAATCGCTGTTGGTGACCCTGCTAAGAACCACCTTACTGTTTCGTATCTTGGTATGAGTACGGTAACCGAGGCTATTGCAGGTCGTTCGGTAATCGACTTCGTGCTCGCTAACGAAGCAGACGTATTGGAGGATGTTGTGGTAATCGGTTATGGTACTCAGAAGAAGAGTGTCGTAACGGCTGCCATTTCGTCCATTTCGGAGGACGCCATCGAGAAGTCGGCTCCTACCCGTATCGACAACGCTTTGCGTGGTCTTTCGTCGGGTGTGGCTGTTCAGCAGGTGTCGGGTGCTCCCGGTGCCTCGTCGCAGGTGCGTATCCGTGGTATCGGTTCGATTAACGACTCGCAGCCCCTCTACGTTGTGGACGGTATGCCTCTTTCGGGCGGTATCGACTACCTCAACCCCAGCGATATTGAGCGTATCGAGGTGCTCAAAGATGCTGCTTCGGCGGCTGTGTACGGTGCTCGTGCTGCCAATGGTGTAATTCTGGTTACCACCAAGAAAGGTAAAGCAGGCGACGCTGTCATCACCTACGACTACTCCTATGGTATGCAGAACGTATGGCGCAAACCTGCCGTTCTGAACGCTACCGAGTATGCTGTTATGATGAACGAGGCTGCCATCAACGCAGGTAACGCTCCCGTTTATGCCGATCCTTATTCGCTCGGCGTGGGTACCGACTGGGTAGATGCAGTTCTCAATAAGAACGCTCCTGTTGTTCAGCACCAGATTCAGGCAAGTGGCGCAACCGACAAAGTGAACTATATGTTCTCGGCAGGTTACTTCTCGCAGGATGGTATCGTGGGTGGTAACTATGGCGTGTCGAACTACGACCGTCTGACCCTCCGCGCAAACACTCAGGCAACTCTCTTCGACAACAGCAAGACCAGCGATTGGTTCAACAAAGCAACCGTTTCGGTTAATGTTTCGTATGCAAACATCAACTCGGTTGGTAGCGTGGGCGAGAGCTCGGAGTTTGGTACCGTTCTCGGCTCGGCAATGTCGATGAGTCCTATTCTGCCTATCTACGCAGACGATGAGATGCTCGCAGAGTATGCCAATATGACCGTTCCTTATGGTGATGGCACCAACCTCTATGTTCTTCCTTATATGATTACTGATAAGGATGGCAAGGTTTATACCTATATTAACGATACTGAGTATAACGAGTTGCAGCACCCCTTGGCAACTATGCAGTTGCCCGCAACCCAGTACAATACCGACAAGTTCGTAGCAAATGCTGCTTTGGATTTGCAGATTATGGAGGGTCTTACTTTCCGCACTTCGTTTGGTGCTGACCTCTCGTTCTGGGGCAACCACGGCTATAATAGGCAGTACTACCGCAACGCTAAGTCGTACAACCTCGACCTCGTATCGAAAGTTTCCTCTTGGGAGCCTGTTTACGGAGATGATGGTAAGACTATTGTAGGCGCAAATGAGATTATTACCTACAAACCTCAGTATGCTACCAGCGCTTACCAGCAGATGAACCGCGGTTTGCAGTGGCAGATTGAGAACACCTTGAACTACGACAAGCAGATTGGTGACCACCACTTCTCCGTTCTGCTCGGTCAGGCTGCTATCTCGCAGAACAGCGCACAGGTTGGTGGCTCGCGCTCGAACCTCCCCGAGGTAAACGAGCAGTTGGCTAACATCAACTTCGCAACCGGTCTTGCTGCCGACGGCTGGCAGAGCGTTTACGGTTACTACCACGCTATTCCCTACCGCTTGGCTTCCTACTTTGCTCGTGCATCGTACAACTACGCCGAGAAATATATGTTGCAGGCAACCGTACGTCGCGATGGTTCTTCGCGCTTCGGTCCCAACAGTAAGTGGGGCGTATTCCCCTCGCTTTCGGCAGGTTGGAACGTGAAGAACGAGGAGTTCTTGCAGGGTATTGACGCTATCAGTGCACTGAAAGTTCGTGCATCGTGGGGTGTGAACGGTAACGACGCTATCGGTAATATGCGCTACACCACTACTATGGTGGGCGGCAACAACTACCCCTTCGGTACAGGTGCTACCGAGAGCGTACAGAACGGTAACAAACCCAATGGTCTGACCAACCCCAACATCCGCTGGGAGGAGTCGATACAGACTGACTTGGGTGTAGACCTCGGCTTCTTCAATAACTCGCTCACTCTGAGTGTTGACTACTATACCAAAGAGACCCGCGGTATGCTTATGGAGATGCAGGTTCCCTCCTATGCAGGTGACTCGGCTCCTATCGGTAACGTAGGCGATATGGTAAATAAAGGTATCGAGATCGACCTCGGTTATCGTGGTCAGGTAGGCGAACTTACCTATGGTATCAATGGTAACATCTCCTACAACACCAACGAACTTACTAACCTTGGTGATGAGGCAACCTTCCTCACCGGTGATAGCCACAAGATTGGTACCCTCACCCGTGGTGACCTCGGTATGATATTCCCCTACTTCTGGGGCTGGCAGACCGCAGGCGTATTCCAGAATATGGACGAGGTTAATGCCTACACTTGGACTAACCCCGAGACCGGCGAAACCAACGTAATTCAGCCTAATGCTAAACCCGGTGACTTCCGTTGGACAGATATCAACAACGATGGTCAGATTACCGACGACGACCGTACTATGATTGGTAAAGGTACTCCCGATTGGACCTTCGGTTTGAACCTCACCTTCGAGTGGAGAGGCTTTGATTTCAGCGCATTCTTGCAGGGTCAGCAGGGTAACGACGTGCTCAATGTAAGCCGCCGTACCGACTTGGCTACCATCAACTTGCCCAAGAACATCCTGAACCGTTGGACCGGCGAGGGCTCGACCAACTCGGCTCCTTTGTTCGAGATTACTTCGGCTAACCAGAACTACCGTGTTTCTGACTACTGGATTGAGGATGGCTCGTTTATTCGTATGAGGAACGTACAGTTGGGTTACACTCTGCCCGCTAAGGTTACCAATGCTATTGGTATCAACCGCCTGAGGGTTTACGTTTCGTGCGACAACCTCTTTACTCTTACTAACTACACAGGTTGCGACCCCGAGGTTACCGGTGGTAACTCGTCGTTCGGTACCGCCTACGGTATTGACCGTGGTGTGTATCCCCAGGCTCGCACTCTCACCTTTGGTGCTAACGTAACTTTCTAATCATCCAATAACGGCTTAATACTATGAAAAACATTAAATTATTTGCAATTAGTGTACTGGCTGCTCTTGGAATGACTGCCTGTACCGAGGATTTCATCACTGTAAGTCCTACTCAGGAAATCCTCAAAGACAACTACTTCACCGACGAGGCTCGTGTGATGACAAGTGTTGTTGCTGCATACGACCCCTTGCAGTGGTTTGACTACTTCTATCAGTACGATGCTCTGAATATGGTTTCGGACGTTATGGCTGACGATATCTATTGCGGTGGTTCGGACGAGAACGACCAGCCTATCTTGGTTAAGACTCACTTCTATACCGCTACTCCTCTGGATTGCTGCAACCAGATTTGGACTATCGCTTACTCGGGTGTAAACCGTGCGAATATCGCAATCGAGGAGGCTAAGAAGATGACTTCGCTTCCCGAGGCTAACCGCGACCGCTACATCGCAGAGTGTATGGTGCTGAAAGCATACTACTACAACACTCTCTGGAAATTCTGGGGCAACATCCCCTTCTACGATGAGAACCTCACTGCTCCCTACTACACAGACCAGAAAAGGGCTGACGATGTATACGCAGAGGTTGTCGTTTGGATTGAGGAGGCTCTGAAACTCAATGCACTTCCCTTCAAGGCTGCTCCCGGTGAGGAGGGTCGCGTAACTAGTGCTATGGCTTATATGCTCTATGCAGAGATGGTTATGTACCAGAACGACAACTCGCGCTATGGCACCGCTTTGAACTATATGAAGGAGATTATCGCAAGTCCCGAATATGAGCTTGTTGCTGACTTCGCAGGTATCTGGGAAGAGAGCGGCGAATGGTGCAAAGAGTCCATCTGGGAGATCAACTACATCTCGGAGGGTGCTGTTCGCTCGTGGGGTTCGCCCATCGCTACCGGTGGTGCTGTATATCCCTGCTTGATTGGTTGCAACTATGCAGATGGTTCGACCTATCACCCCGGTTGGGGCTTCTCGCCCGTTGCTCCCGGTATCTATGCTGCATACGAGGATGGCGACCAGAGGAAAGATGGCGGTATCTTGAACTATGAGAAACATATGGCAGACACCGGCGCTACTAAGAATGGCGATCCCCGTTGGCAGAACACCGGCTTGTGGTTGAAGAAATATATCGCTCGCGAGGGTGGTAACCACGGTCAGAAAGCCGATGCCGATATGAACTACGGCAACAATATGCGCGTATATCGCTACTCGGAGGCTCTGCTGAATGCTGCTGAGTTGCAACTTGCGCTCAACCAGGACGACAAGGGTAAAGCATACCTCAACCAAGTTCAGCAGCGTGCAGGTGCTACTCAGACCGAGAGTACTTTGGAGAACATCATCCACGAGCGTCGCTTGGAGTTCGTAGGTGAGGGTAAACGCTATTGGGACTTGGTTCGTACCGGTATGGCTCAGGATGTGCTCAAAGCTGCTAACCACGAGTATAGGTCGGTAGACTGGACTCCTAACAAGAAGTACTGGCCCATTCCTCAGAGCGAGATGGATAAGGTTGATGAGGCTCACAAGATGACTCAGAACCCCTATTAGTCAGACGAAAGAACGGATACTTTAATATAAAATAAGGTATAAAGTATGAAAAAGATGATTAAATATATCGTACTTGCCGTTGCAACAATGTTTGCTGTCGGCTGTACACCCGACTATCCCACTCTCGACGAGGGCAAGCTGCCCCTCGCCTCGGAGTTGGAGGTTGAGATTGTAGAGGACCAGACTACCAATATGGTTACCTTCACACTGAAAAACGAAGGTATGGTTCCTATGTGGATATTCCCCGAAACAGGCAAACCAGATGATAACGCTGCTAAAAAGGCATACGCAGTTACTGTCAACGGCTATACCGCTCGTTTCCGTGATGCAGGTAAATACACGGTAGAGGTTAAGGCATTCAACGCTCACGGTGTTTCGCAAGGCTCTATCAATGTAGAGTTTGAACTCGAAAATACCTATCGCGATGCCTTCGACCAGACCAAGTATATGAATGCTGTTGCTGGCGAGTGGATGTGGAACAGCACTGTTGATGGTCATATGGGTTGTGGTGGTTCAGTTGCAAATCCTCTCGAATGGTGGGGTGCCAAAGCAGGCGAGAAAGAGGGCGTAGGTCTTTATGACGACCGTATGACCTTTACTGCCGATGGTAAATATACCTTCAACCCCGGCGAGGGTGGTCAAGTTTATGTAAACTGGGGTAATAACGAAGTTTATCCCGGTTGGAATGGTGAACAAAATGTTGACTATGCTGTTGACTGGGAAGAGTTTACCGCCGGTTACCACTTTGAGAATAATTGGAACGACGCAGGTATTGAGGAGATTTATCTCGTACTCGACGAGGGTGCTAACCTTTCGTATATCCCAAGTCAAGAGAACCTTCAAAATCCCCGCTACCAGGTTATGGAGAGCAAGCCTTCCGAGATGCGTAAAAAACTCCACCTTATTTGGTCGGGTACGGGTATCGTATGGAAGTATGAGTTTGTTCCTGCTGTTAAGGTGGTTACTCCCGAGGAACTGTTGGCAGGTACCGACGCTGCCGGCAAGGTTTGGGTAATGGATAGCGCAGCACCTGGTCACCTTGCTTGCGGTCCCGAGGCAACTAACCCAGCAGGTTGGTGGAGTGCAGGTCCCGAAGAGAAGGCAGGTACAGGTTTGTACGATAACGAACTTACTTTCTGCCCCGATGGTACCTACAAGTTCAATCCTGGTGCTGATGGCAATATCTATGTTCACACTAGTATCAAAGCCGATAGTGGTATCCCTGGCACAAGCGATAATGGTCAGGATTACGATATGGCTTGGAGTGCACAAGAGGGTACATACACGTTCGAGAATAATACTCTTACATTGCCCGAGGGCTTTACCGTTGGTTATTTGGCATATTTGAGTAACTATTTCACTCCTTCGTGGACTGTAACCGAATTGACCGAGAAGACTCTGAAACTCGTTGCTTACACTGACGCAGAAACGGATAATGGTGGTGATGCTATTGCTTGGCAGCTGATCTTCCGCGCTCGCGACTTCAAGGAGCCCGAGGCTTCGATTGGTGGCGTAGCATTCGAAGGCGGCAAGGCTGAGTTGGATATCGCTCAGGGCGACGTTCTCGACGTTACGGGTATCGACCTCTCTACTATCTGGATTGACCCCGACTTCTTCGAGTTGAGTGGCGCAAGCAGCCTCAAATTCTTGGCTGTGGACGGCGAGTATCGCATCCAGAAGTTCGACAACTGGCTGAAAGTTATTCCTCTCGAAAGTGGTGATGTTGCTACCTATCAGTACGGCAAAGCAATTTGGGTAATTGGTGATGGTGGTGGTAAGCCCGAGGGCAGCCTTATTGGCTGGGCTACTGGTGAGGCTCCTCTGCCTTTGGCACGCATCAGCGAGAACGAGTACCGCATTACCCTTTGGATGAAAGCCGAGGGTGGCTCGATTAAGCTCTACGAAAGACCCGAATGGGGTGACGATAATACTGGCGAATACTTGTGGCTCCAAAACCGCTATGGTACTATTACCGATAACGGTTTGTTCAACATCCCTGGCTCTGATGGTAATATCAAAACTATGGATGCAAATCAAAATAACGCTGGTTTCTACACATTTAGGTTTGTTGATACCGATGGTGAAGGCACACTCGATATGAGCGTAGAGGCTTATGTGCCCGTTGTTCCTGCTCAGACTCAGTGGGATCCCGAGGCAGATTGCAATATGTGGAAGAGCGCAACCATTACAAATGAGTTGTACTATGCAACTACAAATAATTGGACTCCCGTTGAAAATATGGGCTTTGTAGCTGACGGTAATCACTATACCATCAATCTCCACACAGCGACAGTTGCAAGGTGGCAGGCTCAGGTTAAGTACCACACCGATATGAGCTCTTCGGCTGACAAGTTCTACGACTTCCAGGTGAAGATGGTTGCTACAAAGGACCACCCTGCTGTGATGGTTAAACTTACACAGGATGGCGATGATAACAACTTCTATTGCGCAGACGAATCTCGCGGTTTGGTTGCATATGAGGAGTTTGTATTCAGATTGGAGAATGTTCCCGGCAAGGATATGCCTAAGATTATGCTTGTTCTCGACTTTGGTCTTTGTGCAGAAGGCACCGAAGTAGAGGTTTACGACATCATCTTCCAGGAACACACCGTTGTAAGCGAGTAATCCTTAAATCTTTTAGGGCAGGGGAGAGCCTATACAAAAAGGCTACCCCTGCCTTTTTATAAAACCCAATGCAAAATACCACACGAAAGAGTCCACAAACCACACGAAAAACCAAACAAAAGAATATGAAACAGATGTTTTTGCACCTTATGATGTTTGCAGCGCTCGCACTTGGCGGATGCAACACTCCCGACTCTGGCGCTACGTCCACGCAAGGGGCGCAGATTAGCTGCTCGCCCGAAACTATCAACCTCTCGCACGAGGCAGCAACAGTCGCCGTGGATGTGACTACCGACAGCGATTGGGGCGTCTATGCGGATGCCGATTGGTGTAAAGTATCGCCCAGCGGAGGTATCGCGGGCACCACAAAATTGACAATCACCGTCACCGAAAACACCACAAATGCTGTGCGCAAGGCAAATGTGACCCTGAAATCGGGACGTACATATAAATATATCCCCGTAACCCAAAACTACGACGTGGTAGTTGTAGAGGTGGAGGATGCAAGGCTCTTGGAGGCTCTCTTGGAGGCGTACGACAGCGACAAAGACGGCGTACTCTCGTCTGTGGAGGCTGCCGAGGTGACCGAGGTGGTGGCACCCTCGAAGGGCATCGCTACCCTTGCAGGTTTGGAGCAGTTCGAGGGCGTTAGGCGCATTGTCTGCAACGACAACAACCTCACCTCGATAGACCTCTCGCACTTCCGAATGCTCGAAGAGCTCAACTGTGCAAACAACAACCTCAAAGAGCTCAACATACGTATGAACAACTCGCTGAAAGTATTGGACTGCACGGGCAACCCCCTCGAAAAGTTGCTGGTTTGGTCGGGCTTCAAGACTCCCGACGGCTACTCGCTGCCCGAGGGTGTGGAGATTGTGGAGCCCGAGATTCCCACTCCCGCAGGCTACAAACTCGTATGGCAGGATGAGTTCAACACAGCAGGACACTCCCTGCCCGACAACACCAAGTGGTGGTACGAGACAGGCGGCGGAGGCTGGGGTAACAACGAGCTCGAAACCTACGTCAGCGGCAGAGAGGGCACGGATACGGTGGCTCTGGTGAGCGACGGTACACTCAAAATCATCGCTAAGAAGGTGGGTGGCAAGGTGCTCTCGGTGAGGATGAACACCATTCAGGGCTGGACCTACGGCTATTTCGAGGCGAGCCTCAAACTCCCCGTAGGAAAGGGTACTTGGCCCGCATTCTGGATGATGCCCAAGAACTTTACGGCGTGGCCCAAGGATGGCGAAATAGACATTATGGAGCACGTTGGCTACCATCCCAACTTTGTGTCGTCGAGCATCCACTGCCAGGCATATTACCACTCGATTGGCACGCAGAAAACCCACGAAATATACCTCGCAACCGCCCAGAAGGAGTTCCATACCTACGCCTGCGAGTGGACGGAGGACTACCTGAAATTCTACTTCGATGGCGAACTGCACTTCACCTTTGAGAATGACCACAAGGGCGACTACAACACTTGGCCCTTCTTCAACCCCTTCTATCTGAAACTCAACCTCGCGTGGGGCGGTAATTGGGGTGGCGCTATGGGCGTCGACGAGTCGTGCCTGCCCGCAACATACGAGATTGACTATGTGAGGGTGTTCAGAAAAGAGTAACAATAAATAGCTAAGTATATGAAAAACAGACTATATCTCGCCCTTATGGCTGCTATGGTGTTCGCCGTGGGGTGTACAAATCCGCACGAAGAGGAGGAACCAACAAACAACCTCAAAGGGGTGTTGCATAGTGTCAAGGTAGATGCTTCGAAAGCTTATGGCTTCGATTCCAACGGCGAGGTGAGGGTGCCCTTTGTGGTTGCCGATGCCGATGCAACGTTCTTGGGCGTGAGTGGCTATGAGGTGCTGCTGCGCAACGAAGGAACAGCCTACGAGCCCGAGCAATGCAGGTTGGAGGGCGTTGTAAATGGCGGCAGCAAGGGCGAATACATCGCCAAAATAACGAATCTGGCAGCGGGTTTTTATAGCCTGAGGGTTACGCTCGATATCAAAAACAACAACTCGGGAACTGTTTATAAATCAAATGGTTTTGTGCTGTCGTCGAGCCTAGCTACGGGGTTGCCTGTGATGAATATCACTACAACTGATGGCAAACCTATTACCTCAAAGGAGGATTGGAAAGATGCACGAATCTCGATAGTTGGCACCGACGACTTCGAGTCGCTCGAAGAGTGTGACGTGGAGATTCGCGGCAGAGGCAACTCCACCTGGGAGTTCGACAAAAAGCCCTATGCGCTGAAATTCCCCTCTAAAACCTCGCTGCTCGGTATGCCTAAGCACAAACGCTGGGTGTTGCTCGCCAATACTATGGACCGCACGATGATGCGCAATAGGGTGGCTTACAAAGTGGCAGAGCAGACTTCGCTCGCGTGGACCCCACGCACGGAGTTTGTGGAGGTGATGCTCAATGGCGAATACATTGGTAACTACCTACTTGCCGAGCAGATTAGGATAGATAAAAACCGCATCAACATCACCGAAATGGAGCCTACGGACAACTCGGGCGAGGCTGTAACGGGCGGCTATGTCTACGAGATGGACTTCCACTTCGACAATGTCAATCAGTGGTGGACAGCTCAGGGCTTCCCCAGCTCCATAAAGTTCCCCGACGAAGATGATATTACTCCCGAGCAAATCGCTTGGGGTAAAAACTACTTCAACGAGGCAGAAGCGGTGCTCTTCGGCTCGAATTTCAAGGACCCCGAGAATGGCTATGCGAAATATCTTGATGTTCAGTCGTTTGTTGACTACTGGCTGGTATATGAGATTTGCATCAACCACGAACTCGCCAACCCCGGCAGTGTCTATATGCACAAGGATAGGGGAGGAAAACTCGTGGCAGGACCTATCTGGGACTTCGATTGGGGCACGTTCGCCTACAAAGCCTCGCCGCAGGCTAAGGGAAAGCTTTTTATGATGGGTGCTATTTGGTATCGCAGGCTCTTTGAGGATGCGGCGTTCAAGAAGTTGGCTAAGGAGCGCTGGCAGGCTCTCTATCCCAAGTTCTCAGCCCTGGATGACTTCATCGACGAGCAGTACGCCTACTTGGGCGAGTCGGCAAAGAGAAACTTTGCCATTTGGAATCCTGCCACTACGGGCAACTATACGGGCTATGTCAATGGCGACGAGAATGCAACCTTCGACGAGGCTGTTTCTCGCCTGAGGAGTATGTACGTCGAGCGCATAGAGACCCTCAATGGCATCTTTGCCCAGTGGTAGAGTGCTCCGAGAGCCATTGTAGACCCTTTCGGCATAGACCGAAACTATTTCACCCCTCGCAAAACTGCGAGG
The DNA here is from genome assembly GCA_045602145.1 of Tidjanibacter sp. Taxonomy (GTDB): domain Bacteria; phylum Bacteroidota; class Bacteroidia; order Bacteroidales; family Rikenellaceae; genus Tidjanibacter. Next base: position 28,555 of record JAZSAY010000035.1, read on the forward strand.
GGTGTTTTTTGTGAGGAAAGTGGGAGATGTGGGAGGTAAATGCGTGTAAGTTCGCTCTGCTCTCGCTTGACTCGCGTTTGCTTGAATTTTGAATTCCTCCTACAAGCCCGTAATCTTCTTTATCTGGCTCAGGGTGTTGAGTGCCTCCAAGGGGGTGAGGTTGTTGATGTCGAGGTCGCGTATCTGGTCTCGCACCTGCACCAGTACGGGGTCGTCGAGTTGGAACATACTGAGCTGTATGCCCATCTGTGGTGAGGGCTGAGGGGTTTTTACCTTAGGCATAGCCTTGCCTTTGCCCTTTGATGCCGACTGCTCGACAGCCAGCGAGTCGTCGGCGTGCGATGCGACCAAAACGCCCAAAATCTCCTCGGCACGCTCCACAACCTTCGAGGGCATACCTGCCAGCCTTGCAACGTGGATACCAAATGAGTTGTCCGTACCGCCCCTTTGCAGTTTGCGCAAGAAGAGCACCGAGCGACCCACCTCCTTGACGCTGACGTTGTAGTTCTTCACTCTCGGGAGGCTCTCCTCCATCTGGTTGAGTTCGTGGTAGTGGGTGGCAAAGAGCGTCTTAGCCTTTGCGCGGGGGTGGTTGTGAAGGTATTCGACCATACTCCACGCAATAGATATGCCGTCGTAGGTGCTCGTGCCCCTGCCAATCTCGTCCAAGAGCACAAGACTGCGGTCGGTGACGTTGTTCAGTATGGCGGCGCTCTCCAACATCTCGACCATAAAGGTACTCTCGCCCTGCGAGATGTTGTCGTTTGCGCCCACGCGCGTGAAAATCTTGTCCACAATGCCAATGTGGGCACTTGATGCGGGTACAAAAGAGCCAATTTGAGCAAGCAACACAATGAGGGCTGTCTGGCGGAGTAGGGCACTCTTACCCGACATATTGGGACCCGTAATCATCATAATCTGCTGAGTGTCTGTGTCGAGTACCACATCGTTGGGTACATACTGCTCTCCAACGGGCATCATCATCTCAATTACGGGGTGGCGACCGTCGCGTATCTCAATGCGCTTGTCGTCCGAAATTTCGGGGCGCACATAACCCCTCTCGGTTGCAAGCCTTGCAAGCGAGGCGAGGCAGTCGAGGTGTGCCACCACCGAGGCGTTACGCTGCAACTCTGCAAGAGAGCGCGAGAGGTAACCGAGCAACTCATCCCATAGGCGAGCCTCAATGGCGAGGATTTTTTCTTCGGCACCCAGCACCTTCTCTTCGTACTCTTTCAGTTCGGCAGTGATGTAACGCTCGGCACCCACAAGTGTCTGCTTGCGTATCCATTCGGCAGGCACCTTGTCTTTGTGGGTGTTGCGCACCTCTATGTAGTAGCCAAAGACATTGTTGTAACTCACTCTTAGTGAGGGAATACCCGTGCGTTGGCTCTCGCTCTGCTGTATCTCGGCTATGCGGTCTTTGCCGTGGAGGGCTATGCTGCGCAACTCATCGAGTTCCACATCCACGCCGTCGGCAATAATGCCGCCCTTTTGTATCTGATTGTTGTGAGGGTCGGGATAGATGGTTCTGGTGATGGTGCGCCTCTGCTCCTCCATAGCAAGGAGCCTCTCGCCAACGCTCCTCAGAGCCTCGCTTTCGCTCTCGCCAAGAACTATTTTGAGCTGCTCAATGGCACCGAGCGACTCCCTTAGGGCATTCACTTCGCGGGGTGTGATGCGCCCTACGGCTATGCGCGAAGAGAGCCTTTCGAGGTCACTGATAGCGCCCAGGCTCTCGGCAATAGCCTCGCTCATCTCGGGCGAGGATTTTACTGCCTCCACAACGTCGAGCCTTCGGTTGAGCCTCTCGACATCCTTGATAGGCATCGTTACCCAATGGCGCAAGAGCCTGCTACCCATAGGGGTAGAGGTGCGGTCGATGGCTCCAATGAGCGAGCCTTTGCCCTCTGTTGAGCCCGCAGTGAGGAGTTCGAGATTGCGGATTGTAAAGCGGTCTATCCACACATACCCGTCATTGTCGATGCGCGAAATGGAGCCGATGTGTGCAATATCTTTGTGCTCGGTGTAGTCGAGGTATTGGAGCGCAGCCCCAGCAGCCGTAATGGCTGCACCCATTCGCTCAATGCCGTAACCTTTCAAGCTCCTTACACCAAATTGCTTGCAGAGCCTCTTGCGAGCCACCTCTTCGTTGAAAACCCACTTATCGAGGCGGTAGGAGTAGTTGTTGCCACTCACTGCACGCGAGAATAGAGCCTCTTTGCCCCTCTCGTAGATTATCTCCTTGGGCTGGAAAGCGGCTATGAGTTTGTCGGTGTAGTCGTCATTACCCTCGCCAACGTAGAACTCGCCCGTCGATAGGTCCAGAAGGGCTATACCGTTGCGTTTGTCGTCAAAGTGGAGTGCAGCCAGAAAGATGTTCTCGCGTGAGGAGAGCACGCTCTCGTTCATCACCACACCGGGCGTTACGAGTTCCACAACGCCACGCCTCACGAGTCCTTTGACGCTCTTGGGGTCTTCGAGTTGTTCACACACTGCCACCCTGCGACCTGCACGCACCAACTTGGGTAGATAGGTGTTCACGGCGTGATAGGGGAAGCCCGCCATTTCGATGTAGTTGCCGGGTCCGTTGCCTTTGCGAGTGAGGGCAATGCCGAGTATGGAGGCTGCCTCCACAGCATCCTCGCCGTAGGTTTCGTAGAAGTCGCCCACACGGAACAGCAATATCGCATCGGGGTGTGTTGCCTTGATGGAGAAGTATTGCTGCATCAGCGGTGTCTCTTTTTTCTTTTCTTGCTTTGTCACCTTCGTTTTGGGTTGTTTGGGTTTATGCAATGTGTGTTTCTATTCTTCGTATAGTGAGCGTATGTCCTTGATGCCGATAGTGGTGAAATCGTTTGCTATTATCTCTGCTCCTTCGGCAAGAAGTTGCTCGCGGCTGTGTGTGGTAGTGAGTGCTATAACTCTCATACCTGCCGCCTTGGCAGCCTTCACGCCCGATATGGCATCCTCAAAGACGAGGCACTCGCTCGGCTCCAAGCCTAATTGCTGGGCAGCAGTGAGGAAAATCTCGGGGTCTGGCTTGCAGCGGGTCACCATATCGCCATTGATGCGCACGTCGAAATAAGGCTCGATGTGGCACTCGCGGAGAACGAACTCCACATTCTCGCGTGGTCCCGAAGAGCCTACGGCACACCTCAATCCTGCCTCTTTTAGTTCGTCAAGCAGGCGCACAAGTCCCGCCGTGGGGACAATTTCGGGGGCGTAAATCTCGCGGTAGAGAGCCTCTTTCTCGTCTGCCAGAGCCTTTATGCCCTTCTCGGCAACCAGCTCGGCAGGGAAGAGTGCCACGATAATATCGTCGTTACCCCTGCCGTTCAGGTGTGTGAAGTCCACACCCTCTTCGGCCTGGAGATTGTAGCGCTCTGCCATAGCCGCAAAAGCCCTGAAATGAACAGCCATATTGTTGACCAACACGCCGTCCATATCGAATATCACTCCTTTCAACATAAGATATACCTCTATTTTTGCGCAAATTTAAGCAAAATTATTACCTTTGTAAATCGTTCAAACCAAAAAAGTAGAAAAGATATGTCCGATTTGCAGGCTCTGCCCGAAAAAACTGTCGAGCGACTCAGTGAATACCGTCGCACACTGTTGCGCTGCCAAAAGCAGGGTATTACCCACATATTCTCACACGTGCTTGCAGGTATGCACGGACTCACGGCTGTGCAGGTGCGCAGGGACCTTATGCTCATAGGTTTTTCGAGCGATACGAAGAAGGGCTACGATGTGAGCGTTTTGGCGGACTTTATTAGCGATATTCTCGATTCGAGGCAGCCTATGAACATCGGCGTCATAGGTATGGGACACCTCGGACAGGCTATTACTAAGTACTTCAATAGCAAGGGTTTGAAGCTGAAAATCGTTGCTGCCTTCGATGTTGATGAACAGAAGGTCGGCACCACCATAGACGATATTCCTTGCTTCTCGATGGACGAGTTGGCGGATAGAGTAGAGGATTTGGATATCAACATTGCCATTCTCTCGTGCCCCACGAGGGTTGCCGAAGAGGTGGTGTTGCCGCTTGTGAATGCGGGCATTAAGGGTGTACTCAATTTTACCTCCAAGCCGCTCAACTTCCCGCTCGGCATTGTTGTCGAGAACTACGATATTACCACCCTGCTCGAAAAGGTGGCTTATTTTGTTAAGGAACAAGAGAATATGGATATTTAGCAATCCCAATTCTCAATTCTCAATTCTCAATTCTCAATTCTCAATGCGCATTTGTTACGGTTTTGATTCGCTGCCTCGCTTGAAGGCTCCCGTGGTGACCATCGGCTCGTTCGATGGTGTGCATCGTGGGCACGCCGACCTTGTGGGCTACCTTGTGCGCAGGGCGCAAGAGGTTGGGGGAGAGAGTGTTGTGGTAACCTTCTCACCCCATCCGCGCGAGGTACTGCCACGAGGAGGTGGCGAGGAGTTTAGGCTCCTTACAACTACCGAGCGCAAGGCGGAGCTGCTTGGGGAGTTGGGTGTGGATGTGATGGTAGTGCAGGAGTTTACACCTGACTTTGCGTCTCTTAGTTCGGAGGAGTTTGTGAGGGACTACTTATGCGCGAAGTTGGGGCTGCACACGCTTGTGGTGGGCTACAACCACCGCTTTGGGCACGACAGGGGAGGAGTCGCTCCAGACCACTTCGAGCGTCTGGCAGAAAAGTATGGCTTCGAGGTACTAAGAGTGCCAGAATATCGTTTTGAGGGAGAGAAGATTTCTTCGTCGGTGGTGCGCCGACTGCTCTCGGAGGGGAATGTTCGGATGGCAGAAAATTTACTTGGACATACACTTTAAGCTATGGAAGATAGGATAATCTACGAAAAGGATATACAATTGAGGGTGCGCTACAAGGAAACAGACCAGATGGGTTTCGTTCACCACTCCAACTACCCCGTCTATTACGAGTATGCCCGTACGGAACTGTTGCGCGAGAAAGGCTTTACCTACAAGGCAATGGAGGAAGGCGGTGTGATGATGCCCGTCAGGGAGGTGGGTATGAAGTACTTCACCCCCGCACGCTACGACGACCTGCTGACCATTAAGGTTATGATGCATAACATTCAGGGCGCACGCCTGCGCTTCGACCACGAGATTCGCAACCAGGCGGGCGATTTGGTCAATACGGGCTTTGTGGAGTTGGTATTTGTCAATACCACCACTCGTCGTCCCTGCCACGCCCCCGAGTGGTTCAAAACCTTGTTTGAGTAGTTACGCCCCTGAGTCTACAAAAGTTATAAAAAACTGCTCCCCATCCAAGTGGGGAGCAGTTTTTGCGTTCTATCGGCGAGGTGGTTACCTGATGGTGGCGCCAGCCTTCTTGGCAAATGCGTCTATCAAGCGATTCATAGTGTTGTCGATGGTCTTGTCGTCTAAGGTTCGACTCTCGTCTTGGAGAATGAAACCAAGAGCGTAGGACTTCTTGCCCGCCTCCAACTTGTCGCCCGTATAGACGTCGAAGAGCGTCACATCTCGGAGCAATTTCTTCTCGGTCTGGAAGGCAATCTGGCGGAGTTCGGCATAGCTTACGCCGCTATCCACGAGCAATGCAAGGTCGCGCTTAACGGCGGGGAACTTGGCAAGCTCGTGAGCCGTAACTTTGTGTTTGCGAGTGTACTTCAATAAGGTGTCGAAGTCGATATCGAGGTAGTAGACCTCGCCTTTCAGGTCGAACATCTTGCGCACCTTGGGCGAAACGGTCGCAATCTGCAACAACTCCTTATTGCCCGCTTTGAGGCTCAGACCCTCCGAATAGAGTTCGTTCGCAAGGGGCTCGCTACGCAGCTGGTAGATATCCATACCGAAGCGGCGCAAAATCTTCTCGGCAACGGCTTTCAGTGAGAAGAAGTCGCTTGCCGTAGCCTTGCTATTCCACGATTGGGCGGTCTGTGCGCCCGAGATGGCTACTGCCAAGCGGCTGCCCTCCGAATAGGGTGCCAAGCCGCCCTCCTCCTTGCGCTCGGGGGCGTAGGAGTAGGTGTTACCAAACTCATAAATCTTCACGCTCTGCGCCTTGTGGTTCACATTGAGGCTCACAACCTCCAAAAGACCATAGAGCAAGGTTTGGCGCATAACGCCCAGGTCGGCACTCAGGGGGTTAATAATTTTCACGCAGTTGGCAATGGGGAAGACCTCGGAGTTTTCGTAGTAGCTGCTCTTCGAGAGCGAGTTGTTCATAACCTCCGCAAAGCCGCAAGCCGAGAGCATATCGCTAACCATATTGCGGAGTTTGTCGCGGTTGGGCTTCTGCTCGTAGGAGAGGGTGGAGTTTACGTGCTCGGGAATCTCCACATTATTGTAGCCGTAGATGCGCAAAATCTCCTCCACCAAGTCGGCAGGGCGCTGAACATCAACCCTATATGCGGGCACGAGCACCGACAAACCCTCCTCGCTCTCTCTTACAATCTCGATGCCGAGGTCGCGGAGAATCTCGCAGATGATCTCGTTGCCTATCTTCTTACCTATGAGGTTGTTGATATAGTCGAAGGTGATGTCGATGGCGAAAGGTGCCACGGGGGCAGGGTAGAGGTCGGTAATCTCGGAGGTTATCTCGCCACCCGCAAGTTCCTTGATGAGCAACGCCGCACGTTTGAGGGCGTAGACCGTAATGTTGGGGTCTATGCCACGCTCAAAGCGGAACGAAGCGTCTGTCGATAGGGCGTGACGCTTAGCGGTCTTGCGCACCCACACGGGGTTGAAATAGGCACTCTCCAAGAAGACGTTGGTAGTGCTCTCGCTAACGCCCGAGTGCTCGCCACCAAAGACGCCTGCAATACACATAGGCTTCTGGCTGTCGCAAATCATAAGGTCACGCTCCGAGAGGGTGCGCTCCACGCCATCGAGGGTGCGGAACTTGGTGCCCTCGGGACAGGTGCGAACAACCACCTCGGCGCCCTCAATCTTGTCAGCATCGAACGAGTGTAGGGGCTGGCAGAGCTCGTGAAGAACGTAGTTCGTAACGTCCACAACATTGTTCTTGGGGTTGATGCCGATAGCCCTCAGTGCGTTCTGCAACCATTGGGGCGAGGGTGCTACCTTCACACCCGAGATGTTCACGCCCGCATAGCGAGGTGCCGCCTCGGTATTCTCGACCCTTACCTTCGTCACGCGCGAGGTGTTGTCTACCTTGAACGCCTCTACGCTGGGCAATACCAACTCGGCACTCCTGCCCTGCGAGCGCAGGTAGGCACATAGGTCGCGTGCTACACCATAGTGCGAAGCGGCGTCTATGCGGTTGGGTGTCAAGCCGATACCCAAGCGGTAGTCGTCGGTAAGACGGATGTACTCCATTGCGGGAGTGCCGGGGATGGCGTCTTGATCGAGCTCCATAATACCATCGTGCGAGGCGCCAATGCCGAGTTCATCTTCGGCACAGAGCATACCGAGCGACTCCACGCCACGGATTTTGCTACGTTTGATTTTGAATACCTCCTCGGAATTAATAGGGTGCAACTCTGCTCCTACGGTGGCGCACATCACCTTCAAGCCCTTGCGGCAGTTTGCGGCACCGCACACGATGCCCAGAGGCTCCTCGGCACCCACATCTACGGTGGTAATGTGGAGGTGGTCCGAGTCGGGATGGTCCTCGCAGGTGAGCACCTCGCCCACAACAACACCTTTAAGACCGCCTTTCACAGCCTCCAATTTCTCGAAATCCTCAATTTCCAGACCTATATCCGTGAGAATTACCGATGCCTCCTCGGCTGTGAGGTCGCTTTTGAGATAGTTTTTGAGCCAATTGTAAGAGATATTCATAGTGTCTTTTTATGTTATTTGTTTTACTTGTCGCGTGGAAATGTTGTTTCAACCTACAAAAATAAGAAGGGAAATTCAAAATTCAAAATTCAAAATTCAAAATTGACAGACCCCTCAGTCACTTCGTGACAGCTCCCCTAGCTTAGGGGAGCTGTATAATAAACCCTCCCCTAAGCTAGGGGAGGGAAAATAATTTTGTATTTTGAATTTTATAACACCTCTTCGGTGGCTTCCAGCAGACCCTCGTACATTGTGGGGTGGCTATGGACCGTCGAGGCAATCTGGCGTGCCGTAATGCCGAGACGTTTTGCCAGCGCGGGCTCGCCGAGCATCTCCGTAACGCTTGCGCCAATAATGTGAGCGCCAAGCAGTTTCTCGCTCTGGGCGTCGTAGATGAGTTTCACAAAGCCATCCCTATCGCCTGCGGCAGTAGCCTTGCCCGAAGCCATAAATTGATACTTACCGACTTTGATCTGGTAGCCCTGCTCGGTGGCTTGTTTTTCGGTCAGTCCGACCATTGCCACCTCGGGAGTGGTGTAGACGCACGAGGGGATAGTGGTGTAGTCGATGGGCTCGGGGCTCTCGCCACAAATAGCCTCCACGCAGACCGTAGCCTCTGCCGAAGCAACGTGAGCAAGTGCGGGTGTAGCAACGATGTCGCCAATGGCATAGATACCCTCCACCGAGGTGCGGAAGAGGTCATCAACGACAATTTTGTCCCTTTCGACCTTTACGCCGAGTTCCTCCAAGCCAAGACCTTCGATGTTGGATTTTACGCCCACAGCCGAGAGGACAACATCTGCACGGAGGGTTTCGGCACCCTTCTTGCCCTCCACGTCAACCTCGCAGCCCTCGTCTGTAACCCTCACAGCCTTAACGCCTGTGGCGGTCAGTACAGTGGCTTTCATCTTGCGGAACGAGCGCTCCAAAGTGCGACTTACCTCCTCGTCGGCAAGAGGCAGCATCTGTGGCAGGTACTCCACGATGGTAACCTTCACGCCCAGAGCGGCATAGACCCACGCAAACTCGCAGCCAATGGCACCCGAACCCACGATAATCATACTCTCGGGCAACTCGCTGAGTGTCAAAGCCTCTTTGGAGGATATTATGCGCTTGCCATCTACGGGCATAATGGGAATCTCGCGAGGACGCGAGCCCGTTGCGAGGATGATGTGGTCTGCCTCAATGCGTTCGGTGGTGCCGTCTGCCTTTGCGACCTCCACTACGCCACGCTCGGCAATCCTGCCGTTACCCTCGTAGAGCGCAACGCCAGCCTTCTTGAAGAGGAATGCCACGCCTTTGTTCATCTGCTCGGCAACGCCCCTGCTGCGGGCAACAATCTTGTCGAGCGAGGGGCGCACCGTACCCTCAAAGTCGATGCCATAGGAGGCTGCCGACTCGAAGTAGTGGTACACCTGTGCGCTTTTGAGCATCGCCTTGGTGGGTATGCAGCCCCAATTGACGCATACACCGCCTAGTTCGGCACGCTCAACCACTGCCACGCTCTTACCCTTGCGAGCGGCTTTCAGTGCGGCAACGTGTCCACCAGGACCGCTACCTATAACTATAATATCGTATTTCATCTCTAAGGTTTTAGGTTGTTTTTCGGGGTTTATTTCACCACTTTCAGCACGGGGTTGTCGTTGGCGATGGCACGCAGGAACTTCTCGCTATAACCGGGCTGGTCGGGGAAGGCGGGCTGGGCGGGGCTGTGACCATTATTGAGGAAGTTGCCCTCGGCATCCTGTTTCTTGATGTTGCCATCGATGTATTTAACCATCAGGTAGTCATCCAGATTGCTCCACTTCTGCCACAAAGCCTGCGCGGTATCCACCGAGTAGCGGGTTACGGCAGCCTTAGCCTCCTTCTGGTCTTTGATAGCGGCAAACTCGGCATCCATCTCTGCTACCTCGGCAAGTTTGGCGTTCTCCCACTCGTCAATCACTTTGCGTACCTCGGCACCGATGTAGTCGTAGCGCAAGTAGGCAAACTGGGCGATGCGGTTGGTAATCCAGAACATAGCCCTATCATCGTAGGTGAGAATATCGCCTGTCTTATCGCTCAAACATACGGGCACCTCGGTGGAGCCGCAATAGATGGGCGTAAGGGGCGAGGTTGCAGCGTCGTCGGTACCGAACCAGATGACACCACCCACGGGGTCGGGTAGCTGGGGACGGGCCTGAGCCACAAACCAGAAGCCCGTCTGCTGGGTAGCAATAGCACGCTCCTGAACATACTCCTCGCCATCTACTTCAAAGCCCATAGGACGCCAGCGGTAGGGCACTTTGCTGCCACCGGCACCGATGTCGGTGGTCATATCCATCTTGGTACCCTCGTAGTGGTCGCGCATCATATCGAACACATCCTTGGGCGAGAGTTTGCGGTTGGGCTTCACCCAGAGGGGCATACGGTTTGCGGGATTGTGCCCCATCGCGTAATCCTCGTAAGCCTCCATACCATCGGCAAAGCGGCGGAAGAAACTCCACACCCTCGCCTCGCAGCCACGCATTGCGCTGAAATCCAGCGGAGCGTAGGTGTCGCTGAAACTAAACTCCTCGTCCGAGCCCTCGTAGTAACCCATCTCGCGTGCAAATGAAATTACATCGGGAGCATAGAGGCAATTCTCGGGGTCATTGAGGGGGAAGGTGGTAATTCGTGCGTGGTTGGCGTGTGCCGAGATGTAGCCATCGGGGATGCGGCGAGCCACCCATACAATACCTTTATTGTTAGGACCCTTACCAATGAGCTCCATAATCCACACCTCCTCTTTGTCGGCAATCGAGAAGCTCTCGCCGCTCGATGCGTAGCCGTGAGTATTGGCAAGCTCCACGATGCAAGCAATAGCCTCGCGTGCGGTCTTAGCCCTCTGCAAGGTGATGTATATGAGCGAGCCGTAGTCGATGCGACCTGCGGGGTCCTCCAACTCGGGGCGACCTCCGTAGGTTGTCTCGCCAATGATGAGTTGGTGCTCGTTCATATTGCCAATTGTGGAGTAGGTCTGAGCCACCTGAGGAATGTCGCCCAAGTAGCGGCTGGTGTCCCACTCGTAAACTTTGAGCCATTCGCCCGCTGCCCACTTGGCGGCAGGAGTGTGGTAGAGTGCGCCGTAGAGCTGGTGCGAGTCGGCAGCATAGGATACCATATTGGAGCCATCGGTCGAGGCTCCACGGGTTACGATAAGGTTTGTACAAGCAAGTGCGCTACCCCAAGCAGCCAGAGCAGCGAGTGCGGTTAGTAGGAATTTTTTGTTCATTGTTATAGTGTTTAATTAATTAGTTGTCGCTCGAAGAAACAAATATAGAAAATAATCCCTAAATTTGCCAAACAAACCGCGAATAAAATGTCTATACACTCCGAAATCGAAACACTCCACGCCACCCTCCCCGAGGGTGTGACACTTGTGGCAGTATCCAAATTCCACCCCATAGAGGCTCTCAGGGAGGTCTATGATGCCGGTCAGCGCATCTTTGGCGAGAGCCGTCCACAGGAGATGTGCGCCAAGCAACCCCTTATGCCCGCAGATGTGGAGTGGCATATGATAGGACACCTCCAAACCAACAAGGTGAAACATATAGCACCATTTGTGACACTTATCCACTCGGTGGACTCGGCACGTCTTGTGGCAGAGATTAACCGACAGGCGGAGCGTTGTGGGAGGGTTATAGATGTGCTCTTCGAGGTGCACCTTGCCGAGGATGAGAGCAAGAGTGGCTGGGACGAGGGCGAACTGAGGAAGTTTATAACCTCGGGCGCACTTGCCGACTACCACAACATAAGGGTGAGAGGCTTGATGACCATTGGCACGCTTACGGACGATATAGAACTCAATAAGAGCGAGTTCCGAGCCCTTAGGGCACTCTTCGAGGAACTACGAGGGGAGTTTGGCGAAGAGTTCGATACGGTGTCGATGGGTATGACATCCGACTACCGCGAGGCGATAGAGTGCGGCAGCACAATGGTCCGCATCGGCTCCAAAATATTCGGCGAAAGGACATACTGACAAATTCAAAATTCCCTCCCCTGACTCAGGGAGGGTTCTCATATCTCCCATAAGGCTCATAAGAAAACACCCCTTCCCTGTATGTCAGGAGAGGGGTGTTGCTGTGAGATATTGCGAGAGAACTTCTATTGCCCCAACTACTTCTTGCCCACTTGTGTGACGGAGGTTGTGAGCGCAGGGGCGGCTTTCGATATGGCTGAGGCAAGTTCCTGAGCCTCACTTTGTTTGGTGAAGATGCCCACCGTATAGAGTGTTTTGCCCTCGGCGTTGGTGAACTTGGAAATCTCCTTACGGGGAGCCTTCTCGCGGATTGCCGCCATAGCCTCTTGTGGCAGCACATTCGCCGCACCGGCAATCTCTATGCGCCACATTGCCGCCTTAGGAGCTGAGGGGGTGGTGTTGCGGTCCACGAAGTCGTCGCGGCGTATGCCGTCGCGCCACATCACAAGCGTAGGCTGTTTGAAACCGACCTTGCGCAGCAGAGCAATGTCGTCTTGTGCGCTGCGGGCGGTAGGGTAGAGACCTACATATATGTATGTGCGCCCGTCTTCCCTGCGCTCACGCAGGAGAGGTGTTGCGCCCCTGAAAACCTTTGTCGAGGGGGGCAACGAGGCGTAGTTGCCGACCATAATGGAGTAGAGTTCGCCCGATGCGGGAATTTTTATGGTTGGGAGCGACGATACGGCTCTCTCTTTTGCCTTTTTGTTTATCTTAACTGCCTGGAACTTAGCCTCGGAGCGCTTGGGTGTACCATAGGGCGAGAAGAGCGTGAAGGTGGTATCTAACTCCTCGGCGCGTTTAGCCAGCGAGTCGGCACTCTCGGGCGCCAAGTAGCGCGCGAGCATTGCCTCCAATTCTATGGTGTTGCGCAGGCGGTGGGGGTACATCGCAAGATCTACATCGCTGCACTTTCCAGCCATCTTCTCGCTCATTGTCAGCTCCGTACGTTCCACAAGTGCAGAATAGTAATTCCTAAGGGTGTCGATGCCCAACGAGTCGGCAAAACCGAGGTAAGAGGTGGCTTTGCTGGTGAGCATAAGGTCGCTGCGGTGGGCTATCGAGTCGGCTATTTTGCCGCTCAGTTCCATTGCCGAGAGATACTCTTTGTGATGGCGGTTGAGTGTTGGAAGCGACGTAGCTTTTTCGTACCCTTCGAGGCTCGCGAGTATCTGTTTGTACGCCTTTGAGTAGTTGTTCACAAGCTGCTCAATTTCGCCCTCGATGAGTGCGTAACGACGCGAAGAGGTGTTAAATAATGACTTCAACTCGTCGCTTGCAATAATCTCAACCTCCGTGCTTTGCTGTGTGCTTTCGGTAGGCTCTGCTGCTACCTCCGTTTGAGGCACTTCCTCCTCGGGGACAATTTTCTCAGGCTCCATAATGGCGCCCTCCTCGGTCACCTGTTTCTCCTGAGTAGCGGTTTCCGCTGTCATCCCTTCGGCAGGTTGCTCTTCGACTATCAACTCCTCAGTTTGGGACTCATCCTCTACCACAACCTCAAGCGCGGGTGTGGGTTCGGGTTGTTGCTCCACACACTCTTGCTCGGGAGTGGGCGCGGGCTCAGCCACCTGCTCCTCCTGCTGGGCTTTTTGTTGTGCTTCGAGCCTCGCGATGGCGCGGTTGACGGCAGAGAGTTGCTGTTCGAGTTCGTAGATGACCTGCGAAAGCGAGTCGGTTGCCTGTTGTGCCTGCTCCTGTTGTGCGCTACGCAGAGCACCCGAGAGCTTCTCGCCCCTGAGCGAGAGTTGGCTCAACTGGCGAACAATAAATCCGTCGGAGATGTTTTGTGCTGCTGCGACGAAAGGCAATGCACATAAAATCAACAATATGAATACTCTTCTTATACCCACCATTTCATTGTAAAGAGGTGCAACAATCCGAAAATTTCCAAACGCCCCAAGAGCATCTGCAACGAGCTAACGATCTTCACCACAACGGGCATTGTCGAGAAGTTGTCGAGCGAGCCTACCTCGCCAAAGCCGGGTCCTATGTTACCCATAGAGCTCACCGAGGCGGTAAATCCTGTTAGGGCATCGAGTCCGCAAGCGGTATTTATCAGCGTACCCACTAAAATAATCAGTACATAGATGACAATGTAGAGGATGGCGAAATTGATCACGCTCTGGTCCTGCACCACGCCATTATTCTTGATACGTATCACTGCGCCCGGGTGTTGCTGTTGTTTGATTTGCGCCCTGATGACCTTGCCCGCCATAAGTATGCGGTCACTTTTAAGACCACCTGCCGTGGAGCCCGCCATACCACCCTGCATAGAGAGGTAGATGAGGATGCAGACACACAGAGGAGTCCAAAGATTGGTATCGGCAGTGGCAAAACCCGTACTCGTCACTATGGATACGCCTTGGAATATGCCTTGTCGTAGTGATTGCCAAATGGTATTATATGTGCCAGAGGACCACAAATTGAGGCTCATAATAAGGCACAATACAATCGTTATTGTAATATAGAAACGGCAACCCTCGTTGCGGAATATGTTATTGCGATGTCCTGCAAGGGTGGCGTAGGTTATGCCAAGGTGCAAACTACTGAGAAACATAAAAACGACCGTTATACCCTCTATCCAAACGCTGTTGTAGTATCCGATGCTCTCGTTGCGGGTGCTGAAACCGCCCGTTGCCGAGGTGGTAAGTCCGTGATTGACAGCGTCGAACCACGTCATACCTGCAATCCTGAGAGCTACAATGTTGGCAATCGTAATGCCCAGATAGACGCCCATCAGGATGCGGATGATTGTCGCCGAGGTATAGCGGTAGTTGTCACGAGCCATAGATGAAATTTCCAAGTTGGATACCGTCATACGGCTACGTCCTATCATAGGCATAATCACAAGCGCAAACATAACCACTCCTATACCACCGAGCCAGTTGGTTAGCGAACGCCAAAAAAGCAAACCTTTGGGCAAGGCTTCAATGTTGTTGAGAATAGAAGCACCGGTGGTGGTAAAACCCGAAACGCTCTCGAACCAAGCGTTTACTATGGAGAACTCGCCACCCCACAAAAGGTATGGGAAGGTGCCGACAAGGCACGAAGTGAGCCAGGCACCAATCACAATGGCGTAGCTCTCTTTGGAACTAAGGCGTTGGCTTTTGCCTACAAAAATCAACGGAAAACTACCAAGTAGTGCCGTAAGTAGGAATGATAACAACAATGGCGCAAAGCCACCATCAATGCCGTTGGCATAGGAAATAATGGCTGAGAGGAGCATAAATGCCGACTCGAAGAGTAGCACCATTCCTATATATCTAAAAACTACTTGCAGACGCATAGGATACTCCGATTATTATTGTTGTTTTTTGATGTGACTTATAATATCCACAATATTGTCGTTCAGCGAGGAGAGTTCGCTCTTCTCCTCAATCTTCACCTGATAGGGTATACGATTTTTTATATAGTTGTCCAACGAGCGCGAAATGCGTTTGAGGGGCTTGGTGTAATAAAAGTCAATAAAGAAGTAGAAGAGCAGCAGAATGAGCACCGCCACCAATAGCGTTAGGACGCTGGGGGTGATGGTCTTGTAGATGTTGCTTTCGAGTCGCGACATACGGATAGCCACTGAACTCTTGGGCGAGGTCATATAGCTCTTGATGGCACTGTCGAGCGCATAGTAAGCCTCCACATAAGAGCCTACAAACCAATCGCTTTCATCCTCGTCGCTATGTGAGACAGTGTGTTGCTCAACGATGGTGTGATAGTTGATGTTGGCGTCGTAGATGAGTTTAAGGGTGGCATTCTCGGGCGAGCGCTCCATAGCCTCCAAGATTGCCGAGTTAAGCTCTACGACGCCCTCGTGGTACTCACTCGACGAGGCTACGTTGTTGGCGAGAACCATATCCAGCACCGCCCTGTTTTGCTTTTGCAGCGCATCGAACATTCGGGTTGCATAGTTGGTATTTTCGGCGCCCTCGGCAATAATCTCTTCGGTATTCTTGCTAAGTCGCGAAATCTCGAAAATGTTGATGACGATGGCACTAAACAGCACCACCGACAAGGCAATGAAACCTATGGATATCTTTCTGCGGATAGTGTTCATATCTTCTGGTAGCTTCTTTTTCGGCGATTAATAGAGCAAATATACTATATTTATTTTATTGTTTCGCACAACATCTCGCACATATTATCAACCCGTGTGAGTTTTACCCTCTCGGTGGTGTTGATTTTCGAGCGGTCGAAGGGTGTTTTCACCTTGATGTAGTTCTCCGTGAAGCCCACCATCCAGCCCGCCTTGGGCGAGCTCTCCCACAACACCAGAGCCTCGCTACCCACATATCTCTCGTAGAACTTGCGGTGGAGCCTCTCACACAACTCTTCGAGGCGTGCGGCACGGGCGGTTTTTACCGAGTCCTGCACCTTATTTTTCATCGTCGCAGCGGGAGTGTTGGCGCGAGCCGAGAAGGGGAAAACGTGGAGGAAAGCGGGCTCCAAACTCTCCAAATAGCGGTAGGTCTGCTCTGCCTCTTGGTCGGTTTCGCCCGGGAAACCTGCAATGACATCGATGCCTATGAAGGCGTCGGGCATAGCCTTGCGCACGGCCTCTATGCGCTGCGAAAACATTGCTGTATTGTACCTACGTCGCATCTCCCTAAGAACTCTGTCGCAGCCACTTTGGATGGGTATGTGAAAGTGGGGCTGGAACTTGGGCGAAGCGGCACAAATGGCGATAATTTCGTCGGTCAGCAGGTTGGGTTCTATGGACGAGATGCGGTAGCGCTCAATACCCTCAACCTTGTCCAAAGCCCTCAGTAGGTCGCTGAATTTCTCGCCCGTGGTGCGTCCAAAGTCGCCCGTATTAACACCCGTGATAACAATCTCCTTGTGTCCCTCGGCGGCTATGCGCTCAGCCTCGGCAACGATGTCGGAGATGGGCATATTGCGGCTTGCGCCACGTGCGTTGTGGATGGTGCAGTAGCTGCAACAGTAGTCGCAACCATCTTGGACTTTCAGGAAAGCGCGTGTGCGGTCGCCCGAAGAGAAAGCGGCAAAAAAGCGGGTCAACTCCTCCGTAGTGCAGCTCGTAACCTCCTGACGCTCACCTTTCTTGCCAAGCCCCACGACCTTCTGGTACACGTCTCCCTTGTCGTTGTTCGAGAGCACAATATCGACTCCCTCTATGGCGGCTATTTCGTAGGGTTTGAGTTGGGCATAACAACCTGTAACTGCGATGATTGCCTCTGGGTTGAGTTTATGGATGCGGCGCACGATGTTGCGGCACTTCTTGTCGGCATGCTCCGTCACCGAGCAGCTGTTGATGACACAAACATCCGCTTCGGCAAAATTCTCGGTGCGCTCGTGACCGTTCTGGATGAACTCGCGAGCAAGGGTGGAGGACTCCGAAAAGTTGAGTTTACACCCCAATGTGTAAAAGCATACCTTCATTTTCTCTTCAATACTCTTTTTTCGGTGCGAAAATATGAATTTTTTTGCTACTTTTGGGTATATTTGCACGTTTTTATTTCGAGACTAATAGGTATTATGGATTTCTTTACGGCAGTGGCAACATACGACTTCCTGAGGGAGGCTCTTGTGGCGGCGGTGCTTTCGGGCATTGCCTGCGGCATTGTGGGCACATACGTTGTGGCACGCCGTATAGTCTTTTTGTGCGGAGGTATTACGCACGCCTCGTTTGGCGGAATAGGCATAGCCTATCACTTTGGGCTCAACCCCATTGGAGGGGCTTTGATTTTTGCCATTCTCTCGGCGCTCGGCATAGAGTGGGCAGGCTCGAAGGGTAAGATGCGAGAGGACTCGGCAATAGGTATTGTGTGGAGTGTAGGTATGGCTGTGGGACTGCTTTTTATCTTCTCCACGCCAGGCTACGCGCCCAATCTGATGAGTTTCCTTTTTGGAGATATACTGACCGTAAGCAGCTCTAATATAGTTGCTTTGGCGGTGCTCGTTGGAGTATTACTTTTGATAATGGGTCGCTTTTCAAGACCTCTTATTTACTCCGCTTTTGACCGAGAGTTTGCCAAGAGTCAGGGCGTGAGGGCAGATGCGATTTTGTCGGCGATGACGGTGCTGACATCGGTTGCTATTGTACTCTCTATCAGGATTGTGGGTATCGTTTTGCTCATCTCACTACTGACAATTCCCGTCGTGATAGCCTCGTGCTTTACCAAGTCCTACAACAGCATTGCCCTGTGGGCGGCTCTGTTTGCCGTTGTTGGCAATGCTTTGGGCATATATGTGGCGTGGAAATTAGATTTTCCCGTAGGTGCCACAACAATAATTTTGTTGGCGATTGCGCTTTTTGTCGTAAAACTGCTAACTTTGCGAAATGTTAAGCGCCCAATGAGGGCTCGAAACCAACAAGTAGAAGTAGAGAAATGAAAACCATACATCGTTTTACACTCAAATCCTTCCTCGGACCGATGGTGCTCTCGTTCTTCATCGTGATGTTTATCTTGATGATGAACTTCGTGTGGCGATATATCGACGAGTTAGTGGGTAAGGGTCTGAGTTTCAGTATTATCATCGAGTTGCTCTTCTATGCAACTGCCAATATGATGCCCCTCGGCATTCCTCTGGCGACGCTCTTTGCGGGCATTATGACGATGGGTAATCTGGGTGAGCACAACGAGCTGCTGGCTATGAAGTCTGCGGGTATGTCGCTGCCCCGAATACTCTCGCCGCTGATGGTTGTGGTGCTGATTGTGGCGGTGGGTAGTTTCTTTGTGGTCAACAACTTAGTGCCTTACTCCAATAAGAAGATGATGGCGATAATCTACGACATTCGCCAGCAAAAGGAGAGTATGGAGTTCAAGGACGGTATGTTCTTCAACGGTATTGACAATATGAGCATCCGAGTGGGACACCAAGACCCCGAAACGCAGCTGCTCACCGACGTGCTCATCTACGACACACGCGAGCGCAACGGCAATATGACTACTACGGTTGCCGACTCGGGCTACATATATATGTCCGACGACAAGAAGTTTCTGATGGTAAAGCTCTATAATGGTGAGACTTACGAAACAACACGAAACTATAAGTGGAGCACCGAGAACGCCATACGACATCAGAAATTCGTAGTTCAGAATGGTGCAATGAGCGTCGAGGGTTTCGACTTTTCGCGCACGGATATGAACCTCTTCAACAACCACCAAACGAAGGATGTTGCTGAGTTGCAGGTGGATATCGACTCACTGAGGGTGGAGAGTGATAGGGGCTCGGCACGTTCCTACGAGCCGTTGCTGAAAAATTACCTTATGACCAAAGACCAATCGGCGTGGGGACTCTTCGATACGGTGCAGGTGGACTACTCCTACAAGAGCAGTGCCGACCTTATGAAGGCGCTCGACACGATGGAAATAGCGGCAAAAACCGATATTATAAATAAAGCGAAGAGCAATGCCCGAATGTCGCGTAACTCGTTGAACCGCAATGAGGATACGGCAAAAGATACGCTCAATAAACTCTACCGCTCGCAGGTGGAGTGGCATAGGAAGGTGTCGCTGCCCATTTCGGTGATTATCTTCTTCCTTATTGGTGCACCTCTGGGAGCAATCATCCGAAAGGGTGGCTTGGCGATGCCTGTTGTGGTGTCGGTGTTGTTCTTTGTGGTCTATTATGTCATCAGCATTGCGGGCGAGAAGATGGCGAAGGAGGGTACTTGGGATGCTGCTTTCGGTATGTGGTTCTCGGCGATGATATTGCTACCTATTGCGCTCTATCTCACCCGAATAGCCACCAACGACTCCAACCTCTTCAATATGGATTGGTATGTCGTGCAGTTCAATAAATTGAAGGCTAAGGTGCAGAGCCTCAAAACATCAAAAAAGTAGAAATAATATGAGCGATAAAGCAAAACAACTCCGCATTGTATATATGGGTACGCCCGATTTTGCTGTGGCTCCACTTAGGGCTCTCGTGGAGGGCGGCTATAATGTTGTGGCAGTTGTGACCACGCCCGACAAACCATCGGGTAGGGGACTGAAAGTTAATGAGAGTGCCGTCAAACAACATGCTGTGGAGGTGGGACTGCCTATTTATCAGCCCGTTAAGTTACGCGATGAGGAGTTTGTGGAGGCTTTCAGGGCATTGGATGCCGACCTCGGTATTGTCATCGCTTTTAGGATGTTGCCCGAGATTATTTGGGCTGCACCGCGCCTTGGAACCTTCAATCTGCACGCTTCGCTGCTGCCTCAGTATAGGGGTGCCGCGCCCATCAACCGCGCCATTATGAATGGTGAGACTGTGACGGGCGTGACCACCTTCTTACTTAATCCTCAGATTGACGAGGGTGCTGTGTTGGGTCAAGTAAAGGTTGAGATTGAGCCGAGTGATAATGTTGGTACTCTGCACGATAAACTGATGAATGTAGGCGTGGATTTGGTGCTCGAAACGGTAGAAAAAATCGCCGAGGGCAATGTTGAGCCCATCGAGCAGAGTGAAATGTTTGATGGCGAACTCAACCCCGCCCCTAAGATTTTCAAGGAGGACTGCCATATTGATTTCTCGCTCGGTGGAGAGCAAATCATAAATCTCATTCGTGGACTCTCGCCCTATCCTGCGGCTTGGGCTAACCTCTCGGAGGGCTTGTCGGCAAAGATTTTCGATGCCCGCTTTGTGGCGCAAAAGACTGACGCAGAGTGCGGTACAATACTCTCGGACGGCAAAAAATACCTGCACGTTGCCTGCGCTGATGGTGTGATAGAGATTGAGCAACTGCAACTCTCGGGCAAGAAACGTATGACCGCAGAGGAACTCCTCCGCGGCTTCCGCAACCCCACAGACTATCGATTTTCGTAAGAGTTGAAAGATATGTAAAAACGGGACTGCGATTGCAGTCCCGTATTGTTGTTTAATTACCTGATGTATAATCTTTTATGTTGTTGGCAATGCACTCTACAAGGGTTTCAATGGACTCGACTGCCGACCAGGCGTTGTGGGGCGAGAGGAGCAGTTTGTCAGGGTCTTTGACGGCAAGTAGGGGAGAGTCGGCAGGCATTGGCTCAATGGGGTAGACATCGAACGCTGCACCGGCAATCCTACCCTCATCGAGGGCTCTGCGCACAGCCTCCTCCACAACAATGCCACCACGCGCTACGTTGACAATAAGTGCCGAGGGTTTCATAAGGTTAATCTGTTCACTATCAATGAGTCCTCGCGTTGTGTCGTTTAGAGGACAATGCACCGAAACTACGTCTGCCCAGCTCAAAAGTGCTTCGAGCGACATCTGCTCGAAGTTCTCTGTGCGAGTCTTGCCAGATGTAGAGGCATAGGCGACTTTGCAGCCAAAAGCTTCGGCAAGGCGGGCAACCTCTCTGCCGATATTACCCATACCTACAATACCCCAATTTTTACCCCAAAGGCGGTGTGTTGGGCGGTCAAAATTTACCCATTCGCCCGATGCACTATACGCTCCGCTCTTAACGTAGTGGTCGTAGTACAAAACTTGTCTTTGTAGAGTCAAAATGCTGCCCAGAGTGGCTTCTGCCACGGTGTGTGTAGAGTATCCGACAGCGTTGCGCACCGATATTTTGTGCTCCTCGGCAGCCACTAAATCTATGTTATTAACACCCGTTGCCGCTACGCAAATGAGTCGCAGGTTGGGCAATTGTTCCATTTCTCGTCTGCCAATGACAACCTTATTTACAATAACAACCTCGGCACCTGCGGCACGCTCAACGACCTGCTCGGCAGATGTCTTTTCGTAACCCACATAGTCGCCAAGCGAGCGAATGGCGCTCAAATCGGCACCTCCCAGGGTGTATTCATCAAGAAATACAATTTTCATAGTATCAATAGTTTAAGGTTAATTTTCAAACTCTCCAAGTAGGTCACGCACAACAACACTCGCACAAACACAGCCAAATGAGGCGGGGATGTACGAAATGGAGCCTACATTGGACTTTTTGTTGGTTTCCTCGGCGATAATCATTGCCCCCTCACGCACCGCTTCGGGCGAAAAAACTGCCCAAAAACCGCTCCTGATACCCAATTTGTGCAATCTTTTGCGCAACATATGCGCCAGAGGGCAGTGGTGGCTCTTGCCGATGTCCTTGACTTCGATTTTTGTGGGGTCGGTCTTGGCTCCTGCGCCCATAGAACTCACCAGCGGATAGCCCCTTTCGAGTGCACCCGCAATTAGGTTTACCTTTGGCGAAAGGGTGTCGATGCAGTCCACAACATAGTCATATTTTGCAGCATCAAGTAGCTCGTAAGTCTTCTCGTCACGGATGTATTCGGTGTGGATGTGCAGCTCGATGCTTGGATTTATATCTCGCAGTCTTTCAGCAAGTACCTCGGTTTTATGTCTACCAATGGTTGAATGTAGCGCAATGAGTTGTCGATTGATGTTGCTCTCGCCAACGGTGTCGGCATCGGCAATGGTCATCTCGCCCACGCCCGCCCTGGCGAGCATCTCGGCAACATAGGCACCTACGCCACCCAAGCCCACGACCAAGACGTGCGCCCTCTGGATAATTCCCAACTTCTCTTCGCCCAACAATAGGCGTGTTCTCTCTCTCCAACTCATCGGAAAAATGCGGTATAATTGTCTTTAATTGTGTTTTTGAGTAACTCTATATCAATGCCTTTAATTTCGGCAACGGCGGTGTATAGTTCACCAATAGGGTGGAGTGTTGTGTCGCTCTCCAAAAACAAGTGGTCAAGGGGCGTGTGACGCAGTGCCTCTATTGTCTTAGGCGAGTGGATGGAACCAAAGCCATAAGAGATGAAATATCCCCTCCTAAGTATCTCTTTGGCAAGCTCCGCTGAGCCTATAAAGCCGTGAAATAGAGCCTTTTGAATGTTGCGTTTTGCCAAAAGCGCAAGACATTCCGAGGTCGCCCTAACGCAATGTACAATGACGGGCAAGTCCCTTGTGGCGGCAATTGTAAGTTGCGCCTCGAAGAGTTCTATTTGCTCCTTCCAAGGTACTTTACACGCTCTGTCAAGCCCTACCTCGCCAATGGCAACACACTCTAATTCCGAGAGTTGTGCAAGTAGGCTGTCACGCTGAGCGGTGCTCATCTCTGCATCCCACGGGTGTATGCCTGCCGAGAAGGGGGCGGCAGGTGCAGAGGTATCTACTCCGAGTCGGAAATTAGCTATTCGCTCGGTGTCGCAGAGGGTGTTGTGGGTGTGTATATCAACAAAACTTGCCATACTAACTGCAAAGATAAGAATCTGTTTTGATTTTTTTTGACGGTATTGGTGCTTCGGGGCGACTTTGTGGAAAAATTGCGTGAAAATAATAACAGAATAGTTACCTATTTATAAAAATAAAGGTTATCTTTGCGCGTGTTATTTAGGGGTAGCACATTATAAGAGTATTTTCAAAACAACAAACCAATAATTTTTATTAACTTATCTAACAGATATGTCGAAAGTCATTAAACTCAAAAAGGGTCTCGACATTAAACTCGTTGGTGAGGCTGAGAAGAGCGTAGTGGAACTTCCCATTGGGGAGCGCTATGCTGTTTCTCCTCTTGCTTTCGAGGGTGTTGTACCCAAACTGTTGGTGGCTGAGGGTGATAAGGTCCTTGCAGGTGATGCTCTGTTCTACGACAAGGCACATCCTGAGGTGATGTTCACATCGCCCGTCAGCGGTACCATTTCGGCAGTTCGTCGTGGTGCGAAGCGCAAACTTCTTGCCATTGAGGTAGCAGCCGACACAGAGCAAAACTACAAACCTTTCAACATCGACCTTGCGAAGGCTTCGCGCGAGGAGGTTGTCGCTGCACTCTTGCAGAGCGGCTTGTGGGCAACCATCATCCAGCGCCCCTACGGCATTATCGCCGACTCGAAAGACCAGCCTAAGGCTATCTTCGTTTCGGGCTTCGATACCGCACCCCTCGCACCCGATATGAATGTCGCCCTCAAAGATGATTTGAAGGCTGTTCAGGCAGGTTTCGATGCATTGAAAAAACTCTGCGTTAATGTTCACCTCTCGCTCAAAGCTGGCGAGAAGAGTATTTTGGAGGGTGTTGAAGGTGTACAGAAACACTACTTTGCAGGTGCTCATCCCGCAGGTAATGTAGGCGTGCAGATTCACCACATCGACCCCGTAAACAAAGGCGAAAAGGTGTGGACCGTAGCTATCCAGAATGTGGCAATCATCGGTCGCCTCTTCTTGGAGCAGAGGGTTAATATGGTTAAGACCTATGCTGTTACCGGCTCGCAGGTTGCTCATCCTCAGTATGTAAGGTGCCTTGTTGGCTCGTCGCTTTGCGATGTACTGATGCCCGCACGCATCAAACCTCAGGGTGGTGGCTCGTCGTTCCGCCTCATCGAGGGTAACGTACTTTCGGGCTTGAAGGCTACTGCTAACGACTTTATGGGTATTTACTCCTCGCAGGTTACCGTTATTCCCGAGGGTGGCGAGTTGGAACTCATCGGTTGGTTGGCTCCCCGCTTGAACAAATTCTCCGTATCGCGTACCTATTTCTCGTGGCTTATGCCCAAGAAGCGCTACGACCTTCGCACAGGTCTTAACGGTGGTGTTCGTCCCTTCGTTGTGACGGGTCTTTACGAGAAATATCTGCCTATGGACATCTATCCTATGTACCTTTTCAAGGCTATCTTGGCAGGCGACATCGAGAAGATGGAGAACCTGGGTATCTACGAGATTGTGGAGGAGGATGTTGCTCTTTGCGAGTTTGTTGATCCTTCCAAACAGGATTTGCAGGCTCTGGTTCGCGATGGTATTAACCTCATGATTAAAGAGATGTAAGAGTATGAAACAGAATTACAATAAACCCCTTCCCAAACGACTGCTCGACAAGTTTGCTCCCACCTTCTCGGAGGGCGGCAAACTCTCGTGGCTGCACTCGTTCTATGAGGCAATGGAGACTTTCTTCTATGTGCCTACGGACGTGACCAAAAAAGGTGCTCACATCCGCGATTGTAACGATATGAAACGCACTATGTTTATGGTAATCATCGCCCTCATACCTACCATTTTGTTTGGTATGTGGAACATTGGTTATCAAAGGATTGACGGTGCTGACTTCAACATTTGGCAGAACTTCTGGTATGGCTTCTGGCAGATGCTTCCCTCGATTTTGGTTACCTACATCGTAGGTCTTTCCATTGAGTGTGCTTTTGCTCAGATCCGCAAAGAGGAGGTCAACGAGGGCTTCTTCGTATCGGGTATTCTTATTCCCCTGATCATTCCTATCGGTACTCCTCTGTGGATGACCGCCTTGGCAACCGCATTTGCTGTTGTTATCGGCAAGGAAATTTTCGGTGGTACGGGTATGAATATCTTTAACCCCGCGCTGTTGGCTCGTTTGTTCATCTTCTTCTCCTACACTTCGAGCATTTCGGGCGAGGCTGTATGGTTTAGTGATGCACGCACAGGTGCTACACCTCTTGGCGAGCTGGCAAATACGGGTACCACTAACGTGTCGATGCTCGATGCATTTATTGGTACTATCCCAGGTAGCGTAGGCGAGACCTCCACATTGTGCATCTTGCTGGGTGCTATTGTGTTGCTCGCTACTGGTACTGCAAGTTGGAGGACTATGCTGAGCGTATTCGTTGGTGGTCTTGTTATGGGTGGTGTGTTCAACTTGCTTGCACCCGCTGAGCCTCAGACACCTACCGAGTTCTATATGGCTCTTCCTGCTTGGCAGCACTTGTTGCTTGGTGGCTTTGCATTCGGTGCAGTCTTTATGGCTACCGACCCTGTTACCTCGGCACAGACCAACTGTGGTAAATGTATCGTGGGCTTTATGATTGGTGCGCTGGCTATTCTGGTTCGCGTATTCAACACCGGTTACCCCGAGGGTATGATGCTTGCCATCATCTTTATGAACGCACTTGCTCCCGTTGTGGACTACTATGTTGTTCAGGCTAACATCAATCGTCGCAACCGCAGGGCTAAAAAGAGTATTAACGCATAAAAGATGGAGGATAAAGATATGAGTAAAAAAGGATTTTTGGGCGGCAAAGACTCTAACGCCTACATCGTATTCTACTCGACCGTAATGGTTGTTATCGTTGCCATCTTGTTGGCATTCACTTACCTTTCGCTCAAACCCGCACAGGATGCAAACATTCTCAACGAGAAGAAGGACGCCATTGTGGCTTCGCTCGGCTTGGAGAAAGGTAGCTACGATAGCACAATCGAGGCATATGTAGTAAACAAGGAGGGCGAGGTTATCCAAACCGAGGTTTCTCCTCTGAATAAACTCTTCGACCTGCCCGCAAGTTTCGCAGCAGGCGAGTACCCCGTATTTGAGAACAAAACTACCGGCGAGGTAGTATTCCCCTTGACCGGTAAGGGTTTGTGGGATGACATCTGGGGCTATATCGCTCTTGAAGCCGACCTCAATACAATCAAAGGTGCTATCTTTGACCATGCAGGCGAGACCCCCGGTTTGGGTGCAGAGATTGCAACTGCCAAGTATCAGGCTCAGTTCCCCGGTCAGACCATCTATGAGGGTAGCAACCTGGTTGGTATCTATGTGGTTAAGGGTGGTGCACAAGGTGCTGCTCACTCCGTAGATGCTGTTACGGGCGGTACTAAAACCTCTGAGGGCTTGCAGAAAATGATTAAAGATTGCCTCAGTTGTTACGATGCTTTCATGAAGGGTCGTACTTCCGCTGCAACCGAAGAAGTATTAACCGAAAATGCAGAGTAAGACAATGAAAAACAAAACTTTTCAATCGCTGACTAATCCGTTGGCAAAGAACAACCCTGTTCTGGTTCAGATTCTGGGTATCTGCTCTGCATTGGCAGTTACCACTCAGCTCAAACCTGCACTCGTTATGGGTCTGTCGGTTACGGCTGTGTGCGCATTCTCGAACCTCGTACTTTCGCTCCTGCGAAATGGTATTCCCGATCGTATCCGTATCATCGTGCAGTTGGTGGTTATCGCTGCGCTGGTGACTATTGTGAACGATATCCTCAAAGCATACGTCTATGACGTGAGCAAGCAACTCTCTGTCTATGTTGGTCTGATTATTACCAACTGTATCATTATGGGTCGTGTGGAGGCTTTCGCCTTGTCGAACAAACCTCTGCCTTCGCTCTTGGATGGTATCGGTAATGGCTTGGGCTATGGTGCAGTGCTCGTTATCATCGGCTTTTTTAGGGAACTTTTGGGCAATGGTACTCTCTTGGGCTACCAGGTTATCCCCAACTGCTTGTATGAGGCCGGCTATGTGAACAACGGTCTGATGTTGTTCCCACCTGCTGCACTTATTATTGTAGGTATCATCATCTGGGTACACCGTTCGACAAATAAGGATTTGCAGGAAAAATAAAATGGAGGAGCATAGATTATGGAACTTTTGAAACTATTTATTCAGTCTACATTTATAGACAATATGGTATTCTCGTTCTTCTTCGGTATGTGTTCGTACATTGCCGTGTCGAAGAGCGTGAAGACCGCCAATGGTTTGGGTTTGGCAGTTACTTTCGTAATGCTTATGACTGTGCCCCTGAACTACCTGCTCGAAAACTATGTGCTCAAAGCAGGTGCTCTCTCGTGGATTTCGCCCGAGTTGGCAAGCGTGGATTTGAGCTTCCTTAGTTTTATTCTCTTTATTGCTGTTATTGCAGCATTTGTTCAGTTGTTGGAGATGGTTGTGGAGAAATTCTCTCCCTCGCTCTATAACTCGTTGGGTATCTTCCTCCCCCTCATTGCAGTAAACTGTGCAATTATGGGTGGAGCGTTGTTTATGCAGCAGAGGAACTTCGCTACCGTTGGTGAGGCTGCCGTATTCGGCTTTGGCTCGGGCTTCGGTTGGTGGATTGCTATCCTTGTGATGGCTGCTATCCGCGAGAGACTCGCATACTCCAATGTTCCCAAAGGTCTGCGCGGTCCCGGTTTGGCTTTCATCATCACCGGTCTTCTGGGTATGGCGTTTATGATCTTCTCGGGCTTCCAAATGTAGAATTAATTAGCAAACACAGTTAGAGAGATGAATAATACAATTATTATTACAGCTGTCGTAGTCTTCCTCGTGGCTTTGCTGTTGCTCGTGGCTTTGTTGCTGGTGGCAAAGGCAAAACTCACCTCTTCGGGCGAGGTTACGATTAATATCAACGATGGGCAGAAGAGCCTCAAAGTTGCAAGTGGCAACTCGCTGCTGACTACTCTTGCTCAGGAGAAGATTTTCCTCCCCTCGGCTTGTGGTGGACAGGGTAGTTGCGGTATGTGTAAGGTGCAGGTGCTCGATGGCGGTGGCGAGATTTTGCCTACCGAGGTCGGCTTCTTCACCCGCAAACAGCAGAAAGAGCACTGGCGCCTGGGTTGCCAAGTGAAGGTTAAGAACGATTTGGATATCCGCATTCCCGAGAGCGTGCTGGGCGTTAAGAAGATGGAGTGCGAGGTTGTGTCGTGCCGCAGCGTATCGACCTTTATGAAGGAGTTTGTTGTGAAACTCCCCGAGGGCGAACGTCTGAACTTCAAGAGCGGTGGCTACATTCAGATTGATATTCCTAAGTATGAGGGTATTAAGTACTCCGATATGGATATTGATCCTAAATTCCACGCCGACTGGACCAAGTTCAAGATGTGGGATTTGGTGGCAAACAACCCCGAGCCTACTTTCCGTGCTTACTCAATGGCTAACCAGCCCGCCGAGGACGACATCATTATGCTCAACGTGCGTATTGCTACTCCTCCCTTCGATAGGGCTACCGGTGGCTTTATGAACGTGCCTACGGGTATCTGCTCGTCGTACATTTTCTCGCGCAAACCCGGCGATAAGGTGACTATTTCGGGTCCCTACGGTGAGTTCTTCATCAAGGATACTCCCAACGAGAAGATGTTTATCGGTGGTGGTGCAGGTATGGCTCCTATGCGTTCGCATATCTTCCACCTCTTCAAGACCGTCAAGAGTGACCTGCCCATCTCGTTCTGGTATGGTGCACGCTCGAAGCAGGAGATTTTCTATCAGGAGCAGTTCGAGGAGTTTGCTAAGGAGTTCCCCAACTTCAAGTTTGCTATCGGTCTTAGCGATCCCCGACCCGATGACAATTGGGATCCCAAATATATTGGTTTCATCCACAATGTTATCTATAACAACTACTTGAAGGATCATCCCGCACCCGAGGATATTGAGTACTATTTGTGCGGTCCTCCTATGATGATTTCGGCAGTGGTGAATATGCTCGACAATTTGGGCGTACCACCCGAGAACATTATGTATGACAACTTTGGCAGTTAAAATAAATTGGGACTCCGCAATGGAGTCCCAATTTATTTTACCTGCCAAAGTCGGTCTAACGTCAACAGTCCTTAGTCTTATATGGTTTATGGGAGTAATGGGAGGACTGAGAGTTATGTGAAAAATTCTCAATTCTTAATTCTCAATTCTCAATCACACAAGAGGTTGCCCCCAGCAAGGGCAACCTCTTGTGTTAGTACTCTACCTTGTCCTCTTTTGCCTCCCACAGGCGGAAAGCCTCCAAGCCTTCGGCTCGCATAAGGGGTAGGGAAGGAATAGTGCGTGCAGTGGGGGCGAGGGGTATCTGGTCGTAGATGAAAGCATCATTGAAACCAATAGCTGCCGCATCGCTGCGTGTGCCCGCGTAGTAGATGCGCTCTATGCCCGCCCAATATATCGCACTGAGGCACATAGGGCAAGGCTCGCACGAGGTGTAAATCTCGCACCCGCGGAGGTTGAAGTTACCCACTTTCTGACAAGCGGCTCGTATGGCGCTCACCTCGGCGTGTGCCGTAGGGTCGTTGAGTATCGTTACGCTGTTGGAACCGGTGGCTACGACCTCACCATTGCGGACAATAACTGCTCCAAAAGGACCACCACCTTTGGCAACGCTCTCCTTTGCGAGCTCGATTGCCATTTGCATAAATTTCTTTTCGCTCATTTTCTGTTGTCAAGTTGGTGCAAACCTGCGGTGGTTTGCTTACAAATATAGGAATTTTTCTTAACTTTACGCCACTAAACGGTGTAATTATGGATTTTGCAACACTTTTTGGATATAGCGCAGCGGTGCTTATGGTGTTGGGGTATGTACCCCAGACCATCCGGACTATCCGCACACGCAAGACCGATGATATTGCCCTCGGGTCGTTTGTGCTGATGGCACTTGGTGCGGCGTGCTTCTTTGTGCAGGGCATACTGACGGGCAACGTGCCCCTCGCCATCGCCAACGGACTCACCGCAACGATGAGTACCATCATTTTTGTCATCAAAATGATTAACGACTACGGCAAAAAACGCCAAAAGTAGGTTGGGGAAGCGATATTTTTGCGCCGCGAGGTGCGGAGTGTCGAAATTATTACTAACTTTGCTATGCTGAAACTAATATACAACCAAATTCATAGATAATTATGGCAAGTTTAAGAGACATCAAAAAAGAGATTGACTACACCGTAAACGAGGTGGTTTACGATTGCTACCTTTCGCTCGGCTTCCACGGCGACAAACAGGACGAGATTATCGCCATTATGCAGGGTGCTGTCGATATGCGCAACAACCTTATGGAACTCGTGAACAACCCCGCCGAGAAACACAACCCCTCGCTTGTACGCAAACACTATGCCTACATCCGCGCACAGCTTGTTGAGCGCACCGAGGAACTCTGGGGCAAACTGAGCGAGATATGCAAGTTTGAGTAACCAACTCTCAGAACTTCGGTAATTTAGGCGCAGTCATTCCGCCAAATAATGCGGGGCTACTCTCTGTGAGTAGCCCCGCTGTTTGTTATTGGGAGAGTGGTTAGTGAGTGTGGTTGTGGTGCTCGCATCGGCATCCACAGGATAATTTTGAATTAGTAATCTCGGATTCTGCATTCTCGGAGTGGTGCGCCAGGACGGTGTGGGGCACAGCGCCGTGCGAGATAACCTGGATGGGGCAGTGGTAGTTCTCCAAGAGTTCGGGTGTCAGCTCGGCAGTGGGGTGGCGGTGGACGGTGCGATTGACACACACCACGCTACGCACAAGCGAAGTGATGGTACCCACATCGTGCGACACGACAATAATCGCCATACGCTCCGATAGGCGTTCCAGCAGGGCGTAGAGTTCACCCTCAAATTGGTTATCAACAAAGTTAGCAGGCTCATCAAGGATGAGCAGCGCAGGGTCGGAGATGATGGCTCTACCCAGCAGAGCCCTCTGCAACTCGCCTCCCGAAAGTTCGCCTATCTGTTTGTTGGATAAGCGTTTTACACCCACAAGTTCAAGTATCGCTTGCGCTTTGGCTTTATCCTCGGCAGTGTAGCGGCGCAGTCTTTTGCCTGCCTGCAAGCCGCTGAGCACTAATTCCGAAACCGAAATTGGGAAGCTCTTGTCGAAGAGGTTTTGTTGGGGCATATATCCAATGTTGTGACATCCAGACACTTTGCCACAGAAAGTAACCTCCCCCTCATAGGGCACAAGTCCTAAAATGCTCTTTACAAGCGTGCTCTTGCCGCCTCCGTTGGGACCAATAATGCCCACAAAGTCACCTTCATAGAACGAGATATTAACATCCCACAGAGCCTCGCGCCCCTCGTAGCGTACGGATAGGTGCTCTATTTTTATTATCTCTTTGCCTTTCATTTGCTGTTAGTAAGTGCCTCGATAATGCGGTCAAGTTCTGATATTATATCTTTGCTCAAAGGGTTGATTTCTACTAAATTAACATTGAGTATCTCTGCAATAGGTTGAACTACATCCAGGGGATACTCTTGTTGATAAATCATCGACTCAATACCCTCATTTTTTACCCTATCCACAATCTCTGCCAGAGCAGCCGGGGTGGGGGATTTACCCTCGTTTTCGAGCGAAATCTGCTCCAAGTCGTACTCCTCAGCAAGATACCCGAGCGCAGGATGGTAGATAAGGAACGCCTTAGGGGCAGTTACCAACAACTCACGATAGCGCTCTTTTCGCTGTTGAAGTGTTGCTTTAAGTTGTTCGTAATGAGTGTAATACTTTGTAGAATCGGGGTTTTGTGCGAGGATTTCCTCGGCAATGTTATCAACAATCACTTCAAGTGTCCCGGGTGCGAGCCAGATGTGAGGATCTGTGCCAACGTGGTGGTGTTCTGTATGCTCCGAGTGCGAATGATGCTCACAATCACACTCGTGGTGCTCGTGAGAATGGCTGTGCGAGCAACCACCTGCAATCAATTTTACACCCTTGCTAACATCTACAAAGGAGTTATTGTCTTGATTTTCAAATCTTTTGACAATCTGTTGCTCAAAATCCATTGTTCCGAGCATAAAAACCATATCAGCACCCTCCAATGACGCAATCTGACGTGGAGTGGGCGAGTAATTTTCTGGTGTATAGCCACTTGGTAACAATACTGAAACCTCGTAGTCTTCGCCCACAATCTCCTCGACAAGCCCCGCAAGCGGAGCAATAGTTACAACAATGTTGCGCCCATCGGTCTGCTTCGCTGTGCTACATGATACGGATATAGCCGCAATGCAAGCGATAATGGTATAAATTAATATATTGATTTTTAACCTCATAATCTTGTTTTTCCTGAATATATAGTATCTTAAATAACCTTATTCCTGATAAATCGTACCTTCTGCAAATATACGAAATATCTCTAATAGTTGTCTTTCTGCGCCTTATTTTCATACGCACATTATTTAAATGTTTAAATTGTGCAAAACATACATCAAATCACACAGTAATATAAATTAATAGACAATCAATCATCTACCAACTGCAAAATATATACATTATGTAAAGCGAGCTGTTTTAATGCAAATCTTGAAGTGAAGGAGAAAGAGTGGAATGTAATTCTTGATAAGTCTGAGTAAGTGTAATCGAGTGCGTATTATTGAATGTTCTTCATACACAGGTAAGAATGCCTCTCTTTGCTTCACTTAATTACTAATTACGTAATGATCACTGCTTGATATACTCTTTATAGGTGCCGTCTGGAAGGCAGATGATAAGCTTCTCGGCTGGGATGTGAGTTTGCCCAAGTGGAGTGATTTTTGGTTCGGTGGTTTGAATTTGCGCAGTTTGAAGGGTGAGGTTTTGCGTCGAGTGTGCGGAAAACAAGTCGTCGGGGCGGGATGCCACTTTGTGTTCTGACTGCGAATCAGTTGCAATCGCAGAGCCTTCCCCGAGGAGCAACCACCTGAGATTGTAGTGGGGAAATTTGCTTGCAATTCGAATAATTATATCTAAGCTCGGGTTATTTCTGCCTGAGAAAATATGTGTTACGGATGCCGGATTAATATCGAGCGCTTGTGCAAATTGGAGGTTTGACAGCGATTCTGATCTAATTATTTGTTCAATTCTTCTTTTCATAGTTCACTCATTTTTGACTTTACAAATGTAAATCAAAATAATTTAACGGCAAAATTACCATCGTAATATACTTCAACTAAATACACTAAATTGTCGAAAGATTTAACATGAACCTATAATTTAATTTATATGTCATAAACGTCTGATGTATAGTAATATAAATATAATATATACATATATGAATGCCATTTTCCTATCATTTTGCGTAATAACGGGTTTTTACATCAACTAAAACTTTATGTATCGCCTTGCAAGTATCTGATTTTGCGATATTTAAACAACAATAATTAAGTGGTTGAACTTGGTGTGATGAGTGAAAAATATGCAATTGACAAGAATTTTACAAATGTAAAATAATTAGATTTAAAAAAGCGGGGATTACCCCGCTTGTGTTCAATAATTGAAGTAAGTATGTATGTGTAATTACTCCCCTACTCCACTGCTATCTTCTCTGCAATTGCTTTGAACTCCTCGGGAGTGAGTTGGAGTTTAGGTTTACGGAAATCTACATCTGCTTCGCTATTCATAGGAATGAGGTGGATGTGTGCGTGGGGCACCTCCAAGCCAAGTACAATCATAGCGACCTTCTTGCAGCCGAACGCCTTTTTCTGTTTTGCCGCAACCTTCTTGGCGAACTTAACCATATCTGCGAGTTCGTCGTCGCTAAGGTCGAAGATATAATCCTCCTCTCGTTTGGGAATGACAAGTGTGTGACCCTCTGCAAGGGGATTGATATCGAGAAATGCGTAGTAGTTTTCGTCCTCAGCCACCTTATAGCTGGGGATTTCGCCTTGTGCTATCTTTGTAAAAATTGTTGCCATAATCACTTGATATTAAACTATTAAACTCGTTCTACTTTATCTATTCCTTTAATTTTGCCAACCTTATCCATCAGCGAGTAGAGGCTCTCGGTATCTGAAACATAGACGCTAATTTTGCCCTCAAAAATACCGTCGTGGCTCTGGATTTGCAACTCGCGGATGTTGATGTCAAGTTCGACGGTGATGACCTGAGCCAAATCGCGGAGCACGCCTACCCTATCTAGTCCACGCAGCTTAATCTCAGACAGATACGAAACCGCCTTATAAGTTGACCACTTGATATTACCCACAAGATTCTCGCCCTTTTGTGCTGCAAGGCGAATTAGCTCCTCGCAGTCGGTCTTGTGTACGATGATGTCGCCGGTTCGGGGGTCCTTGTAGCCCGTGATATTGTCGCCCGGAATGGGATTACAGCACTCCGCTGCTACGAATTTCTGCTCGCCAATGCTCTCAACGTCCTGATTCTTTACGACAACCTCTTTGGGCTTATTGCTTGCCAGCTCGAAAGTCCAGAATTTCAGCACTTTATTCTTGGCATTCTGGCGGAGCACACTGTCTATATCGTTGAGATTGATAATCTCGGAGCCGAGTTTGCTATAAAATTCGTCCTTATTGGTGCAGTCATAGGCAGGCAATAGTTTGCGGAACAATCGGGCGCTGGGCGTAATGCCAAACTCCCTCATACGGTTCTCGAAAATAGAAATACCGTTTTCTATATTGTTCTGCCTCACACGTTTAAGGTATGTGATGATTGCCTGACGAGCCTTGACGGTAGCGACGTGGTCGAGCCATTCGATGGTGGGGTGAGCGGTTTCGGCAGTGAGAATCTGCACCTGGTCGCCACTTTTGAGTTTGGTATATATCGACTCGATTTTGTGGTTGATTTTTGCGCCAATGGCGGTATTACCCACGTTGGTGTGGATGTCATAGGCAAAGTCGAGCGCCGTAGCTCCAACGGGGAACTTACGAGCCTCGCCCTTGGGCGTAAACACCACCATTTCAGTCATATAGAGAGTCATCTTGACGTTCTCCAAGAAGTCGCCAGCATTACCCGCAGGATGTGTAAGCGCACTGCGCACATCTCTGAGCCACTTGTCGAATTCATCCTCGTCGTCGTGATCTTGTTTGTATTTCCAGTGCGCCGCGAAGCCTCTTTCGGCAATCTCGTCCATCCTCTCAGAACGGATTTGCACTTCTGCCCAGATACCGTCGGGGCGCATAAAGGTGGCGTGAAGTGCCTCATAACCATTGGCTTTGGGGAAACTCACCCAATCTCGTATGCGGTCGGGCTTGGGGGCGTAGATGTCGGTGAGTAGCGAGTAGATATGCCAACACTGCGCTTTCTCAGGAGCCAACTCACTGGGTTTGAAAACGATGCGCACAGCAAAGAGGTCGTATATCTCCTCAAAAGGTATCTGCTTGCGCTGCATCTTCGACCAGATGGAATAGACGGTCTTAACCCTGCCCGAGATAGAAAATTCGATGCCACTCTCGGAGAGTTTCTCCTTGATGGGCTGTATAAATCTCTCTATGAACTCGTTACGCTCGGCAGCTGTGGCCTTCATCTTCTCCTCAATCTCGGCATATTGCTCGGGATACATATATTTTAGCGAGAGGTCTTCGAGCTCGGTTTTGATGGCGTAGAGTCCGAGCCTATATGCCAAAGGCGCAAACAGATACATCGTCTCGCTGGTGATTTTTATCTGTTTGTGTCGTGGCATAGAACCCAGCGTGCGCATATTGTGCAGTCGGTCAGCTATCTTGATGATAATCACCTTTATATCATCCGATAAGGTGAGTAGAACTTTGCGAAAACTCTCTGCCTGTGCTGTCACATCCTCGCTCAGCGCGGCAGCCACCTTTGTGAGTCCGTCGACCATTGAGGCGACCTTCGGACCGAAGAGGTTCTCGATATCCTCCACCGTGTAGCTCGTATCCTCCACAACGTCGTGCAGAAGTGCCGCAGCAGTCGATTTCACACCAAGACCCTCCTCGCACACCACAATTTTCGCCACAGCGAGTGGGTGGAGGATGTAGGGTTCGCCCGAGCGACGGCGCACGCCCTTATGTGCCTCCTTCGCAAGGAAGAACGCCTTGTTAATCATCTCCCAATCTGCCTCGTTCTTGCAGATTTTGTTGCACGCCGAAAGCAGTTCGTTGAACTCACGCGAAATTATCTGCTCATCTTCTGCCGTATAGCCAGCCATAAGCGCAAAAATGTTTGATTAGAGTTGTTAGATGTTTGATGCTGCGAGGTGGTCAATCAACCTAAATCAAAGGGAGGTTGTTTGACGCCGAGCGGCTCAAACAACCTCACATATAATTAGTTATTCTTTGACTCTTTGAGTGCTACTCGAACTTTCTCCTCTACTTCGGCGCACAATTCTGCATTCTGCTCCAAGAGGACCTTCGTAGCGTCCCTACCCTGCGCAAGTTTGCTGTCGTTGTAGGAGTACCACGAACCGCTCTTCTTGATTACGCCGTAGTCCACACCGAGATCCAAAATCTCGCCCACCTTCGAGATGCCCTTGCCGTACATAATGTCGAACTCTGCCTTGCGGAAGGGAGGCGCAACCTTATTCTTTACGACTTTTACTTTGGTGCGGGTGCCGAGTTGCTCATCGCCATCCTTGATGACCGAGGTCTTGCGGATGTCGATACGTACGCTGGCATAGAATTTCAGAGCATTACCACCCGTGGTGGTTTCGGGATTGCCGTAGATGACACCTATTTTGTCCCTCAGCTGGTTGATGAAGATGCAGACGGTCTTGGTCTTGCTGATGGCAGCAGTCAGTTTGCGCAGGGCCTGCGACATAAGCCTTGCCTGCAAGCCCATCTTCGACTCGCCCATCTCGCCCTCAATTTCTGCCTTGGGGGTCAGCGCAGCTACCGAGTCGATGACGATAATATCGATTGCACTCGAACGAATCAGTGTCTCGGCAATCTCCAAAGCCTGTTCGCCGCTGTCAGGCTGTGACACCAAGAGGTTGTCGATATCCACTCCCAGCTGCGAAGCGTAGAAGCTGTCGAAAGCGTGCTCGGCGTCGATGAATGCGGCAATACCGCCTGCCTTCTGAGCCTCGGCAATAGCGTGGATTGCCAGCGTGGTCTTGCCCGACGACTCGGGACCATAAATCTCAATAATTCTGCCTTTGGGGTAGCCACCTACTCCGAGGGCGTGATCGAGAGTTACCGAGCCTGTGGGAATGACTGCCACCTGCTCAACGCTCTCGCTATTCATCCTCATAATCGAGCCTTTACCAAAATCTTTCTCGATTTTGTCCAACACAGCGCTCAGCACTTTCTGTTTGTCGGGATTAACTGCAATTTTTTCTGCCATAGTAGTTTATGTATTATTTTTCTTTTTGTTTTCTCCGTTTGTCCTCTCGTTGTTCTACCCTACTGCTGTGTCTTTGCCCACTCGGCAATCTGCTGCCAATGGTTCGCGGTGTTGACCTTGTCGAAGATGTGGACGATGGTGCCGCTCTCGTCTATGATGAATGTCGTGCGCACAATGCCCATATACTTCCTGCCATACATACTCTTCTCTTTCCACACGCCATACGCCTCGGCAATGCTCTTGTCGGTGTCGGCTATGAGTGTGAAGTTAAGCTCGTGCTTCGTGCAGAAGTTTTGGTGGGACTTCACACTGTCGGGACTCACGCCCACAATTTCAAAGCCCATCTGGGCGAGCTCAGCCTTGCCATCCCTGAGGCTCTTGGCTTCGAGCGTACAACCCGAGGTGTTATCCTTCGGATAGAAGTACAAAATGACCTTTCGGGAGCCAAAATCGCTCAATTTTACGCTCTTACCATCTTGTGTAACACCTTCAAACATAGGTGCTTTATCGTCAACTTTCAACATACTGCTTTGGAGTTAAACAACACTTAGGAAATCTATGGTAAAATTAGTAAAAAAAATAGGAAAAACAAAATTTATAATTGAGAATTTAGAGTTGAAAATTGAGAATCCGCATCTCTAACTTAGAAGGGAATATTTTTCAATTGTCAATTTTCAATTGTCAATTATAAAAGAAAGACAAGCATAGGTGCTTGTCTTTCTTTTCTTTACTTGCCTTTCTTTTATTTCGCCGTCACCCTGCGGTCTATCTCCTCGATGGTTTGGAGGAACGATTTGTCGGTCTCCATAAGGTTTGTTACAGCCTTGCAGGCGTGGAGCACCGTTGCGTGGTTCTTGCCGCCAATAGCAGCACCGATAGCCGAAAGGGGCGACTTAGTATGTTGCTTGCAGAGGTACATCGCAATCTGGCGAGCCTGAGCAATGTCGCGCGTGCGCTTGGGCGAATCGAATGTTGTCTCGTCGATATTGAAGTACTCGCACACAACCTTGCGGATATGCTCAATCGAGATCTCCTTAGGACTGATTTTGACGTAGGTTTTCAGCACCTCCTTAGCCAGAGTGATGGTAATTTTACGGTCGAGGAACTTGGCATTTGCCACAAGAGCCGATAGTGCACCCTCAATCTCGCGGATATTGCCGTTGATATTCTCGGCAAAGTATGCCACAACCTCCTCGGGAATGTTCTCGGCACCTTCGAGTTTGCGAGCCTTGTTGTGGATAATCTTCACTTTGGTCTCGTAGTCGGGCTGCGTGAGCTCGGCTGCCAAACCCCACTTGAAGCGCGTCAGGAGCCTATCGTTGATGTCGCTCAGTTCCGAGGGGCGCTTGTCGGAGGTAAGGATAAGTTGCTTACCCGACAGGTGGAGGTGGTTGAAGATATTGAAAAAGGCATTCTGGGTGCTACCCTTGTTGCCCGAGAGTTCCTGAATATCGTCAATGATAAGCACATCAACCATCTGGTAGAAGTTGATAAAGTCGTTGGGCTCCTTGTTCAGCACAGCCGTTGTATACTGCGCTTGGAACTTGTTCATCGACACATAGAGTACCTGCATCTCGGGGTGGCGCTGCTTGATATCCATACCGATAGCCTGCGCCAGGTGGGTTTTACCCAAGCCCGAATCGCCAAAGATGTAGAGCGGATTGTAGGCGGTTTTGCCGGGCTCTACACCCACAGCCATACCAACACTCCTCACCAAACGGTTGCAATCGCCCTCAATGAAGTTCTCGAAGGTGTAGTTGGGATTGAGCTGCGAAGGAATTTCGAGCTTGCGGATGCCGGGAATTACAAAAGGATTTTTTATCTTTGAGGTGTCGTTCTGGTTGACAACCTTGTTGATTGTCGCCACGCTCGACTCGGCAGCCCTCTGCTGCTCCTCTGCCGACACCTCGGGTGCGAGCACCGAGTAACGCAGGGAGGTGTTGTTGCCGAAGTGCTCATAGATGATGGGACGCAACGAGGGGATGTAGTTGCGCTCGATGTGGAAGACACAATCTTCGCTTGGCAAGCGCAGGCGCAGGGTCTTGCCATCGTAACCAATGGGAACTATGGGCTTAAACCATTTAGCAAACTCCTCTTCGGAAGTTTGCTCTTTGATTTGAGCAAGACAGTTCTGCCATACGTCGTTGTATGTTGTTGCGTTCGATATCATTTATGTAATTGGGTAATCCGATTTTACTTATCCAAGTAACTCCTGAATTCGAGTACAAAATTGTGCATAAAATTGTAAAAAAAAATATCTTTTTCTATTGCATATTTAATTTTAATTACTATGGCAATTTTTGCCGATAATTTGCCTCGCTTTTTAATGTGCTGATATTGAGAATTGATGAAATTTTTTTGTATATTTGCATATTGGAAAAACGTATGAGTGAAAACACGGACTATAAGCAAAATTTATAACTATAACTAACTAATTATGGAACAATACATTCTCGACAGAGCGCAGAAATGGCTCGACGGAAATTATGACGAAAAGACCAAGGAGCAGATTCGCGACCTTATGGCAAACGACCCCAAAGAACTCTCGGAGAGTTTCTATCAGGACCTCGAATTTGGCACCGGAGGTCTGCGTGGTATCCTCGGTGTGGGTACCAATCGTATGAACGTATATACAGTAGGTATGGCTACTCAGGGCTTGGCTAACTACTTGAAGAAATGCTTTGAGGGCGAAGAAATTAAGGTTGCCGTATCACACGACTGCCGCAACTTCTCGCGCGAATTTGCCGAGCGTACTGCCGACATTTTTGCCTCGAACGGCTTTAAGGTTTACCTCTTCGAGTCGCTCCGCCCTACCCCCGAGCTCAGTTTTGCAATTCGCGAACTTGGCTGCAAGAGCGGTGTGATGGTTACCGCCTCGCACAACCCCCGCGAGTACAATGGTTACAAGGCATATTGGGAAGACGGCTCGCAGGTTATCGCTCCTCACGACAAGAACATCATTGAGGAGGTGGGTAAGATTACCTCGGTGGACCAGATTATAAGCGGTAAGAACCCCGAGAACATTGAGATTATTGGCGAGGAGTTCGACAAAATCTATTTGGAGCGTGTGAAGGGTCTTTCGCTCTCGCCCGAGGCTGTGGCTAAGTACCACGATATGAAGATTGTCTACACCCCCATCCACGGCTGCGGTCACAAACTCGTTCCCGCATCGCTCCGTAACTACGGATTTACGAACGTGTCGACCGTTGCCGAACAGATGGTCATCGGCGGTAACTTCCCCACTGTGGAGTCGC
>JAZSAY010000036.1:0-37081 GCA_045602145.1 Tidjanibacter sp.
TAGGCGGCACTCAGCGTCACGGTAGCCTCGTCGCGGTCTACAACCACCTCGGGGTCGTCAATGACAATCGAGCATTTATCCTGAATGTAGGCTCCCTCGGCGGTGGCAGTACCCCTCACCGAGTAGGTACCCATCTTTATCTTTACATCGGTGCGCACATTCCACATACCTTGCAGCTGGAACTCCTCGTCCGTAAGGATGTTGGTGAAGGTGAGGTCGTAGGAGGGCGCTACGAGCCTGCCATCACAGATGGCGGCGTAGAACTCGGCAAAGATGTCGGCATTGCTGCCAGCCTTAGTCATACTCTCGCCCTGATTGATGGATGGGAAAGAGTAGCTAAACGTCAGCGAGGAGACCTCTTTTAAGATAGGCTCTTCGGGATTCTCGCAACCTACCACTGCGAACATTGCAAGCAAGGCAAAAAAGGTAAAAAGTTTCTTCATAGTATTGTAATTTTTGGTTATTGTTTGCTAAGTAATTGAGTATCATCAAAATACCCCCCCCGATTTTTCGGGAGGGGTATCGTATACCCTTATGTTGAACTCGCGTTCACCTTCTATGTAAGTGTTTCGCCACCACAAATATAGTGTTTTTTCTACCAAAAGACAATGTTTTGTCTGAAAGTTACCCTTTTGGCAATAAAAAATCGGCGGTGAAAATCAATTCACCGCCGAAAAATAAGGGAGAGTCCTCGCGGTCTACCTGGCGCGACATAGCCAAGTACATACCCACCTCGGGGCGCACGACCTTTTTGCTCCTCGGGGCACACGACCTCTTTACTCCTCGGGGCACACGACCTTTTTACTCCTCGGGGCACTCGACGGCGTTGCTATACGTGTCCCACTTGTCGAGCACCGAGCGGAAATCCTCGGGCAGTTCCGAATCGAGGTAGAGTTCTTGCTTTGTCGTGGGGTGGACAAAGCCCAAGCAGCGTGCGTGCAGTGCGTGGCGGGGCATCAGTTGGAAGCAGTTCTCCACAAACTGTTTATACTTACTGAACGTGGTGCCCTTCAAAATCCTATCGCCGCCATACCTCTCGTCGTTGAAGAGCGGGTGACCGATATGTTGCATATGCACGCGGATTTGGTGGGTGCGTCCCGTTTCGAGCCTACACTCCACAAGTGTTACATAGCCATAGCGGCGCAGCACCTTATAGTGTGTTACGGCGTGTTTGCCATAGCTGCCATCGGGGTAGGCTGCCATATTCATAGGGTCGGTCTTGCTCCTGCCGACGTGCGCCACCACCGTACCCTCGTCCTCCTCGAAGTTGCCCCACACCAGAGCCAAATAGCGGCGTGTGATGGTGTGCTCGAAGAATTGGTGTGCCAAGAAGGCGTGTGCATACTCGGTTTTGGCAACAACCAGCAGTCCCGAGGTGTTCTTATCTATGCGGTGTACGAGTCCCGCGCGGATGTCGCCACTACCCTCCTGGAAGAGCTCCGTAGCCCTCAGGTGGTACGCCAAGGCGTTTACCAGCGTGCCGTCCCAATTGCCGTGACCAGGGTGTACGACCATACCGGCGCGTTTGTTCACAACCAGCAGTTGGTCGTCCTCATAAACTATATCAATAGGTATATCTTGTGGCACAAGGGTAGTATCGCGCTTGGGGTAGGGCATCACAATCGAGATACGTTCCAAGGGCTTTACCTTATAGCTCGACTTGACGGGCTTGCCATCTACCAAGATGTTGCCACAGTCGGCAGCTGCCTGTATGCGGCTACGCGAACAAGCCTCCATATGGGTCGCCAAGTAGCGGTCTATGCGCATCAGCGACTGCCCCTTATCGACCACAATGGCGAAGTGTTCATAAAGACCATCGCCCTCCTCGCCCTCTTCGCCACCGATGAGCTCTTCGCCTTCCAACTCGGGCTCGGCGAGGGGTCTATCAAATTCGCGCGACTTCATAGGCTACAACTCCTCGTCAAGTTTCAG
The DNA here is from genome assembly GCA_045602145.1 of Tidjanibacter sp. GTDB lineage: Bacteria > Bacteroidota > Bacteroidia > Bacteroidales > Rikenellaceae > Tidjanibacter. The sequence goes on from JAZSAY010000036.1 coordinate 1,933, forward strand.
AACTACCGACACAGCACGTCCCTGACGAGCCTCGGTCTCGGCTGCGGGCGACTGCAACGTAACCCTCGCGGCATTCTGACCAGCCATATCGAGTGCGCCCTCATAGGTTACTTCGCCCAAGTTCAAACCCATATCCCAAAGGGTGTGCTTAACCTCGCGGAGGGTCATACCCGTAAGGTCGGGCACTATTTCTAGGTGCGAGCGGTTGCCGCCCACCACAAGTGTCACCTTCGAGCCCACAGGCGCCATAACCACCGAGTCGGCAGGTATCTTCACGCCATAGAGGCTCTGTGAGATGACATAGTTGTTTGCCAAGTCCTCCACATACTCCAAGCGGTCTATTTCGAGCCCTGCGGTCAGAAGGTTGCTCTTTGCCTGACGTAGCGAGTAGCCCGCAACGTAGGGCACAGCCACCGACCTCTGCTGCGAGGCGTTGATGGTCACATACACCTTTCTGCCCTTCTTTACCTTGTCCTTACCTGCCGTGGGGCGCTGTTCGAGCACCACACCACCCGGATAGAGGGGCACATAGAGCGAGTCGTTGACGATGATTTCGAGTTTGCCCTTATGAGCCATTCTCTCGGCATCGACCAACGTGGAGCCCACAAAGTTGGGCACATCCTTGTTCTGTCCGTGGCGGGTGAAGATACCCAGCAGGATATTGACCACAAAGAGGACAATTACGAGCAGGCTCACTGCCAATACAACATTGCGCAGCAGAGCACCCGCCACACTTCTCTCCCTCTTTGGGGCTGCTTTCTTTGTCGCTTTCTTGGTTGTTTTCTTCATTGTATTTGGTCTTCTGTGTTTTCTGGGAATTTTTGAATTTTAATTCTCGTTCTCGGTGATGAGTTTGCAGAGCCTTTCGCGGGCACGGAATATCTGTGTCTTCACGGTGCCTATGGGCAGCCCCATCTGAGAGGCTATCTCCTCGTAGGAGAGCTCCCTTACGAACCTCATCTCTGCCATCTGGCGGTATTTCTCGGGCAGGGCAGCCATACAACGCCCAATCTGTACGCTGTGTTGCTCGCTAATGATACGCTTGTCGGGTTCCTCGTCGGTAGTTGGGGCGAGAGAGGGGGCGCTCGTCAGAGAGTCTATCGACAGGCTGTCTCGGCGGCGGCGCACATAGTCTATGAAGGTGTTGCGGGCTATGGTGTATATCCACTGCCCGAAGGTGTATTTGGGATCGTACTTCTCCAAATTGACATAGACCTTCACAAAGGTATCCTGCACCAAGTCGTCGGCATCCTCCCTGTTGCCCGAAGTGCGGCTCAGGCAGAGTGTATATATCTCCTCGCGGTAGCGTTTGAAGAGGGTTTCAAAAGCCACCGAGTCGCCATCCAAAGCGAGCACAACAAGTTGTGCATCGGAGAGAATTATGTACTTTTCTATCGCCATTTATAACGAGGAATAAATTTGCGCCACACGGCAAGCACTGCCTCCACAGCGGGTGCTACAAAGTCGTAGAGCCAATACATCGAGATAAAACCTCGCTCCGAGAGGCGGCGTGACAGTCGCTTTGCCTGCCACCAAACGATTATGTAGCGGAGCAATACCGCTCCTGCTGCTGCAATTTTGGCGTAGGGTGGCAAAACTATTGCCACAACTGCCGCCGCGAGGAAAAATAGAGCCCTCGACCACAGTTCAACACCCGTAGCCCACCGAGCCCTCAGGCGGTAGAAGCGGAATGGATACGAGAGGCGCAAGCGGCGAGGCAGCCACCAATCAAGTCCGCCCCAGCTCTGCTGGTCGAGCGTTGCCGAACCCCCGACAACAACCGCTGTATTATCCTTGCGGGCTATCGTCTGCACAAAGAGGTCGTCCTCACCCATATTCAGATTCAGGTGGTTGAAGCCCCTTGCAGCATAGTACGCCTGCTTAGTAAAGCCCAAATTGGAGAGCACTCCACGGTAGGGGTGGCGTGCCACTGCTGCCGAGAGCCAGCGCACCGAAAGTGCCATATTGGCACACCTTATGGTCCTATTCCAAGCACCCTTGCGAGGAGCCATCGAGGTATAACCAAGCACCACCTCGTGACCCACAAAGCCGCGAGCCATAACCTCTGCCCACCTCTCTGTGCGTGGCGAGCAGTCGGGCAGTGTGAAGAGCAGGTTATCGTAGCGGGCTGCCTTTATGCCCACATTCAGAGCCATCTTCGTAGAGATAGGGAATAGTGGATCGGCAGCAAGTCGCGTGGTGGTGAGCCTATCGCCCCACTTAATGCGCATCATAGCGAGTGTGTCGGCAACCTCCACATCGCCCGTAACATTCACAACCACAACCTCGTAGTGTTCGTGACGCTGAGAGAGAAAGAGAGGTAGGCGGTCGTTAAGGAAGCCGTGGTCTGCCTCGTAGAGAGGTATGATGACCGACACTCCCAATTGCTTCGCCTCCTCGGTTGGCGAGGGGTTGCGGTAGCCCCTGATACGTCCGTAGACGAATAGGTGGTAACACAGTTGGACGATGAAAAACACACCCAATAGTACCAGCAATACAAGGCTTATTTGTTCGCCACCCTCAATCAAAAAGTTACTCCAAAAATTCGCTCTCTCCATCAAAAACATAAATATAGGTGACAAAGTTACTCATTTTTTTGGAAAATCCGTTACCTTTGCGCCACTATGAAATTTACACTCCAACATACAGACCCACAGAGCAAGGCACGTGCAGGCGAAATAGAGACCGCCCACGGCACCATTCAGACACCAATTTTTATGCCCGTAGGCACCGCAGCCTCCGTAAAGGGCATATTCCACCGCGACCTTAGGGAGGATGTGAAGGCGCAGATTATCCTCGCCAACACATATCATCTCTATCTCCGCCCGGGTATGGAGATTATCGAAAAGGCGGGTGGTGTGCATCGTTTTAGCACCTGGGACCGCCCAATGCTTACCGATAGTGGTGGTTTTCAGGTTTTTTCGCTTGCTGCAAGGCGCAAAATCACCGAGGAGGGTGTGCGTTTTTCGAGCCACATAGACGGCTCAAAGCACATCTTCACGCCCGAGAACGTCATCGACACCGAGCGCACCATCGGTGCCGACATTATGATGGCTTTCGACGAATGTCCCGACGGCAAGAGCAACTACTCCTACGCCAAACGCTCGCTCGAAATGACACAGCGTTGGCTCGACAGGTGTTTTACACAATATGAGCGCACCTCTCCCAAGTACGGCTATCATCAGTCGCTCTTCCCCATCGTGCAGGGTTGCACCTATCCCGACCTGAGAGCTTCGGCAGCGGAGTTTGTGCAACAATACGATGCAGACGGCTATGCTATTGGAGGTCTGGCAGTTGGCGAGCCTGCACCCGTTATGTACGAGATGATTGAGGTTGTCAATGCCATACTCCCCACCGACCGCCCACGCTATCTTATGGGTGTAGGCACGCCCATCAACATTTTGGAGGCGATTGAAAGGGGTGTCGATATGTTCGACTGCGTTATGCCCACCCGCAACGGCAGAAATGGTATGCTCTTCACCTCGGAGGGTATCATTAACATCCGCAACGAGAAGTGGAAAGATGATTTTTCGCCCATAGACCCCAATGGCGCAAGTTGGGTAGACACCACATACTCAAAGGCTTACCTTCGCCACCTTAACATTGCAGGCGAGATGATGGCAGCACAAATCGCCTCGCTCCACAATGTGGCGTTCTACCTATGGCTCGTAGGCGAAGCCCGCAAGCACATCATAGCAGGCGACTTTAAGGCGTGGAAAGACGTAATGGTCGTAAAACTCTCTCGTCGCTTATAATTTCTGCGGGTAGATTTTGCGTCGCACTGCGATAAACCACCTTCTCATTTACGTTAAGTAAACTACGAAGGTAGTTTTCTTGTGCGCCTACTACTCGCCTCACAAAACCCACTCGCTGGGAATTTTGGTCTAACGTCTAACGTCTAACGTCGATAGTCCTAAGGCGTATAGGGCGTATAGGGCATATAAGGCTTATGGGAGTTATGGGAGAAATGAGAGATATGGGAGTCCCACAACCACATCCCTCCCCTGTGTCAGGGGAGGGTGCCGAAGGCGGGAGAGGTTAGTAAAATCCGCACTCCTGCCAGAGATGCGGTGCGTGGCTTTTGCGCCACTTTTGCCACCAAAAGTGGCAAAGAAATAGGGCGACCATTGTCGCCCGTAAAAAAGAAAGGTAGATGCCAACCGCCTGCCTACGGCAGTCGTGGCAAGACGGGCAGATTGCATCAGCAGACTGCGGACTCGCCTTCTTGTTTGCCACAAAATTTCCTCCGCATTAATCACAATCGGGGAAATATGGGCTCCAACTCTCAACTTTTTTGAATAATTTTCGATTTTCGATTTTCAACTTTCAACTTTATCAGTATCTTTGTGGTTTACAAGTAGCCCGCGCTATGGCAGATTACAGACAAGAGGAGAAAAATCGCAGGAGTTGGTGGCCCGGATTCAAGATTCTGGACGGCTACATTACGCGCAAGTTCCTCGGCACGTTCTTCCTTGCTATTGCGCTGATTATCATTATTGTGGTGGTCTTTGATGCGGTAGAAAAAATCGACGACTTCATAGAGATGAAGGCTCCTTTGAAGGAGATTATCTTCGGCTACTACGTCAATTTTATCCCATACTTCATAAACCTCTTTTGCGGACTTTTCACCTTCATCGCGGTGATTTTCTTCACGTCGCAGATGGCGGGTAGGACCGAGATTACGGCTATTCAGGCGAGCGGTGTCAGTTTCCGCAGGTTGCTATACCCATATTTCCTCTCGGCAATGCTCATTACGAGCATCTCGCTCTTCCTCAATCTCGAAGTTATCCCCTCGGCTAATGAGAGGCGTGTGGAGTTCGAGGGGCAATACTTGCGCAAAAACCGCAGGGTGCAGTACGAGCCTCACATCTTCCGACAGATTGAGCCGGGCGTCTTTGCCTATGTGCGCAACTACAATCCCACGACCAACAAAGCCTCCTTTATGACCTTGGAGCGTTTTGAGGGTAGCAGTATTGTGGAGTCGCTCGAAGCGGGCGATGTGCGCTACAACGAGGAGAGCGGGCATTGGGAGGCTCCGAAATATATCACCCACCGCTTTGTGGGCGAGGACGATGTTTTCGAGTTGCACGAAGAGAGGCTCGATACTCTCATAAACCTCTCGGAGCAGGAGTTGGGTAAGGTCGAGAACCTCATAACGACAATGAAGATTGCCGAACTCAACGAGTTCATAGAGCAGCAGAAAGCCAAAGGCTCGGATATGATAGGTATCTTCGAGGTGGAGCGTCAGAAGCGTTATTCGTACCCCTTGTCGGTCTTCATCCTGACCGTCATAGGTGTGTCGCTCTCCTCGCGCAAGATGCGTAGCGGTACGGGTGTGAACATTGGTATTGGTGTGATACTCTGCTTTACATATATTATGTTGGGTAGGGTATTCGAGGAGATAGCCAAAGGCAACGAGGGGGCAATGGCGACACTGCTTGTGTGGTTGCCGAACATTGTCTTTGCCGTCATCGCCGCCTACATCTACCGCAAAGCACCGAAGTAGAATTGAGAATTGAGAGTTGAGAGTTGAGGCAATCTCATATCTCCCATAACTCCCATTTAGGGTGGAGCAAGGGTAAAGCGATACGCAGTATCGCATAAAAGTTTTTGGTTCCGCTTTTTACAAAAAGCGGAGAGAAAAGGCGACTTTTTATAAAAAGTCGCGAAAAGGAAGAAAGAAGAAGAACAAAACAAATTATACAAAACCTAAAAAACAACTAAAAGAAACTATGATGGACATTACAATGGCTCAGCTTTCGGGTAAGACCCGTGAGGAGCACGACCTTTTGGGCTGGAAACAGATTCCCGAGGAGTACTATTTTGGTGTGCAGACTATGCGCGCGGTGGAGAACTTCCACATTTCGAGGGTTAAACTCTGTATGTTCCCCGAGTTTATCAAGGCTTTGGCAGAGGTTAAGGCTGCTGCGGCTATGGCAAACCGCGACTTGGAGCTTATGGATGCCGAGGTAGCAGAGGCTATCGTTAAGGCTTGTAAGGAGGTTGCCGAGGGCAAACTCGACGCTCACTTTGTGGTTGATATGGTGCAGGGCGGTGCAGGTACCTCGACCAATATGAACGCCAACGAGGTTATCGCCAACCGCGCACTCGAACTTCTGGGTCACGCTAAGGGCGAGTATAAATACTGCCACCCCAACAACCACGTCAACCTCTCGCAGTCGACCAACGATGCATATCCCACCTCGGTGAAGGTTGCTACCATCAGGAGTATCGACAAACTCATCGTAGCTCTGAAAGCCTTGGTTGCTTCGTTTGCTGCTAAGGGCGAGGAGTTCAAAGATGTTATCAAGATGGGTCGTACCCAGTTGCAGGATGCAGTGCCTATGACTCTCGGTCAGGAGTTCGCTGCTTACGCTACTACTTTGGGCGAGGAGATTGAGCGCTTGGAGCAGAACAAGGTGTTGCTCTATGAGCAGAATATGGGTGCTACGGCTATCGGTACGGGTATCAACTCCGACCCCGACTATCCCGCACTCTGCTGCAAATACTTGGCTGAGGTAACAGGTCTTCCTATGGTTGTGTCGCCCAATATGATTGAGGCTACCAACGATACGGGTGCTTTCGTGATGAACTCTTCGGCTATGAAACGCTTGGCAGTGAAACTCTCGAAGATTTGTAACGACCTTAGGCTTATGTCGAGCGGTCCTCGTTGCGGCTTGAACGAGATTAACCTGCCTCCTATGCAGCCCGGCTCTTCGATTATGCCCGGCAAGGTGAACCCCGTAATTCCCGAGGTGGTAAATCAGGTGGCTTTCCGCGTTATCGGTAACGACCTTACGGTAACCTTCGCCAGCGAGGCTGCGCAGTTGGAACTCAACGTTATGGAGCCTATCATCGTTCACTCTATGTTCGAGAATGTGGATATGCTCATCAACGCTATGAACACCCTCAGGGAGAAGTGCGTGGATGGTATCACTGCCAACGAAGAGGTTTGCAAACGCTTGGTTTACAACTCCATCGGCTTGGTAACCGCTCTGAACCCCTACATCGGCTACGAGAACTCCACTTCGCTTGCTAAGGAGGCTCTCCAAACCGGCAAGGGTATCTACGACTTGGTGCTCGAAAGGAAACTTATGAGCCGCGAGGAGTTGGACAACATTCTCAAACCCGAGAATATGGTTAAACCCCGCAAGTTCCCCAAACAGTAAGATGAAAATCGGTGTTGGGCATCGTAAAAGATTCCCAACCATCTGGTAGAGAGAACGCCCCAAAGTACAGCACTTTGGGGCGTTTATTATGGGTGCTTGGGGAGTTTTTGTGGGCTGTGAGTGACGGAGCAGTTGAACGATTTTGTTGCGGTGTCTATGGCTTTGGTCTTAACTTCGCATATTATTAAAGGTGTAAAAGTTACATTAGAACAAAATAGTTTACTAATCAAACAGGTTATGGTAAAAGAGAATCTCATTAGGATGTACGAGGAGAGTTTCCGCAACAATGCCGAACTTCCCGCACTTACCGACTATTTCAAAAAAACCACCCTTACATATTTCGATTTGGCGCAGCTGATTGCCAAATATCACCTCGTGTTGGAGAAATATGGCATTGAGGCTGGCGACAAATTGGCTCTGATTGGTCGCAACACCCCCAAGTGGGTTACCGCATACGCAGCAACCATCACTTATGGTGCAGTTATTGTCCCCATTTTGCAGGACTTCAACCCCATCGATGCCACCAACATCATCAACCACTCCGACTCGCGCATACTCTTCCTCTCGCAGGACGTGTGGGATAAACTCGACAGCGAGAAGTTCGAGAAGTTGGAGGCTGTTGTGGAGTATGAAACGATGACCACCCTTTGGGAGCGTAACGAGGGCACCTTCAAACCCCTTATGGACAATGCGGATGCTCTATTTGCAGAGCGTTATCCCAACGGCTTTACAACCAACGACATCCGCTATCCCGAAGTCCCCAACGACAGGGTTTTCATCATCTCCTACACCTCGGGTACTACGGGTCTGAGCAAGGGTGTAATGCTGACCGTCAACAACATCACCTCCAATGTGGCATTCGCTATTGAGTACAAGTTCCACTATCGTGGTTCGCGCGTGTTGGGTATTCTTCCTTTGGCTCACGCCTTCGGTTGCGCATTCGATATGCTCACCCCTCTGGCAACAGGCTCACACATCACTCTGCTGGGCAAACTGCCCGCAGCACCCATCCTCTTGAAGGCTCTGAAAGATGTTAAGCCCGACCTGCTGCTGACGGTGCCTTTGTTGGTGGAGAAGATTATCAAGGGTAAGGTTATGCCCACATTGGAGAAGCAGCCCGTAAAGACACTTGTGAAGATTCCTCTTCTGAACCAGATTATATACAAGAAGGTACGCACACAACTTATGGAGGCATTCGGCGGTGCGCTTACGGAACTTATTATGGGTGGTGCAGCACTCAACAGCGATGTGGAGAAACTGCTCAAAAAGATTAAGTTGCCCTACACGGTTGGTTACGGTATGACCGAGACGGCACCCCTTATCTGCTATGCACACCACACCGAGTACAAGTCGCTCTCGTGTGGTAAGTTGGTGGATGGTATGCAGATGAAGATTGACTCCAAAGACCCCTACAATATCCCCGGCGAAATATGCGTCAAGGGCGAGAATGTGACCGTTGGTTACTACAAAAATCCTGACGCTACGGCTGCCGTATTTGACGAGGACGGTTGGTTCCACACAGGCGATATGGGTGTTGTAGATGCCGCCACCAACTGCTTCATCCGCGGACGTTGCAAGACTATGATTCTCTCCAACAACGGTCAGAATATCTACCCCGAGGAGATTGAGGCAAAACTCAACAACTTGGAGGCTGTTGTGGAGTCGCTCATCGTTGAGGAGGAGGGCAAACTCGTGGCACTTGTGGTTCCCAACTATGAGCTGGCGCAAAAGGAGGGTTGGAGCACCACGCATCTAAAAGAGATGATGGCTGAGAACCTGAAAAAACTCAATACGCTGGTTGCACCCTACGAGAGGGTTTCGGCAATCAAATTGTGCGCTACCGAGTTCGAGAAAACCCCCAAGAAGAGTATCCGCCGATACCTCTATCCTAAGGCAGCTAAGATAGTTTCATAAAAACGCATATAACGCGCGTCTGCTGCGTTATACTTCGATAAGCGGCTTCCTCATTTGCGCTAAGCAAACTGCGGAGCCGCTTTCTCGTATGCCTTGCATCCATCGCGTTCTCTGCATTTTTGGTCTAACGTCTAACGTCAATAGTCCTAAGGCTTATAGGGCATATAGGGCTTATAGGAGTTATGGGAGGACTGAGAGATATGGGATAAACCCACAACCATCTCCCTCCCCTAAGTTAAAGCAGTTCCTCCCCTACGTAAGGGGAGGATAGGAGGGGTGGTCGAAATTGCGCTCGGCGTCCTCGCCGAGCAGTGCCCGAAGGGCGGGAGAGGTCTGTCCGTCTTGCCACGACTGCCGCAGGCAGGCGGTTGGCATCTACCTTTCCTGTTTTTCCTGTCTTTCTTGTTCTTCTTGTTTTTTGCAGGAGTGATAGGAATGACAGGAGTGACAGGAAAAACACGAGCAGTTTGAGAGTAGATTTTTTCGGGGAGGTGTGAGGCTCTCCGAAGGAGAGTGGCGGGCAAAAGAATAGCCCTCTCAAACTTGTTTGAAAGAGGGGTATTGTTTTGACAGCCAAACTATCTGCGAAAGATAGTCACACCTCACCGCAGGGGCTGCACTAAAAGTTTTTGGTTCCGCTTTTTACAAAAAGCGGAGAAAAAAGGGCGACCTTTTTACAAAAAGGTGCGGAAAAAGACTACACCCCAAAGATTGTGGCATAGGACAACTGTGCAGCCTCGGCATTGGGCAGGCAGGCCAGCGCGTAGGTTGGCACAGCGACAATCATTTCGGAAAGGGCGCCGCATATTTGGTCGAGTGTTCTCTCCTCTTTTTGCAGCGTGGGGAGTGCGGAGGGCAGCAGTGCACCAAAGGCAGCGATGCGCGAGAGGCGTTGTATGCGGTTTTCGGGGGCTTGCGAGAGGCGCAGGAAACCCGCTATGGGGCAGCTCTCCTGACGATAGACCGCACCCTTGCCACTCCACGGCGAGCCAAAGACCCTCACCGAGCCATCATCGAAGACCCTCACTACGGGTCCGTCGTCGTTGAGCCTTTCGGTGCCCTCTATGTTTTCGAGCCACAGACGTGTGTGGGTGCTCTTGCCCGTACCGCTCTCGCCCAAGCACATCACTCCCCTGCCCTCCTTGACGATTACCGAGGAGTGTATTAGCAGGGTTTTGTGGGGCAGCGTGGCAAACGAGTAGGCGAAGCAGAGTGCGTGGTCGAACATCACACCGTTGGGCTGCCTGCCCTCGGCAAAGAGGTCGGTGCGGTACTCTGCCACCTCGCCCCTCTCCACAAAGGGACAGACGATGGTTGCCTCGCCCGCCGAGCGAATAGTGAGGCGGTACTCATCCTCATAAATCGAGAGTGTGCAATCGCCCGCCTGCAACTCGTAGTCGAAGGTCTGCAATGGAGCGTCGGCACGGGACTCCACCTCTGCATCGAGCACCACCCTGAAAAGTGGACTGCCCGCCTTGTCGTCCACTACAAAGGGGCGGAAATTGCGAGGCATAGGCACAGGGCGACACATTGCACCCATCGCCAACTCGAAGATATGTTCTGCTACCGAGAGTCTTAACATATAATTATTTGTCTAACGTCTAACGTCCAACGTCAATAGTCCTAAGCCCTTAAAGCCCTTAAACTCCTTAATGTCTTTAACGGCTTACCTACTCATTGACAAGTTCTGCTTTGCGGAGCATATCGACCCACTTGGAAGCATCGGTGAGGGCAACATCCCTCTCCACCTCATACTCGGCAGTCAGGAGGTCGGCAACTTTCTCAACATCGAATTCCTCGTCCTGCAACTGCTCCCACAGCCACTCACTCGTGGAGTTGAGCGAGATGATGGTGGTCATCTTCACATTCTGAGTACCCATACGGACGATAACGCTCTCGCCCGCAATTTTGCGAATTTTGTAGTCGGTTTTCAGTTTCATATCATTTGCATATTTTATGTTTCAAGTCCAACACAAGGGTGCGAACACACTTGCGAGCCAGGCTCAGCACCGAACGTCTACGCCAGCCCAAACTATTATATTTCAGCTTCTTACCACCTGCCAAGCACACCTCCGACACATAAGCCACCACATCCTCGCGGGCGACAACCTCGCTCTGTCGGTAGTTGCCGTCGCCCTCCAATGTGAGCCTCTCGCCATCTATCACCCTCAGGCGGTGCAGAACGTGTGCTCCCCTATGGCGGAAGAGCAGCACCATACCCTCGCGGAGCTTGCCACCATCCACGGGCGAGAGCACCACCACATCCCTCTCATTCCTCAGAAATGGGCGCATACTAAACCCCTTGACGGTCATCTCCACACTCCGCCCCTCGCCAATCATCTCCTCGACAGTGGCAAAAAACAGCGCATTAGGTATGGTCTTTTTCAAATTCAAAATTCAAAAATTTTGGTCTAACGTCTAACGTCCAACGTCAATAGTCCTAAGTCAATTGTTGTTGGATATTGAGTTGTGTTCGCTACAACTCAATAATTCTATCGCAGAAGTCCAGCGTGCGGGCGTTGTGCGAGATGAAGAGAATCGTAAGGTCGCGGTTTGCCTCCGACAAGCCCGCAACGGCATCCACAACCTCCCTCTCGGTCCTCTCGTCGAGCGAAGAGGTCGCCTCGTCGAACATCAGCACCGAAGCCTCCTTATAGAGAGCCCTCGCAATGCCAATCCTCTGTCGCTGACCTCCCGAAAGGCGGCAGCCCGCCTCTCCCGTAACCGTATCTACACCCTCGGGCAGCGAGGCGACAAACTCCGAGAGCCTTGCAGCCTCCACAGCTTTCATAAGTCGTTTGTTATCAATCTTATCCCTCTCCACGCCGAGTGCAATGTTTTCGGCAATGGTCTGGTCGGGGATGAAGAGGTCTTGCGAGACGTAGGCAACATTATTTTGCCACATACGCCTTGCAAGGGGCGTATCCACAACTTTGCCATCGACCCTCAGTTCTCCCTCGGCGGGCACAAAGAGTCCCGCCAGCAGGTTGAAGAGTGTGGTTTTACCTCTGCCCGAGGTGCCCTGAATACCCACTCTCTCGCCCTTGCGGATGGTGAGAGAGAAGCCGTCGAAGACCCTCTCATCTCCATAGCCAAACGCCACTTCGCGGAGTTCCAACTGCTCCTCGAATGGGAGTTTATCGGCAGTCTGCGGTATCTGCTCCACGGGGGTAGAGAGCTCATCGTTCAGCAGGTCAACAACATAGGAGTTGCGTTTATACTCCGTCCAGCCACCCACAATGCGGCTGATAGATGGCACGATGCGGTAGGCGGCAACAGCAAAGACGCCCAAAAAGAGTTTCAGTTCGCCCACCGAGTGACCCATAGCAATGCCGAGGATGATGACAGCAACCACGCCCAGCACCAGTGAAAACTCCACAACATAGCTCGACGCGGCACGCATCCTCGCAGCCCTCAGCGAGTAGTGGCGGAGTGAGTCTATACCCTTGGCAAAGCGTTTTGTAATGGATGGTTTAGCACCCGCAATCTCTATGTCGGCATAGCCCCTCAGAGCCTCATACATTGTCTTGTTTTGTCCCACCTGCAAGCGGTTCTCCTCCCTGCCGTTCTCGACCATTCGGCGGCGTATGATGCGCGAGTAAATAAGCGCAATGGGAACAAAGACCACCACAGCAAGTGCCACAACCATAGGGTTATAGAAGCTCAGCAGTGCCAACAGCGACACCACCACAATAAGCTCCGTAAGGATGCCCAAGAGGCTACTCACAACACCCGAGGCGAAGCGATGGCATACGGCATTGACATTATTGACAAGCTTGGTGGTATGGTGCGAGCGCACAAAGAGCAGTCCGCGCGAGAGGTAGTTGTCGTACATCCTCTTCGAGAGGTCGGCATAGAGCAGCAGCATATATCTTGTCCTGACCTGCGAGAGTGCCACACCCACAACGCCTTTGAGCGCAATGAGCACCACCACAGCCACGCACACCGCAACTACAAAACTACTCTCGCTCGTAAAGCCCAGCGCGTTGTAGATGCGTGCCACAAGGGGGTTGTTGCTCACAATGTTCTCGTCGAGCACCACAAGGAGCACCGACACCAATGCTGCAATACCCACCAGGTCGACAGCCGCAGAGCAGAGTGCCGAAAGCACAATCTTCGGCAACCCCCGCCTACGCTCCGGTGGAATAAGTCGGTATGTGTTTTTCAAATTCAAAATTCAAAATTTTTGGTCCAACGTCTAACGTCTAACGTCAATAGTCCTAAGGCTTATAAGGCATATAGAAGTTATGGGGCTTTAATGTCTTTAATGTCCTTAATGCCCTCTCCTTCTGTCGCGGGGCGCCAGAGGAGGCTTGTCTTTTTTCAGGGTATACTATCCCAACAACTCACAAAGGTACGAATTATTTGCGATTTATCCGCCGACGGGGTGTCAAAATCCGCATTTCATCTATATAATTAGGTATTTCGTTTGCACTTTTCGAAAAAAAACATAATTTTGCGCCCAGCGCAAAAGAGAACAAACAACAAAACAATACACAATAAATTAACCAATTAAAACAATTATCACTATGAATTTCAAAAGATTGCTTTTGTTTTTGGCAGCTCCTTTGGCTCTTGTGATGGGTAGCTGTACTCCCGAAGGTCCCGAGTACACCATTCCCAGCATCACAATTACCGACGCCGAGGGTAAAGAGGTTACTGCTATCGGTTTCGCAGCAGAGAACCCCGAGAATGCAGCACTCCCCCAGGAGTATGTTGTAACCATCAAGTCCACCCGCAGTTGGAGCATCACCAAAGAGGCTGACTGGCTTGGTGTTACTCCCGCAGACTTCTCCAATACTACTCAGTTGGAGCAGACTCAGGAGGTTAAGTTCACCGCAGTTGCCAACGAGGAAGGTCCTCGTAGCCAGACCGTTAAGGTTACAATGGACAAAATCACCAAAGAGATTGTCGTATCGCAGGCTGGCGCAGGTCAGACCGCACTCGGCGATGTTCTCTTCTACGACGACTTCGACAAGAAGGTGGCAGAGAAAGATGGTACTTATTGGCCCTATATGAGCGCAGAGTATGGCAACCCCACTCCCGAGAACCAGAGCGGTGTTACCTACGCTTCGAAGAATGTTACCGTTCGTGCAAACTCCAACAGCGACGGCTCCTTCTCCGACTACGCAGGTAGCGGTTCGAACAACATCTTCTTCGGCAAAACCCCCACCTACCTCACCATTAGCGGCATTTCGCTTGCCGAGTTGGATGGTAACGCACTTACTATGACTTTCGGTACCGAGAAGTACAGCCAGGAAAATGGCAGCACCTTCACCGAGAGCGAGTTCCACGTTTACCTCTCTGCCGACGGTGAGAAGTGGACCGAGATCGACTACACCTTCGCAGGCACTGCCGATGGTCGCTGGAATCTGGCAACCGCTCAGTTCAACCTCAAAGAGGTTCCCGAGAGCGTAAGCATCGCCTTCATCGTTGACGTTGCTTCGTCGTACCGCCTTGACGACCTCAAACTCACCGAGGGTGGTGGTGGCGTAGAGATCGACCTCGCGCAGGGTAGCGAACTCGACCTCGAGAGCGGCAGCGGCAACACCGGTGGCGGCGACCAGGGTGGCGAGACCCCTGCTCCCGAGAATGCTCTTCTCTGGGCAAGTTTTGCAACCGATATGGCAAACTTCACTACCGAGAATGTTGAGTTGGGTGGTTTGGACTATGTTTGGTACCACGATGCTCAGTACAAACAGATGAAAGCAAGTGCTTACAAAGATGATGTGCGCTATGTAACCGAGAGCTACCTCGTTTCGCCCGTTGTTGCACTCACCGGTGCTGAGGACTACTATATGAACTTCGAGCACACCGGTAAGTATTTTGGCAATATGAGCGAGCAGGCTACCCTTTGGGTACGCGAGGAGGGCGGTGCTTGGGCACAGCTCACCATCCCCACCTATATGACCGGCGACAATTGGACCTTCGTTAATTCCGGCGACATCGCTCTTACCGCTTATGCAGGCAAGAACATCCAGATTGGTTTCCGCTACACCAGCACCGCTACCGATGCTCCTACTTGGGAGGTTAAGAATGTTCTGGTTGCTAAGGGTACCGCAAGCGAGACTCCCGATACCCCTGACACTCCCAACGTACCCCTCGAAAGCATCGATGCTACCTCGGACGCAGCATTCGTTTGCTCGACAGACGACTCGGCTAACGCAGCCTACGGTCTTGGCGAGTCGACAGCTAATGGTGCTTCTGCCACTGGTTTCAAACTTGGCAAGGGCAAACAGGAGGGTAAATTCACTTCGGCTGCCGTTGGCGTTTCGGGCGACAAATACCTCAACTTCTTTGCAGTATCGTGGGGCGCAGGTGGCGACAAGACTATCTACTTCCGCGTGAATGGTGGCGAGGTTAAATCGCAGGCTATTAGGGCAAATGATGGCGCAAAAGGTAATGCTCCATACACTATGTCCGTTTACGCAAACGACCACTACTCGGTATTGCTTAGCGGTTTGAAAGAAACCGATGTTATCGAATTTGGTACCAATGCAGATTTTGCACTTACTGGCGGCTACGCTGGTAGCGGCAATGACTACGCTCCCCGCGTAATCTTCTTTGGCGTGAAACTTACCGATGAGCCTGTAAGTGGCGAAAGCGGCGAAGGTGGTGGTAACACCGAGCCCGAGGATCCCGAAGATCCCGAGACTCCCGTTGAGCCTACCGTAGCAACCATCGCTAGCATCTTGGCTCTGGGTCAGGATGCAACTGTTGCCGAGGGTACTTTCGTAGAGGGTGTTGTTATCTCCAACAGCGAGCTCAACAACCTTACCTCGAAGAAAGGTCTTTACATTCAGGACGAAACCGCAGGCTTGCAGTTCTATTGCGGTGCAAACCACAGTTTCAAATTTGGCGACAAAGTTAAGGTAGACCTTTCGGGTCAGAAAATTGGCGCATACAATGGCGCAGTACAGATTAGCGGCACCGCATTGGACAAATTCACTGTTCTTTCGTCCGACAACGCTGTTGAGGCTAAGGCTGTGACAATGGCTGACTTCCTCGCCAACAAGTATGAGGGTCAGTATATCGCCCTCGAAGGCGTGCAGGTTGTGGCTGATGATCTTGCAAAAACTTGGGGCGATGAAACCCAAAAGAGTCACATTTCTATCAATATGGAAGATGCAGAGGGTAACAATTTCGTTGTATTCTCTTCGAGATATGCTACCTATGCAGCTGAGACCGTAGCACAGGGTTCGGGTACCATCAAGGGTATCTCCTCCATCAATGTGAAAGATGGCGTTACCACAATGCAGATTATCTTCGCACAGGCTACCGACTATGCAGGTCTTACCGGCGAGCGCTTTGGCGCAACCGTAGAGCCCGAGGAGCCCGAGATTCCCGTAGAGCCCGAGACTTTGGAGGCTCTCGATGCTAACGCTTACTATGTGTTCAAGCAGGCTACCGAGTTCGTTCCCGGCAAGTGGTACGCAATGGTTGCAGAGAACAATGCAGCAACTGCACTCACAAGTAACTATGGCTACCTCAAAGTGGTTACTCCTATTGAGTTGACCGAGGGTATCTCGTTGCCCGCTTCGTGCGCTTGGGGTATTGTATCGACCGAGGGTGGCTACACCATCCAGCAGTACGATGGCAAGTATGTATACCAGACCGGTTCCTACAATAGTTTCAATGTAGATGCAACTGCTCCCGCAAGTGGTCACGTTTGGACTATCAAGAATGGTGTTATTACTAATGCTGCGACATCCAAGACCGTTCAGTTCGATACTCAGTACAACTCGTATGGTTGCTATGACTCCGTTAAAGGCGCATATCCCGCATTCTACGAGTTGGTTGAGGTTGATACCAATGCTCACCTCTTGGGTACCAGCGTAAGCAGCCTTTCGTACACTGCTGACGGTGGCGAGAAGACCTTTGACGTAACCACCTATCGCGAGGCAACTTTGGCTGCCACCTCCGCTGCTGAGTGGCTTACCGTAAGCGTTGCAGACGGTGTTGTTACCGTTGTCGCTGCCGCTAACGAGGGCGAGGCTCGCGATGCTGAGGTTACCGTAACCTTCGGCGAGGAGAGTATGACTGTTGCTGTTGAGCAGGCTGCTCCTCTTGCAGAGGGTGAGGCTGCTTGGGTTCTCGTAACCGATGCAGCGGCTTTGGCAGCTGGTGACCAAATCGTAATCGTTGCTACCGACTACGACAAGGCTCTCGGTACAACCCAGAATAACAACAACCGCGCAAGTGCGGCTATTACCAAGAGTGGCAACACCGTTGTTATTGACAACACCGTACAGGTAATTACCCTCGAAGCAGGTACCGTTGATAATACTTTCGGCTTCAATGTTGGCACTGGCTACCTCTATGCTGCAAGTGGCAGTAGCAACCACTTGAAGACGGGTACTCTCAATGACAACGCATCGTGGCTTGTAACTATCGATGGTAGCGGCGTAGCAACCATTAAGGCACAAGGTGATAAGGCTCGCAACTGGATGAGGTACAATTCTCAGAATGACCTTTTCTCGTGCTACGCAAGTGGTCAGGCTGATATTGCAATCTACAAATATACCGAGTAATTATCCCCCAAGGACTGAGGTCCTAAGGGTCTGAAAGGTCACGGGTAGCGTTTTTGCTACCCGTGATTTTTTTTTGGGGGGGGATGGGAGATATGGGAGATATGGGAGATATGGGAGAAATGAGAGAAATGAGAGAAAAGGAAGAAAAGGCTTTAAGGTCATTAAAGCCCTTAATCTCCTATAAGCCCTATAAGCCCCATAAGCCCTAGGACTATTGACGCTATACAAAACAACACACCTCTCCCGCCCTTCGGGCACCCTCCCCTTGCCTTAGGGGAGGGATATTATACTCGCAGGCGTAGCCTGCACCATAATTTCCAATTTTCAATTGACCAGCCTTTGGCTGCTCTAAAATGCTCCCGCTCGGCATAGTCTGCAAGCAGCCTCTGCCCTCGCTTACTCGCATTTGCCTCAATTCTCAATTCTCAATTTTCAATTTTCAATTCTCCTATAAGCCTTAGGACTATTGACATTAGACGTTAGACGTTAGACGTTGGACAAAAAAACACATCAAGCAGGGCTAATTTCCAAATAAAATACGTAACTTTACACCCTAATACGCTCGCGCGTCGCGCGCGGGGGACAAAAAGTAGAAATATAACGGTGTAAAAGTATGAAAATTAGGGCTTTTATGGTGGCTGTAATGGTATCGATGGTGGCTTTGCTGTTTGGCGGCTGCACCACCACACCCACCATACCCAACTCGGTAAGATTCGATATTGGCGACACTGTGGAACACAACACCAAGTACCAATTCCTCTCCATAACCTCCGACCAAGCGTGGAGCATCACGATTGAGTACCTCGCCCCCGAGAGTGAGAGCAACTGGTGCACGTTGAGCAAAACAAGCGGCGAGGGCAACGACAACATCCTGATGACCTTCGGCGAAAATACACTCAACGAGGAGCGCTCGCTCAATGTAGTAGTACAGTTCCCCAGCGAGCAGCTCACCCTGCTCTTCACGCAGCGCTCCGCCGACAGCCAACCCTCCGAAAGCGACCTCAGCGGCTGGCTCGAACTGCCCGCTTTCGAGGCTGACGGCACACGCACCTACTTCTCGAAGCATATGCTCCCCTCGTCGAGCAACACCAAGCGCAGTTTCTCGCTCCTCTACGACAGCGACATCTACCACTCGCATTGGATTGCCTACCCGCTCTACCGCGACGTCATCGGCAGCGGCAACCGCACAGACGATTGGGGCATCTTCGACCCCAACATCCCCACAGAGAAACAGCTCTATATGAAGAGCTCCTATCAGGGTTCCTACGACCGAGGTCATATGCTCCCCTCGGCGTCGAGGGCAAAGACTCGCACGGACAATAGTCCCACCTTCTACCCCACCAATATGAGCCCCCAGCTAGCAGGTCTTAACCAGAAGAAGTGGGCAGACATAGAGGGTCAGGTGCGCAGTTGGGCAGAGGGTTGCGACACACTCTATGTGGTTACGGGCGCAGTCTTCAAGACCGTCGGTGGCAACGAGTCGGTGTCGTACACCTACTGCAAGAGCGACAACAGCAAGGATGTTGCGGTGCCCAACTACTACTACAAAGCGCTCCTGCAACGTCGAGGCACGGGAGCCAGCAGCACCTATCAGGCTCTTGCCATCTGGGTGCCCCACAAAGCCGCAACAGGCTCGGCAACAATGGATGATATCATCACTATCGACCAGCTCGAAGAGCGCACGGGTATAGATTTCTTCGTAAACCTCGACGAGGAGACTCAACAAAAGGTCGAAAGTAGCGTAAACAGCAAGTTCTGGGGACTCTAAACTAAGAGGACAGATGACAACGAACCACACAGAGATATAAAATACGAGATATGAAGAAGTTAGGTTACATATTGGCGTTGGTGTGCGCACTTTGGCTCGCCTCGTGCGACGAGGTTCCTACCGACCCCACGCCCCAAAACTACCTCTTGGCTCCCTACACCTCCAAGCAACTCGAACAACCCAAAGGTGCGTTCATTTTGGAGGTAAATAGCAACATTGAGTGGTGTGTCACCTCCTCGGCAGAGTGGCTCGTGCCACACAAAACCGAGGCGAAAGGTGCCGACAATATCGTTTTCAACTACTCGGCAAACGAGCAGACCAAAAGCCGCTCGGCTATCATAAAGTTGGTGCCTAAGGTGACAGATGCTACCTCCTCGCACGAGATTATGGTGATGCAGGCGGGTGCTGAGTCGGGCTCGGGCGATAATACCGGCGGAAACGACGATGGTGGCAACGATGATGGTGGCAACACGGGTGGTGGCAACGACGACGGTGGCAACACGGGCGGTGGCAACGATGATGGTGGCAACGATGATGGTGGCAACACGGGCGGTGGCTCGGGAGATGTCACTACCGGCGGTGCCAAGTATGCCGGCTGGGCGGAGCTCCCCGTAGAGGAGGAGAACTCCGACTACTACTATGCCTACCATATGCGTCCCGACAAGAACACTCAGCGCAACTTCTCGGTATGTTACAGCGCAGAGATGGCTTGCCCCGTATGGGTGGCTTGCCCCATCCATAGTTGCTATGTGGGTAGCGCAAGTAGGTCGAGTTATTCGCCCGATCCCGAAATCCCTTCGAGCATACAGGCAGTGCCCGATGCAGGTAATACCAACAAGGGTAATTGGATGAATCGCGGACATATGCTCGCATCCAATATGCGTACCGTTTCCTCTTCGACCAACAAGCAGGTTTTCTACTACACCAACATTGCGCCCCAGAATGGTAGCAACTTCAACACCGGTGGCGGATGGTGGAACGATATGGAAGATATAGAGAAAAACGAGTTTATGTGTGCCGACACACTCTATACCGTAAATGGTTGCCATTGGGCAAACAAAAACGAGACTTTCAACGATCAGGTTGTACCCACCCACTTCTACAAGGTCTTCCTGCGTACCAAGAGGGGCAACTCGGGCAAGTGGGTTGTGAACTGCTCCGAGAGCGAGTTGCAGTGTGTGGCCTTCTATGCGCCTCATACCATAGGTATGGTAACACCCTCGCGTAGCCATATGATAAGCGTCAGCGAGTTGGAGGAGATTACCGGTCACACCTTCTTCCCCAACGTGCCCAACGCACCTAAGGATACCTTCAACGCCAGCGATTGGGGGATGTAGAAATTAAAAATGCAAAAATCAAAATTCAAAATTATATGAAACGCAACATTGTTATTTTGAGTGTGGTAGTGGCGATGTTCTTGTCACTCACAACTACTTCGGCACAGAGCAAACGCTACACCGTATTGTTCTACAATGTGGAGAACCTCTTTGACACCATTCAGGATCCCACAATCTACGACACCGAGTTTATCCCCAGCGGCAACAAGCAGTGGAACTCGGCAAAGTACAACAAGAAACTCGACAACCTCGAAAAACTCTTCTACTCGGTGGCTCAGCACAACAAAGCCTACCCCACCGTTATTGGTGTGAGCGAGGTGGAGAACCGCAACGTGTTGGAGGATATCGCATCGCTCGACAAACTCCTTCCTGCAAACTACCAGATTTGCCACTACGACGGTCCCGATGCTCGTGGTGTGGATGTGGCATTCTTCTACCGCCCCGACCAATTCCAATACGAGGGCAGCAAGTCCATCAAGGCAAACATCCCCGGCGCAAGGGAGAACTTCCGCACCCGCGATCTGCTGACAATGTGGGGCAAGATTGACGGCGAGGACTTCTTGTTCCTGGTGAGCCACTGGCCCAGCCGTAGGGGCGGTCAGAGCTCGTCGGCATTCTTGCGCGAGGGCTTGGCAGCACAGATTAAGGGCATCTGCGACGAGGCACGCAGGCAAAATCCCAACATCAAGGTAGTCGTTATGGGCGACTTCAACGACGACCCAGGCGACAAGAGCGTTTCGGAGTTCCTCGGCGCAAAGCTCAAAAAGAACAAACTCCAAGCGGGCGATATGTTCAACCCCTTCTGGCAGATGCACAAGGATGGTTACGGCACGCTGGTCTATAACGACCTGTGGAACCTCTTCGACAATATCGTAGTGAGCGAGAACGTGGCAAACGCTCCCGCAGGCACACTCGAATTGTGGAAACCCAAGAAGGCAGAGTACTACGGCAACATCTTCAAACCCGAATTCCTCTTCCAGAAAGAGGGTCAGTACAAGGGCTACCCCCTGCGCACTTATGTTGGCAACAACTTCCAGGGTGGCTGGTCGGACCACTTGCCCGTCTACATCTATCTGGTGAAGTAGCTCAAACTTGCATAGAAAAAAGAGAAATCAAAATAAACACTAACAAACACTTATGAAAAGAGTATTTTTGGCAATTCTTTTTGTAACCACCCTCTTCTTGGGCAGCGCTATGGCGCAGGAGAATGTGGGTGTTGTTACGGGTAGGGTTGTATCTCGCGTGGGACGTGAGCCCATCGAGCAGGCAACAGTAAGGTTGCTCGCCTCGCCTACCCAAACGATGACCACCTCGAATGATGGTTCGTTTACCTTTACGGATATCCCCTTCGGCTTCGTAACCATCCAGGTGGAGGCTCTGGGTTTCCAGTCGACAAGCGTCAATGTAAAGGTAGACCAAGAGTTCAAGGACGTCAACTACATCTCGCTCTCGCCCGATATGCAGGCAAATAGCGACTTTCTGCTCGACGACGGCAACTTTACCGAGTTCGACAGCGAGTTGGAGAACGAGTCGCAGTCCACTCCCGTATCGCTGAGCGCATCGAAGGATGTCTTCAACAACATCTCGGGCTACAAGTTCAGCCCCCTCAGGTTCCGCACCCGTGGTTACGACCAGAACACCGAGATCATCTACCTCAACGGCGTGGAGATGACCGACGCAAACACCGGTAACGGCACTTGGTCGCTGTGGAGCGGTCTGAACGAGGCCACCCGCAACCAGGAGGCAACCTACGCAACCTCGGTAGGTACCAGCGGCGTGGGCGGCATTAACGGTACGACCAACATCTTGGCTCGCGCCTCGCAGATGCGTCAGGGTCTGCGTACCAGCTTCGTAACTTCGAGCGGCTCGTACCGCCACCGCGTTATGGCAACCTACACCAGCGGTATGCAGGACAACGGTTGGGCTTATGCAGCCAGCGTGTCGGCACGCTTGGGAGGTAACGACTTCGTGGAGGGTGTGACCTACAACGCTTGGGCATACTTCTTCTCCGCCGAAAAACGCATCAACAGCCGCAACCAACTCTCCTTCACCTTCTTTGGTGTTCCCACCCAGAGGGGCGCACAGATGGCTTCCACTCAGGAGGCTTATAGCCTTGTGGACAGCTATTGGTACAACCCCAACGTAGGTATGCAGGACGGCAAGTTGCGCAATGCCCGCGTGAGGAGTTACCACGAGCCCGTAGCAATGGCTAACTGGTTCTTCACCCCCAACGACAAGACCAAAATCACCGCTGCTGTGCTCTTCCGCTTTGGTCAGAACGGATACTCGGCTCTCGACTGGAACTCGGCTGCCGACCCCCGTCCCGACTACTACCGCAACCTGCCCAGCTATTGGTACGCTAAGGGCGATCCCGCACACCAGCAGTTGCTCGCCACCGCTTGGCAGGAGAACAAGGAGAAGATGATGTATATCGACTTCGACAAACTCTACAACGTAAACTACAACTCCAATGCTGCCAACGGCGACCGCCCCACCCTGAACTACGAGGGTACGGATGTGGAGCAGAGCGTTGCCAACCTCAACCGTTCGCGCTACATCATCTCGGAGCGCCACACCGACCAGAGGGATTTCCGCTTGAAATTGCAGGCTGAGCACTCGATTAATAAGTATATGAACGTTGTGGGAGGCGTAGACTTCCGCCGCAACCGCACCGAGTACTACACCTCCATCAAAGACCTGCTGGGTGGCGACTATTGGGTGAACATCGACAACTTTGCCGAGAGGGACGTTCACGGCGCTGCCGACCGCAGCAAGACCCTCAACGATTTGAGCCGCTCGGACAACTACATCGTTCGCGAGGGCGAGAAATACGGCTACGACTACTACGCACACTCGACAGTGGGTAAACTCTGGGGTGCCTACAACCTTTCGGTTGGTCACTACAAGTTGGCTCTGGCAGGCGAGGCTTCCTACACCACCTTCTGGCGCGAGGGTCTTTATCAGAAGGGTCTGTTTGCCGACAACTCGCTTGGCGACAGCAAACACCTCGAATTCTTCGGCTACAACCTGAAAGGTAACTTCACCTACGAGCCCACAGGTTCGACCAGCTTGCAGCTCTCGGCTGTGGCACAGCAGAACGCGCCCTACTTCCAGGACGCTTTCGTGTCGCCCCGCACTCGCAACACCGTAGCCCCCGGTCTTGACACCGAGAAGGTATTGAGCCTCGACGCTGCATACACCTTCAAGGCTCCCTGGTTGTCGCTGCGTGCTTCGGTTTACTACACCACCATCAAGGACCAGACGAAGCTCATTAGTTTCTACGACGACGTGTGGGCAGCCTTCTCGAATATGTCGCTCAGCGGTATTGATAGCCGCTACTATGGCTTGGAGCTGGGCTTCAAGATTCCCATCGTGGCAGATTTGAGCCTGCAAGGTGCTGCCAGCATCGGCGACTACACCTACACCTCCAACCCATACTTCACGCAGACTCGTGACAACACCGCAGCCGTATTGGTTGAGAACGCAAGGGTATATTGGAAGGGTATGAAGGTCGAGAGCACTCCCCAGGTGGCTATGAGCCTCGGTTTGAACTACCGCACAGGCAATAACATCTACCTCTCGCTCGACGCCGAGTACTTCGACAAGATGTACCTCTCGATGAACCCCCTCTACCGCACCCTCGGTGCTATGAGCGGACGTATCGACAGCACCCTCATTGACGGCACCTTCGAAGGCACTACTGAGCAGATTATCGACTTGGCAGCCTACTCGGGCGAGGAGAGCTCGCTGAGACTGCTCACCGCACAGGAGAGGTTCAAACCCGCTCTCATCTTCAACGCCTCTATCGGCAAGACTTGGTATGTAGGCAACAACCAGATTGGTTTTAGCTTCGAGATTAAGAACCTTACGAACAACATCTGCAAGACCGGCGGTTTCGAGCAGATGCGACTCTTCTCGGATGACGAGTACGAGACCACTACGGGTACCCGCTACTCGCGCTTCGAGTCGAAGTACTTCTACCTCTATGGTACGAACTACTATCTTAATATCTACTTCCGATTCTAAACCAACTTAACAGCAAACAAGCGATATGAAAAAGTATATTATATTTATGGTATTCGCACTCGCAGCCCTCACAGCTTGCGAGAAGCAGTGGGACAACGTCCCCAAAAAGGAGCCTGCAACCGACGCTTCGATGGGTAAAGACTACACCTATATGACCGTCAACGAGTTCAAGGAGACCTATTTCTACTCGGTTATGCCCGAGCCTTCGAGCAACGTTAAGTCGGTGACTATTCCCGATAAGGTCTACCTGAAAACCAAAGTCATCAGCTCTGATGAGTTGGGCAACACCTACCGCTCCATCTACCTGCAAGACGCCAAGGGTCCTGCCGATGGCGGTATAGAGATTAAGGTCGGCAAGGGTTCGATGTACACCCTCTACAAACCCGGTCAGATTATCTACGTTAAGTGCGACGGACTCGAACTTGGCAACTACCGCTGGATGCTCTCGCTGGGTGGCAAATCCTCCGAGGCTAAGTACTCCAACGGCTACATCGACATCCAGACCATCATCGACGAGAAGATTCTCCCCGGCGAGGTGGTAGGTCTTACCGCTACCGACACTCTGGTTGTAAACTCCTCCAACGTGGCAGAGATTATCGCCAACGACAAACAGTACCTCGGCACCCTCTGCCGCTTCGAGGGCATCGAGAGCATCTGGGGTACAATTGACAACTATTACTACTCGGCATCGGACGTCTACCCATCGTTCTTGGAGCAGATAGGTGATGTTTATACCACCTACACCTTTGTGGGCGAGCCCGACGAGCAGGGTCGCTACGAGCTCAACCCCGCACACGTCGACCACCCCGAGGGTCTGCCCGCAACGTGGGCTTACAGCTACTACAACGCCGCCGGCAAGAGCAACTCCTACTACGGCTCGGCACTGTTTGCCTACTCCAACGACTACCCCTTCATCGTGCGTACGAGTGGCTATTCGAGGTTTGCCTTGGAGCCTATCCCCGTCGATGGCGACATTGTGGATATGACGGCCATCTTGTGTAAGTATTGTGCGAGTAGCGGCGGCTATATGAAATACCAGCTGCTGCTCAATAGCCACGACGATGTGGTAATCAAATAAGATAGCGGAATAGACGTTACAATTACGGTGCACCACCAAGCCACCCTCCCGCAAGAGATGTCGGCTTGGCAGGCACAAACAAAGACCTCCACCTTGCGAGATTGCAGGGTGGAGGTTCGTTTTATCCCATATCTCTCACTCCTACCATAGCTCCCATATCTCCCATAAGCCTTAGGACTATTGACGTTAGACCTTAGACGTTAGACAAAGCAAAGTGCGAAAAATCAATATAACGAGATAAATACAAGGCGGGGTCGTAACGACCCTTTTGTGCAGGGATTTCGATGACAAAACTGATGCGAAAAAGCCATAGAGTGAGATGGATGCAAGGCGGGGTCGTAACGACCCTTTTGTGCAGGGATTTCTACCGACCAACATCTGCCTCTGAGTCCAAAAGAAATCGAAAAATAACGGAGGGAGTTTTGTGCCAAAAGAAGGGGCGGCTCCGCAGTTTGCTTGGCGCAAATGAGGAAGCCGCTCTCTGAATTTTGGTGCGAAAAGCACCCGTTATTTTTCGATTTACTTGGACTCGGTGCGCTGTGCATCCATAAAATACTTCTGCGACTTCAAGAGGTTGCGACTTTGGAGTACCATAGTCTTGGTCTCGTTGAGAATCGTCAGATAGAGCATACTCGCCTTGGTGGAGGTGGAGTTGTTCTGGATGCGGCGGAGCTGATTCTTGATAGCCTGAGCAATCAGGTCGAACAAATCGTCACGCATTGCAAGCACGAGGTCGATGTTTGCGAAGTCGTTAGCCTGCAACATCTCGTTGATGCGCGAGTAGAGTTCCGACACGGAATTGTTGATTGTTGTAAGGTCCTCAACCTGCTCCTCGCTCATACCTCGGTGGTTGTTGTCGATGTGCTCGAAGCAAGGACGGGTGATGTGCACCAGAGCCTTACACATCTCGCTGATGTAGTCCACAACCTGAACGTAGTAGTGTCCGGTGTCGATGTAGTTCTCTTCGTGGAACTTGTGGAGGGTAGGCAACATTGCATATTTCCTCTCACGAGCCGCATAGAAGAGGTCGTTGGACTGACGCACGAGCGAGCGCAGAGCCTTGCGGTCCTCGCGGAGCACGGCAGCGATGGTCTGTGCGTAGATGTCGGTAGTGGTCTGCATAGTCTGGCACACCTCTACTACTGCGCTGCTGAGCACCTCGTTCTCATCGTTTGCAAGAGCCACCTGAACAGTGGCAGCCTCCTCTTTTGCGCCTTTTTTCTTCTTGGGAATAATCATATAGACGCACAAGATAGAGATGAGCACAATTGCAACCATACCACCCCAGTAGAGTAAGAGAGTTATAACGATCGAGAGTACGAATGCTGCCAGACCGGTAAGGAACCAACCTGCAACGACAGTAATCACGCCCGTGATGCGGTACACAGCACTCTCACGTCCCCACGCCTTGTCGGCAAGCGACGAACCCATAGCCACCATAAAGGTAACGTAGGTGGTCGAGAGGGGCAACTGCAACGATGTACCTATGATAATAAGCATTGAGCCTGCGGTGAGGTTTACGGCTGCACGAATAAGGTCGTACTGTCCATAATCATCGCCCAACTCGGTTGCCGAAGGAGCCTCGAAGCGGCGAGCCACAGCGGAGCGCATCTTCTTGGGGGTGTGGTCCTCAAACCAGCGGCTGCAACTAACAGCCACACGCACAATAGCACGCGAGAAAGCCGACGAACCGAATTTCTCTGCGCCATCATCCTGAGTGGAGGAGAGGCTAAGTTCGGTATCGCTCACATTCTGGGTTTTCTTGGAAGTCCAGAGTGTAAAAATCATTATCGCACCTGCCAAAACGAGGAAAATGGTGTCTGCCTTAACGGGATTGTTGAGTGCGCCCATCAGCATATCGGGATTGCCGGTCTGCTGAGCAATTTTCCACGAGTCAAGACCTGCCAAAGGTACGCCGATGAAGTTCACAAGGTCGTTACCCGCAAATGCCAAAGCCAGCGAGAAGGTACCTGCAAGGATGGTGATTTTGAGGATATTGACCTTCAAAGTCTGCAACAAGAACATCAGAAGCGAACTTGCCGCAAAGACAATCAGCAGGCAGAGCATTGTGTGGTCGCTGATGTATGCCACCAGGTCCACTGCCAAGCCCGACGATTTCAGACCTTTGATGAGTGCAAAATAGACAATGATTGTGAAAGCCACACCGCACCAGAGAGCGCCCCAGCGTTTGAGTTGCTTATGGTAGCGGAATGTAAAGAGCAGACGACTGAGGAACATCAGCACCGTACCTGTTATGAATGCCAATACTACCGAGAGGAGAATTGCGGCAATCATCGCCAGAGCCTTGCCCGAGTTGATGAGTGTTTCGGGGTTGCCATCTGCGCCAATAATGGGCTCCTTGGTGATGCTCACAGCGATAGCCGAGCCGAGCAGACCAAACACAAGGGCTACGGTAGTAGAGGTGGGCAGACCCAAACTGTTGAACACATCGAGCAGAATCACGTTCGCGAACATCACACCGAGGAAGAGAATCATCACCTCGTGGAACGTGAAGAACTCGGGATAGTAAACGCCACTACGAGCCACCTCCATCATACCGCTCGAAGTGAGCGCACCGATGACGATACCGATAGAGGCAATAGTGAGGATTACTTTTTTGGGTGCAGCTTTGGAGCCGATAGCCGAGTTCAGGAAGTTTACGGCATCATTCGACACACCTACATAAAGACCGCCGATAGCCAAGAGCATCAAGACTACTACGGCGAAAGTGTAAATTACTGACATCTATACTGTTTTTTAATTTATTAGGCAGTTTTCGACGCACAAATGTAATCTCTTTTTCAGAGCGACCAACACCACTATGTTTTAATTAACACAAACTTAAAATGGGCGTAACAAAAACTTAACATTTCCTCTACAAATGGATGCTGAGGGCGACTGACAAGGGCTGCGAGAGGTATGAGAGATATGGGAGATATGGGAGATATGGGAGAAAGGGCGTTAAGGTCATTAATCTCCTATAAGCCCTATAAGCCTTATAAGCCTTAGGACTATCGACGTTAGACGTTAGACGTTAGACGTTAGACGTTAGACCAAAAAATGCATATAAGCGAGTGGATTTTAGGCGGGGGCGTAACGCCCCTTTTGTGCCGGGATTTCCCATCTACAAAAAAGAATTAGTGCATAGCGCGAGGCGAGTACAAGGCACACAAGAAAGCGGGCTCCGCAGTTTACTTTCGGAAGCGGTAAAAATGCATATAAGCGAGTGGATTTTAGGCGCACAAGAAAATCCCCTCCGCAGTTTACTGAGCGTAAATGAGGAGGGGATTTGTCGCAGTGCAACGCCAAAGACGCCGCTTAGATGCATTTTTTACAGGGAGATTGCCTCGTTAGGACAAACATCCGCGCAACTACCGCACTCGATGCAGGTGTCAGCGTCGATAACATAAACGTCACCAGCCGAAATAGCCTCTACGGGGCACTCGCCAATGCAGCTACCACAAGCTACACATTTGTCGGGATCAATTTTGTAAGCCATAGTCTTCTTATTTGTTAAAAAAGTTTAATGTAATTGTTGTCTTCTTGGTAGCACAAAGATAATCATTTTTTGTTACCTGACACCCTTTGCCCAATTTTATTTTACACAAACCCTACCAAATGATAGGTATTTCTCAACTATTTGCCCGCAATAATATCGAAGCCCAAGTAGGGGCGAAGCACCTCAGGGACTACAATACCCTCGGGAGTCTGGTTGTTCTCCAAGAGCGCAGCCACGATGCGGGGCAGTGCGAGCGAGGAGCCATTGAGAGTGTGGCAGAGGTTGGTCTTTTTGTTCTCGGTGCGGTAGCGAAGTTTCAGACGGTTTGCCTGGAACGACTCAAAGTTCGACACACTCGACACTTCGAGCCACCTGCCCTGCGCTGCCGAGTAGACCTCGAAGTCGTAGGTCAGAGCCGAAGTGAAACTCATATCACCACCACAAAGCCTTACGATGCGGTAGGGCAGACCGAGTGCCGACACGAGTTTTTCAACGTGAGCCACCATCTGGTCGAGAGCCTCATAGGAACTATCGGGATGGTTGATGCGCACAATCTCCACCTTGTCGAACTGGTGCAGACGGTTCAGACCGCGCACATCCTTGCCATAGGAGCCTGCCTCGCGGCGGAAACAGGGTGTATAGGCTGTAAGGCGGATGGGAAGGTCGCGCTCGTCTACGATACTATCTCGGTAGATGTTGGTTACGGGCACCTCGGCAGTGGGGACCATATAGAAGTTGTCGAGCGTCGCGTGATACATCTGTCCCTCCTTGTCGGGCAGCTGACCCGTACCGAAGCCCGAAGCCTCGTTTACCATAATGGGGGGCAGCACCTCCAAGTAACCTGCCTGGGTATTCTGGTCGAGGAAGTAAGTAATCAAGGCACGCTGCAAGGCGGCACCTTTGCCCTTATAGACGGGGAAGCCTGCACCGGTAAGTTTCACGCCCAACTCAAAGTCGATGATGTCGTACTTTGATGCGAGTTCCCAGTGGGGCAGTGCACCTTCGCCGAGAGTGGGTATCTCGCCACCCTGCTTAACCACCACATTATCCTCGGCACTCCTACCCTCGGGCACAATGGCTGCGGGGAAGTTGGGGAGCAGTACTATCTCGGCATTGAGGCTTTCGATGGTCTGCTTCATAGCTGCTTCGAGTTCGCGGCTCTCCTCTTTGAGAGAGGTAGCGTGAGCCTTAATAGCCTCAGCCTCTTCGCGTTTACCCTGAGCGAAGAGTGCGCCTATCTGTTTGGCAGCAGCATTCTGCTCTGCCAAGTTTTTGTCCAATTTTTGTTGTTGCTCTTTGCGAGCGTCATCGAGGGCGATGATGCGGTCTATTGCCTCGCGTGCATCGACGCCTTTAACGGCAAGACGGCTGATGGCAAACTCTTTGTCATCGCGCAATTGCTTCAATGTAAGCATAGGGAAAAAGGTTTTTATGGTTTATTTGCCACAAATATACCAAAAATTAGTATCTTTGTAATCATATGATGCATCTTTTTTATGAAATATAGACTCACAATACTAATTTTCGCTCTCTCGGCTATGGCTTGTGGGTGTGGCAACAAGGCACAAAAGCGCCCCTCAGCCACGCAGCAACAGCCCTCGGCGCTGAAATACTACACCTTTCGCACCATCGCCGAACTACCCCACTCCACCTCGGACTATACGCAGGGCTTTGAGTATGCCGACGGGCTGTTTTGGGAGGGTACGGGAGGTTATGGCTCCTCGGTACTCAAATACTACGAGCCCACATCGGGTGGTGCAGCCCAAAGGGAGGTGGCACTCTCTCGCTCCTACTTTGGCGAGGGCATAACCCTCCTCGGCGAGAAGGTCTACCAACTCACTTGGCGCAAGGGCAAGGCCTTTGTCTATGACCGCCAGACGCTACGCAAGGTGGGCGAATTTGACTACAAGGGCGAGGGTTGGGGTCTTACCACCGACGGCAAGGTGCTCTATATGAGCAATGGCACACACACCATAACTCTGCGCGATGCCACAACCTTTAAGCCCCTCGGCTCCTTCGATGTGACGCTCGGCGGCAGGAAGGTGCAGAACCTCAACGAGCTCGAATGGGTCGATGGCGAGATTTGGGCAAACGTCTATCTCTCCGACAACATCGTGCGCATAGACCCTGCAAGTGGCAAGGTGGTGGGAGTTATTGACCTTGCGGGCTTGCAGTCGCCCAATGATGTGAGCTACAACACCGATGTTCTCAATGGCATAGCCTACGACAAGGCTACGGGTCGCCTCTGGCTCACGGGCAAGAATTGGAACAAGATATATCAGGTAGAAATCGTCGAGAAGTAACCGCACAAGCGCGTATGTATAAGGACATTAACAAGATAACCGAGGAGGTTCTGGGCGAGTATCTCAGACTGCTCTCCACCTACTACGACCTCCACTCCCACCCCGAGCTCTCCTTCGAGGAGTGGCAGACTGCCGAGCGCATATCGCTCCACCTGAGGGGCGAGGCTATAGAGCATCGCTCCATAGCCTGGACAGGCATTTTGGCAAAGATTGAGGGCACAGCAGAGGGCGCCAACCTTCGCAGGGCGATAGTCCTGAGGGCGGATATGGATGCACTACCCATCAACGAAGCAAACGAGGTACCCTATGCCTCGGAGCGCGAGGGTGTGATGCACGCTTGCGGTCACGATATGCACACGACCATACTGCTCGGCACACTCGGCTACCTCAACCGCCACCGCGAGGAGCTGGGTTGCACCGTCTTCGGACTCTTCCAACCCGGCGAGGAGCTCAACCCGGGGGGTGCAAAGATTGTCTTAGACGAAAAACCCTTCGAGGGCTACGAGGTGGTGGCTGTGGTGGGTAATCACATAGAGCCCACACTACCTACGGGCACACTCGGCATCTGCGAGGGGCAATATATGGCAGCGTGCGACGAGTTGCACTTCAAGATTGAGGGCAAGGGAGGTCACGCAGCGTTGCGCGAAAAAATCATAGACCCCATACTACCCACTGCTCGACTCATCGAGGAACTCTATCGACTTCCCGCCACAGCACCCGAGGGTGTGGGGCAAACCATACTCTCCATAGGCAAAATTGAGGCGGCAGGTGCCACCAACGTAGTACCCAACGAGGTGCGCTTGGAGGGCACGATGCGCACCTTCGACGAGGCGTGGAGAGAGGAGCTCAAAATGCGCATAGATAGTGTGTGCGATGGTCTTTCGAGTGTGTATGGCATTGACATAGAGAATAACTTTGGCAGTGGCTACCCATCGGTCTACAACACCCCTTTGATCGCCCAGAGTGCAAAGGATATTTTAGGTGGACTCTTCGAGGTCGTGGAGCTCGGTATGCGCCCCACGGGCGAGGATTTCGGCTACTACACCGAGCGTTACCCCTCGCTCTTCTATCGTTTGGGCGTAGGCTACGCGGGCGAGGAGGCTACCGCAGGCAAGGCGGGCGCACTCCATACCCCCACGCTCCTGCCCGACACCAAAGCCATAGGCGT
Organism: Tidjanibacter sp.; assembly: GCA_045602145.1. Classification (GTDB taxonomy): domain Bacteria; phylum Bacteroidota; class Bacteroidia; order Bacteroidales; family Rikenellaceae; genus Tidjanibacter. The sequence goes on from JAZSAY010000036.1 coordinate 34,726, forward strand.
AGGTGTCTTAGCGATGGTGCTCCTGGTATTGGATTTTCAGAACCTAACATTCGGCAAATAATATATGGTAACAAAGGCAGATTTTCAACTCGTGCGCTCGCTCGCGGACAAGCACTCACGCACCCAGCACGGACTCTTTGTTGCCGAGGGCGACAAACTCGTGGGCGAGATTATCGCCAACCCCGAGTGGCACATCGAGCGACTCTTTGTGACCGATGGAAGCAAGGTATCCTCATCGCAAGCAGAGGTGGTAAGTCCTAAGGAAATTGAGCGTCTTTCGGCACTCAAAAGCGCACCACGCTCACTCGCACTCGTAAGGCTGCCCAAACGCAAAGCTTTTGTGCCAAGTGCAGAAGAGTTGGTCATAGCACTCGACGAGGTGCAAGACCCCGGCAATCTGGGCACCATAATACGCACAGCCGATTGGTACGGCATAAGGCGCATAGTATGTTCGCCCACCACCGCCGACTGTTTCGCACCAAAGGTCGTACAAGCAACAATGGGGGCTCTCCTGCGTGTGGAGGTGCACTATTGCGACCTCCCCGAGTGGCTCGGCATTGTGCGCACAAAAGGGATACCCACCTATGCCACAACACTCGATGGCAAAGACATACACACCGCACCCCTCAGTCGTGGAGGAGTGATAATAATGGGTAATGAGGGCAAGGGCGTAAGCCCCGCAGTGCAGGCTCTGGTGGAGCACAAACTCTTCATACCACCCTACCCCACCGACCGCCACGGCAGCGAATCGCTCAACGTTGCCATCGCTACCGCCATAACGTGCGAGAATTTCAGAAACAAAAAAGGTTGAGAAAATTTCTCAACCTTTTTTTCTGCGCTTTTCATTTTGCGATTTCTTTTTCGCACCTTTTTGTAAAAAGGTGCTGCCAAAAACTTTTAGTGTAGCCTTTGCGGTGAGGTGTGGCTGCCTTTGCAGGCAGATTAGCAGTCGAACTGCCAGCCCTCTTTCAAACAAGTTTGAGAGGGCTACCATTTCGTCTGCCTCTCTCCTTCGGAGAGCCTCACACCTCCCCGAAAAAAACTCCTCTCAAACTCCCCTGTTTCTCCTATCGCTCCTGTCACTCCTGTTACTCCTGTTATTCCTGTCACTCCTGCAAAAAACAGGAAGGACAAGAAGAATAGGAAAAACAGGAATGGTAGATGCCAACCGCCTTGTCTGCGACAAGTCGTGGCAAGACGGACAGACCCCTTCGGTCGCTCCGTGACAGCGCCCCTAACTTAGGGGAGCAGTACAGACCTCTCCCCCGCTTCGCGGACCCTCCCCTAACTTAGGGGAGGGATATGGTTGTGGGTTTATCCCATATCTCTCAGTCCTCCCATATCTCCCATAAGCCCTATATGCCTTATAAGCCATATAAGCCTTAGGACTATTGACGTTAGACGTTAGACGTTAGACCCCAATCCCAGCGAGTGCATATCGTGCCGCAGATGCAAGGCTTGCGAAGGGCGAGGAAGCGGAGTTTGCTCTGCGCAAATGAGCATTCCGAGACCGAGCGTAACGCAGCAGATGCGGTGCGAGATGTGCTCGCCTTAGAACTCTACGGCAGGAGCACTCTCAGCACCTTTGATGCTCTCGAAATATGCCTTTGCCTCATAGCCGAACATATTGGCGATGAGGTTCGAGGGGAAGCGTTTGGTCTTGATGTTGTAAGCCTTCACAGCCTCGTTGAAGTCCTTACGGGCAACAGCAATGCGGTTTTCGGTGCCCTCCAACTGAGCCTGCAACTCCATAAAATTGTTGCTTGCTTTCAGCTCGGGGTATGCCTCGCCAATAGCCATAAGCCTGCCCAAAGCAGCACCCACAGCACCCTGAGCCTCGTTATACTCCGCCAACTGCTCGGCAGTAAGCCTCTCGGCATCCACTACAACCTGCGTAGCCTTGGCCCTCGCCTCAACAACCTGCTCGAAGGTCTGCTGCTCGTGAGCCGCATAACCCTTGACGGTGTTCACAAGGTTGGGAATGAGGTCAAGCCTGCGCTGATACTGATTCTCCACTTGACTCCAAGCATTGTCCACCTTCTCACTGCGGGTAACAAAACCATTGTAGGTCGAAACGCCCCACACAACAACGACTGCCACAACAGCCAATACAATCCATAATCCTTTGTTTTTCATAGCTTTATTTTTTAAGTTTGTCTTTTCTTTTTTCGCACCTTTTTGTAAAAAGGTGCTACCAAAAACTTTTCGTGCACCAACCAATCGTAGTACTACCTACCGCCTTGCTTAGGAGTGGCTTCGGAACTCCCATATCTCTCACTCCTCCCACAACTCCCATATGCCCTACGCGCATTATAAGCCTTAGAACTATTGACGTTAGACGTTAGACGTTAGACCC
>JAZSAY010000037.1:0-2007 GCA_045602145.1 Tidjanibacter sp.
CGCCCACAGAAATCAGCCGCCCACAAGGCACACTCGCTAAAATCGACCGCCGGCACCACCACCTCCACTAAATCCGCCGCCGAAGCCGCCACCAAAGCCACCGCCTCGTCCGAAGCCACCGCCGCCCATAATGATGGGACCTCCGCCCGAGCCGCCCGAGCCGCCCGAAATGTCGTCCGCCTCGTTGCGCCAAACGATATGCCCGCACTTATTGCACTTGAAGGCGACTTTGTATATCTTCTGGAAGGAGTTTTTCTCTATCTCCACACGGTCGGGAGTGCGCACCAGAGTGCCCTTCTTGCACTTGGGGCAACGGCTATAAAGGTGCAAGAGCAGCACGATGAGGGCGAAGAACACTATCGCCGTACCAATAAATATGGCAAGACCTACAAGGGAGTCATCATCCTCTTCGGCAGTGAGGTTTTCAGGCACCTGGGAAGTTGCAAGCACGCTCGCAAGAGCCGCCACACCCTCTCTCATACCGCCATCGAAGTCGTCTGCCTTGAAGCGGGGAATCATAATGCGCTCTATGATACGCTTGCACAGAGCGTCGGGCAGCGTACCCTCCAATCCGTAGCCCACCTCTATCTCTATGGCTCCGTCATCGAGCACCAACAGAACCAACAAGCCATTGTCGCGTCCCTTCTCGCCTATGCCCCAATGGCGGAAAAGTTCGGTGGCAAACTCCCTCGGCTCGTCGAACATACCAATCTCATTCACCGCCACCACAGCCACCTCTGCAATGCGCTCCTCTTTGAGCCTCAGGAGGGTGGTATCTATCTGGTAGACCGCCTCATTGGAGAGTATGCCGTCGGGGTTGCTCACAAAACGGCGGTAGTCCTCGGCCTGCACATTGGGAACCGTCTTGGGGGTGTATCTCTTTGCCACGGCACTCTGGGGAGCAAACAACAATGCTCCAAAGAGTGCTGCCACCATTATCAAAAATCGCCTCATAGGTCAAAAATCTTCTTTGGGTTGAATACAAATATACATATTCTTTGTATATTTGCGAATGCAGTGAGCAAAAAATTAACGTAAACTTTATAAAACTCTTTTATCTATGAAACTGAAAATCAGGTTGATTATTATGAACTTCCTGCAATTTGCCGTTTGGGGCGCCTACCTCACGAGTATGGGTCGCTACCTCGCAGGCGCAGGTATGGCAGAGAACATTGGTTGGTTCTACGCGATGCAGGGAGTAGTTTCGATTTTTATGCCCGCACTCGTGGGTATTGTTGCCGACCGCTGGATTCCAGCACAGAAGGTGCTGAGCCTTTGCCACGGTTTGGCAGGTGCTGCGATGTTGGCAGCAGGTATGTATGGTCTTTCGGCTGCGGAGCCTGCCTTTGGCACACTCTTCACGCTCTACTCGATTAGTGTGGCATTCTTTATGCCCACCATCGCGCTCACCAACTCGGTAGCTTACAGCGCACTCAATGGTGCAGGCTTGGATACTGTCAAACACTTCCCCCCAATCCGCGTATTTGGTACCATCGGTTTCATCTGCGCAATGCTTCTTACGGACTTTTTGGGCTTCCAGACTAATGCCAAACAGCTCGCCTTCTCGGGCGCTATCGGTCTGGTATTCTGCCTCTACGCACTAACCCTGCCCAACTGCCCCGTGAATAAGAACGTGGACAAAAAATCCCTCGTGCAGACGCTGGGTCTCGACGCTTTCCGACTCTTCAAGGAGAAGAAGATGGCTATCTTCTTCATCTTCTCGATGCTCCTCGGCGTATCGTTGCAGATTACCAACGGCTTTGCAAACCCCTTCCTCGGCAGCTTCGAGGCTATCCCCGAGTATGCCAACACCTTTGGCGTGCAGCACTCCAATATGCTCATTTCGCTCTCGCAGGTGAGCGAGACACTCTGCATCCTGCTGATTCCCTTCTGCTTGCAGCGTTTCGGCATCAAGAAGGTTATGCTTATGGCTATGGTGACTTGGGTGCTTCGCTTCGGTCTGTTTGGCGTTGGTAACCCCGGCGGTGGTGTGTGGATGTTCATCCT
>JAZSAY010000038.1:0-31791 GCA_045602145.1 Tidjanibacter sp.
GGGGAGACTTTTTGGCCGGGGCTCCGCCTCCCCCCAGCCCCACAAAAAAAGAAAAAACATTGTTTCTCTCTTTTTTTGTGGAGCCGAATAATCAGATCCTATTTTTACATTCCTCCTAAATCCCCCTTTGAGAAAGGGGGACTTCTTGGGAGTTATCTCGAAACATCACACAAATCTATCGAACATTCAAATCCTCATTAGTTACTTGTTTTGATGAATAAGAGTACTTATCCATAATGTCATCCTGTTGATTTACCCACCCTACGGCAGGACAGCAAGAAAGTGTTAATGCTCCCACCACAGACATTGCAGGAGACTGCCCAATTAACCCAACCAAAAAAATTGGAAGACTTATTATAGCACCTGCCACTACTATTCTTTCAGTTGTTCGTTTGCTCATATCCTCCTGAAAGTCCAATGCAAACGGAATTGCCTTTTGTGTTTCAGGGTTTATAGAAAACAAAAATGGTTGATAATGTTTCCTAGTAAGTTCAATAGTTGTCGTTCCACTATTATTAATAGTTCCGAGAACTTCATTATCAATAGTAGGCTTTGATGAAATCACACTACCGGGTTCTCCTTTTATTGTAAGAGTGTGGACAGGTGAACACGAAGGTAAGAATACCGCCAAAACAAATACAAGAATTATATAAATCTTTTTCATAACTATTTATTGTGCCAAAGGTTATTAATCAAATACGCATCTATACTATTGGTATACTTCTTCTTTTCAGGGGATTGCATATATCCAAGAGAGTACACATTAAAATATAGAAGCGACCAACTATCGGTAAAAATTTTATCGGAAGAGTTCATGACTCTACGAAGTGCATCATTTACTTCTCCTTTTTTGCGAACATAGGTTTGAATTAGTGCATTTACATAGTATTCAGAAACTATTTTATTCCAACTCTTCCCATCATCCAAAGAATATGTAATCACAACGCTGAATTTAATAGGAGAATCATCGTATGAAATGGCTGGCATTATAATATCCTTATGTGCTGTATTGGATACCGAAAGCTCACTAAGAAACGAGCCATTAACACCTACTCCGAACATTCTTCCCATATCTATTCCACCATTGGGGGCAATAGAAACCATAGGTTGGTCTATATTATACTCTGTTTTAGTAGTTGACGAACCCGATGTTGATGAGCCACCAACATTCACCCCTCTAAGGATTTGTGTAACCGCCGAAGGTGCCCCTAATGCATTCGCTACTGAGCCCGCATTTACCGTAGCACCCCGCGTATTACTAGAACTCGTTTGATGAGTTGTGGTTTTAATGGTTGGATCATAAAACGAAGTAGAAACTCCACCAATAACAACAAACGATTTCGTGCGATCAATGGTCATAATTTCATTAGATCTATTAAACACTTCGACCTCCAATGTACCTTTTTCATCAATGTTGTGTTTAATAGAGATTGTTTTCGCCTCATTTTGAGTTGAATGTTTGTTTTTAAGGGACACATACGACACATCTGTTACCGTCAGATATGTTGATGAGCAAGCCGACAGACCCATCACCATCCCCAAGACGGTCAATAGTTTTATTTTCATAACTATTTACTACGCCAGCGACCCCAATAGCGTATTAAAAATTAAACAAGAAGCGTGGAGCCACAAATGCCTACACATCCAACTTGGGGGTCCTGAGAAAACCCGTAAACACGATGATATAGATATAGCAGCCCACGCAAAAACGCGGGAACCACTATGCCACCTTTGTGTTTACTTATGAAATTTCTCAGGTTTCCAAGTCACAAGATAAGCATAACGCTTCCTAATATTTACAATGTAAATAACAACCGTTACTTACGTTACAAAGATATGTTATTTATAATCAAAAAACAATATTAATTTGAGCCAACACAACCAAATGTGCTATTTTATTGGTGATTTACTTTTCCAACTATTCAAGACAAAAAAAGACCAACAAAATATTGGTCTTTTTTATAGAGCTAATTATTCAGTCCCTAATCAATGTTCACGAGCTGGTAGGTGCGTGAGCCAAGACCGATTTTCTCGGCGTGCTCGATGATGTGTACACCGTGGCGCGAGTTGATGCGCTCGATGAGTGCAGCAGCGTCATCGCCCTCGCTCGAAGGGTACTCAAAGACCAAATCCACGCAAGCCTGGTCGAGGGCTACGGGGTCCAAGGATGCCAAGATACCGATATCGCCCATCTCGGGATCTGCGGGGTGCGCATTGCAGTCGCAGTCTACCGAGAGGTTGTTCATCACGTTGATATAGACCATCTTGCCGCCATAGTACTCGTGGATAGACTGAGCCGCAGCAGCCATAGCCTCCAAGAAGTGGTCCTGCTCGGTCTGACCGATGCCTGCCCAAAGCTCCTCTTTGGTCTCCACCTTGCCTGCCGAGTGGATATAAGCCTTACCATTGGACGAAGCCACGCCAATGGATTGGTTTTTCAGTACACCGCCAAAGCCACCCATTGCGTGACCTTTGAAGTGTGCGAGATTGAGCATCCAATCGTAGTTGTCGAGGTGGTCACCCACAATGTTGAATTTAATGTGAGTGGTATCCTGCACGGCAATACGCATCTCGCCCTCCTCGTCCATAATATCGCAGGGAGCAATGTCGTAGAATCCGTGAGCCTTAATGGTATTCCAATGCTCCTCGTTGGAGTAGCGGGCACCCGGATATGCCACATTGCACTCCACGATAGTACCATCAACCTTCTGCACAAGGTCTTTGATAAGGTCAGCACTCAGGAAGTTGTGACCGCCACGCTCGCCGGTGGAGATTTTCACTGCAACCTTACCCTCGAAATCCACACCCAGAGCCTCATAGACTCTCACAAGTCCTTCGGGCGAGATGTCGGTAGTCATATAAACCTTGGGCGTTGCAGGCTCCTTGGGAGCGCACGAAACGGACAGCACCATAGCGGCTGCCACAGCCATTACAATCGCGTTTTTCATATTCTCGGAGTGTTATTAGTGTGCGTGGTCGTGATTGTGATTGTGATTGTGGTCGTGACCATCACAGCAAGCGTCATTTTTGGTATGCTCGCCAACACAAGCACCTGCGCAAGTGCCGTTGCACTCGCTTGGTTTCACTACGTTTACGTCAATTTTTTTGAGTTCAGCCTCCAACTTTGCAGCATCGGTCTTTCGGGGATCAAAAGTAACCTCTACTGTCTTGGTAGCAACATCCACAACGCAATCCTTAACACCCTTTTTGAAGGGAATGACGTTGAGAATCTTCTTTGCGCAGTTCTCGCAGTCGAGGTCGGTCTGGAAGGTTACTGTTTCGCTCTTTTTCTGTGTTTTCTCCTGTGCGGAAGAAACGCCAACGCCCATTGTGAGAGCCAGCAAAAGGATCAAAATTTTCTTCATAGCTTTTGGTATTATTTTTAGTTATAATTCGTTCTATTAGTAGAGGTTAAACCTTGCACCGATATAGAATTTGCGTCCCATCAGAGGACCCCAAACCACCGACGAGTTGAAGTCGGGCGAGAAGGGTTTGTCGATGCCCACAATGGGATCCATCTGCATATAGTTGAGGATATTCTCGCAACCCACATAGATATCCCACTGACCCACGCGGTGGCTCACCTGACCGTAGAACATCGGATAGACGGGCGAGTACTCCGCAGCGGCAACATTACCATCCAATGCGGGCAAACGCATAGGACCATTAAGCTGTGCCGTAAAGTCGAATACCCAACGGCGGAACTTGGTAGCGTACTGCACATTCACAAGACCTTTGAACTTACCAACCAGCGGGCGGTCTACAAGCATCTTGCTGCCATCCCTTTCGAGCGTTACACGCGAGTCGGTATAGCGGAAGGTTGTGAAGATATCCAAACCCTCGGCAGGGGTCCACTGCACGTCAATTTGGTAGTTATTTGCCCACGAGGGGAGGTCGGTATTGTAGAGGCGGATGGTGCCGTCTGCCCACTCTTGGTCGGCATAAACGGTGTTGCTGAATTGTGTGCGGAAGAAATCGACACTCACAGTCATATCGTTGTAGCCCACAAGGCTCAGCGTGTGGCTAAGGCTACCGCCAAAGGTTGCCGCCTGCTCCAAATCCTTACCTACCTCAATGTTATTTACAATCTGGCGACCCGTTGCGAGCATCCAAATGTTGTCCGTAAATGGCATAACCTTACGCGAGCCCAAGCCTGCCGAAGCCCTCAGTACGGTCTGTTCGGTAAAGTTATAACGCAGGTGCATACGGGGTGTGAGCAGAATTTCACTATCAAAACCGCCATCGCCATCCACGCCGCCATTGGCAAGCGGAGTTGTCATCAAGTCACCCCTCAGACCTGCTACGATGGAGAATTTATCCTTAATGGCATAGGTATACTCGGCAAACAGACCAGGCTCCAACATCTCTACATCATTTTTGATGTTCTGCCCCATCTGCAACACCTCTTCGCCTATGATGCGTGTCCACATCGAGCCACCCGCAGTCAGCGAGGAGCGACCCGAGAAGTAGTGCTGATAGAAGAGGTTGCCCCACATAGACGCCTCACTGCCCTGATAAGTATTCAGACCGAAGTAAGAGTCCATATTGAACGCATCAACATCCATCACAAAAGCCAGACTCGAACGTTTCTCCTCCTGAGCCTCGTCATCCCACACAGCAGCACCTACGGGCTTACCTACCTTGAAGTAGGCATTCAGTCCCCTATTCTTAATCTCAGAGCCGTATATTTGTTTCTCGCTCACCATCTGGTCGTAGCGTTCGGGGCTATACTCCATATCGCCACCCACGCGGTTTTCATTCACAAACCTCCAACCCCAACGCCACTGCGTGCCGCCATCAGCCTGATAGAGCCAGCGGTTGGCAATGTTGAACTGCTGAGCCATAGGCAGGTCGCGGAAGCCATCACCATTGTGGTCCATAGGTTGAGTGTCGCCCGAATAGTGGAGCAAGATATTGGTTGTCAGTCTTTTATCCTTGTCAAACGCAAAGGGCATTGCGATATTGACCTCTGGTTTGAGTTCGTTGTCGAAGTAGAGGTTGAGGAAGAATTTCTCCTCGTCGGTAGGTTTGCGGTATTCGAGGTTAATCTGTCCTGTCATAGCCTCGTGACCTGCCGTAACCGAGGCGATACCCTTCGACACCTGAATCGAGTTGAGCCACATACCTGGGGTATAGTTCAGACCATAGGGCGAGCCTATACCACGCATTATGGGGCGGTTCTCATCGAGGATTTGGGTGTAGGTACCTGCCAGACCGAGCATCTTGATTTGGCGACTACCGCTCACAGCATCGCTATAACCCACCGTAACGGCTGCCGAGTTCTCGAAACTCTCTGCCAAGTTACAGCAAGCCATCTTACACAAGCCCGCAAAGCTGATATTCTCGCCCACCATCATACTACTCTGGCGAATCTTGTTATTAGCCACACCCTCAACAACAATCTCCTCAATGCCAACGCCATTAGAGAGGGTAAAATCAACCTCCTTTACACCCTCTGCAACCTCCTGCACGGAGTCCATATAGCCAAGATAGGCTGCCACAAGGCGTGGGTGTCCCTTCACGCGGTAGAGCTCATAGGTTCCGTCCACATCAGTAGCCGTACCTACGGTTGTACCCTCCCAATAGACGCTCGCACCAATCAGTACCTCGCCATTTGTATCACGCACAACACCTCTGACGTTCTGTGCCTCGCCCGCAGCCACAAAGCCCACAAGCAGAGCGCACAACAAGAAAAATTTTCTCTTCATATACTCTTTCTATATTACAAATTTTCCAAACAATACTCCACCATTTTCTCCCTGACATTTACCTTTCCGTAGGGCATCATTGAGTGGTTATCATCGGTATAAATCATCATATCAATCTGTTTTCCGGCCTTAACAAACTCGTGCACCATAGCGTAGGCGTTCTGAATGTGTACATTGTCGTCAGCAGTGCCGTGCATCAACAGCAGTTTACCTTTGAGGTTTGCGGCATAGCCAATGGGCGATGGCTCGTCATAACCCTCAGCATTGGTCTGGGGCAGACCGTTAACCCTTTCGGTATAGACCGAGTCGTAGTAACGCCACGAGGTAACAGGAGCCACCGAGATTGCCATCTTGAAGGTGTCGGCACCTTTGAGGATGCAGTTAAGAGCCATAAAGCCTCCGTAACTCCAACCATAAACGCCTACCCTCTCGCCATCCACAAAGGGCAGTGTCTTGACATACTCTGCAAAGGCAATCTGGTCTTCGGTTTCGAGTCTACCCATAATGCCGTAGGTGCTCTTCTTGAAATCTGCCGAGCGGAAGCCCGTACCCCTTGGGTCGCAGTCCACCACTATATAGCCGTGCTGCACCAGAGCATCCTCCCAATCAATAGTCCATCTATCCCTTACATCCTGCGAGCCGGGACCGCTATATTGTGTAAGCAATACGGGGTACTTCTTCGCAGGGTCGAAATCTGCGGGTTTTTTGATATAGGCATTCAGCGTGTCGCCACGAGGAGTTACAAATGTAAAGAACTCCTTCTCGGGAAGTCCTATTTCGGCAATGTAGCGTTTCAGCTCGGTGTTGGCTTCGAGCGTATCAATCAGTTTACCATTGCCCTTGTGGAGGGTCACGGTGTTGGGCGTAGAAGCATTCGAGAAGTAGGAAATGTAGTACTTACATCCCGCGCTGGGCACGATGCGATAGGTACCCGAGGTGGTCGAAAGGCGTTTCTTGCCCTTGCCATTGAGTCCAATCGAGTAGAGTTCCCTACGCAGAGGCGACTCCTCGGTCGAGAGGTACCAAATCTTCTTATCGGTAGCACACACAACCTCCGTTACATTCCACTCGCCCTCAGTTACGGGCACCAATCCGCCCTTCGAGAGTGACGAGAGGTAGAGGTGGTTATAGCCGCTACGCTCGCTCATAACCAAGAACCTATCCGAGTCGGAGAGGAAGGTTATGGTGCTGTTCGAGAGGTAGTCGATGTACTTTTCGTGGCTCTCGGTGTAGATAACCCTCTGCTCCTCGCCCTCGCAAAGGATAACGTCGAGGTGGTTTTGCAGGCGGTTAATCTCGAAGTAGTAGAGCCTACCATCGGGAGTCCAATCAAAGAAAGGGATATAGAGGTCGCCCTCTTTGCGATTGACCTTGTGAGCCACACCCTCTCGGATGTCGAAGACGTGGAGCGACACCTTGGAGTTTTTCTCGCCTGCCTTAGGATACTTATACTTGAAAAGTTCGGGATAGGGAGTGCCCGTCAGGAACTTCATAAAGCCGAACTCCTCAACCTCGCTCTCATCGCTTTTGAGGAACGCAATGTAGTTGCCGTCGGGCGAGAAGCAGAATGCGTGGTCAATACCCCACTCCTCCTCATAAACCCAATCGGGCATACCGTTGATGATGTGATTCCAACTGCCATCCTCGGTTACGGGGTAGGTAAAGTTCTGCTCCAAATCTCTGAGGTATATATTGTTATCCTTAACGTAAGCCACCTTTTTGCCGTCGGGCGAGAAGAGTGCATAGCGAACATCACCACTCTCATCAACCTCAATCAACTCGCCACTCGTCAAATCATAGACCGCATAGTGCGAGTAGTGCGAGCGACGATAGAGAGGGCGGGAATTAATGCGCAAGAGGATTTTGCTCTCGTCGGGCGAGAAGGTATAGTCAGCAACGTCACCACTGACCACACCAAACTCCACAAGCAACTCCTTCTTGTCGCTCTTGGCATAGGAGCAGCGGTAGAGTCCGCCGTTCTCCCTAATGGTGTAGTGTTCTCCATCCTTCATAGAGCGAAGACCTCCAACACTCTTCTGGGCAAACTTGCCCGAGGCAATATCGGAATAGGTAAATTTGGGCTGCGCATTGGAGGCTAAAACGCCAAACACCAAAGCCGCTACTATCATTCCAAATCTCTTCATCTTTAACTATCTATTTTTCAGGTTGCAAAATTACGGGTTAGCAGTCTGCGGTACAATACCGCAATAATTGTATTTTTTCGCTCAGTAATACCTACAAATTGTTATTTGCACGCTTTAAGACTCATATCGAGGCTCTTGATTTGGTGGGTGAGTGCGCCTACGGAGATGTAGTCCACACCCGCCTCAGCATAAGCCCTCATAGTTTCGAGTGTAATGCCACCCGATGACTCGGTGCTGCATCTGCCTGCCACCTTCTCCACAGCCACCTTAGTCTGTTCGGGAGTGAAGTTATCGAACATAATCCTATCCACGCCACCTGCCTCAAAGACAAGGTCAATATCTTTGAGCGAGCGCACCTCGCACTCTACGGGGATATTTTTGCCCTTTTCGGCAAGGTACTTCCTAACCGAGGTGATTGCGGGAATAATTCCGCCCGCAAAGTCGATGTGGTTGTCCTTCAAGAGCACCATATCGAAAAGACCGATGCGGTGGTTCTCGCCGCCGCCAATCTTCACAGCCATCTTATCGAGCACCCTCATACCGGGAGTAGTCTTGCGAGTATCGAGTACCTTACATTTGGTACCCTCCAAAACCTTTGCATAAACAGCCGTCTGAGTAGCCACGCCACTCATACGCTGCATAATATTCAGCACAATGCGCTCGGCTTGAAGCAGTGTCTGGATGCGTCCTTCAACATAGAACGCCACATCGCCCACCTTTACCCTATCGCCATCGGCTTTGAGAATCTCTATCTCTATCGACTCGTCGAGCCTACGGAATACCTCAACGGCAACCTCAACGCCTGCCAAGATGCCCTCCTGCTTGATGAGGAGTTTCATCTTGCCGCGTGCATCGGCAGGAATGGTCGAAAGACTTGTGTGGTCGCCGTCGCCAATATCCTCCCTAATGGCGAGCTCAATGAGTTCCTGTACGAATGGTATGTATTCAGCTTTCATATCTCAATTGTTTTTATTACAAAATAATTTAATCGTTTTAGTGTGCAATAGCACAAAAATACGCACAATTTAACCCACAAATATAAGTATTATATTTGAAATTTATACTAACTTCGCACTCCGAGAATAAAAATCAACTCATTTGAGTAACTTTTTTATGAGGAAACTGCTACTGACAGACATTATTGCCTCGATATCCATCGGCGAAGAGGTTTTTACCACATTGCGCGATATAGAGCCAATGTATGACACCTACGGTGAGCTGATGCTCTCTGCCGGGCACGACAGTGTGGTATTCAATGTTCGGCATTGCGGCACGCGAAAGGCTCTGAAATGCTATTACGAGCCGAGCGACCTCAGGGGCGAGCGTTGCGAGTACGCCTCATCCGAGTGCGACAATCTACTCATTCACCCTCGCTACTTCCCGGGCGAGTTGTGGGTAAATGGTACAATGACCGATGTAGCCCTCTACCCCTGGGTGGAGGGGCGCACGCTCGATTGGTACATTCGCAGGGCTCTGCATCAACAAAGCCAAGAGCAACTCACAACCCTACTCTTCAACGTCATAGACCTATGCCTTAGGATATTGAAAGGCGAGTGGCGACACGGCGACTTCAAGAGCGACAACATCATTGTAACCCCTTCGGGCGAGATGGTGATGGTTGATTGCGACGCTCTCTATGCGCCCACGCTTCCGCCCTCGGGAGAGTGTGGCACGCCGCTATGGACTCACCCCACTCGACGAGCAAACTACAACAGCCACATAGACGACTACTCAATAGCTCTGATGGTCGTGTCGCTCGCCGCACTTGCTGCCGACAGGTCGCTCTTTATCGGGGAATGTGCCGTGGCAATGCCCTCGCTCGGCAATAGGGAGCGCATCGCCACACTCTTAGCCAACGACAAGACCCTTTCTACCCTCCACGAGGCACTCTACTCTCAGACTTACATTATTAACAACATAGAAGAACACTTGGAATGTATAGCGCACAGATTACAAGACTCCACAAAGCCGCTTTTCTAATACTCATTGACCAATCGGGTTCTATGGCTGAGGAGGTAGTTTTTCAGGGACGCACGGTAAGCAAAGCCACGGCACTTGCCGAGTCGGTCAATATGCTCATTGAGGAGATACTCTATCGCTCACGCCGAGAGCGTTATGTTGGCGACTATTTCGACATAGCAGTCTTGGGCTATGGTGGCGATGGAGTGGTCAGTCTGTTTGGTAGCGGTTTCAAGCCCATCACAACAATAGACATAATGAGTACACCGATAATCAATAAGATAGTCAGCCACACTCTACCCTCGGGTAAACGTGTCGATACGGTCGTTCAGCACCGCCAATGGGTTCTACCTCACGCGAGTGGTCAAACACCTATGGGCGAAGCTCTTGCGAAGGCTCGCCGTATGGTCTCTTCGTGGTGCCGCAAACACCCCGAGAGTTTTCCGCCAATTGTCATCAACATCACCGATGGCGAGGCTACGGATGCGGGAGAGGAGAAGATTAGGGAGTTGGCGGAGAAGATAAAGAGCACTTCCACCAACGACGGCAACACCCTGCTTATGAACATACACCTTGCAGCACATCACGATACACCCGCAGAGCCTCTACGCTTTCCTACCGAGGCGACACCTCTACCCATTAATCGCCACTCGCGCCTGCTCTACGACACGGCAAGCACCCTACCATCGCTCTACAACGATGCAATAAGCCAGCTACGGGGCGAGGAGCCTCCCTTCCGAGCAGTATGCTACAACGCCCCACTCGAAGACCTTGTGGGGCTACTTGCCATTGGCTCTCTGAGTGTCAACCAAATGATTTGAGTCCTATGAGCAAACCATTCCCGTGGACTATTGAGGCTTTGGTGTCTGCTCTCTCACACCCCAAGCAACAGGCTCCCGAACTTACCCGAGGTTTTCATCCGCTTGTGCCCATCGAGCACAACTATACCATTGGCAACCAATGTATTAATTTCACACTAATGGGCAATGGTGAAAAGTGGAGGCTGACGTTTCCGCTTAGTGGCACATTCGAGAAGTCAGAACGCGAAATTGTGGCACGATGTCGCACCACACAGCACCTGAGATGCTTTGCTGAGGCTCGCTATATTCGCTCGGCAGTTGTGGTCTTCGACAGTGAAGGAACAGCCCACACACTCCCCGCACTTCTGCAAAGCCACAGCGAGCCACTGGATGAGTTTATACGCCTGAATTGCTCCATAAAACACCGAGCGTGTCTGCGTCGGGCTTTGGAGAGCACTGCCCTGACTGCCAAGATGTTGCTTCGCGAAGGTCTAAACGGCTACCACCTATCGCGCAGGAGTGTTGGCTTCGACAAGGAGTGCCGTTTGGTGCTGTCGGACTACCCTATTGTAACGGGTGGCGGGAGTGCAGTGCATCAACTTTGCAGCTCGGCACTTTTGCTCTACATTGCAGGGTGCCAAATGGATGCCTACAAACTTCTCAGCGAGCGGAGTAAAACCACAATCGAGAGCCAAAGGCGACTGAGGGCTATCCTCGCCACGGGCGAGCACTACGCCATACGACCACTTATGAGGCTTGCGGAGAGCCTCTTGCACGAGGGCTCAACTGAGGAACTTTCGACGCTGTTGGGCGATATTGCCGCCGAACCTTTCCGCCCTCTGCCGCTCCTTACGGGACTGCTCTCGGGCACCTCGTCGCACCCCGCCACACCCGACATCGCAAATATCCAAGATATTGCCACGCTTCCGATGGTAGATTTTGCGCTCTGCGAGGAGGTATTGCCCGCAGGCATCGAGGGTGTGGTGCGCTACCGCCTGAGGGGACTCTGGGGCTACGCACATACCAATGGCGACCGACTACCCGTGGAGCGCATTCTGCTCTTTGCCGACGAGTTCTTGGCTGACAGGGCGGTAATAAAAACTCCGCGCGGCTATGGACTCATCAATACCGATGGGCGCGTGGTTATGAACGACGTGTGGGAGGACCTCTGCTGGCACCCTCGGGAGGGTGTCGCAACGGCTGCCGACAACCTCGGCAAATGGCACCTCTACGACCCCAACGGCAGACAACTCTCCTCGGTGGCTTGCGACTGGATGGGCTGCGTATCGGAGGGCTTTGTGGTGGCTCGCAAAGGGCGTAAGTTTGGCTACTACTCCACCTCGGGACAAAAACTCACCGACTTCATCTACGATGAGGCTTTCGGCTTTGCGGGCGACGTGGCACTTGTCTGCTTTAAGGGCTCCTACTACCATATCGACACAACCTTCCACCGCCTCTCATCCCACGAAGAGGAGTTCATCCAACGCTACCGCGGACTAAAAACCACTCCCTAACCCACACCCCAACAAAAACACAATCACGAGTATCTTTTTTGACACCCGTGGAGAAATGTAGCGACACAAAGGGAGTGCAGGTATTAAAAAAGATACCCAAGAAGAAATTGGGTGGCATCTACCTATCTACTCGCTCGGTGCACTCACCGAGCGTCTTGCCACGACTTGTCGCAGACAAGGCGGTTGGCATCTACCTATCTTGTTTTAGCGGGCGACCAAATCGCCCTTTTTCTTTGCCACTTTTGGTGGCAAAAGTGGCGCAAAAGCCACGCACCGCATCTCTGGCAGGAGCAAGACTCGCAAAATCTAAAACGAACGCTGCGCGGGCAAAGCATTTGCCGTCTTCGTTTTTTAACGCTTTTGCGACTCTTGCTCGCCACGACCGCCGAGGCGGTCGCTTCTCTGCCGACGATGCGAAGTGCGATTTTACTGACCTCTCCCGCCTTCGGGTCCCTCCCCTGACACAGGGGAGGGAGGTGGTTGTGGGGCTCACATATCTCTCATTTCTCCCATAACTTCCATAAAACACTCACGGGTATTAAAAAAGATACCCCCAAAAAAGGGGGCGACCTTTATCTTTGAGAGCGGTAGATGCCAACCGCCTCAACTCCGTTTAGTCGTGGCAAGACGAACAAGGCAACCTCCTGTCCTGGACTGACAAAATGTCAGTCCACTCTGCGTGGCATACTGTTTGCTCCTCGTAGTGCCAAAACGAACTAAAAAAAACACAAAAAATATACAACTATGAAAAACGGAACTATCGGAGTAACAACAGAGAACATCTTTCCTGTAATCAAGAAATTCCTCTACTCGGACCACGAGATTTTCCTGCGCGAGATTGTAGCCAACGCTGTGGATGCCTCGCAGAAGATGCGCACCATAGCCGCCAGCGGAGCCTACGATGGCGAACTTGGCGAGTTGAAGGTGCGTGTGGCAGTAGATGCAACGGCTAAGACCATCACCGTAAGCGACAATGGCGTAGGTATGACAGCCGACGAGGTTGACCGCTACATCAACCAGATAGCCTTCTCGTCTGCCGAGGAGTTTATGGCAAAGTACAAGGACCAAGCCATCATCGGTCACTTCGGTTTGGGTTTCTACTCGGCATTTATGGTCAGCCGCAAGGTGGAGATTCGCACCCAGAGTTACCACGCCGAGGAGCCCACGATGCTCTGGTCGTGCGACGGCACTCCCGAGTACACCCTCGCCGAGAGCGACACCAAGCGCGAGAGGGGTACGGATATTATTATGTACCTCGCCGACGACGCCACCGAGTTTGCCGACCAGAGCCGCATACGCGAGATGCTCCGCAAGTATTGTCGTTTCTTGCCCGTGGAGATTGTCTGCGGCAAGCACCAAGAGTGGAAGAATGGCAAGTACGAGGACACCGACCGCGACTATGTCATCAACGACACCGACCCTCTATGGACCCGCAAGCCCACCGAGATTACCGAGGAGCAGTACAAGGAGTTCTATGCAGAGTTGTACCCCACCGCCGAGGAGCCTCTGTTCAGCATCCACCTGAACATCGACTACCCCTTCAACCTTACGGGTATTCTCTACTTCCCCAAGATTCGCAACAATTTCGAGGTGCAGAAAAACCGCATTCAGCTCTACTGCAACCAGGTGTTTGTAACCGACTCGGTGGAGGGTATCGTGCCCGAGTATCTCACTCTGTTGCACGGCGTTATAGACTCGCCCGACATTCCTCTGAACGTATCGAGGAGTTATTTGCAGAGCGACAGCAACGTGAAGAAAATCTCCTCCTACATCACCCGCAAGGTGGGCGATAGGTTGCAGGAGCTCTTTAACACTATGCGTCCCGAGTTCGAGAGTAAGTGGGACGATTTGAGGATTTTCATCGAGTATGGCATCGTTACGGACGAGAAGTTTGCCGAGAAAGCCAAAGGTTTCACGCTGCTGAAAAACAGCGAGGGTAAGTACTTCACTCCCGAGGAGTACGAAAAGCTCACCAAAGAGAACCAGACCGACAAGAACGGCAACCTCGTATGGCTCTACACCGACTCGGTGGAGGACAAATATGCCTTCGTGGAGGGTGCCAAAGCCAAGGGTTACGACATCCTCGTTATGGACGGACCGCTGGATGGTCACTTCATAGGCTACTTCGAGAGCAAGAACGAGAAGACACGCTTTGTGAGGGTTGACTCCAACGTCATCGAGAAACTCATCGAGAAAGAGAACAACCTCTCCATAGCCCTCACAACCTCGCAGCAGGAGTTGCTACGCCCCGTCTTTGAGAGCCAGCTGCCTGTGGAGGAGAAAATTCACTACAACATCTCCTTCGAGGCTATGGCAAGCGATGAGGACCCCGTGACCATCACCCGCGATGAGTTTATGCGCCGTATGAAGGAGATGGCACAAGTGAGCGGTGGCGGTATGAGTCAGTTCTACGCCCAGATGCCCGACAGCTACACCATAGCCATCAACGGCAACCACCCTCTGGTGGCAGAGATTTTGGGCGATGTAGAGCGTGAGTGTGGCGAGAAGGTAGCCTCTGCCGACAAGAAGATTGAGAGCCTCGAAAACCAACTTTCCTCTCTGGAAACACTCATCAAAGATAAGAAAGCCGAGGAACTCAGTGACGAGGAGCGTACACAAAAGAGCGACCTGGAAAACAAAATTGCCGAACGCCGCCAACAGCGCACCGACCTGCTACGCGAGGAGGGTAAGAAGAACATCCTCGTTAAGCAACTCGTAGACCTTGCGCTACTCTCGAACGGAATGCTCAAAGGCGAGAGCCTCACAGCCTTCATCCGCCGTAGCGTAAAACTGATTCATAAATAGTGTAAGACTGAAATAGTTAGAAAAGTTTAGGGCTTCCGCTTGGAAGCCCTAAACTTTTGCCAGCTGGGAACAAAAAAGACTCACACCCGCGCTTTGTCCCTAACCCTAACTTTGGGAAGGGATTACTTTAATGACAGGAAGAACAGGAAGGACAGGAAAACCCTATCACTCCTGTCACTCCTGTCATTCTTGTCATTCTTGTCACTCTTGTCACTCTTGTCACTCCTATAAGCCTTAGGACTCTTGACGTTAGACGTTAGACCAAAAAACTCATAGAAGCGAGCGTATTTTAGGCGCACAAGAAAACGACCTCCTCAGTTTTCTCACGCGGTAAAAACTATTTTAACGGAGGAAATTTTGTACCAAACAAGAAGGCGAGTCCGCAGTTTGCTTAGCGCAAATGAGGAACTCGCCTATCGCAGTGCGGTGCAAAATTTACCCGCTAAAATAGTTTTTTACTCTACGCGGTTAGCACTACCCAACACATTGATATTCTTGTGCATATAGAGCTCTTTGAGCGAATCGCGAGCGGGACCCAAGTACTTGCGGGGGTCGAACTCTGCGGGATTCTTTGCAAATACCTCGCGTACGGCAGCGGTCATAGCCAAACGACCATCGGAGTCGATGTTGATTTTGCAAACTGCGCTCTTGGCAGCCTCACGCAACTGCTCCTCGGGAATACCTACGGCATCTTTCAGTGCGCCACCATAGGTGTTGATGATAGCCACCTTGTCCTGAGGTACGCTGCTCGAACCGTGGAGTACGATGGGGAAGCCGGGGATGCGAGCCTCAATCTCTTTGAGGATGTCAAAACGCAAGGGAGGAGGCAGGAGGATGCCCTCTGCGTTGCGGGTGCACTGCTCGGGTTTGAACTTGTTGGCACCGTGCGAAGTACCAATCGAGATAGCGAGCGAATCAACACCGGTCTTCTCTACGAAGTCGATAACATCGTTGGGGTCGGTGTAGGTGTGGTGCTCAGCAACAACCTCATCCTCGATACCTGCCAAAACGCCCAACTCGCCCTCTACGGTTACATCGAACTGGTGAGCGTACTCAACAACCTTTTTGGTCAGAGCTACATTCTCCTCGTAGGGGAGGTGGCTACCGTCGATCATAACGCTCGAAAAGCCCATATCGATGCACGATTTGCACAACTCGAAGCTGTTACCGTGGTCGAGGTGGAGAGCGATAGGAATGTTTTTGCCGAGCTCTTTTGCATACTCAACAGCACCCTGTGCCATATAGCGCAGAAGGGTCTGGTTGGCATACTTGCGTGCGCCTGCCGACACTTGGAGGATAACGGGCGAGGAGGTCTCTACGCAAGCCGAGATGATAGCCTGCAACTGCTCCATATTGTTAAAGTTGTAGGCGGGAACTGCATAACCGCCCTCGATTGCTTTGGCGAACATCTCACGAGTATTCACCAAACCTAACTCTTTGTAAGATACCATAATAGTTAAAATTTTATTGATGTTTGTA
Source organism: Tidjanibacter sp. (assembly GCA_045602145.1). Lineage (GTDB taxonomy): Bacteria > Bacteroidota > Bacteroidia > Bacteroidales > Rikenellaceae > Tidjanibacter. The sequence continues at coordinate 16,410 of JAZSAY010000038.1, forward strand.
ATCCTGTTTTCCCAACTTTTTCGACTCCTTGTGGGAAGCCCGAAAACCTAATTATTAAAAATTTTTACAAATATAAGTTCTTTTTTTGGAATAAGAGGTATGTTTAGCACTATTTTTTCAAGAAAAATGCCTTATCTTTGTAGGATAGATGGAGAAAGTACAAAACAATACAATATAAAACTGCAATTTTCTATGAGCGAATTTAAGTATCAGCCTATGTTCGAGCACGGTGTGGACACCACCGAGTACGAACTCGTATCGAAAGATTACGTTAAGACCATCGAGTGCGATGGCAGAAAAATTCTCAAAGTAGATCCCGAAGGTCTGGCAGTACTCGCCAAGAGGGCATACCAGGATGTGTCGTTCTATCTGCGTGCTTCGCACTTGCAGAGCCTCGCAAACATCCTCTCCGACCCCGAAGCAACCGACAACGACAAGTTTGTGGCTCACACTATGCTTGCCAACCAGGTTGTAGCAGCCGAGGGCGAGCTTCCCACCTGCCAGGATACGGGTACGGCTATCGCCATTGGTAAGAAAGGCGAGAATGTGTGGACAGGCGCCGACGATGCAGAGTACATCTCGAAGGGTGTCTACGAGACCTATGCCGAGCGCAACTTGCGCTACTCGCAGGTGGTGCCCATCACTATGACCGATGAGCACAACAGCGGTAACAACCTCCCCGCACAGATTGACATCTACTCCGAGCCCGGCAATGAGTATAAATTCCTCTTCATCACTAAGGGTGGCGGCTCGGCAAACAAGACCTTCCTCTATCAGCAGACCAAGGCTCTTCTGAACGAGAAGTCGCTTACCGAGTTCATCACCGAGCACATCAAAGACCTCGGCACTTCGGCTTGTCCTCCCTACCACTTGGCATTCGTAGTGGGTGGCACCTCGGCAGAGGCTAACCTTACGGCAGTGAAGAAGGCTTCGGCAGGCTACTTCGACAACCTCCCCACCAGCGGCAACGATGGCGGCAGGGCTTTCCGCGACTTGGAGTGGGAAGAGAAGGTACTCAGAATCTGCCGCGAGAGCGGTATTGGTGCACAGTTTGGCGGCAAGTACTTCGTACACGATGTGAGGGTTATCCGTATGCCTCGCCACGCTGCTTCGTGCCCCGTAGGTATCGGTGTTAGTTGCTCGGCAGACCGCAATATCAAGGCTAAAATCAATGCCGAGGGTCTGTGGATTGAGAAGTTGGAGAAGAACCCCGCACGCTTTATGCCCCAGACCGCTCCCTCGATGGCTCCCGCAGTGGAGATTGACCTCGACGAGGGTATGGATAAGGTAAGGGAGACTTTGGCAAAATATCCCATTAAGACTCGCCTTAACCTGAAAGGTACTCTTATCGTGGCTCGCGATATTGCTCACGCACGCATCAAACAGATGCTCGATGAGGGTAAGCCTATGCCCGAGTACTTCAAGAACCACCCCATCTACTATGCAGGTCCCGCAAAGACCCCCCAAGGTATGGCTTCGGGTAGTTTTGGTCCCACCACAGCAGGTCGTATGGACCCCTACGTTGATTTGTTCCAGAGCGTAGGTGGCTCGATGGTAATGGTTGCTAAGGGTAACCGCTCGCAGGCAGTTACGGACGCTTGCCAGAAGCACGGCGGCTTCTACCTCGGCTCCATCGGTGGTCCTGCTGCAATCCTTGCAAAACAGAGCATCAAGAGCGTAGAGGTTGTGGACTTCCCCGAGCTCGGTATGGAGGCAGTGAGGAAGATTTACGTTGAGAACTTCCCCGCATTTATCATCGTTGATGATAAGGGCAACGACTTTTTTGCAGAGTTTAAGCACTAAAAAGAGTCTATAATCGTTTCTATGACGTGGCTATCCCTCTTTGGTAGGGGTAGCCCCGTTATGGTGTGAAGAGATAGGTATAAACCACAAGAGTGTAATGGTCAAAAAAATTCTTCTATTCTTTGTTGCGATACTCTCCTTTGCGGGGGTTGCGCTGGGCGAGGAGATCTCCTTCGAGATTAGCGTTCCAAAGGTCGTAGCCGTTGGCGAACCCTTTGGCGTGGAGTTTTCGATTAACTCGTCGCCACGCAACTTCGAGGCTCCCACGTTCGAGGGCTTCGATGTGCTTGCGGGTCCCTCGACCTCCACGAGCAGCAGTGTGCAGTTCACAAATGGCAAGATGACCAAGTCCGAGAACCACACATACAGCTTTGTGCTGGTGGCAAACTCGGAGGGCGAATTCACCATTGGTGAGGCGAGTGTCAGGGCAGACGGCAAGACCTACAAGACTATGCCCACGAAGATTAAGGTCGTGAAGGAGGCTGCGGCAGCAAATGCAGGCTCGGGCGGAGCTCAGGGCCCGGGTGGCAAGGGGCAGACCCCTACCGCAACACTCGCCGAGGACGATGTGCTGATTGTCGCCAGTGTGAACAAGAAGAATGTCTACAAGGGTCAGCCACTGCTTGTTACCTACAAACTCTACACCCGCGTGGGGCTCAATGCCGAGGGACAGAAGATGCCCTCCTTCAACGGTTTTTGGACCCAAAGACTCAATGTCGACGCCAACCGCTGGATGAGGGAGGAGTACAATGGCAAACTCTACGATGCCTGCCCTCTGGCTGAGTACCTCCTCTTCCCGCAACATAGTGGCGAGGTGAAGATTGAGCCCTTGGAGATGTCGATTGTGGCTCGCCTTCAAGTCAAGAACCCACGCCGAGGACACGACCCCTTTGCCGATTTCTTCGATGTGCCACAAATTCAGGAGGTGCGTCGCGTGGTGCGTAGCCAAGAGATTGCGCTCAACGTAAAACCTCTGCCCGAGGGTGCTCCCGAGAGTTTCAGCGGCGCTGTGGGCGAGTTCGAGATGGAGGTAACGCCTCCTGCCGACGAGATAGAGGCTAATAGTGCCGTTACCTACGTTGTGAAAATCTCGGGTACGGGCAACCTCTCGATGATTCAGGCTCCGCAGATAGACCTTCCTACCTCCTTCGAGCAGTATAGTGTGAAGAGTAGCGAGAGTATCCAGACCTCAACCAAGGGTGTGAGTGGCTACCGACAGTTCGAGTACCCTATGATTGCGCGTGCCGAGGGCGACTTCTTCATCCCCGCACTCGAATTCACCTATTTCAACCCCCGCCTGGCTAAGTACGTAACCCTTACGGCTGGCGAATATGCCATCCACGTCACGCCCGACTCTATGGCTGCAAGCGGTATGCCCAATGCTGCCCTCGTGAGCGGTATAGACAAGGAGGATATCAAATTCCTCGGCAGGGATATCCGCTTCATAAAGACCTCCGATGGCAACTTCCGTCAGAGGGATAGGTTCTTTATGTTCAGTGGCTTGTGGTGGGCTATTGCGCTGGGTATGGTAGCAGTTTTTGTTGCCACGGTGCTATGGCTCCGCAGCTACCTCAAACAGATGCGCAACCAAGCGATGCTCAAAGGCAAGAGGGCAAACAAGGTGGCTTTGGCTCGATTCCGCTCGGCAGAGAGATATATGAAGGAGCAGAACAATAGGGGCTTCTACGAGGAGATGCTTAGGGGCTTGTGGGGCTACCTTGGAGATAAACTCAACATCCCCGCCGCCGACCTCACGAAGGAGAACGTGCGCGAAAGACTCGCCCGCAAGGGTGTTGCAAGTGAGGATGTGGAGGCGTATGTTGCACTCATCACCGACTGCGAGTATGCACAGTATTCCCCCGTGGGCTCGGTGCATATCGAGGATGCCTACCTAAGGGGTGTGGAGGTTATCTCGCGCCTCGAAGCAGTTATAAACAAATAAGCGAGCAAGGAGGTCATTATGAAAAAGATACTTATATTACTTGTTTCTTTGTGTGCGTCGCTGGCGACCTTTGGCGAAAGCGTGGATATACGAGTGCTCTGGGAGCGCGGCAACCACCTCTACTCTGCCGGCGATTGGAACGGTGCTGTGGCAACCTACGACTCCATTGTGAACGAGGGTTGGGAGAGTGCCGACCTCTACTATAACCTTGCGGGTGCCAACTTCAAGGCGGGCAAGAAGGGTAAGGCAATACTCAACTACTATCGTGCGCAAAGACTCGCTCCGAGCGATGACGATATAGCCTATAACCTCGCCTATGCCGAGAGCTTTGTGAAGGATAAAATTGAGGCTGTACCCGAGTTTGCGCTGAGCCGCTGGATGGGCAGCGTGGGTAGAGTTATGAGTTCCGATAAGTGGGGGGTGTGTGCGCTCGTATGCTTGGGTGTGACGCTTGCGGCAGCGGGCTTCTACCTGCTCTCTGCAAGGCGTCGGGTGCGCAAGGCGGGCTTTGTGGTGGCTCTCGTAATGCTTGTGGCGACTATTCTGTCGCTCAGCTTTGGTGCCGACGCACGCCAGGCGCTCACAAGCCAAGACAAGGCTGTGGTACTCTCGACGGCTGCGGTGGTCAAAGCCTCGCCCGAGAAGAGCGGCAAAGACCTCTTCATACTCCACGAGGGTACGAAGGTGGAGGTGCTGGATGCCTTTGGCGAGTGGAGCGAGATACGCATCGCCGACGGCAACGAAGGGTGGATACGCACCTCAGCGATAGAAGTGATTTGAATTGAAAATTGAGAATTGAGAATTGAAAATTAAGGTGCGCCATAGGCGCAGTAATTTTGAATTTTGCATTTTGAATTTTGAATTACCAATAGAATGTCAAAGTTACTAAACGATGCCGTAGGAGAACTCTCGAAGTTGCCATCTGTGGGTAGACGCACAGCATTGCGCCTGGCTCTCCATTTGTTGCACGAGGAGCCCGAGGAGGTGGCAGCCCTTGCCGAGGCGCTGGTGCGCTTCCGCAGGGATGTGCGCTTCTGCGCCCGCTGCAACAACCTCACCGACGAGGAGATATGCCCCATCTGCGCCAATCCTGCCAGGGATAGGAGCACGGTGTGCGTGGTGGAGCAGGTGGGAGATGTGATGTCCATCGAGAACACCCGACAATACAACGGCTTGTACCACGTCTTGGGCGGCATCATCTCGCCGATGCAGGGCATTGGTCCGAGCGACCTGAAAATAGACCTGCTGGTGGATAACATTGCCCGTGGCGAGATTAGGGAGGTTATTCTGGCTATTGGCGCAACGGTCGAGGGCGAGACCACTCTCTTCTACATTATGCGCCGCCTATCGCAGTTTCCCAACCTGAAAATCACAAAGATTGCTCGCGGCATAGGCGTCGGCGACGAGATAGAGTACGCCAATGAGCTGACTATCGCCCACGCGCTACACAACCGCATAGAGGTCGAAAAAAAATAGAAACCCCCCGACGAGGTTTCTATTTTTTTGCATCTCTTTACCAGACTTATTTCAAGCGGCGCGTAGATTGCTACATTGCTTTGAACATCTCCCACAGCACCACGCCACCCGTAACTGCCACATTCAGCGAGTGTTTGGTACCAACTTGAGGGATTTCGAGTGCCAGGTCGCACACATCCACAACCTCTTGCGCCACACCCTCCACCTCATTGCCAAAGACAAGAGCATACTTCTTGTCTGCCGAGGGTTGGAACTCTCCCAACTTAACCGAGCCTGCAACCTGCTCCACAGCAACAATCGTATAGCCCTCCTCTCGCAACTTCTCGACAGCCTCAATGGTGCTCTCAAAGCCCCTCCACGCCACCGTCAGTTCGGCTCCGAGGGCAGTTTTGTGTATCTCCTTTTGTGGTGGGCGGGCGGTGATGCCACAGAGCACAATCTCGCCCATACCGAAGGCGTCGGCAGTGCGGAAAAAGGCTCCCACATTGCCCGCCGAGCGCACATTGTCGAGCACCGCCACAACGGGCAACTTCTCCATCGCCCTGAACTCCTCAACCGTGAGTCGCCCCATCTCCTGTTGCGTAAGTTTCTTCATAGTTTTCGCTACATTTTATAATTCTGACAGACCTCTCCCGCACTTTGGGCACCCTCCCTGCTCGGCGAGGACGCCGAACGCAATTTCGACCACCCCTCCAAACCTCCCCTTTCGTAGGGGAGGCTTTTTTTACAGACCTCTCCCGCACTTTGGGCACCCTCCCCTAACTTAGGGAGTGTCTTGTTTTTGTGGCAGATTACCTATAATCACCCTCCCCTAAGTTAGGGGAGGGTCTGCGAAGCAGGGGAGAGGTCTGTCTATTTTTTAATCCTTTTCTCCAACTCCTGCATAATGACAGATGCAACAATATCGCTTTGCTTCTCCACTACGTCATTTGGCACTCTTAATACATAAATTCCCTCTCTTTCCAAAAAGGCTGTGCGTTTTGCATCCCTCGCAACCTCTTCTTCCATTGAGTGTTGTATTCCATCCACCTCCACACACAATTTTGCGGCTGGACAATAAAAATCCAACACATATTTACCTACCGAATATTGGCGATACCAATGACTACCCATTAACCGTTTCGCCCGCAAAATAGACCACAAAACACTCTCCTCAGGTGTAGATTTTGCTCTAAGGGTACGCCTGAATTCTTTTTCTTCGGGTTGGTTGCGTGTGCGGTGTGTTTTCATTATTACAGACCTCTCCCGCCCGTTGGGCACCCTCCCCTAACTTAGGGGAGGGAGATAATTAACTGTTTTGCATTTTCTTCTCATCCAACCTCTTTACAACCCTCTGGTAGATGACCAGCGCAACGGCTGCCACAGCAGCGATGGCGGCAAAGTAGTACCAGATATAGTGGGCGTTAGCCGAGGCGGCAAGCCACTCCTCGTGGGTGGCAAAACGTGCGGGATCGGGGCAGTATTTATCCAGCAGCCAGCCCGACATCGCAAAGCCTACAAGAGTACTCACAAACGACTCCAACTGCGCGAAGCCCAGATACATACCCTCCTCGCCTTTGGGTGCTTGGAGCGAGAAATACTCCAAGTAGCGTGGCGAGATGAGAGCCTCTGCCAATGCCTGCACGCAGATGCCGCACAGCATCATAAAGACCACAGGGTGGAGCCCCAAAATTGGAGCCGAGAAGAGGTGTCCCGACGACATAATGAGTGCCGAGATGGGGATGATGCACATACCGCACATCATCGAGAAGAGAGCGGTGCGTTTGGAGAGCATTCGTGTCAGTCCATTGACGGTGAGTATCACAATCAGCGGGTTGAGCATCGTGTACCAGCCGATGGTACTTGCCTCACCCGCAAGGCGGATGACATACTTGGGCATTGTGGCGTAGAGCTGGTAGTAGACCGTCCAGAAACCGCTGGCAATGAGAATGAGGGCTACCAAGCGACCGTTGCGGCACAACTTACCAAACGAGCGGAAGATACCTCCCATCGTCTTGCTCTTATCGGGTTGCGCGTTGTCGCTGCGGTAGAAGATATATATCGCCACCAGAGCCACAAGTGTCATCACCACCGAGAACCAATTGAGGTAGATAAGACCGCTATCGCCCAACGACCTACGCAGTGGGTCCACGATAAACTTGCCCGAGAAAGAGCCGATATTAATCATCGCGTAGAATATCGCAAAGCCCTGGGCGCGGTTCTTCTCGTCGGTCTCCTTAGCCACACTACCGCTGATGATGCCCTTGATGAACGAGCCACCAACGACCAAAATTACCAATATGGGAACAATAAGGTAGCGATAGCCACTTGTTGCCAAGCCCGTGAAGATGGTCTTTTCGCCATACTCCACCAGCCCTGCCGCTTGTAAGCCCGTGGGCAGCAGTGCCAAGCCCGCATAGCCCACCGTAAGGAGCGCAAAGGCGAGCAACATAGCCTTGCGGAAGCCTATGCGGTCGGCATAAGCACCCGTAAAGGGCGGTAAGAAGTAGAGTAACGAGGCATACAAGCCGCTGATGATGCCCGCCTCAATGTCCGAAAACCCGAGGATGTTGCTCAGATAGAGCGTGATAACGACAAATACACCATAGTATGCCGCCCTCTCGAACATCTCCGCCATATTGGCTACCCAAAATGCCTTACTGAATTTAGTTTTCCCCATATTGTTTGGTCTAACGTACAATAACTTACGTCTATAATTTAGTGTTTTTATGGTACTCCATCAGCGCACCATAATTCTCATTTTCTCGAAGTGCTATTTCACGATGCGCGTACCACACGCAGGATCTCCCAAGCAAGCCGCATCGGTGATGATGCACTCGCCACCACAGTTCTCCACAAAGTGCACCGCAGCACGAATCTTGGGAGCCATAGAGCCCTCGGCAAAGTGACCTTCGGCGAGGAATTGTTTAGCCTCCTCAACGGTAATCCTGTCGAGCCTACGCTCCTCGGGGGTGTTGAAGTTCAGGCACACCTTCTCGATGTCGGTAAGGATGTAGAACTCGTCGGCACCAACAGCCACAGCCGTCGTAGCCAACGCCAAGTCCTTGTCAATCACAGCCTCCAAGCCTGTCCACTTGCCTCCCTTGTTGACCACAGCAACGCCGCCACCGCCTACGGTAACGACAATGTTGCCTGCATCTGCCAACATCTTCACAAGGTCGACATTGTGAATAGCGAGTGGTTTGGGCGAGGCTACAACCTTACGCCAGCCACGACCTTTGGGGTCGCAGTGGTAGGTTTCGCCCTTGGTGGCTGCTAGTTCTGTTGCCTCCTCCTCGGTGTAGTAGGGACCAATGGGTTTGGTGGGGTTCTGGAAGGCGGTGTCGTTCTCGTCAACAACAACCTGCGAGAGGAGTGTAACAACCTCGCGCTCAATGCCTTTCTCTGCCATCATATTGCGCATACCGCACTCTATCATATAGCCCAGCGAGCCCTGAGTCTCGGCAACGCAGAAGTCCAAAGGCATAGCCTCAACGTCGAACATCTTTCTGCCTGCCTCGTGTTGCAACAGCACGTTGCCCACCTGGGGACCGTTGCCGTGACCTATAATCATCCTTGCGCCCCCGCGTGCCATACCTTCGAGGGTGGCGCAAATCTCTGCTACATTCTCCTTTTGTGCTGCGTAATCTACGCCACCTCCCTTGCGGAGCAGTGCGTTACCGCCAAAAGCAATTACTACAAGTTTACTCATAACAAAATATATAAAAGTTTCTTAGAAGTTTTAGGTGTATTGTTCAATTAATTTTTCAACCAAAAGTGGCGTGCCCTCTGCCGAGCGCAGGGGGATATACTCCGCCAAGTTGCGTATGCCGTGACCTGCGGGCAGGTGTGGGTCCACAAGATATACGGGCACCTCGGGGCGCACATACCTCACAAGCGAGGCGGCAGGATAGACTGCCAACGACGAGCCTACAACTACCATAATGTCTGCCGTCTGGGCAATCCTCGTTGCCTCGTCAAAGTTGGGCACCGACTCGCCAAAGAAGACAATATGGGGGCGCAAGAGTGCTCCATCCTCGGCTCTGTCCTCCAATTTTTGCTCCCATCCTTCAATGGGGACTATGAGGTTGGGGTTCTTCTCGCTACGGAGTTTGACAACCTCGCCGTGGAGGTGCAGAACGTCTGTTGAGCCAGCCCTTTCGTGCAGATTGTCAATGTTTTGAGTTATGACCTTCACGTCGAAGTGTTTTTCGAGCGCGGCTATGGCGTAGTGTCCCGCATTGGGCTCCTTGCTGAGCACCTCGCGGCGGCGCATATTGTAGAACTCCACCACCTGCGCCCTGTTGCGCACCAGAGCCTCGGGCGTGCACACATCCTCAATGCGGTAGTTTGCCCACAGCCCGTCGCTATCGCGGAAGGTCGCAATGCCACTGTCGGCACTCACTCCCGCACCCGTAAAGACCACAACTCGTTTCATATCCTATTGTCTCAAATTGTCAGAAACTGCAAAGATAGGATTCTAAAACCAAAAAGCAAAATTTGGGCGTATGGTGGACCAATAAAAAACGACCTCACACATTGAGGTCGTTTTCTTTTAGAAGTTGTTTGAATTTGTTTGTGAAAATATTTTATGGGCTGCTTTGTGGCTATTTTCTTGGATGATTTGAAGCGCATAGGGGGTCCTATGTAACGAAAATCATACGAGAAAAGAGCCGTAAACGCCAAAAAATAGTGAAACAAACAGACATCAAACAGCCTCTTAGTCCAGCGGGTAGGCGGCGAGGAATATATCCTTTCCTGCCAGCTTATCCTTGACTGCCACAAGGTCCGAGAGTCTTACATCGCCCACAATGTAGTTCCACTCCGACGAGGCGTAGCGTTCCCTAACCTTCGAGAAGTGGATGAGGGTGGAGTCCTCCTCGGTGCGGAAGCGGTAGTAGATGCGGTGGGTGACATCCTCGGTGTGGTGCAATGGCAAGGAGGTGTTCATACGCTTGTACTCATAGCGGTAGTCGTAGCGGCAAGCGGTAATATCGCTCAGCACAGCCGCACCCGTAGGATGACCGCCTGCACCTCTGCCGAACATAAACTGTTTGTAGTAGTAGCGACCCTTGATAACAACACCATTGAACTCGTCCTCTACACTATATATATATTTATCGCGCGAGATGAGCTGTGGTACTACCCATAAGTAAACTCCGCCATCGGCAAGTTTCTCAACGTGACCAACGAGTTTTATTCGCCTCTGCTTCTCGGCAGCAAAGCGGATGTCGGCATCGTTCATTGTGGAGATACCGTAGCGGAAAATCTTCTCGGGAGCAACGTATATGCCGAAGGCGTGAATGGTCAGGATGACGAGTTTGAAGAGCGAGTCCCAGCCATCGAAGTCGAGCGAGGGGTCACTCTCGGCAAAGCCCAAATCCTGAGCCAACTTCAAAGCCGAGGCGTAGTCCATATTCTCGTTGAAAATCTTCGAGAGCACAAAGTTCGACGAGCCATTGAGGATACCCTTCACGCTCACCAACAGGTCGTTGTCGTAGTACTCCTCCAAGTTGCGGATGACGGGAATACTGCCACACGCCGAAGCGTCGTAGAGGAATGGTGTGGCGGTCTGCTTGCCGAGTTCTATGAGTTCGGGCAGATGGTAGGCGAGCATCTTCTTGTTGCCGCTCACAACGGGCAACTTCTGCTCCAACGAGCGGCGCACAATGCCGTATGCAGCCTCCGCATCGTCAATCAGCTCGACAATCATATTTATCTCGGGGTCTGTGAAGATGTCCTCTGCATTGTTGGTGAAGTCTGCCTCCACGCCCCTCTCTTTTGTCAAATCGCGCACACATATACGCTTAATCCTTACGTCTTTACCTTCAACCGCCCCCAGCACATCGTACAAGCCGCGACCTACGCTGCCAAAGCCAAATAGACCTATGTTAATCTCCTTTTTCATATATATTTTTTGTCTAACGTCTGCGAGTGTATATTAATTCTCCATAAACTCTTTGATTATGGCATCGAGTTGCTCGTACTCCACCAGAAAGCCATCGTGACCGAAGGGCGAGTCTATGAGTCGGTACTCCACCGAGGGGATATTTTCGACCATAACATCGTGGTCGGCGGGTGGAAAGAGTATGTCACTCGTGATAGCCACCACCAGAGCCTTGGACTTTATACCCTGCAAAACCTCCTCCACAGAGCCTCTGCCTCGGGCAATGTTGTGCGAATCGACAGCCTCCGAGAGGCGCAGGTAGCAGTGCGCATCGAACCTGCGGCGAAGTTTCTCGCCCTGATGCTGTTGGTAGGTTGTAGCCCTAAAACCCTTCAACTTCTCGCCATCGGGGTCGGTCTGTGTGGCGTTGTAAGCCTCTGCACCTCGGTAACTGAGCAGTGCTATACTCCTTGCCACAGCCATACCTGCTGCACCTGCATCGGGAGCATCCGTATAGAGTGTTGCATCTGCCTCGATTGCCATCCTCTGCGACTCGTTGAAGGCTATTGCCCACGCCGAAGAACGAGTGCAGGTGGCAATGAGTGCCACACGCTTTGCGAAGTCGGGCTCCACGATTGCCCACTCCATAGCCTGAAAACCACCAATAGAACTACCAATCAATAGCTCCACACGCTCAATGCCCAATCGCTGCGCCAAGTGGCGGTGTACGGCAACCATATCCCTGACGGTAATCATCGGGAAATCAGCCCCATAGCGTTTACCTGTGAGGGGGTTAGTGCTTACGGGCGAGGTGGTGCCATAGGGCGAGCCTATAAAGTTGGCACATATCACAAACCACCTCGCAGGGTCCAGAAAACGCCCCTCCTCAACAGTATGGGGCCACCACTCGGCGACCCTGCTGTCGGCAGTCAGCGCGTGGCACACCCAGATGACGTTGTCCCTTGTGGGCGACAGCGTACCATAGGTGGTGTACTCCACCTCAAACGAGGGAAGCACCTCGCCCGACTCCAACGTAAGTGGTATGTCAAATCTCTCTTTCACTTAATTTCTACTTTTCAAATGCAACCGAAAAAGCGTGCTCAAAATCGGCAATAATATCCTCCACATTCTCCAAACCTGCCGAGATACGCAACAGAGTGGGAGTTACGCCCGCCGAGAGTTGCTCCTCCTCGGAGAGTTGTTTGTGGGTGGTCGATGCAGGGTGGGTAACGACACTCACCGAGTCGCCAATCATAGTCATATGCAGAACGAGTTCGAGAGCCTCCACAAACTTGATGGTTGTTTCGAGGTCGCCTTTCAGAACCACCGAGAGGACACCCGAAGAGCCGTGGCGGAAGTATTTTTGTGCGTTCTTGTAGGAGGGGTGCTCGGGAAAGCCCACCCACTGCACATTATCCACCAGAGGATGCGAGCGGAAGTACTCGGCAAGACGTGCGGTACTCTCCACCTCGTGGCGGGTGCGTAGTGCGAGTGTCTGCAAGCCGAGTTGCATCAGGTAACTATCGAAAGCCGAAGGCGAGCAGCCCAAATCCCTCAGTGCATCAACTCGGCACTTAACGATGAAAGCCATATTGCCGAAAGCCTCAGCCAGCACTAAACCGTGGTAGCCCTCCGAAGGACCCGACAACTCGGGGAACTTGCCGTTTTTCCAATTGTAGGTACCGGCATCAACGATAACGCCACCCATAGCCGTACCGTGACCGTTTATCCACTTTGTGGCGCTCTCCACAACGATGTCGGCTCCGTGCTCGATGGGGCGACAGAGGTAGCCACAAGCACCAAAGGTGTTGTCCACAATGAAGGGAATATCCCACTTGTGAGCCAGCGCCGCCAGAGCCTCCAAATCGGGCACCGAGCAGGCAGGATTGCTCATAGATTCCACATAGAGAGCTTTTGTATTCTCGTCAATGAGCCTTTCGAAAGCCTCCACAGAGTCATTCTCAGCCCTACGGCAGTCGATACCCATCTTGCGGAAGGTGATTTTGAATTGGTTGAAGGTGCCGCCATAGAGCAGTGGGGCTGCAACAATGTTGTCGCCCGCCTTGCAGAGCGAAGTGATAACCACCAACTGCGCCGACATACCCGACGAGACAGCCAGAGCACCAACGCCCCCCTCCAAAGCCGCAACTTTTTCCTCGTAGGCATTGCTTGTGGGGTTTTGCAGACGGGTGTAGATGTTGCCAAACTGTTTCAGATTGAAGAGGTCGGCAGCATAGTCGCACGTTGGAAATTCGTAGGCAGCAGTGGGGTATATTGCTGCACCACGCGAGCAGGTGTCGTCACGGTGACGACCTGCGTGAATTTGCAGTGTCTCAAAATGTAGTTTCTTGTCCATAACTAACCCATAGTTGTTTCGCCCTCAATAGGCGGATGTATAAATGATACCACAAAGGTAATAAAATTATTAAAAAATCTTAATAAATATACTACTACTTTCGTTTTATCTCTATTTTTTTGTTTTTTTGGAGAAAATATGTTGTAATTGGTGGTTGGGGATTTTGGCAAAGAGGGGAAAAACATTACCTTTGTGGCAAATTAAGAAACCAAACTTCTTTGCAAAACTCCATAGACATTATGAAGCAAGACAAAGTTTTCGATACCAGCGTGCAGCTCCTCAAATACAATGTTCTGAAAGAGGTTGTACGCAGTGCATACGAAGGCACACTCGACAGAGCTTACATTGACATTCCTAAGAAAATCTCTCCCGGACCCAAAGCCGAACTGCGTTGCTGCATCTACAAAGAGCGAGCAATCTTGCAGGAGAGGGTACGTATGGCTTGCGGCGGCGACAAAGAGAACCCCAACGTTGTGGAGGTTATCGACATCGCCTGCGACGAGTGTCCCGCAAAGGGCATTCTCGTAACGCCCGCCTGCCGCGGCTGTATCAGCCACGCTTGTAAGGACGCTTGTCCCAAAGACGCCATCAGCATCGTGGGTAAGCGCTCGGTAATCGACCACGACAAGTGTATCGAGTGCGGTAAGTGTACCCAGGCGTGCCCCTATGGTGCAATCATCAAACTCTCGCGTCCCTGTATGCAGTCGTGCAAGGTGAAGGCTATCAGCATTGACTCCGACCAGAAGGCTAAAATCGACAACGACAAGTGTATTATGTGCGGTCAGTGTGTGATTGCTTGTCCCTTTGGCGCTATGACCGACAAGTCACTCTTGCTGGACATCATCCGTATGCTCCAAAATGCCGAGAAGGAGAACTACAAAGTGTATGCTGTTCTCGCACCCGCAATCATCAGCCAGTGCCGCTATGGTCGCATAGAGCAGGTAGTTACTGCTATTAAGAAGCTCGGCTTCCACGATGTTGTGGAGGTGGCTATGGGTGCCGATATTACCCTCTACAAAGAGGCTCGCGAGTGGAACGAGAAGAAGCTCCTGACCACCTCGTGCTGCCCCTCGTTCGTAAGGTTCATCGAAATCAACTTCCCCACCCTCAAACAGCACATCTCGCACACCCCCTCGCCTATGATCGAGATTGCACGTCTTATCAAGAAGAGCGAGCCCAATGCGAAGGTTGTCTTCATCGGTCCTTGCGCTGCCAAGAAGATGGAGTACACGCTCGAAAAGACGGGTGGTGCTGTCGACTCTGTTATGTCGTTCGAGGAGTTGCAGGCATTCCTCGATGCACGCGACATCGAGACCACCGAGCAGGAGGATACCCCTCTGAACAACGCCTCGTTCTATGGTCGCATCTTCGCCAAAGCGGGCGGCATCGTGCAGGGCTTGTTGGACTTGGCTATGGAGAGCGGCTACGAGGGTCTTAAACCTGTCTATATGAGTGGTATAGACGAGTGTCGTCTGAATCTTGCCAAACTCAAAGTGGGCAAGAGCGACTACAACTTCTTCGAGGGTATGATTTGCGAAGGCGGCTGTCTGAACGGTCCTTTGTGCATCAACCACGGACCTCGCAATGTAGCCGACGTGGACAACTACGGCAACGAAGCCACCGAGAAGAGTATTCACAAGTCGGTGGAGGTTTGGAAATCAGTTACCGGCGAAAAGTAAAAAACTCATATAACGGGTGCTTTTTGCACCGCACTGCGATAGGCGAGTTCCTCATTTGCGAAGAGCAAACTGCGGACTCGCCTTCTTGTTTGGCACAAAATTCCTCTGCGATATGCACTCGCAGGACGTGACTTCCAACGTCTAATGTCCAATGTCCAACATCTAACGTCTAACGTCCAACGTCAATAGTCCTAAGGCTTATAGGAATGACAAGAATGACAGGAGTGATAGGGCTTTTCTGTTCTTCCTGTTCTTCCTGT
>JAZSAY010000039.1:0-58780 GCA_045602145.1 Tidjanibacter sp.
CCCCGTTGTTGTGGATGAGTTGCAGGATGTTGCACGCCTCTCGGGCATTCCCGCTTTGGAGCGCCAGTCCATCTTCCACGCTCTGAATCAGAAGGCTGTGGCTCGTGTCTATGCCGATAAGATTGGCAAACCCTACGAGGAGCTGAACCTTGTTGTGGCTCATATGGGTGGCGGCATCTCTATTGGCGCACACCGCAAGGGCTTGGTTGTAGACGTGAATAACGCTTTGGACGGCGAGGGTCCCTTCTCGCCCGAGCGTGCAGGCACCGTTCCCGCGCTGGCATTTGCTAAGATGTGTATGAGCGGCAAATATACCCTTGCCGAGGTTGCTAAGATGATTAACGGCAAAGGTGGCGTGGTGGCTCACCTTAATACCAACGATATGCGCGAGGTTGAAAACCGCTATAACGCTGGCGACAAGGAGGCTATCTTGGTTGCCGATGCTATGGCTTATGGCGTTGGTAAGTTCATCGGTCAGATGATTGCTGTGCTGAAAGGCGAGGTAGACGCTGTAATTCTCACTGGCGGTATCGCTTACGACAAGAATGTTGTGGGCTACATTAAGAGTATGATTGAGCCTATGGCGAAGGTGATTGTTATGCCCGGCGAGAACGAGTTGGAGGCACTTGCAATGAACGCCCAGAGGGTTCTTGAAGGCAAACTCACTCCTAAGGTTTACGAGTAACCGTTCCTCGTATCCCCTTACACCAAACTCCCGACCTTTTTACAAGGTCGGGAGTTTTTTTATCTCTCAACCCACGCCATTTTTGAAGAAAATATGTATATTTGTGTGATTAAACACCTACATAGATAGTGAACGCGAGTTCAAAATAAGGGTATACGATACCCCTCCCAAATTTATGGGGGGGGTATTTTGTTGATACTCAATTAGTTAGCAAAATTAACCAAACAATAATAATACTATGAAAAGACTTTTTACTATTCTTACCACACTTGCACTACTTTGTGCAGTTAGTTGTGAAGAGCAGGGCGACGACAATGTCAATCCCAACGAGAAGCCCGCGGGCGAGAGGATTGCCTCGGTGGAGGAGCAGATGGAGGCTATTGCTGCGTCGTTGCCAGAGCTCAAAGCGGCTGCCTCGGCGCTTGGTAATTTGGTTGATGCGCTATCGCCCAACAATGTAGCACCCGCAACTCGAACCGAAAACAACTCCAACAATGGTGTTAAGGACCAAATAGCAGAGCTCGAAGAGCGCATCGAGGAGTTGGAGGAGTTTATAGCCAATGGTGGTGCCAACAAAGAGTGGTTGGATGCAACATACGCAACGCTCGAAATGTACGAGGAGACGATTGCTCTGCTGACCGCCCTGCAAGCCGAAGTGGATGCGCTCAAAGAGCACATTTCGGGCTCCACCTACGACCTCTTTGCCGAGGTTGATAGCAAGATTGAGAGCAGTTGCGAGTCGATGAAGGAGTGGATCAACGAGCAACTTTCGGGCTACTACAACATTGCCGAGGTGGATGCACTGCTGTCGCAGTTGGAGGCGTCGCTGACGGAGGATAGTGCCGAGTTGCGTGCTTCGATAGAGGAGTTGAGAGAGAGTTTGCAGCACTCCCTTGGCGAGATGCGCGAGGAGTACAAGGCTGCCATTGCGGAGGCTATCGGCGAGTACGATGGTGTCATAACCGAGAAGATTGCCAGCGAGATAGAGGCTGTCAACGAGCGTATTGATAGCGAGATAGCGGCTCTCAACAAGCGCCTCGACGATATTGAGGCTCGCTTGGAGGAGTTGGAGAATGCCGTAACGAACCTTATCAACCGTATTCAGTCCATCACTTATGTTCCCACCCACGAAGACGGAAAGGCTCGCGTGGACTGCCACAATGCCAGCATCGAGGGCAGTACGATGACTATGGACTTCATAATCTCGCCCAAGAGCACTGTTGCGGACATCGCCGAGAGGTATGAGGAGATTTTGAGCGTGGAAGCAGATATAATCCCAGATTTTACCCAAACTGTTTATAAAACAGTCGGACTACCCGTCATTGATTGCACTGCCGACACCGCGAAAGGTGTTATCTCTGTGACGGTTGCGTGCGACAATCTTAGCGATAGCTTCTTTACAACGAAGTGGTCCGCCCGAGCAATACTCACCATTTCGGATGGCAACAACGACCGAAATACCGAGTATATTGAACTCTTTCCTCGCTATTACAAGCAAGCTAACAATATGATCAAATACACTACGTGGGACAGAAAGCCCATAGCAGTAAATTGGAAGCATGGAATTGAGGAGCTTCAATTAAATACCTACGATGGAGAGTATGGCTTTTTGGTTTTTTATTTTGATGTTTCGGTTATACCCGAAGATGCCTTTGCGGATTGCGATAATCTAACAACAGTTTCTCTGCCAACCACTATAACTAACATTCGTACAAATGCTTTTATGTCTTGTAATGGATTAGGACAAATCGACATCCCAGAAGGCGTTATTTCGATTGAAGATGGGGCATTCCAGGATTGCAACTCGCTGACAAGTGTTACCATTCCAGACAGCGTTACTTCGATTGGAGCGCACGCATTCGAAGGGTGTCATTACCTCACAAGCATCACTATTCCAGATAATGTTAGCAGCATAGGATGGTGGGCATTCTCTGCCTGTTTGAGTCTTTCGAGTATCACCATTCCTGATAGTATTACTTCTATTAGTAATGGTGCATTCGCTGGTTGTCGTAGCCTTGCGAGTATAAACATTCCTGGTAGCATCACTTCGATTGGAGATCAAGCATTTGTTTGTTGTGAGAGCCTTACGAGCATTACTATTCCCGATGGAGTTACCACAATTGGAGTGGATGTGTTTCATGGTTGTATGTTTGAGAGGGATAATTTCACAAACAACTCTTCATTAGATGCTGTAACAAATAATTATTGGGGAGCATTGCTTTATGACATAATCCAAGAAGATGGTTTGTGTATAGATGGCACCACTGCGGTGGCTTGCAGGAGAAATGCAACAAGTATAACCATCCCCAATAGTGTTACTTCGATTGGAGAGTGGGCATTCCATGGTTGCTTCTCACTGACAAGCATTACCATTCCCGATAGTGTTACTTCGATTGGAGAGAGTGCATTCCAGGATTGCCACTCGCTGACAAGTGTTACCATTCCCGAGAGTGTAGTTTCTATTGGCTATGATGTATTTGGCGGCTGCACAAGCCTTTCTGAATTTAAGGGTCGCTATGCTTCGGAGGATGGTCGTTGCATAATTGTTGATGGCACTCTCAACTCGTTTGCCCCCGCAGGACTTACCGAATACACCATTCCCGAAGGCGTTACTTCGATTGGAGAGTGGGCATTCCATAGTTGCTACTCGCTGACAAATATTACCATTCCCGATGGCGTTACTTCTATTGGATATAATGCATTTGCCTTTTGCAAGAAACTTGCGAACATAACTATTCCAGAAAACGTTACTGCTATTGGAGAGCTGGCGTTCGCTTATTGTGAGAACCTTGCGGAAGTGTATTGCAAGCCTATAATTCCACCCACAGCAGTGTGCAATCAAGATAATAGTGTTTGGAAAGCCTTTCGTGACAATGCTTCGAGGCGAAAAATATATGTTCCGACCGAGAGTGTGGATGCATACAAGAGTGCCGAGGGTTGGAGTGACTATGCCTACTACATTGTGGGCTACGATTTTGAGTAGGCATTAGGGCTTATAGGGCTTTAAGGACTTATAGGGCATTAAAGACTTTTCGCCGTTTTGCTCGCGGGTATCTTTTTTGATACCCGCGAGTTTATTTATGAGGCGAGTAGTAGGTGCACAAGAAAACTCCCTCCGAGTTTACTAAGCGTAAATGAGGAGGGAGTTTATCGAATGGCGGTGCAAAATTTACCCGCTATATGTGCTTTATTCCCATTCGATGGTAGCGGAGGGCTTAGGCGACATATCGTAACAAACACGATTGACGTTTGGCACCTCGTCCAAAATACGTTTGGTGATTTTATCCAAGATTGCCCAATCGATGTGCTCGATAGAGGCAGTCATAGCGTCGATGGTATTCACGGCGCGGATGATTACGGGCCAATCGTAACTGCGGGCGTTATTCCTCACACCCACCGACTTAAAGTCGGGCACGATGGTAAAGTACTGCCAAACCTTCTTGTCCAAGCCCGCAAGTGCAAACTCCTCACGCAGTATGGCATCACTCTCGCGCACAGCCTCCAACCTATCGCGTGTGATAGCGCCGAGGCACCTCACGCCCAAACCGGGACCTGGGAATGGCTGGCGATAGACCATCTCGTAGGGCAAACCCAACTCTACACCGCAAGCCCTAACCTCGTCTTTGAAGAGTTGTTTGAGGGGCTCCACGAGTCCGAACTGCATATCTTCGGGCAGTCCGCCTACGTTGTGGTGCGACTTGACCATCTTGGCGGTCTTGGTGCCGCTCTCAACGATATCGGGATAGATGGTACCCTGACCGAGAAAGTCAATACCATCGAGTTTGCGTGCCTCCTCCTCGAATACGCGGATAAACTCGCCACCGATGATTTTGCGTTTCTGCTCGGGGTCCTCTACGCCTTCCAACTTTGTAAGGAAACGTTCAGTAGCATCTACATACACAAGATTTGCATTGAGCTGTCTGCCAAAGACCTCCACAACGTTTTCGCTCTCGCCCTTGCGCATAAGTCCGTGGTTGACGTGCACGCACACAAGGTTGTTGCCGATAGCTTTCAAGAGAAGTGCTGCCACAACCGAAGAGTCCACACCTCCCGAAAGAGCCAGGAGAACCTTCTTGTCGCCCACCTGCTGACGGATGAGTTCCACCTGGTCGCTCACAAAGTTTTTCATATTCCAGTTAGCCTCAGCCTTGCAAGTGTCGAACACAAAGCCCCTAACAGCCTCTTTAATAGCCTCTTCGTCGTCCTCAAAGGCAGCGAGTTTCACCTCACAGAGAGCCTTTGGATGACCTGCGGCAATAACGGGAAATCCTGCGCCATAAATCTCGGGCAGTACGTCAATTTCCACACCGTCAATCACATTATTCTCACCGCCATTGATAATCACACCTTTCACGTTGGGAAGAGCCTTCAACTCTTCGGCTGTGATGTCGTGGGGATATATCTCGCTATACACGCCCAGAGCGCGGATAGCCCTCGCGAGTACCGTATTGTGGTGGCTACCGAGGTCGAGGATTACAATCATATCTTGTTTCATATACCTAACTTTTGAACTTTGAATTTCGTAATTACTATTTATTCGCCACGAGTGTAGTTGGGAGCCTCCTTGGTGATGGTTACATCGTGAGGGTGGTTCTCCACAACGGCTGCCGAGGTAATCTTCACAAACTTAGCATTATGAAGAGCCTCAATATCTTTCGCACCACAGTAGCCCATACCCGAACGCAAACCGCCAATGAGCTGGTAGATGGTCTCGCTCAGAGTGCCCTTATAAGGAACGCGGGCAACGATACCCTCGGGAACAAATTTACTGCTGTCGCACTTTTCGCTCTGGAAGTAGCGGTCCTTAGAGCCTGCCTGCATAGCCTCAATGGAGCCCATACCGCGGTAGGACTTGAATTTACGACCATTGTAGATAATGGTCTCGCCAGGCGACTCCTCTACGCCTGCGAGCATCGAGCCCATCATAACGCAGTCGCCACCGGCAGCCAAAGCCTTCACAACATCGCCCGAGTAGCGCAAACCTCCATCGGCAATGACGGGTACATCGTACTTGTGTGCCACCTTAGCGGCATTGAAGATTGCCGAGAGTTGGGGTACACCCACACCTGCCACAATTCGGGTTGTACAGATAGAACCGGGACCAATACCGACCTTAATACCATCGGCACCTGCTTTAATGAGGAACTCAGCAGCCTCGGCAGTAGCGATATTGCCCACCAGCACATCAATCTGAGGGAAGGCAGCCTTCACAGCCTTCAATGTGTTCGTGACGTTTGCCGAGTGACCGTGTGCGGTGTCGATAACCACAGCGTCTACACCAGCCTCCACAAGAGCCTCTACCCTCTTCAAAGTGTCGCTCGTAACGCCCACACCCGCAGCAACTCTCAGGCGACCCTTATCGTCTTTGCAGGCGTTGGGATAGTCTTGAATTTTGGTAATGTCGCGGTAGGTAATAAGACCCACAAGTTTGTTATTCTCGTCTACAACGGGAAGTTTCTCAATTTTATTCTTCAAGAGTATCTGCGATGCCTCCTGCAAATTGGGATTGGTGGTCGTAACCAGGTTTTCGTGAGTCATAACCTCGGCAATAGGGAGCGACATATCGGTCTGGAACCTAAGGTCTCGGTTGGTAACGATACCAATGAGCCTCTGCTCCTCGTCTACAACGGGAATACCTCCAATGTGGTTCTCCTTCATCAGCCTAAGTGCATCGCCAACGGTCTCCTCTTTCAGGATGGTTATAGGGTCATAAATCATACCGCTCTCGGCACGTTTCACCTTTCTAACCTGCGCCGCCTGAGCCGCGATGGACATATTCTTGTGTACCACACCGATACCGCCCTCACGAGCGATTGCGATAGCCATCTCTGCCTCGGTAACCGTATCCATAGCCGCCGAAACAACGGGAATGTTCAGACGGATGTTGCGCGAGAAACGGCTGCCAAGCGACACCATATTGGGTGTTACCTCCGAGTAGGCGGGAATCAAGAGCACATCGTCGAAGGTCATACCCTCTTGTGCAATTTTTTCTTCAATAAACGACATAGTAGTATTGTATTAAAATTTCTTCAATTTTTCGTCAATAATGATGGTCTTCGAGCGGTCGGCACCTACCGAGATGACACCCACCTTAACTCCCGTAACCTCCTCAATTTTCCTTACATACGCCTTGGCAGCCTCGGGAAGTTCGTCGAACGATTTAACCTCGGAGATATCCTCCTTCCAGCCATCCAATTCAACCAACACAGGTTTGCAACGCGAGAGTTTTGCAATCGTTGCAGGGGGATTTTCGATAACCTCGCCATCGACCTCATAGCCCACGCAAATCGAAACCTTATCCAAGCCCGAGAGAACATCGAACAACATCAAAGCCCACGAGTCTATACCTGCCAGGCGGCTAACGTAGCGTGCCACCACAGCATCGAACCAGCCCACCCTGCGGGGACGCCCCGTAACGGTGCCATACTCGTGACCGCGCTCTCTAATCTCCTCTGCCCTATGGTCGAAGAGTTCGGTGGGGAATGGACCCTCGCCCACCCTTGTGCAATACGCCTTCGCCACACCCAACACGTTATCTATCCACTTGGGCGACACACCCGCACCTACGGGAACACTCGCCGACGAAGGGGTTGAAGAGGTAACGTAGGGGTAAGTGCCGTGGTCGATGCAGAGCATCATACCTTGTGCGCCCTCGAAGAGTATCTTCTTATCCTCCAAAAGTGCCTTATTAATCAGTGCCGAGGTGTCGCAAATCATACCTCCAAGCCTCTCGGCAAGAGCCATATACTGCTCATAGAGAGCCTCGAACTCAAATGTGGGCAGACCCAGCATCGCAAGTTCCCTATTTTTGATTTCCAGAGCCTCACGGAGTCTTTCGGCAAAGTACTCGGGCTCCAAAAGGTCACCCATACGGATACCCACCCTGCTATACTTATCCGAATAGGCAGGACCTATACCCTTCTTGGTTGTGCCAATCTGCGAGCCGCCCTTGATAGCCTCGTAAGCGCCGTCGAGAGCCGAGTGATAGGGCATAACAACGGCTGCTCTATCGGATATATAGAGTTGATAGTCGGTAATACCCTGAGCGTGGAGTCTTTCCAACTCCTCCACAACCGACACAGGATTTACGACCATACCGTTAGCCATAACATTTATGGTCTTGGGGTTGAAGATACCCGAGGGAATACTCTGCAAGGAGTATTTGTGATCATCGAAAACTACCGTATGACCTGCATTGTTGCCACCCTGATAGCGCACTACCATATCGGCACGGCAGGCAAAGTAGTCGGTAATTTTACCCTTACCCTCATCGCCCCATTGCGAACCTATAACAACCAATCTTTCAGACATTTATTCCTCTATTTTATTGCGTTTATAGATATAATCGACGTTTTTCATATAGTATTCCAGAGTGAAGCACGACTCCAACTCCTCCTCGCTGAGGGTTGCCATAACCGTAGGCTCCTCCTTCAAGAGTGCCTCATAGGATGCACCCTCTGCCATAGCCCTCATAGCCACGGGCTGCACGGTGTCGTATGCTTTCTCCCTTGCAAAGCCCTTCTCGATGAGTGCATTCATAACCCTCTGGGCAAAAATCACACCGTTGGTGCGGTAGATATTCGCCTTCATCTGCTCCTCGAAGACCACAAGGTTGTCCAAAATACCCATCATACGGTTGAGCATATAGTCCAAGAGGATTGTTGCGTCGGGCATAATGATACGCTCGGTTGCCGAGTGCGAGATATCCCTCTCGTGCCACAAAGCCACATTATCGTAGGCGGTAGCCATATAGCCCCTCAGCACCCTTGCGCAGCCGCAGATATTCTCGCTGCTGATGGGGTTGCGTTTGTGGGGCATAGCGCTCGAACCCTTCTGACCTTTGCCGAAAGCCTCCTCCACCTCGTGCACCTCGGTGCGTTGGAGGTTGCGGATTTCAAGTGCCATCTGCTCCAAACTTGCGCCAATGACTGCCAGCGTAGCCATATAGTATGCGTGCCTATCGCGCTGGATAACCTGAGTGGAGATATTTGCCGAGTCGATACCCAACTTCTCGCACACATAATCCTGCACAAAGGGAGGTATGTTGGCAAAGTTGCCCACTGCGCCACTAATTTTACCAACCTCTACACCCCTTGCAGCACTCCTAAAACGCTCCAAGTTGCGCCTCATCTCCTCATACCAAAGTACCCATTTCAGACCAAAAGAGGTGATATCGGCGTGTATGCCGTGAGTACGACCGATGCAGGGAGTGTATTTGAACCTCCTTGCCTGCTTTTTCAGAACCTCCATATATTTCACAAGGTCCTCCTCAATAATGCGATTAGCCTGCAAGAAGAGATAACCATTGGCGGTATCCACCACATCGGTACTCGTCAGACCATAGTGTACCCACTTGCGCTCCTCTCCGAGCGACTCGCTGACGGTGCGTGTGAAGGCTACAATATCGTGGCGGGTTTGCAACTCAATCTCCTTGATGCGGTCGATGTTGAACGACGCCTTTGCCCAGAGTTTCTCAACATCCTCAGCAGGCACAACGCCCAACTCTCGCCACGCTTCGGCAGCCAGAATCTCCACCTTCAAGTAGGCATTAAACTTATTCTCCTCGGTCCAAACTTGGCGCATCACATCGCGCCCATATCTCTCAATCATAATTATTTAGCAACTTGGTTAAGATAACATTCAATAGTATTTTCCATAAGACAAGCCCTTGTCATAGGACCACAGCCACCGGGTACGGGAGTGATTACGGAAGCCTTCTCGGCGCAGGCTGCAAAGTCCACATCGCCACAGAGTTTGCCCGTCTCGGGATCGCGGTTCACGCCCACATCAATAACGGCTGCACCCTCGCCCACCATATCGGCAGTAACGAATTTTGGGCGACCAATAGCAACAACCAGAATATCTGCCTCGCGTGTAACCTCAGCAAGATTCTTGGTACGACTGTGGCACATCGTAACCGTAGCGTTCCTATCCAAAAGGAGTTTCGATACGGGCAACCCCACAATGTTGCTCCTACCTATAACAACTGCCTTCTTGCCTGCAATTTCCACACCCGCTTTGTCGAGAAGTTTAATAACACCCTTAGGAGTGCAAGGGAGGATACATTTCTGTTTCTGCCACAGGGCTGCAACATTCAGAGGATGGAAACCATCGACATCTTTCTCTTTGCTGATGGCGGCAATCACTTTCTCCTCGCTGATATGCTTGGGAAGTGGGAGTTGTACCAAGATACCATCGACCGTTTTATCCTCGTTGAGTTCTGCAATAAGGTCCAAGACCTCCTGCTCGCTGACCGTTTCGGGGCGGCGGATGGTGGTATTCTTAAATCCAACCTCCTCGGAGTCCCTAGCCTTGCCCGTAACGTACGACACACTCGCGGGGTCTTCGCCCACAAGAATAACCACCAAATGTGGCTCCCTGCCGTACTGCTCCTTATATTTCACAACATCTGCCGCGACATCTCTCTTTATCTCGGCAGCCAAATCTTTGCCACTAATAATCATACAATTGGGTTTTATCTACTCATCCAATACTTTATGTCCAATATCTCTACGATAGAAGAGTCCCTCTGTGCCGATTTTTGCAATATCCGCAAGAGCTTTTTCGCGAGCCTCACCAAGCGTTTTGCCACGTCCAACAACCATCAACACCCTGCCGCCCGAGGTCACCACTGCGCCCTCTTTCTCGGCTGTGCCCATATGGTAAATGGTACCTTCGACACTCTCCAAGCCTTCCAGCCTAACACCCTTCTTATAGCCTGCGGGGTAGCCATCCGAGGCGAGAACAATGCCCAAGAGAGCCTCATCGCTCCACTCGGTAGCGCACTCTCTGCCGTCGATAGCCGCATCGAAGAGTTCATAGATATCGCTCCTAAGTCGTGGTAGCACCACCTCTGTTTCGGGGTCGCCAAAACGAGCATTGAACTCAATAACCTTAGGACCCTCGGCGGTGAGAATAAGTCCGCCATAGAGCACACCCACAAAGGGTACGCCCTCGGCAACCATTGCCTTTGCAGTAGGTCGCATAATTCTCTCCAAGGCGAACTCTTCCACCTCGGTAGTGACGAAAGGAACGGGGCTATATGCGCCCATACCACCCGTATTAGGACCTTTGTCGCCCTCATAGGCACGTTTGTGGTCCTGAGCCATAGCCAGAGGATAGACCCTCTCGCCCGACACCACGCACATAAACGAAAACTCGGGTCCTGCAAGAAAATCCTCTATCACTACTCTACCCTTACCGAAACTTTCATCGAGGAGCATATCCCTCAGGGCGTTCTCGGCATCCTCGTAACTCTCGGCAACAACCACACCCTTACCTGCTGCCAAACCGTCGTACTTGATGACTGCGGGCAGAGGGCGAGCCTTAACATACGCCCAAGCACTCTCGAAATCATCGAAAGCCTCGTAGCCAGCCGTTGGAATATGGTATTTTGCCATTAGGCGTTTGGCAAACTCCTTGCTGCTCTCAATCTGCGCTGCTGCCCTTGTGGGACCAAAAATTCTCAGCCCCTTCTCGGTAAATCTATCGACAATTCCGACAGCCAGCGATGCCTCGGGACCTACAACCGTAAGGTCTATGGCGTTCTTAGTGGCGAAATCTACGAGAGCCTCCACATCCTCCACGCCAATCTTCACGCACTCTGCTTGCTGGGCAATACCTGCATTACCGGGTGCGCAGTATATCTTATCTACTTGTGGCGAGCGCGAAAGGGAGTCCACAATGGCGTGGCACCTGCCGCCGCTACCCACAACCAATACTTTTTTACTCTTCATACTCAACATTTTAGTGCTTAAAGTGGCGCATACCCGTAAAGAGCATTGCAATGCCTTTCTCGTTTGCTTTGCGGATTGCATCCTCATCTCTGATGGAGCCACCGGGCTGTACAATAGCCTTCACGCCATACTTCGAGGCGAGTTCTACCGTATCGTCAAAGGGCAAAAAGCCGTCCGAAGCGAGCACCAAGCCCTCCGTAGCGCCCGCAGCCTTAGCCTCATTAAGAGCTATCTCTGCCGAGCCTACCCTATTCATCTGTCCTGCGCCCACACCGAGTGTCATACCGTCCTTAACAACCACAATGGCATTACTCTTGACGTGTTTTACTATCTTCCAGCCGAAGTTCATATCCTGCAACTCCTCTGCCGAAGGTTTACGTTCCGTTACGCACATATCCTCCGATATGGTCTTGCACTCCACATCGGCGTCCTGCACCAGCAAGCCGCCCGTAACACCAACATACTGCCTTTGGGGCTGTTTTGTGCCGTCCATCTTAACCTCCAAAAGCCTGAGGTTCTTCTTTGAGGCGAACACCTCCAATGCTTCGGGCTCAAACGAGGGAGCCATAACAATCTCCAAGAAGATGGGTTTCATCATCTCGGCAACAGCCTTCGTGAGAGGTCTGTTTATAGCCACAATACCACCGTAGATACTAACCTTGTCTGCCTCATAAGCCCTCTGCCAAGCCTCCTCGATGGTCTTGCCAACGCCTGCACCGCAGGGATTCATATGTTTCAGACCAACCGCAAAAGGCTCATCGGCAAACTCCCTTACAATCTGCAATGCGGCATTGGCGTCCTGTATATTATTATAGGACAACTCCTTGCCACCCAACTGTTTAGCATAAGCCACCGAGTAGGCAACCTCCTCGTCCGCGCGGTAGAAGGCAGCCTGCTGATGAGGATTCTCGCCATAGCGCAAGCCTTGAACCTTGTCGAACGAGAGGAAGAGTTTTTCGTTCAGACCTGCCGCCTTGCGCATATAGGTTGCGATGTGGCTATCGTAGAGAGCCGTATGGGTATAAGCCTTAGCCGAGAGCATAAGGCGGGTTTCGGGCTTGGTATTACAGCTCTGGCGTATCTCTTCGAGCACCAAAGCGTAATCATCGGGGTCGCACACAACGCTCACCGAAGCAAAGTTCTTGGCAGCCGAGCGCAACATCGAAGGACCGCCGATGTCGATATTCTCCACAGCCTCCTCCATCGTAACACCCTCCTTGGCAATAGTTGCCTCGAAAGGATAGAGGTTTACGCAGACCATATCAATAGTTTCGATACCATTCTCAGCAAGTGCTGCCATATGCTCCTCCTTGTCCCTGCGTGCCAACAGACCGCCGTGCACCTTGGGGTGCAGAGTCTTTACCCTTCCCTCGCAAATCTCGGGGAAACCCGTAACATCGCTAATGTTGGTAACCTTCAAACCGCTCTCGCGGAGGGTTTTCATAGTACCGCTCGTTGAGATAATCTCCCAACCCAACTCCGCAAGGGCTGTGGCAAACTCCACAACACCTCTCTTATCGCTAACGCTAACTAACGCTCTCTTTTTCATCCTATTATCTTACTAATTGTTTCTACATACAGTTTGTGTTCTGCCTTGTGGATAAGGCTCTCCAACTCTTCAATATCATCTCCCTCATAAGGGACAGCCACTTGCGATATGATACGTCCGCCATCGAGCGATGAGTCCACATCGTGGATTGTAACACCATAGACCTTCACGCCATATTCAAAAGCGTCTTTAATGGCGTGTGCGCCCTTGAAAGCCGGCAGCAGTGCGGGGTGGATGTTGATAATTTTGCCTCCATAGCGTGCCAGCAACTCCTCGCCCACGATGCGCATATAGCCCGCCAAGCAGACCAAATCGACCCTCTCGGCATCGAGTCTATCTGCAATCATACGCTCGAAATCCCTCTTGGAGTCGAACTCCTTGGGGTTAAAAACCAAAGTGGGCACACCATACTTCTTTGCCCTTTCGAGCACATAGGCGCCTGCCTTATCGCAGACACAGAGCACCACCTCGGCACCCTCTATCGCGCCACTCCTACACCCCTCGGCAATAGCCTCGAAGTTGGAGCCACTACCACTCGCAAAAACTGCCAATCGTTTCATCTACAAGAGTTTTACGCCTTCGCCCTCAACAACCTTACCGATAACCGTAGCTCTCTCGCCACACTCGCTCATAATCTCCACTACGCGCTCGGCATCCTCGGCAGCAACTGCCAGCACCAGACCAACGCCCATATTGAAGATATTAAACATCTCCCTATGAGGTACACCACCGTACTCTTCGAGCAAGCGGAAAACGGGGAGTATCTCCCAACTACCCTCGGTTACCTCAACGCCCTGACCATCTTTCAGGATGCGGGGAATGTTCTCATCAAAGCCACCACCCGTGATATGGGCAATACCGTGCACGTCTACCTCGGCAAGGAGTCGGTGTACCTGCTTAACATATATTTTAGTAGGTGTAAGCAGCATTTCGCCCAGCGTTTTATCGCCCGTTAGGGGATATTTCTCATTGAGTTGAAGATTGTTATCGCTGACGATTTTCCTCACAAGACTAAAACCGTTGGAGTGAACACCGCTCGATGCCACACCCACAAGCACGTCGCCCACCGAGACCTTCGAGCAGTCGATGAGTTTCGACTTCTCCACAGCGCCAACCGTAAAACCTGCAATATCATACTCACCCTCGGCATACATACCCGGCATTTCGGCAGTCTCGCCACCTACGAGTGCACAACCTGCTTGGCGGCAACCCTCTGCCACGCCCGACACGATAGCCTCAACAACTTCGGGGTGGTTCTTACCCACTGCCACATAGTCGAGGAAGATGAGTGGTTCGGCACCTTGTGCCAGCACATCATTTACACACATTGCAACGGCATCAATACCGATAGTATCGTGTTTATCCATCTCGAAGGCGAGCTTCAACTTTGTACCCACGCCATCCGTACCGCTAACCAATACGGGGTGTTCATAGCCAAGCGAGTCCAAGTCGAACATTCCGCCAAAAGAGCCGATGTTACCCATCGAGCCCTTGCGGGTGGTCGATGCAACGTGTTTTTTGATGCGGCTAACAACCTCGTAGCCTGCTTCGAGATTGACGCCCGAAGCCTCGTAACTTTTTGCCATAGTGTAGTCTATTTAGCTTTAATTTGATATCGTTTATAGAGTGTTGCGTTCTCGTCCGTAAGGTATAGGTCGGTTGGGTATTTGCCATCGAAACAAGCCATACACATCTCGCACCTGTTGCCCGAGAGCATCAGCGACTCGGTCGAAAGGAACGCCAACGAGTCGGCACCGATATACTCTTTTACCTCCTCCACGCTCTTCTGCGCCGAAATGAGTTCCTCATATGTGGAGGTATCGACGCCATAGTAGCAGGGGTGTTTCATTGCGGGAGAGGCAATCCTAACGTGCACTTCCGTAGCGCCAGCCTCTTTGAGCAGTCGCACGATGCGCTTCGAGGTAGTGCCCCTTACTATGGAGTCATCGACCATAATAACCCTCTTGCCACCAACAATACTCCTTACTGCCGAGAGTTTCATCCTCACACCCTTCTCCCTCATACTCTGCGAGGGCTGGATAAATGTGCGAGCCACATATTTACTCTTCACCAAGCCCATCTCGTAGGGGATACCGCTTGCCTCGGCATAGCCAATGGCTGCACTAAGGCTCGAATCGGGAACACCGATAACTATATCTGCCTCAACGGGCGACTCCTTATAGAGGAGTTTACCACTCTCTTTGCGGAAAGTGTGCACATTGCAGCCGTCGATATCGCTATCGGGACGGGCGAAGTAGATGTACTCCATAGAGCACATATTATAGTGCTTGAAGCTCGAAAAGTGGTTACTGCGTATTCCGTGGTGGTCGATGGAGATTATCTCTCCTGGCTCAACATCCCTAACGAACTCTGCACCTATAACCTCAAAGGCGCAGCTCTCGCTCGCCACAACCCAACTACCGTCTTTCAGTCTACCGAGCGAAAGCGGTTTCAGACCGTGTTTATCCCTGCACGCATAGATGCGTTTACCCGTCATAATGAGGAAGGCAAAAGCACCCTCCACCATATTCAGAGCCTCCATAATGGAGTGAATCCTATCGACGTGGGCTTGTGCAGCATCTTTTTTGATAAGGTTAGCGATGAGTTCGCAATCCGAGGAGGTCAAAAAGAGGCTACCCGTATCCTCCAAGTACTTGCGCAACCTATCGGCATTAACCAATTTACCATTATAAGAGATGGCAAAATCGCCCGTTCTATGATGGAAAACGATAGGTTGGATATTCTCTGCGACATCTCCGTCGCCCGCATTGGTATAGAGCACCTGTCCGATGGAGATATTACCCCTCAGCGTGGAGAGGTTATTCTCGTTGAAGACACTATTTACCAGTCCTGCGCCCTTTATATACCTCAACGTGCCATTGTCGCCACTTACGATACCGCAACCCTCCTGACCGCGGTGTTGCAACGAGTGCAGACCGTAGTAGCAGATGTTGGCAGCATCCTCCGAGCCGTAGATGCCAAAGACACCACACTCTTCGTGCAATCCGTTATTTTTCTCTTCTTTATTCACTTTCAACTATTTGATAGAATTCAAACGCGAGTCAATCTCCTCGTATGCCTCGATAACCTTACCCATATCCCTGCGGAAACGGTCCTTGTCGAGTTTCTCACCCGTAGTGGCATCCCACAGACGGCAGGTGTCGGGGCTAATCTCATCAGCCAAGACAATTTTACCATCGGCGGTCTTACCGAACTCAATCTTGAAGTCCACAAGGCGGATATTAACCTCCGAGAACATAGCGATGAGCTCTTTGTTGATGCGCTCGGTGAGGCTGTAAATCTCGGCAAGTTCTTCATAGGTAGCAGCGCCCAGAGCCACAGCGTGGTGGTCGTTAATCAGGGGATCGCCCAGAGCATCGTCCTTATAGCAAATCTCGTAGATGGTATTGGGAGCCTCAGTACCCTCCTCAATGCCGAGGCGTTTTGCCATAGAGCCTGCGATGACGTTCCTCACGATAACCTCCAAAGGCACGATAGAAACCCTAAGGCACAATTGGTCGCGCTCGTTGAGAGTTTCGATATAGTGAGTGGGGATACCTGCTGCCTGCAAGCGGTGGAAAACCACTGTCGAGATGCGGTTGTTCAGCACGCCTTTATTCTCGATGGTTGCCTTTTTGATATTGTTAAAAGCGGTTGCTGCGTCCTTGTAGTGGATAATCACTTTATCCTCCTGGTCGGTTGCGTAAACCTGTTTTGCCTTGCCCTCGTAGAGCATATCCAACTGTTTCATTCTGTTTGTGTGTTTTTATTTTGTTTAACTTAACCTAATTTTTTCTAAAATACTTCACTGCATTGCGGAACAGATTTTGCTCCTTATTACCTGCTATGTTCTTCATAAGTCCCTCCTCGTAACGCTCCGAGTGACCCATCTTACCCAAAATCCTACCATCGGGCGAGATGATACCCTCTATTGCCATCGTCGAGCCGTTGGGGTTCTCGGGCGAGTGCATAGTTGCATTACCCTCGGCGTCGGCATATTGGAAAGCAATCTGCCCTGCCTCGTAGAGAGCCTTGGCAAGCTGCGCGTTTGCCACAAACTTACCCTCGCCGTGCGAAGCGGCAATAGAGTGCCTCTCGCCAAGCTCGAAACCACTAAGCCAAGGCGAAGCCACCGAGCCGACCCTCGTGGTTACAATCTGCGAGATGTGGCGGTTGATGTCGTTGTGGAAGAGCGTGGGCGAGTCGGTGGTCAAGTCGCCAATCTTACCATAGGGCAGCAATCCCGACTTAACCAGAGCCTGGAAGCCGTTGCAGATGCCGAGTATCAGACCACCCCTTGCCATAAGCCTTTCGATAGCCTCCTTGACGCTCTTATTGAGCAGTACATTAGCAATGAACTTACCGCTACCATCGGGTTCGTCGCCTGCCGAGAAGCCACCGCTCAGCGCCAAGATGTGGCACTCGTCGATATATCGTGCCATCTCCTCAGTAGAGGAGGCAATATCCTCTGCCGAGAGGTTGCGGAATACAGAAGTGGTAACCTTTGCACCCTCCCTGGCAAAAGCCTTAGCCATATCGTAGTCGCAGTTGGTGCCGGGGAACACGGGAAGATAAACTACTGGATTCTCAACAGCCTCGCCCTCATAGCGGGTGGCGTTCACTGCCGAAGTAGCATTCTCGGTTGCGCCCTCCAAGCCACTCCTATCGGGATAGACCTCCGTAAATTTCACTCTATTAGCCTCTCTGAGCTCCTCGATGGTCATACTCTCGCCATTGACCCTCAACTCGGGCTCGGCGATGGTCCTACCCAAGAGTTCGAAGTGGGGATGGTCGAGCGGGCGGGTGCTCTCCACCACTATGGAGCCGTAGTTCCAGCCGTAGAGGTCCTTGTCGTCAACCGTCACCTCTGCGCCTATCTCGTTACCAAAGCTCATCTTAGCCAGAGCCTCCGCAACGCCACCAAAGCCAACAGCCCAAGCGCCCGTAATGGTACCTGCAAATATCTTGTGGCGAACGACCTCATAGATATCCATCAACACCTCCGTATCGGGCATATAGTTCTTCAAAGGAGTGTGGCGTGCAATGTAGACATAGCTGCCTGCGCTCTTGAATTCGGGGCTAATCACCACCCTGCTATCCACCGCTGCAACTCCAAACGCCACCAACGTGGGTGGTACATTTATTTTATCGAACGTACCACTCATCGAGTCCTTACCGCCAATCGAAGGCAGACCCATTGCGACCTGCATCCTCAGTGCACCAAGTAGCGCTGCAAGTGGTTTACCCCACGCCTTGGGCGAGGTCATCTTCTCGAAGTACTCCTGATACGAGAAGCGCATCTTATCGTGCTCTGCACCCGCAGCCACAGCCTTAGCCACAGCATCCACAACCGCGTAAGCGGCTCCGTGGTAGGGGCTCCAACTACTCAGGTAGGGGTTGAAGCCGTATGCCATAAGGCTTGCAGTATGGGTCGTATGGTTGCCTACGGGCAGGCGCTGAACACTAACCTGCGTTTCGGTAGTCTGAGTCTTACCGCCAAAGGGCATAAGCACCGTCGAGCGACCAATACTCGAATCGAACATCTCTATCAAGCCCTTCTGAGAGGTTACGTTGGCATCGGAGAGTACGTTGCAGAATTTCTCCCTCACGCTCTTGCCCTCCACCTCTCGCTCGAAGGGATTACGCTCCTCGATGGTGCCGACGGTAGCCTGTGCGTAGTGTTTAGCACCCGCCGAGTCGATAAACTCCCTCGAAAGGTCTGCAACCACTTCGCCCTTATAGAACATTCTCATTCTGCCGCTATCGGTAACATCGGCAACGTGTGTAACCTCAATGTTCTCCTCGTGGCAGTAGCGTTCAAACTCCTCTCTATCTTTGGGCTCTACAACTACCGACATACGCTCCTGCGACTCGCTAATGGCAAGTTCCGTAGCATTCAGACCGCTGTACTTCGTAGGAACCCTATCGAGGTAGATATCCAAGCCGTCGGTCAACTCACCAATTGCCACACTCACGCCACCTGCGCCAAAGTCGTTGGACTTCTTAATGAGTCTTGTAACCTCGGGACGGCGGAAGAGGCGTGCAATTTTCCTCTCCTCGGGGGCGTTACCCTTCTGCACCTCGCTACCGCACTCCTCGATTGACGAGGTATTGTGCTCCTTCGACGAGCCCGTAGCACCACCAATACCGTCACGACCCGTTCTACCACCGAACATCAATATGATATCGCCAGCTACGGGGCTCTCGCGCCTTACATTCTCAGCCTTCACGGCACCCACTACGGCACCAATTTCGAGCCTCTTGGCAACATAGTCGGGGTGGTAGACCTCCCTGACGTGTGTTGTAGCCAAGCCAATCTGGTTGCCATACGAAGAGTAACCCGCAGCAGCACGCAGAGAGATCACCCTCTGGGGGAGTTTACCCTTCAAGGTTTCGTCAACGGGCATATATATATCACCGGCACCCGTCACCCTCATAGCCTGGTAGACATAGCTCCTACCACTCAGCGGGTCGCGGATAGCTCCACCCAAGCAGGTCGAAGCTCCACCAAAGGGCTCAATCTCGGTTGGGTGGTTGTGTGTTTCGTTCTTGAACATCAGGAGCCAACGCTCAACCTTGCCGTCTACGTCTACATCAACATAGATGCTGCAAGCGTTGTTCTCCTCGCTCTGCTCCATATCGTCGAGCAGACCCTGTTTGCGCAGATAGCGTGCGCCAATGGTTGCAAGATCCATAAGGCAGAGGCTCTTTTGCTCCCTACCCAACCTCTTGCGGATACTCTTCCACAGTTCCACAGCCTCAGCAATATCGTCGCTGGCAAAAGACTCCTCGACCTCTATATCGGTAAGCTCGGTCGTGAAGGTCGTATGGCGGCAGTGGTCGCTCCAATATGTATCCAGAATGCGGAGTTCGGTTTCGCTCGGAACCCTACCCTCCTTTTTGAAATAACCCACAACCTCCATCAGGTCGTCACCATTCATTGCCAAGCCTTTCTCCTTGCAATAGCAGCTTGCACCCTCCGCCGCAATATCCAAAAAGCCTTCAAGCATCTCTACGGGACGAGCCGTAGCTCTCTCGGCAGGAGCAAGCTGCGAGAGGTCCTTCTGGCGCGACTCTACGGCATTGATGGTATAGTGGGCAATCTTTGTCAACTCCTCCTCACTCACACTCTTATCGAAGATAAGCAGCTTTGCGCTACGAATCTCCACCTCTGCCTCGGGGTCAAGCAATCCGACGCACTCGACAGCCGATGCTGCCCTTTGGTCGAACTGACCTGGCAGGCACTCGATAGCCAAGTGGGGCACACCCTCCAAGGCAACCTCTTCGCTAACCGTATCGGTAGCCCTCTCGCCAAATACGCGGTATTTGCTCTCTTCGAGCAACTCGCGCGAGAAGCCAAACAGATCGTAGACACACAGCAGCCTGAGGGACTCTATCGAAAGCCCAAGATTTGAGTTTAATTCCTTGCGAAGGCTCTCTGCCTCCACCCTGAAAGGCTCGCGTTTTTCGACAAATATGCGGTGGATATTCATTTGTTTCTTCTTGTGTTTATGTGGGTTATGTGGTTAATCCTTCAAAAAAACAGCTATCAAATTAGATCTCCGAGGCGAGTACCTTTTCTGCCTGCTCGCGTCGAAAATCATCGAGTTTCTCTTTTATGACAGGGTCTGTCACTGCAAGCATTGCCACCGAGAGCAGTGCGGCATTCTTTGCGCCGTCAATACCTACCGTAGCCACGGGGATACCCGAGGGCATCTGCACCATCGAGAGCAGCGAGTCCAAACCCTCCAACGAGCGCGACTTGATGGGCACGCCGATGACGGGAAGAGTGGTAAAAGCAGCCACTACGCCTGCCAAGTGTGCAGCGCCACCTGCGCCTGCAATAATTGCCGCAAAACCTCTCTCGCGAGCCGTACTTGCCCACTGCTCCAACTCGTGAGGTGTGCGGTGTGCGCTCAGCACCTTCTTCTCGTATTCCACTCCGAACTGCTCCAAAATAGCAGTAGCGCCCGACATAACACCCCAGTCGCTTGTCGAGCCCATAACAACGCCAATTTTCATATTTTTCTACTCTATATTTTTCCTTAAAAGAGTGACCGCCAAACACTTTCGTTGGCGGTCACACTCTTCCTATACTATCTCTTTGGTCGCAATTTGTGCTTTCACGAGGGCGCACTTCTCGGCTGCAAGGCTCACTTCGAGCCCCCAAGTAACCCTACAAGTACTCACAGTACCCGCAGTAGTGCCAATCGCTCGCCACTCGGCAAATATGTTTCGGGGTCTAAAAATCATAAAACTCCTAACAATTATTCATCGCACAAAAGTACTCTTTTTTTCTTTTCCAAAGAAATTAAGTTTTCAATAACTTATCAACAATTTGGCACTACAATTTTGCCTTCGACTCGCAATATACGCAACGGTATTTACCAGGCTTGTCGGTGCGAGGACGGAACAGAGTACCAACATTCTCCATATTGGAGATGCAGCGTTTGTTGCTACATACATACTCGTTGCGAACAGCGTCGACGGGAATAAGGTCAATGGTCTTGCTATCATCCTTAGCCCATTCGAGCAATTTCATAATCAAAGCCATACGTACGAACTTACCATTCTCAACCTGACGGAAGTAAGCAGCCCTGGGGTCAGCATCCACATCTACGGTAATCTCGTTCACGCGGGGCAGGGGGTGGAGAATACACATATTGGGGCGAGCATTTTTGAGTTTTGCGGGGTCGAGAATGAAGCTGTCTTTTACGCGGTCGAACTCATCTTCGTCCAAGAAACGCTCTTTCTGCACGCGAGTCATATAGAGAATATCCAACTCGCCCATAACCTCCTCCATAGTCGAAACCTCTTTGAAGGGGATATTGTTCTTCTCGCACACTTCGTGGCGCATATAGCTGGGCAGACGCAACTGCTCGGGAGCAATCAGCACAACCTTAATACCCTCGTAGCGCGACATTGCCTTAATGAGCGAGTGAACGGTACGACCGAAGCGGAGGTCACCGCAGAAGCCGATGGTAAGATTGTCGAAGCGACCCACCTCACGTTTGATTGTCAGAAGGTCGGTAAGAGTCTGCGTGGGATGGCTGTGGCTACCATCGCCGGCGTTGATAACGGGGATACGTGAGTTGCAAGCAGCAACCAGAGCGGCACCCTCCTCGAAGTGGCGCATAGCGATAATATCTGCAAAGCAGTTGATGGTCTTGGTTGTGTCCGCGCAGGTCTCGCCCTTAGCAACCGAAGAACTCTTTGCATCCGAAAAACCGAGAACCGTACCACCGAGCTCCAACATTGCCGATGTGAAACTCAAACGTGTGCGAGTACTTGGCTCATAGAAGAGAGTTGCCAATTTCTTACCTTTGCAAGCCTCCGAGTATTTTTCTCGATTTTCGATAATGTCCTCTGCAAGAGCGATAATCTCATTAAGTTCCTGCATCGAAAGGTCGGTGGGGTCAATCAAGTGTCTCATTTTCGTATTGTTATTTAGTTTGTGTTAAAGTAATTGTATAACTAACCTATTTATCTGATTATTCCTATTATTTATTCATCCAGCTCTCGTCCGAGGGATTTGCCATAAACTGCCTGAGTCGAGCCTCGTCTTCGGGTGCGATATAGCCCTGCTGGGCAGCCACGCCGACGAGTGTATCGAAATTCGAGAGCGAGTAGTTCGTAACTCCCGCCGCAGCGAGTCTTTCGATACCCTTTTTCATACCGTAAGTGAAGATGCTCACAACACCCAGCACCTGTGCACCAGCCTCTCTGAGAGCCTCCACAACATCAATACAGCTACCGCCCGTGGATATAAGGTCCTCAATAACAACCACCTTCTGTCCCTGCTCTAAGCGACCCTCGATGCGATTGCCCCTGCCGTGGTCCTTTGCACTACCACGCACATAGCCCATTGGCATATCCAGAATGTCGGCAACAATAGCTGCGTGAGCGATACCTGCTGTACTCGTACCCATCAGCACCTCTGCCTCGGGAAAGCGCTCCTTAACGGTCTGTGCAATAGCATTCTCTACAATTTTACGGCTCTTGGGAGCTGTGAGAATCAGCCTATTGTCGCAGTAGATGGGGCTTTTGATGCCACTTGCCCAAGTGAAAGGCTCGTTGGGGCTGAGGAAGACTGCCTTAATGCTCAGCAACTCGGCAGCAATTATCTGTTCTGTTGTCATTTGCGTTATATCTTTATGATTAATTATTCAAAAAACCTTCTACGCACTTGCGGTAGGCTACAACGGGGTCCTCGGCAGCCGTAATGGGGCGACCTACAACAATATAATCCGAGCCGAGCGTGCGAGCCTTCTCGGGAGTGGTGATACGCACCTGGTCGTCAGCAGCCGAGTCGGCAAAGCGGATACCGGGGGTGATGGTCATAAATTCGTTACCGCAAGCCTCCTTAACGATTGAGGACTCCAAAGGCGAGCACACAACACCATCCAAGCCTGCCTCGCGTGCATTCTGGGCGTACTTAATGATCGTATCGCCAATGGTTGCATTGATGAGGAGTTCCTGCTGCATAGTCTGCT
Organism: Tidjanibacter sp.; assembly: GCA_045602145.1. Lineage (GTDB taxonomy): Bacteria > Bacteroidota > Bacteroidia > Bacteroidales > Rikenellaceae > Tidjanibacter. The sequence goes on from JAZSAY010000039.1 coordinate 23,464, forward strand.
CCGAAGTGGAGGTCAGTTGCGTCACAGCAATCAGCAAGGGGCGCGAGCCGTCGGGTCGTGTGAGTCCCTCTTTGGCAGCCCTCATCATCTCCACCGTACCTGCGGCGTGAACATTGACCATATCCACATCCAGAGCCGAGAGCACCTTCATAGCCTTGCGCACCGTATTGGGTATATCGTGCAGTTTCAGGTCGAGGAATACCTTATGACCCCTGCGCTTAATCTCCCTAACGATGGCGTTACCCTCAGCATAGTAGAGCTCCATACCGATTTTGAGGAAGGGTTTGCGCTCCTCGCCCTCGAATTTATCCAAGAACTCCATAGTCTGCGCCCACGAAGCAAAGTCGCAAGCAATAATCACATCTTTTGCGTTAATCATTCGACAATACCAATTATATCTGTTAATCTCTCTATTCCAAGTCTTTCCATAACATCGGGCAGTGCCTCCACAATCTCTTTCGAGGCGTATGGGTTGCGCAGGTTCGCTGCTCCAACCTCCACAGCCGTAGCACCAGCCATCATCATCTCCACCACATCCTCGGCACTCTCCACACCACCGCAGCCGATGACGGGAATGTTGCACGCCTTGGATACCTGATAGACCATCCTCACCGCCACGGGGAAGACCGCTGCACCCGAAAAGCCACCCATCTTATTGGCAATGACGGGTTTGCGGGTGCGAGTATCAATCCTCATACCTAGCATAGTATTGATAAGGCAAATACCATCTGCGCCTGCCTCCTCTGCCGCCTTAGCGATAGCCACAATATCGGTCACGTTGGGCGTAAGTTTCACATAGAGGGGTTTGGTGATAACCCTCTTCACAGCCCTCACAACCTCTGCAACGCTCTGGGGCGAGGTACCAAAGCTCATACCGCCACCGTGCACATTGGGGCACGACACGTTGAGCTCTATAATCTCCACCTGCTCCTCTTTATCAATCTTGGCGCAGCACTCCACATACTCGTCAATCGAAAAGCCACTGATGTTGGCGATGATGGGTTTGTGGAATTTTTCTCGCATTTTGGGCAACTCCTCGGCAATAACGGCATCAATACCAGGGTTCTGCAAGCCCACAGCGTTAATCATACCCTCTCTGCACTCGGCAACTCGGGGCAGTGGATTGCCATAGCGAGCCTCGCGGGTGGTACCCTTGAAGGATATGGAGCCCAGAATGTTAATATCGTAGTACTCCGCTATACCATATCCGTAGCCAAAGCAGCCGCTGGCAGGTATCACGGGATTATCGAGCCTTACACCGCTCAGAACCACACTTGTATCTCGTTTTACTTCCATATCAAATCCTCCTTACTGAATACGGGTCCCTCTTTACAGATTCTCTTTGCGCCGCTCTTGGTTTCGATGCTGCAACACATACATACGCCAAAGCCGCAAGCCATACGCTCGTCGAGGCTCACTTCGCCCGCCCACTCTATACCGTTGCAGAGTGCTTTCAGCATAGGCATAGGTCCGCAGGCGTAGAAGTAGTCGCACTTCAAGCCTTTTTCTCTTATGACGTCGGTCACAAAGCCCTTTGTGCCCTCCGAACCATCCACAGTAGCAATGTATGTTTCCACTCCGAGCGCCTCAAACATATCCTTACTAACCACATCTTTGGCACTATTAAAGCCCAAGATAACAACAGGTTGTGCGCCCTTTGCAAGGAGTTTCTTAACCAAATTATAGAGTGGTGCGCAGCCAATACCGCCACCCAATAGTGCAGGACGATGACACCCTTTATTCTCCGAGAAGCCATTGCCCAAGCCTGTGAGCAAATCGACCTGCTTGCCCTCGGTCCAAAGGCTCATCGCCCTTGTGCCCTCGCCTACGATGTCGTAGAGCAGCGTTATGCTCTTCTCGTCATAGTCGCACACCGAGATTGGACGGCGCAGGAACTTACCTTCAACCTCCACATTCACAAATTGTCCTGCGGCAGTAATATACTGAGTATCTCCCTCCAAGACCATCTTCATAGTCTTTGCCGAGAGGGGCTCATTGGACAACACCTTATATATATTTCGTTTGTACATACTCTCCTATTTCTCGTAAACCATTCTACCATCGGCGATGGTCATCAACACCTCACCCCTTAGGCGCATACCCTCAAAAGGAGTACTCTTGCCCATCGACAAGAACTGCGCGGGTTCCACATTAAACTCCTTTGCAAAGTCCACCAGCGTTGCATCTATCCTCTCTCCCAAGCAGATACCGCCACCTATGCCGAGCAACTTGCGGGGCGTGAGCGACATTATCTCCACCAGCCTTTCGAGCGAGATGATACCTCCGCCAACCATAAAAGTGTAGGTTGCTGCAAGCGATGTTTCGATACCCACAACACCCATTGCGCTCTTCTCCAAGCCTCGGGATTTCTCCTCTGCCGAGTGGGGTGCGTGATCGGTAGCTATGACGTCTATTGTACCATCGGCAACACCCCTGCGAAGTGCCTCCATATCCTCTCTGGCGCGAAGTGGCGGGTTCATCTTAAAACGACCCTCCTCCTTCATATCTTCCTCGCAGAGAGCCAAATAGTGAGGCGCTGTTTCGCAGGTCACCTTCACTCCCCTGCTCTTTGCCTCACGGATGAGCGCTACACTCTCTTTGGTCGAGATGTGGCAAACGTGCAGGCGGCAGCCCGTCTTTTCGGCAAGCTCTATATCGCGCTTTACCTCGCCCCACTCACTTTCGGAGCAGATGCCTTTATGGTTGTGCGCCCTGCACCACTCGCCATCGTGGATATAGCCACCCCTCAGCAGGCTTTCCACCTCACAGTGTGCAGCAAGAAGTTTTCCCGCTGGGGCAATACCCCTCATAGCCTCCTCCATAACAGCCTCGCTCTGAACACCCGTACCATCGTCCGAGAAGCCTGCGACATAGGGAGCAAGCGCTGCATAATCGACGCACTCGTCGCCCTTGCGAGCTGTGGTGATGGTTGCATAGGGCAGCACGCCTATTACCGCATCGCGCTCAATGATAGCAAGTTGTTCTTTAAGATGTTCGAGGCTGTCGGGCGCAGGATCGAGGTTGGGCATAGGGCACACGGTCGAAAAGCCGCCCCTTGCGGCAGCCTTAGTGCCGCTAGCGATGGTCTCCTTGTAGCCATAGCCCGGCTCTCTCAGATGTACGTGCATATCCACAAATGCGGGCAGCAGGTATTTACCCCCTGCATCCACAATGCTCACACCATCGCTGGGAGCGATATGCTCGGCAACCTCGCGGAGCACGCCATCCACGATGAGCACATCGCGCACCGCAAAGCTATCCTCGTACCACACCGTAGCACCGGTAATCAACATCGAAACTGCTTGTTTACAACTCATTTTCACTCCTTTTTGCGCCCCGATAGAGGCATAAAAAAAGAGGTAACTCGCAAAGCGAATTACCTCTATATCAACGAAAACAACAACAGACAACGCGACCTCTCTCGGCCCACATTGCGGCTAACACTCGCCGCCACGTTATGGTTTTTGCAAATCATTGGGTTCTCTGTTGTCATTAATTTGCTTGCAAAAGTATAAATAAAAGTTGGAATTTGAAAGTTGAAAGTTAAAAATTATTTAATAATTTTGTGCAACTAAAAAAATCAACTATGAAAAAACAGATTTTGTTGTGCATCGTGACACTTTTGCTCGCAGCGACTACCCTCGCCAGCGAGAGTGTCTGCAAAAAGACCTACACCTTCGCCCACCGAGGCGAAAGGGCTATGTATATGGACATTTACTCCACCAGCGAGAGCATCGAGCCCTGCCTGCTCTATATCTTCGGCGGAGCCTTCTTGGCAGGACAACGTGCCGAAGAGGAGGTGATGGAGGTATATGAGTATTTCGCTCGGAGGGGTTGGAAGGTTGTGGCTATTGACTATCGCCTGGGGCTACTGCCACTGCTCGAAGAGCCCGAGGTGGAGCGTTCGTTGCTCGATTTTAGGGCTATGCTCATCAATGCCATAGACATTGCCACCGAGGACCTGCTGGATGCAACTGCATACATAGTAAGCAACGCCGACACTCTCGGCATAGACCCCACGAAGATTATCACTCTCGGTTCGAGCGCAGGAGCCATCACAGCACTCCAAGCCGAATGGTCCATCTGCAACTCCAAGCCCGTAGCATCTATTCTGCCCAAAGAATTCAACTATGCGGGAGTAATTGCTATGGCGGGCGCCATCTGCTCCTCGGGGCGTAAGTTGGAGTGGGCAAAAGAGCCCTGCCCTATGTTGCTCTTCCACGGCGACGCCGACCGCAATGTCCCCTACGGCAAACAATCGCTCTTCGGCGTGAGCCTCTTCGGTTCGGAGGTCATTGCCACCTCGCTCCGCGAGCACGGCTACCCCTATTGGTTCTATGACGCCGAGAATATGGACCACAACCTCTCGTGGCGACCGATGTATTTCCTCCGCACCGAGATGGAACTCTTTGCCGAGCGCATAGTCTTTGGTGGCGAGAAACTATATATACACCAGAGAGTTATAGACACCTCACTACCCGAGCTTGACGACAACTTCGGGCTCAAAGACTACATCGAAGCCAACTTCGCCCCTGACAAGCCCCACGGAGTAGAGGCAGCGACCTATTGAGAATTCAAAATTCAAAATTACTTTTCTATCGCTTTTTTCCAAAAATGTGCACAATTTTGAATTTTGCATTCCAATTGTTATATTTGCAAGATGTAAGGCAACACATAACTAACGTCTGACACATTATGATTACTCCCAAGACAATGTTTAAGGCTGAGGGCGGACTCAAAGAGAACGGCACGCCCCACGATATCATTCATCGTTTCGAGAAAATCCCCACCAAAGTCTACGTAGACCGCACGGAGGCGATAGAGAATATCACCGACCGAATAGTCAATGCCATAAACGACTTTGCACAGACCCCCGTGGACGATATGGGTATTGAGGAGCGCACCTTCTCGCTTGGTCTGACCACGGGTCGTACCCCCATCGGGCTCTATCGCAAACTCGTGGAGAGATATAGGGCTGGCAAGGTGAGTTTCAGGCGTGTGTCGGTCTACTCGCTCGATGAGTTCTACCCCATTGAGCCTTGGGAAACCCAGAGCCGTAATTATCGAATACAGAAGGAGTTCATCGAGCATATCGACATCCGCAAAGAGAATGTACACTTGATTGATGGCAACATCGACGAGGAGGACCTTACGGATTACTGCAACTACTACGACAAGGGTGCCAGCAACCTCGACCTTATGGTCATTGGCATCGGCGAGGAGGGACAGGTTGGCTTCAACGAGGCGGGCTCGAACATCAACTCTCGCACCCGTTTAGTGCAACTCTCGCACCACTCGCGTGTAAGGCAGAGCGAACTCTTCGACGGCAACTTGCGCAACACTCCACATATGGCAATCACAATGGGTATGGGCACCGTTCTTGACGCCAAGCGTATCTTGCTGATGGCTTGGGGCGAAGATAAAGCAAATGTCGTTAGGGAGATAGTCGAGGGCGAGGTCACAACCTCAATTCCCGCATCGCTCTTGCAACAGCACGAGAGTATTGTAGTCTATCTTGACGAGGAGTCGGCATCGAGGCTTACACGACGCTCAACGCCTTGGCTTGTAGGCTCTTGCGAGTGGACACCCCGCTTTATGCGCAAAGCTGTAACGTGGCTCTGCGAGAAGGTCGACAAGCCCATCTTGAAACTGACCTACAAGGACTATGTCAAGAACTCGCTGAGTGAGCTTTTGGAGCAGAAAGGACCCTACGACAAAATCAACATAGAGGTTTTCAACGACGTACAACACACCATCACGGGTTGGCCTGGCGGCAAGCCCAATGCCGACGATAGCACACGCCCCGTAAAGAGCAATCCTTTCCCCAAACGTGTGGTCATCTTCTCGCCCCACCCCGACGACGATATGATTGGTATGGGTGGTACCTTCCACCGCCTTATCACTCAGGGCAATGAGGTGCACGTTGCCTATCAGACCTCGGGCAACGCAGCCGTAGGCGACGACGTGGTATTGCAGAATATCGACACCGCCTGCCAGATGGGCTATGAGGATAATTATAGTCGCGTTAAGGCTCTGATTGACTCGAAGGTCAAAGGCGAGCCCGAGCCTCGCGAGTTGCTCGACATCAAAGCAGGCATACGACGTGCCGAGGCTAAGGCAGCGTGTCGTTCCATCGGTTTGAACGACCAGACCAACGCCCACTTCCTCGCAATGCCCTTCTATGAGACGGGTATGATGAAGAAAAACGAACTCTCGGAAGAGGATATACGCCTTGTTGTGGAGTTGCTCCAAGAGATTAAACCCCACCAGATTTACCTCACGGGCGACTTTACCGACCCTCACAAGACTCACAAACTATGCACAACGGCAGTTTTGGAGGCTCTCTCGCGTACCGAGAAGGAGGAGTGGCAGAAGGATTGTAACGTATGGCTCTACCGAGGAGGTGCCGAGGATTGGAACCTCGGAATGGTCGATATGGCAGTGCCTCTGAGCCCCGGCGAACTGCTCGCCAAGCGCTATGCCATCTACCGCCACCTCTCGCAGAAGGACCTTTTACCCGTGCAGGGTGCTTATAAACGCGATTGGTGGATGCAGACCGAGGCTCGCACGATGAACAATGCACGCCTCTACGACAAACTCGGAATGCCTGAGTATGAGGCAATAGAGATTTTCGTAAGACTCCAAAGATAGGGTTTTGCAAGCCACATAACAGAATGCGCCTACAATTTCTTGGTAGGCGCATTTTTTATTTTTCAGCCAAATGACACCTTGCGAATAGATAATAACTTGTTAATAAAAAATAGGTATAACCATACATCTTATTGGAAAAATTGATACCTTTGCGCATTATGAGAACAACTGATCTGACCAAACTACTCTTAGTAGCCATCTTAGGGCTGCTACCGATATTCTGCTTTGCACAAGGGCAGAAAGTCACAATTAACGGTAAGGTTGTCGATGCCGCAGGAGGCGAACCCCTCGTTGGCGTAACCATTCTTACCGAAACATTCAGTGGTACAACAACTGCCGTCGATGGTTCGTATAGCATTAGCGCTGAGCAAGGCACAACGCTCACCTACTCCTATATGGGCTACAAAGACGTAACGTGGCGAGTGCCCGCTATCGCAAGTGAGGCGGTACACAATGTCGAGATGCAGAGCGAGAGCGAAGTGATAGACGACGTTGTAGTTATAGCCTACGCCGTGCGCAAGAAGGGTACCGTTGCGGGCTCGGTTTCGACCGTCAAGGCAGAGCAAGTGGAGAATACTCCCACGGCAGCCTTCGACCAAGCGTTGCAGGGTCAGGTGGCAGGTCTTTCGGTGCTCTCCAACTCTGGCGAGCCAAGCGCCTCGGCAACAATGACCATTCGCGGTACCAACTCCATCAACTCGGGCACCGCCCCACTCTACATTCTCGATGGCGTACCCATCTCGGCAAGCGATTTTAATACAATCAACCCTGCGGACATAGAGTCACTTTCGGTTTTGAAAGACGCCTCCTCGACCTCCATCTATGGTGCAAGGGCTGCAAATGGTGTTATAGTGATTACCACCAAACGCGGTAGGATTGCCGAGCGTCCACGCATCGAATTCCGCTCGCAACTCGGTATTTCTCAGGCAGATGCCAGCAAATGGGACCTTATGACAACCCCCGAGCGCATCGCCTACGAGAAGATGACGGGCATGACAGAGGGGCAGAACTATGCACTACTGAGTCGCACCAATGTCAATTGGATGGAGGAGGTTTTTAACTCTTCGGCTCCATTGCAGAATTACGAGGTTTCGGTGTCGGGTGCAGATGATAAGACTAACTACTACCTTTCGGGTGGCTACTACAACCAGCAGGGTACGGCTGTGGGCTCCGCTTTTGAGCGTTTTTCGCTCCGCAGCAACGTGCAGCGCAAGGCAGCAGATTGGCTCACTCTGGGCACCAATACAATGCTCAACTACCAGAAGATACAGCAGGCTGACGAGGGCGCCTATACGCTCGTAACGCCCATCTCGGCAGCACGCTTTATGCTCCCCTATTGGAATCCCCGCCGAGCAGACGGCTCGATTGCCTCTATCGAGGACGGTTCGTGGAAGGGTAATGGTCAGAACCCTCTCGAATGGCTCGAAGCAAACCCCGTACACTACAAGAAGTACAAAATAATCTCCACCCTCTTTGCCGAGGCAAAACCAATCGAGGGTCTTGTGCTGCGCTCGCAAATCGGTGTGGACTACTCGCACACTACGGGCTATGGTAAGTCCTACCCAAGCTATGCACCCAATCTAGGCAACGGCTCCGCCTCGCGTTCTTCGACCGATGGTTATAGCCTTACGATTACCAACACCGCCAACTACTCGTTCGACATAAATGACGACCACCACTTCACATTCCTGCTCGGTCAGGAGGGCGTAGACTACCACTACGAGGCGTTCAGTGTGCTGGTGGAGGGTCAGAATAACGACCGCCTGACAAGTATCTCGACGGGTACGAGGGCTACGTCGTGGGATGACACGACCGACTCCGACTATGGTTTCCTTTCGTTCTTCTCGCGTGGCGAGTATAACTACGATCGTCGCTTCTATGCCGAGGCAGCCTTCCGTTTGGATGGTTCTTCGAGGTTTGGTAAGTCGAACCGCTGGGGTGCTTTCTGGTCGATGGGTCTGATGTGGGATATGATGAAAGAGGAATTTATTTTGCCCTACACCGACGTACTTACCACGGCTCAGATGTCGTTCTCGACGGGTACGAGCGGCAACTCCTCAATTCCAAACTACGAGCACCTCGCCTTGGTGGGCGGTGGGGCCGACTATATGGGCGATGCTGGTGTAGGCTTGGCTCAGCCCGGTAATGAGAATCTCGGATGGGAGAAACCCTGGACAACCAACTTCGCTCTGCACGCAGGCTTTTGGGGCAGGCTGAATGTCGATTTTGAACTCTACTATAAGGTCACAAGCGATATGCTTATGGAGGTACCTCTGCCCTACTCCACAAGCGGTTTTGGCTACTATTGGGACAATGTGGGCGAGATGGTCAATGCGGGTGCCGAGCTCGGCGTGAGTGCAACGCTTGTGGCAACCGACGACCTGCTGTGGACCGTAAACGCCAACGTGTCGTACAACCACAACGAGATTACCGAACTCTATGGCGGCATCACGGAGTATGAGCGCTCGGGTACCAACACCAAATTGCAAGTTGGTCATCCTCTGGGTGAATTCTATATCAACCGCTATGCAGGCGTCAACCCCGCCAATGGCGACGCTCTGTGGTACGATAAGAAGGGTAACCTCACAACCGAGCTGAGGGATGAGGACAAAGTTTTGGTAGGCAAGACCTACATTGCTCCCTGGCAGGGTGGCTTTGGTACAGCACTCTCCTACAAGGGTTTGTCGCTCAGCACTCAGTTTAGCTGGGTAGCAGACAGGTGGATGCTTAACAACGACCGCTACTTCGACGAGTCAAATGGCAGGTTTGCCACCTACAACCAGTCGCGCCGTCTGCTGGATTGCTGGCAGAAGCCCGGCGATCTCACAGACATACCCCGCTATGGCGAATACACCGAGTTCGACTCGCGCCTCTTGGAGGACGCCTCGTTCCTGAGGCTCAAAAACGTGATGCTCTCCTACACGCTCCCCTCGGAGTGGCTCAGCGGGCAGAATGCAGTGCGTGGCGTAAGACTCTACATTCAGGCGCAGAACCTTCTGACCTTCACTCACTTCTCGGGTCTTGACCCCGAAGGCACCAACAACATCTATGCGGCGCAGTATCCTATGGCTCGCCAATACACCTTCGGCTTTGACGTAACCTTCTAACACCCCCGACGACTATGCAAACAAGAAACAAAATAGCGACATACCTTATGGCAGCCCTCGCAGTGATGGCTACCACCACCTCGTGCCTCGACAAGGTGCCCGAATCGGCAATCCCCACCAACGAGGCTATGCAGTCCTACAACGACGCCGAGCAGACCGTAACGGGTATCTATTCGATGATGAAGAGCAGTGCGCTGTGGAGCGGTGCGCTAACACTTCTGCCCGACATCCAGACAGACCTTGTTTATGCTGTGGATGGCTACTCGAATACTTATGGTCAGCATTGGCTGTGGGATATTCGCTCCACCAACAGCGAGGTGGAGGCTGTCTATGCCTCGCTCTATGGCATCATCAGCAACTGCAACTTCTTCCTCGAAAAGATTGACTCCATCATTGCCAAACAGACCGATGACGAGAGGATAACCATCTTGGAGCAATATACGGGCGAGGTCTACGCCATCCGCGCCCTCTGCTACTCGGAACTGCTGAAAATCTATTGCAAAGCCTACGACCCCGCCACTGCCGACACAGAGCTCGGCGTTGTACTGCGCAAGGGTTACTCCACCCCCGAGAGGAGTGTAAGGTCTTCGCTGAAAGCCTCCTATGAGTTTGTATTGGAGGACCTCCGCAAGGCAGAGGAGATATTGGACCCCGACTATGACGTTTACAGCAGTTACTATATGACCAATGCTGTGGCTCACGCCCTCCACGCAAGGGTTGCGCTCTATATGCAGGATTGGAAGTCAGCTATTGAGCACTCCTCGGCAGTGATTGACCACGAGGCAGGAATGTACTCTCTCTCGGCGGCCAATCAGATGTACACTGCCGAGATGTCCTTCTTTGATTATATGTGGAACTACGACCTTGCCACCGAGACTATTTGGCAGGTAGGCTTTACTACCACCTCCTACGGCGGTGCGCTCGGTCAGGTATTCCTCTCGTTCAACAACGACTACACCTACTACTATCCCGACTACGTTCCCGCACAATGGGTTTTGGACCTCTACACCTCGGGCGACTTGCGCTATGGTAGCTATTTCGCGACCCTCTCGACGGGTTACGACCACAGTTTGCAGTGGCCCTTGCTCGTGAAGTACTACGGCAACCAAAACTTTATTGGCTATTATATCTACCACGTTTCGATGCCCAAGCCACTGCGCCTGGCAGAGCAGTATCTGATTCGCGCCGAGGCTTATTGCCGACAGCACAATCCCGACTTCTCGAAAGCCTCGAAAGACCTTAGCACACTGCGCGAGAGCCGCTTTGCAAATGGAGGCGCCATATCGCTCACTGCCGAGAACTACATCGAGCAGATTGCCAACGAGAGGGTTAGGGAACTCTATATGGAGGGTCACCGCTTGCAGGATATCAAGCGTTGGGGCTCGCTTTATAGGAATGGCGAAGGCTTCACCCGCACTCCCCAGAAGAGTTCGCTCTCGGAGGGTAGCAGCCTGAGCATCAAAGCAGACGATCCACGCCTTGTATGGCCCATTCCCCAGCACGAATTGGAGGCTCCCGGCTCAGAGGTGGCACCAAACGAGAGTAACAACTAAGAAACACCATAAACAGAGATGAAACACACACTTATATATATAATATCTGTGGCGCTTGCAGCCTATGTGCTGATTGGTTGTCAAGAACGCTACACGACGCTCCAAAATGCCGACTACGTGATGTTCGCCGAGCAGGAGCAGTACTTCCTTGTGGAGCAGGACCAGGACTATTTCAGCGTTATGGTGTCGGCTACGGCAAAGAGTAAGGTGGATCGCACATTTGGTGTGGAGGTCATAGACGAGGGCAGCAATGCCATCGAGGGCTTGCACTATCGCCTACTCTCGAACAGCATAACCATCCCCGCGGGCGAGCTCGCAGGCGAGGTTAGGGTAAAGGGTATGTACGACAACCTCACAGCCACCGACTCGCTCGGCTTTGTGCTACACCTTGTAGTCCCCGAGGAGATGGAGTGGGACGACCTCTACGAGGACGGCACCCAGAGCAAGGTTGTGATGTACAAATACTGCCCATTCGATATTAATAACTTTACGGGCTACGCCATCGTAAGCTCTATGATGTTGCAGAACTACCCAGGCGACAACGTATCCTACCAGCGCATCATCCAGACCGAGTTACACCCCACCGAAGAGAATACCGTTATTCTCAGGGATTGCTTCTACGACGGCTACGACCTGAGCATTGAGTTGCAGGGCGGCGACCCCGAAAATCCGCTCGTAAGGATGGAGGAGCAGGTGGCAAGCGACGAGGGCTCGGTGCTTGGTATGTTCCACGGCGACAATAGGATACTCATCGCCCACAGCCCCTACTACGCATCATATTTCAATACTTGCCAGCGCTTTGTGGTGCTCTGGTCACACGTCTACGTCGAAGACTTGGGCGAGGCAGTAGGTACCATCGGTCACTTCTACAACATCGTGGAGTGGATAAGCCGCGAGGAGGCAGAGGACCTGATGAAAGAGTTGCAGTAAAACGAAGTTAAAGAAGAATAAAAAAGTATAAGAGTATGAAAAATTGGAGTATAAAAATGTTTGTTGCTCTCCTTTTAGGAGCGACGATGCTTTCGATGGCAGGTTGCGAAGATACAGAACTGGAATCGGCACAGTTTCCCGAGAAGATAACCGCAACGGTCAATGCAGGCGACACCTACGAGTTTACAATCTCTCCAAACACAAATTGGACCCTGGAAATTCCTCTGGAAGTTGCCACCTACTTCAAATTTATCGTGGGCGAGAGCGAACGATATACCCTCAATGGCAAAGCAGGTACCCACACCATCACCGTGGGCGTTTCGAACATCGAAGAGTACGACGTTGTAAGGGTCTGCGAGATTTCGATGACTATGAACGGCGAGACGAGGGTTATTGCCGAGATTACTCGTGGCAACAAAGAGCGAACCTTCGCGCTGTACATTGCCGAATTTGACAGCACCGAGGAGACTTTCAAGACAGACGCCGATGGCAAGTGGATATACTCCTCAACTCCCACCGACAGGCTCGACTGGGTATGGAGTAACGAGCAGTGGATGCAGAGAGTTGTGGTAGAAAGCAACTTTGAGTGGTTCCTCTCGCCCGAGGCTCCCGCGTGGCTCCTTCTGAATCAAACGAGCGGCGAAGCGGGTCGCACCGAACTCTTCCTTAGGGTCAATAGGGAATGTCTACCCATCGAGGATGTGGAGTGCAACATCGAATTTGGTGTGGCTTACATCCACAACAGCACAGAGTCCAATTTCGAAACTGTTGGCTCATACCCCACCAATATGGAGGGTTGTGGCGACTATTGCGAAGTTAATCTGCCCGAGCAGATGCAATTCAATGCCGATGGCGACTACTATCAACCCTCTTCGGAGTCCTATATTGCCTCGGTTAATGGTCGCATTTGTGCGCCTCGCGGTGCAGAGTTGATATTGCTCTCCAAGAATGCCGACGGAACATACTCCACAGAGGTTAGTTGGATGAGAATTAAGATGGGCGACTTCCCCGAAGAAGCAGGCGAGATTGGAGCCTGGGAGCGTAGCTTCACATTAGATGTTGCGAAAAACTCCAACACCGAGCCTCGCGAGGGCGCAATTGCAGCACTACCCAAAATTGTAGCCGAGAGTGATAGCTACAACCCCGAAGAATACATCGTTAGCCACATCTCTCAGGATGGTTATGTAGAGATAGTAGAAGTCGAGGCAATCTACGCCAACAGCGAGGAGACAATGGCTGCATTCAACTCCAAATTCGAGAAACTTAAAAGTGGTTCTTGGCCCTGGATGGGATCGTGGTCGAAGATTCCCTATGGCTATAAACTGACGTACAACAGTAACGATTCGGGCGATGACCTCGTTTTCAACCAACCCTTCACACGCTACGAAATATATGGTTTCGATGGCGATGGCAAAGCTCCCTACGACCTTGAAACTTGCTGGCTAACCATCGAGCCAAGTGCCGAATACAAGGATTTGGAGAATGGTTATATCATCCGCAGTCGCTTGAACAAAACCATCGAGGATGTGACTTACACCAATAGTATGGCTGGCTCTTACGGCGAGAATGAGGCTACTATCATCTTCTACGATGCAGACGACAAACCCTATGCACTCATCTATTTCATTCTCGACCCCACCTACTTCACTCCCACGGGGCATCCTACGGGTACGATTAGTTTTGCAGACGATAGTTACTCGGAACTGGGTGCCACTCTCGCAGTGATTGAAGATGGCGATGAAGAGTTCTCGGATGAGTTAGCATATGGCGGAGCCCTCCAATACAGACTCACGCTCAACCCCAACTGCACAGAGGTAACGTTGATAGTTCCCGATTTCGCACTTGTATATCCCTATGCCGGGTGGCTGTTGGCTTCGGGTGGCTCGGGTCGCCTGACCGTCACTGTTGACACCGCGCTACTCCCTGAAACAGAGGAGGGTGTTACAAAACACAGCAACCACCTAACACTACACAATAGCGGTTATAGTGTTATTGCTGATTTGATAGTAGTCTACAACTTACAATAACCTTCCATAAAACACCTACGACAAATTTTGATAATGATGAATACACGAATTAGAATAATACTCAGAGGTGTTGTGGTGTATCTTATGATGGCGCTAATGTCATCGTGCACCGAGCCTATTGCAGAGGAAATAGACGATGGCTACGGCTACGTTCAGTTCAAACTCTACAAGAAGGCTTCATACACCCCCACAGACGACACCAAAGCCACTGTCGAACAACTCGACCTGCTTGCAGAAGCCTACAAGGTTAAGGTGACGCTCGCCTATGGCAAAACCACCATTGCCCAAACACTGCGCCTCAGCGGCGGCGATGGTGATGCTGCCGAGTGGGGTCTAAGGAGCGAGAAACTCAAACTCCTTGCGGGCAACTATCAGCTCGTTACCTTTATGCTCTACGACGCCGAAGATAACGAACTCAACGGCGGTGGTCCCGAGGGCAGCGGAGAGATTGTTGTTGAGAGTGGCGGAGTGACCATTCACGACATTACGGTAAACGTTGCTCCTCGTGGTAGGGTACAATTCTCGCTTCATAAGGATATGAGCTCTTTCGAGAGCACAACACGTGCTGCTGTAAGGGAGTACACCTTCGACGAAATCAACAAGGTGGACATTACCATCAAGCGCAAGAGTGTTAATACCTCTATGACTCTGAGAGATATCCCCTGCAAGTTCGATGTTCACTTCAAGGATGATGACGACGTAGAGGATGGCTACAAGACCTCGTCCATCGTCTGCGACACACTCATCTGGCTTCCTGCCGACGAGTATGTCGTAACGAGCTATCAGACCTACGCAAAGAATGGCGTGTTGCTCGAAACAAAAAACAACCCCATCGAGAGCAAATTTGACATCAAGGATAACCAAACGACCCACGCCAAAGTAGCCATATCGCTTTACGAGGCTGATGCTTACATTCAGGATTACTACGCTCTAAGGGAGATTTGGAAGAGTCTTGGTGGCGAGGAGTGGTACTACGTTGGCGAGGAGCATTCGCAAGGCGCCAATTGGAATTTCAATAAAGACGTGGACCTATGGGGCGATCAACCCGGCGTGAAACTCCACGCCAATGGTCGTGTGGCATTTCTCGATTTGAGCGGATTTGGAGTCAAGGGCGACCTATCGCCTGCCATCGGCACACTATCGGAGCTTGTGGAGCTCTATATCGGCACCCACAACGACCTCAACCACACCTTCTACGACCCCACACTAGACCCCAAGAAGAGCCTCTCGGAGCGTTCGCGTAACCGTATGGCTTTGCACGGCGAGTGGTTACACAACATCCACACCCCCATACAGATGTCGGAGCCTTGCGCAAGGGCGCTGGCAGAGAATGGCATTAGTATCGCAGCCACAAGCCTCTATGAATCAATGAGTGAGGAGCAAATTATTGACCCCAAGAGCGGTAAGCAACACCAAATAAACCTTATGGACACCTCTCACGGCGCACTCTGCAATGGTCTGAGGAGTCTCCCCGAGGAGATTGGGAACCTTACAAAGCTCGAATATCTCTTCATTGCCAATAGCACCATCGAAACACTACCCGAGAGTATGTCTAATCTTGCAGCCGTTACCGACTTGGAGATTTACAACTGCCCGAGGATGGAGAAGTTCCCGATGGCCATTACTCAGATGCCCGAGTTGGTCTCTGTAAACATTTCCAACAATGCCCAATGGTCGGCAGAGGAGATATATAAGGGTCTTGACGCTCTCGCAACCGGTCCCAGCAGCGGCAAAGTACAGATACTCTACTGCCGTCAGAACCGCCTCGAAGAGCTCCCCATATCGTTCCGCAATATGAAGAAGCTGGGAATGCTCGACTTGGCATACAACCGCATCTCGAAGATTCATCCTCTGGGCAAAGAGGTATCGTTCGTGCAGCTCTATTTGGACAACAATCTGCTCGAAGAGATACCCTCCGAGATTGACCCCGAAGATGGCAAACGCTACTTCTGTGGCTACGACGACGTGGAGACCTTCTCAATAAGTTTCAACCGCCTGAGGAAAGTGCCCAACATCTTCGACGCCAACAGCACCTTTACGATGGCTTCGGTGAGCTTCGCAGGCAACCGCATAGACGGCTTCGAGGGCGAAGAGGACGGCACCTACAACGGCATTAAGGTAGAGACCTTTACGCTCTCGCAGAACGAGTTTACGAAATACCCCAAGGTACTTATGGAGAGCGGTTCGACGGTGGCTTATATCATCCTGAGAGCCAACCACATAAGCGAGATTCCCAAAGGCTCTTTCACGGGTAAACAAAGTGTTAACCTTACCTCGTTGGATCTTTCCTACAACAAAATCAAGGAGCTGCCAGGGGATATGCACGCACAAAATCTTCCCTACCTCTACGGCGTAGATTTGTCTTTCAACTCGTTCAGCGAGTTCCCCTATGAGCCTCTCGATAGTTCGGGTCTGACGGTTCTGGCAGTGCGTAGCCAACGCGATAGTGAGGGTAGGCGTTGCCTTAGCGAATGGCCCACAGGCATCGGCAACCATAGGGGTCTGAGGGGTCTGTATCTGGGTTCCAACAACCTCGGAGTCATTGAAGACTCCATCTCTACTCTCATCTACTACCTCGACATTAGCGACAACCCTAACATCTATCTGGATGCTTCGGACATCTGCTATGCTTGGAGCGTTGGTGCCTACATACTCATCTACGACAAGACACAAGAAATTGTCGGTTGTAGCGCAATGATGGAGTAGTAACCCACAGAGAAACGACAGAAAGACAGAAGAAAAGAAGTATTGCAATGATGAAACAGACAATAAAACATATAGCCTTGATTCTTGGTGGTCTTGCGATGGTTGGTTGCCAGGAGGTACCCGTGCCCTTCGAGTCAGACACCAACGAGATTAGAATTGGCGCCGTGGGTGGCACTCGCAAGATACAGATATCTTCCGAGGATAGCTGGATAGCCTCCACAAAGGCTCCCTGGATTACATTCTCGCCCGCCAACGGCAAGGGTAGCACAGCGTGTCAGGTTATTATCGACTCGGCGCTCTACGACGAGGCTCGCTACGACGAGGTGCTCATTCAGAACCTTGCCACCTCCGAGGAGTATAGCATCGCCATCACTCAGGAGGGCTTCCCCTATACCATCGAATTGGAGCAGCAGGAGGTCAAAATAAGCAACTACGACATTCTCGACAAGCGCAAATTCAAGGTGAATATACTTACCAATGTAGAGTTCGACGTGGAGCTGCCCGAGGGTGTGAGGTGGATAAGCAACAATAACTACAAACTCAACCTGACGCGCGGCATACGTCCTCGCAGGGTCGAGGTGGAGTTCACTTGGGACATCAACACTCTCGCCGAGGAGCGCATCGCCGACATACGCTTTGTGCCCAAAACGGAGGGCATCACTCTCGCCCGCCAAGACGGCTTGAAGGTCATTCAGAAGGCGTCGGAGCCTATTGAGGAGAATACCCGCAAGGGCGACTCTGTGGCACTCGTCAGCATACAACGTATGCTCGGCACACTCGTTTCGTGGGACGTAACGATACCTATGGAGCGTTGGGATGGCGTAATTTTGTGGAACGACCGCCACGAAGGTTACACTCCCGATAAGGAGGGTCGTGTTAGGTATGCCGAGTTCTTCATCTACAACACGAGCGAGAATCTTCCTTTCCAAGTGAAGTATCTAACGGCTGCCGAGGAGCTCTACTTCTTCGGTAATGCCAACACATTCCTCAAAGATTTGCACGTTGGCGAGGAAATTACCAACCTCACACAACTGAAACGTCTTACCATTGGTGCTCACGGACTTATCGACTTGGAGGAGAGTTTCACCAGACTCTCCAACCTCGAATATCTCAATCTGGGCAGTAACAACTTTATGACCGTTCCCGAGATTCTCACCAAAGAGAACTTCCCCAAACTGCGCACGCTCATTCTCAACGCCAACCAGCGTTCGGTAATCTACGATTTGAGCAACAGCACACGTACCGACCTGGGTGGTTTCATCGAGGAGGAGAAGTTCCCTGAGCACCTCTTGAAATGGAATCTCGACACGCTAAACCTCTCGGTGAACTACCTGCACGGCGAGTTGCCCACTTTCGAGGATGACCCCGAGGTGGAGGCTTACAGCGAGGAGGATTGGGCTGCCTCGAACGACACCCTGCCTCGCAAATTGGTCGATGAGGGTATAAAGAAAATTATGACCAAGACCCGCTTTTTCAGCATCAACCACAACCGACTGACAGGCAACATCCCCGATTGGTTGCTCTACCACCCCAATTTGAACTGGTGGATACCTTATAGTTTGGTATTCCCTCAGGAGGGTAAGGACCAAGCGGGTAATCGTGCTCACTTTGCCAACGAGCCCGAAAATATGGAGTACTACTACGACCTCTACCCCACCAAGAGAGAGCCCACTGGCGAGGAAGGTGAAGAGTAGGTTGCAGGCAGCGTAGGATGAAAAGATAACAACAGAAGAGTATATTTTTCTTTTTGTGAAGGATATGAGAGCATATAGAAATAGAGTAGTTGCAGCGACGGCGATGGCAGCAGTGATGTTTGCTTTGGGCAGCTGCGTGAATACAATCAACTCGGACGACACCATTGCGCCATTGGAGCAAGAGAGCGGCTACGTAGAGGGCGAGATTATGGTCAAGTTCCGCCCCGAGGTAGAGGATATTTTGGCTACCCGCACAGACCTTACACGAAGTGCAATCTCATCGGTTGATGAGGTGTTGGAGGCTGTGGGTGCCTACGAGTTGGAGAGGGTATTCCCCATTGACTCCTCGCGCGAGGATATTACCCGCCAGAGTGGTATGCACCTTTGGTATGTGGTGCGCTTCAAGGGCGAGAGTGTGGAGAGTGTTGCCACTCGCCTCTCAGCACTCGGCGAGGTCCAAAGGGTCGACCTGAACCACAAGGTAAAACGCGCCTACAATAGTAAGGCTGTGCCTCTTAGCTTGGAGCAGATAACTCGTGCCGGTGGCTCGGTGGGTGCTATGAACGACCCCCTGCTTGGCAGTCAGTGGAACCTTATTAACACGGGTGCTAACTTGGAGAGTAAGTGTGTCGAAGGCGCCGATGTGGGTGCCGAGGGCGCCTGGATGCTCTCGACGGGTCACGAGGATATTATTGTTGCCGTTTTGGATGAGGGCGTATGCGTCGAACATCCCGACCTGAAAGCCAACATTTGGGTAAACGAGGATGAAATTGCTCGCTCCCATGAAGATAACGACAACAACGGCTACGCAGGCGACATAAACGGCTATAACTTCGTGATGGATAGTGGCGTTATTAGTTGGAACCACTACCTCGACTCGGGTCACGGCAGCCACGTTGCGGGCGTCATCGCGGCTGTGAACAACAATGGCGAGGGTATCTCCTCCATTGCAGGTGGCAATGGCGCAAAGGGCGGCGTGAAGGTTATGTCGTGCCAGATATTCTCGGGCAACCGCGGTACGAGCGTATTGGAGGTGGCAAGGGCTATGAAATATGCTGCCGACAATGGTGCTGTGGTATTGCAGTGCAGCTGGGGCTACGTTTCGGGTGCCGCCAACGAGTACGATTGGGGCGAGCAGGGCTTCCACACCGAGGAGGAGTGGAAGATGGGCTCACCGCTCGAATATGAGGCTCTGGACTACTTCGTACACAATGCAGGCTCGCCCAACGGACCCATCAAGGGTGGCGTTGTGGTCTTTGCGGGCGGCAATGAGAGCGCACCTGCGGCAGGCTACCCCGGTGCTGCCGACTTTGCGGTGTCGGTGGCTGCTACGGCGGCAGACTTCACCCCTGCGGTCTACACCAACTATGGTCCCGGAACAACTATTTCTGCCCCCGGTGGCGACCAAGACTACTATTGGGACTATGTAGACGAGCACCATAACTACGGCGAGGTGGGATGTATTCTCTCCACTCTGCCCACCAACGTCAGCGAGAGCGGCTATGGCTGGATGGAGGGTACCTCTATGGCTTGTCCTCACGTTTCGGGCGTGTTGGCACTCGCCATATCGCACGCTGCCGAAAAGGCTCTGAGCCTCACTGCCGACCAGCTCAAAGAGGCACTCTACTCCACCGCCAAACCCATAGACGACTACTGCGTAGGCACTAAGTTCTATCACCGCTACGTTGCCGACATTGGTCCCTTGCAGCCTATGCAGATGGATCTGAGCCTATATAAAGGTCAGATGGGTGCAGGTCAGGTGGATGCTGCGGCACTACTTGCCAAGATTGAGGGTGTGGGCGTACCTATGCGCTTCCCTAACATATATGTTCCCGAGGGCTCGGAGTTTGCAATTAAATCCTCTCGCTACTTCCCCGCCGAGGAGCAGAATACTTTTGAGGTAAGGATTGAGAACGAGGATATTGCAACCTGCCGTCAGAGCGAGGGTAAACTCATTTTCGAGGGCAAGAAGAGCGGCTCGACAAATGCCACACTCATAGTTAAGGGCGCGCGCACCGAGCAACACACTTTTGTGATTACCGTTCGCAAGGGCGCAGGCTCAAATGGCTGGATGTAGGACATTATGAAGAGGGGATTATTGATACTCTGCTGTGTAATCATCGAAGGGCTATTCACCCTCTCCGATGGGTGCTTTGCGCAGATGGTTATCATTCCCCAAGAGATAGTACAAGAGGCTGCCAACCCTTCGACCATTGGCAAGAGCGTAATGCTCTTTGAAGAGGGTACTAAGGTGTCGTTTGGCACCATAGGTGAGGACTCTGAGCCGTGGCGCACAAGGCTCCATTGGAGGAGCAGTGAGGGGCAAAAGGTTACCATAACGCATATAAAGACGAGTTGTGGATGTCTGGTTGCCAAGTGGGATAGACGCCAATCAACCAACGCCACGAGTGGTACTATGGAGGTAGAATACCGCCCCAAGGGGCACTTGGGAGGGATTGTGCAGCGCATCTTCATCTACACCACACTCTCGGAGAGTAAGCCCACAGCCATTGTGGAGATTGTGGGCAACGTAGAGCCCTCTGCCGACCACTCTTCTCTCTATCCACACATTGTGGGCACGTTAGGATTGCGCACCGGCACACTCCGAATGCCTGCCGAGGGCGGAGTAATGGAAATTGCTGTGATGAACCGCGGCAGCCAGCCACTGAGAGTGACGCACGACGAACGGATGAGCATAGGAGGCGTTAGGGCATACACATTGCCCGAGGTGTTGCAGTCGGGCGAGGAGGGTGTTCTTGTTGTGGAGTTCAAACCCACAGATACACAACCGATGCTCTTTTTGGGTGGCGTCAGTGCCCCACCCCGCCAGAGGAAAATAGAGATAGAAATTGAAAAAAGATAAAGTAACGTAAGATGAAAAAACTTGTTAAACTTTTGGTCGTTGGAGCCTTGATGTTCGTAGGCTTCGCCTGTGAGCAACCCACCGCAGAACCTTCGGCACCCCCACAGTTGGAGGTTACCCCCAACAACATCTCGGGTAGTTGGAGCCTTACAAAATGGAATGGTGCACCGCTTGCCCACGGGCTCTATGTCTATATTGACTTTGTGCGCTCCGACCGCACCTTTACGATGTATCAGAACACCGACAGCCACTCTCCACGCGCTATTACGGGTAGGTACTACATCTATGTCGATGAGGAGTTGGGAGTTGCGGTGCTGCGTGGCGAATATGACCACGGAGCGGGCGAATGGAACCACCGCTACATTGTCGAGAGCCTTACGTCAAGGCGTATGACCCTCGTGGCGAAAGACGACCCCACGGAGCGTTGCGAATACACCCGCGTGGAGATTCCTTCGGAAATAGTTGGGAATTGAGAATTGAGAGTTGAGAATTGAGAATTGAGAATTGAGAGTTAGAGTGCGCCCGTGTGGCGCACTTTTCTTGTGCAAACAGCACCAAGAGATTTGCAAGTGGCGAGTAGCAGATTGTGGAGGAAATTTTGTGCCAAAAGAAGGAGCGACACCGGAGTTTGCTTAGCGCAAATGAGGATGTCGCTCTCTGAATTTTGGTGCAAAAAGCACCAACGAGATTCGCTCGCTATCGTCGGATTATGGGAAATTGCAAATATACAAACCTATCGCCATTGCCCGTGGCAGTGGAGCGCAGACGGATGTGGCGTACGGGCTTGTCGAGAACGATGGTGGCCGAGCCATTGTCGAGTTCGGCGATGGTCGTAAACTTCTTGCCGTCTGCACTAACCTCCACAACACCAAATGGGAATATGCCTCGCGGCACGTGGCGGTAGCCCGTAGTGAGCTCAACGGTCACATTATTAATCGGTTGCGAGAACGAGTAGAGTATCCAATCTTCCTTGTGGCAGGTGCGCGATGTGCGGTAGCCATAGTCGTTGGCGTAGGCTGAAAGTTTTGTAAGTGCCTTATCGTTAGTGAGCGGCAAGGAGGTTGTAACCTCCATTGCGGGGGTTATCTGCCTGCCTTTGGGTGCGGATGGCATACCTCGGCGATAACTGATACCCATCGCATCCATACGTCCCTTGTGGCTCTCCAAGCGAGTTGAAAAACTACCCCACTCTCGCCTACTCTGGGACATCCAGCCAATCTCGGCAAGGGCACAGATGCGTGGAAAGGTTTGGTATTCGAGGTAGTTGTCGTATTTGTGACTATGGGGCAGGTAGAGTTCGCTCCAAAAGGCACCCGAGAAGCCCACAACATTGCGTTGTGCCCTCTCGGAGTAGCCCAAAGCGTCAAGATTGACCGAGTAGCACTTTTCGAGCGTCACCACACCTGCCCAATTATGCCCATCCTCTTTGGGACTTTGACGCATATCGAAATAGAAGTATGGACCGGGCATCACGACCGTAGGATAGCCCAATTCGGCAACCTTTCGGCACTCTTCGAGTCCCTCCCAGCCGTGTATTCTCACCTCGTGCGAGAGTTTACCACTTTCGGCAGCCTCGTTCCACATCGCTACCTTCCTGCCACGCCTTACCAACATATCTGCCACACGCTCCATAAAGACCTCTTGGAGTTGGTGGTAGTCACTGAGCCCCAACTCTTTATAGAGTGCCGAGCAATGGGGGCATCGTTTCCAATAGGAGGTATCGACCTCATCGCCGCCAATGTGGATATACTCCGAGGGGAAGATGTCGCACAACTCGCCCAAGATATCCTCCAACAAGCGGTAGTTATCTTCGCGAGCCACGCACCACACATTACGTTTGTCGTAGCCCGCAGCCGCCTCGGTATTCATCTCCACAGGGCACAATACCTCGGGGTGTATCTTACCTATCGCAAGGCTATGTCCTGGCAGGTCAATCTCGGGCACTATGGTAATACCCCTCTTGTGGGCATACTCCACAAGGTGTCGCAACTCCTCCTGGGTATAATATCCGCCATAACGCTCGCCCCAGGCACCGTAAACCGACCAGATGGGCGAGTCGCCACCACGCCAACCGCCAATTTCGGCAAGTTCGGGATGAGATTTTATCTCCACTCGCCACCCCTCGTCATCGGTAAGGTGTAGGTGCAGGTGGTTGATTTTGTGGTGCGCAAGGTGGCTCACAAACTCCTCTATTTGTTCTATGGTGGAAAAGGTGCGGGCGACATCGAGGTGCTGTCCGCGATAGGCGTAGGCGGGATAGTCCACAATCCTCAGGCAAGGCAGCAGGCACGCCCTGCGAAAGCCACCCTCGTAGACATCGTTAGGGAAGAGTTGCAGCAGAGTGTGGAAGCCGTTGAGCACTCCTGCCCTATCCACGCCCTCCACAATCACGCCTTGCTCGGTAACCTCCAACGTGTAGCCCTCGGGAGGAAGTAAGAGGTGTGGATTGTGGCGCAAGACCACCTCCGCAGCACCCCAGCCACTTGGCAGAAACTCTGCGACATAGTCCGAAATGCTCTCCTCGCAGACCACTCTCGCAGAAGGAGTATAGCGATACTCGCCGTCCAGCAATTCAACCTCTACGGGCAGGGGTAGCAGCCCCATCTGCTCGGCAGGGTTTGCGGCAAGGCTTCTCACGGCAACCATAGTCGCCAAGAACAATATGCAACCTCTAATTTTCATAGATAAGGTACTCTTCTCGTTGGGTGGCAAAGCCCTCCACATCGCCACTCCACATACTCTCTATATCCTCTGCCGTGTAGCCGAGTTCAATCATTTCGCGCACATAGCTCACGCCCATCTGCCTATCGAACTCCTCGCCAAGAAAGAACTCCTGTTCTTCGCTACGATTGGCATAGTTCTCCACAACAGTCAAAAGAGTTACGGCACCTTCGCAATTTTCAACGACAATAGGTACATTCTCCGCCAGACCAACCGAGAAGATTGGATCTATGGTTGGAAAGGGTGTTTCATCAGTAGATTCAACATAGGGCACAACCGTAAGTGGGCACTTCGCACCCTCGGTAAGCCACCCCTCGCCATTTGCCATACGCGCCAGCTCTCCGAGGGTCATGCCGTGGAGCAGTGGCAAAGGCAGCATATCCTCCGAAGTGCGGTATTGGGGCTCCACGACTGCCCCGTCGGTGCATCTGCCAAGGGGATTGGGGCGGTCGAGCACAACCAGAGGCACACCGATATTGGCACACACGCCCATAAGTCGCACCAATGCCCTAAGGGAGTGAGAGGTGCGCACGCCCGTATCGCACAGGTCACACACCACCACATCGCACCTGAAAACATCGTTGGCTTTTGGGCTGCGGGTGAGATTCAGAACCTCTATGCCCATATAGGTATCGCGCTGACGCACCACACCCTCGGCTCTAAAACCATCCTCGGGAGCGAAGATGAGTTCCACATCCACACCAGCGGATAGCAACGTGTCGACCAGGTGCCTACCCTCGACGAATGAGTTGTGGTTTGCCAGCACGCCCACCCTCTTGCCTTGCAGCAGGTGGAGGTATTCGGGCAGTCGTTCGTCACCCGAGTGGGCAGGCTCCGAAGGCTTTTGTGCGAGAGCTGTCATAGCTCCAAACAGCACAAAGAGTATAGCAAGAAGTCTAAATTTCATCCTATGAGAGATTGCAAGGTTTTTATTTCTCACAAAATTAAACATTTTTTTGGCGAAAAGAGTATCTTTGTGCTATTAAACCGAAACAATAAACGACAAAAAGAGATATGTACGAAAAGAAACTCGAAGCCGCAGCGCGACTTTTGGAGGTTATGGATACTCTCAGAGAGAAATGTCCTTGGGATAGGGAGCAGACCTTTGACTCACTCAGGAGCAACACCATCGAAGAGTGTTTTGAGCTCACAGATGCTATTGCAGACCACAATATGGAGGGCATACGCGAAGAGTTGGGTGACGTGCTGCTGCACATTGTATTCTACTCCAAGATGGGCGAAGAGCAGGGAGCATTCGACTTTGCAGATGTCTGCAACTACCTCTGCGACAAGCTTATCTATCGCCATCCGCACGTCTATGGCGAGGTGCACGCCGACAACCCCGAGGAGGTAATCCACAATTGGGAGATGCTCAAACTGCGCGAAAAAGCCAAGAAGGAGCGCAAGGCGGCAGGAGGCGTTCTCTCGGGCGTTCCTCGCTCGTTGCCCGCAATGGTCAAGGGCTACCGCATAGGTCAGAAGGCTGCTTCGGCAGGCTTCGATTGGGAGAAGAAAGAGGATGTATGGGCTAAGGTCAAAGAGGAAATTTCGGAGGTGGAGGCTGAAATCCGCAGTGGCAACAGCGACGGCATAGAGGCTGAGATTGGCGACCTCTTCTTCTCGCTCATCAACGCATCAAGGCTCTACGGTGTGGACCCCGAAACCGCCTTGGAGCGCACCAACAAGAAGTTTATGGCGCGTTTTTCGCATATCGAGCAGGGCGCAGCAAAGATGGGCAAAGGCATTGGCGAGATGACCCTCGACGAGATGGAAGCCCTCTGGCAAGAAGCAAAGAAAAATTGAAAATTGAAAATTAGAATATATGGCTGTAATTAAGAGCGTTAGGGGTTTTACCCCAAAGATAGGTAAGGGCACGATGGTGGCTGAGAATGCCACGATTGTGGGCAATGTAGAGATTGGCGAGGATAGCAGTGTATGGTTTGGTGCCGTTATTCGTGGCGATGTGAACGCCATCCGCATCGGCAAGCGTTGCAACATTCAGGATGGAGTGTGTCTGCACGCCACCTACGACCTCTCGCCCCACCCCTCGGTGACAATTTTGGGCGACAATGTGAGTGTTGGTCACAATGCCATCATCCACGGTGCACAGATTGGCGATGGGTGTCTGATTGGTATGGGCGCAACCGTACTCGACAATGCAAAGGTTGGTGAGGGTTGCATCATTGCTGCCAACGCTTTGGTGCTCTCGGGTGCCGTGTTGGAGCCCAACGGACTCTATGCTGGCGTGCCCGCCAAGAGGCTCAAAGAGGTAACCCCCGAGCAGAAGGTAAATACCTTGGAGCGCACCACACGCGACTATATGCACTACGCATCGTGGTTCCCCGAGTACAACGTAGATAACAAGTAGAGAGCGCACACCGCCCCTACACAACCAATAACGAAAAGCTCAATTAGGAGTATGAAACAGAGAGTAAACTATCGCAAGGTGGCGCTTAACTGCCTTATTGCCATTACCATATCATTGGTACTCAACTTTTCGTATTTGGTTTTTATGATGGTAGGTTCGCATAGGGAGCCCTCGCCCGAACGTCCCGTAAAGCCCCGCGTAGAGCAGCGCGTGGAGGACAAACAGAGCACCCCATACGGACAGCACGTCGCACCCGCGGCGGAGAGCGACTCGCTGAGGGGAGTTGTTATCATCCGAGAGGAGAACATTGCACAGCAGAGTCGCCAGCGCAACGGCTCGCACCCGATGGCAACCTCGCGTGGCAACATCTTTATGGGGCTCGACATCCTCTTCTACATCGTTGTGGCTATGGTGCTGCTGACGATTATGACCGACTCGTCGCGTCGCAGGCATAGTGGTTTTTGGGTGAGGTTGCTAGTTTGTATAGTGGTATTGGCAGTGGCTTATATGCTCGCGCCACAGATGACTTGGAAGGGCGAGATAACCATCACAGCCAATGCACGTCATCTGTTCAACCCTATGACGATGCTGAAACTCTCTGCCACGCTGATCGTCTGCGCCCTCTATGGCAAGGTCTACGAGTTACTCTATGCCAAGCAGGTGGTGGAGATGGAGAACGAGAGGCTCAAAAACGAAAACCTCACTTGGCAGTACAATACGCTTGTCAATCAAGTCAATCCCCACTTCCTCTTTAACTCGCTCAACTCGCTCTCGATGCTCGTCAGGGAACACAAAACTGACGATGCGCTGACCTACATCGGGCAGATGAGCGACACCTATCGCTACATCATCGAGGAGGGCGAAGCGGAGAAGACCACCGTCGAGGAGGAGTTGAGATTTGTGGAGGCTTACAGCTACCTCTTGGAGATACGCTATGCGGGCAAACTCCACATCGAAGTCAACGTCGGCGAGGAGTATCGCTCGTGGCAGATGCCGCCACTCTCCATACAGCCCCTCATTGAGAATGCCGTCAAGCACAACACCATAACATCCTCTCTCCCAATGCACATAGAGATTAGTGCCGGGGAGGGATACATCATTGTGAGCAACGTCCGCCACCCCAAACTCCAAGCCGAGGAGAGTACGGGCATTGGACTGAGGAATCTTTCGAGCCGCTACGAACTTGTCGTCGGGCGCAACATTGAGGTGGTGGCTAATGAGGAGCGCTTTACAGTAAAACTACCCCTAATCCCACCACAGAAATGAGAGCAGAAATGAGAGCCGTAATCATAGAAGACGAAACCGCTGCGAGCCGCAACCTTGCGGTGTTGCTTGCGGGCTCTTTCCCCAATATAGAGGTTGTGGCGACTCTCGAAAGTGTGGCAGAGAGCATCGAGTGGTTCGAGAGTCACGAGGCTCCCGACCTTGTGTTTATGGACATCCATTTGGCAGACGGCAAAGCCTTCCGCATCTTCGACAAGGTGGATATCAGTGCCCCCATAATCTTCACCACAGCCTACGACCAATACGCCCTTGAAGCCTTCAAGGTCAATAGCATAGACTACATCCTCAAACCCATCAAACAGCAAGAGTTGGAGAGGGCTGTGACTAAGTTCACCTCGCTCACCCGCATCGCCCAAGCCGACTATTCGCAGCGTGTGAGCCGTATGGTCGAGCAGTCGCGTCCCAAGCGACTTTTGGTGCACGTCAAAGACCGCCTCATACCCGTTGGCGAAGAGGAAATTGCCTACTTCTACACCTCCAACGAGCAGGTCACTGTCACCACTCTCGACGGCAAGCACTACCCCACCGGCGGCACTCTCGAAAGCCTCTATGCCGACCTCTCGGGTGCAGAGTTTTTCAGAGCAAATCGTCAATTCATCATCGCCCGCCGAGCCATTAGGGACATATCGGTGTGGTTTGGTGGTCGTCTGGCTGTAAACCTCACAGTCGACACCCCCGAGCGTATTCTCATCAGCAAAGCTCGCGCCTCGGAATTCAAGTTGTGGCTCCAATAGAACACTCTGAGGAGCGTATTGGCGGTTATTTCACCCCACCACGAGGTCATTTCACCCCCTATTTTGGTCGTTTCACCCCCTTGCAGGCTCATTTTATGGGTCTGTTACACTATTTTTGTATTAGAGAAATAGGATACTTATATTTTATTAACCATAAAAAACATTCTAAATTATGAAACGCATCGTATTACTTGCTGTTGCAGTTGCAACTTTGAGCGCTTGCTGCGAGAACGACAAACCCAAATTTGATGCAAAAGAGTACGCAGAGCGCAAAACCGAACGTCTGGACAAAATTGTCGATCTGACCGACGCACAGGAGAAAGAGGTCTACTCGCTCTATCTCGCACAGGGCAAAGAGATTAAGAAGAACATCAAGGCTGCAAAAAACGAGTGCGGCGATGTAAAACACCCCGACTGCAAAAAAGCTGAGTGCGACAAAGCTAAATGCGACAAAAAGGCTGAGTGCAAGAAAGCCGAGTGCGACAAGGCAAAATGCAACAAGGTTGAGTGCAAGAAAGCTGAGTGCGACAAAGCAAAATGCGACAAAAAAGCAGAGTGCAAGAAAGCTGAGTGCAACAAAGCAAAATGCGACAAAAAAGCTGAGTGCAACAAGCCCGAGTGCGACAAGGCAAAATGCAACAAGGTTGAGTGCAAGAAAGCTGAGTGCGACAAAGCAAAATGCGACAAAAAAGCAGAGTGCAAGAAAGCCGAGTGTGACAAAGCAAAATGCAACAAGGCAGAGTGCAAAAAAGCAGAGTGCAAGCCCCAGCACAAGCACCACCGTCGTCCTCACTTTGTGACTCCCGAGATGCGCAAAGCGACCCTCGAACAGATCAAAGCCCTCCTCACTCCCGAGCAGTGCGACAAACTCAAAGAGCACCGCGCAAAACGTCACAACTGCTGCCCCGACGGAAAGCAGTGTATGCCCACCCCCGCCTGCACCCCCGCAGCAAAATAGATTTTCCAACAACAGATTTAACTCGATAGGAAGAGGATAAATCAAACACGAGATGAAGAGATTAGTTTTGTTTATTGGCTACTGCATTCTGAGCATCGGCGCAGCCCTTGCTCAGAGTGGCGGTACCCTAAAAGCAACACTCAAAGATAGCAAAAGCGGCGAAGGAATCAATGGTGCAGTCGTAGAGCTGACCTCCACCGCCAACGGCAAACAACAATACTACACAAGTGGCTACAAAGGTCTCTTGGAGGTCAAAAACCTCGCGCCCGCAACCTACGATATGGTCATAACCTATCTGGGTTACAAGGACCACAAGCAGAGCGTAAAAATTAAGGCGGGAGAGAACAACCTCGGAGTCATCAAGATGGAAGAGGATGCCACCATCATCGAGCAGGTACAGATTAGCGGCTTTCTGGGCACATCGACCAAAGGTGACACGGTAAGCTACAACGCCTCGGCGTTCAAAACCGTAAGGGACGCAAGTGCCGAGGGTCTGCTCTCGAAAATGCCCGGTATTACGGTAGGTAGCGATGGCTCGGTGAGTGCACAGGGCGAAACCGTCGAGAAGGTATTTGTCGATGGCAAAGAGTTCTTCGGCGAGGACGTCTCGACTACCATCAAGACCATACCCGCCGAGATGGTCGCCAAAGTAGAGGTCTATGACAAGCTCTCCGACAAGGCTGAGTTTACGGGCTTGGACGATGGCGAGGGTTACAAGGCTATCAACATCGTAACCTCGCTCGGCAAGCGCAGGAGCGTCTTTGGCAAGGTCTACGGCTCCTATGGTTACTCCGACAAATATAGCGTGGGTGGTAACGCCAACATCTTCAACGGTGATGAGAAGATTTCGATTATCGCTATGGCGAACAACATCAACCAACTAAACTTCTCGTTCGAGGATATTGTTGGTGCCACATCCTCTGCCAATGTAGCCTCTTCGGGAGGTGGTGGCGGAGGTATGCACGGCGGAGGCGGTATGCGTCAGGCTCGCAACTTTATGGTGCGCCCTATGGCGGGTATCTCGACCGTACAGTCGCTGGGTGTGAACTACGCCAACCAATGGGATAAGTTGGAGTTGCAGGGTAGCTACTTCTTCAACCACTCCACGACCGTAAACGAAAACACCACCGACAAGACGTTGCTCAGTAGCGACTCCTACAAGGAACACTCGCTGAGCAAGACCAACACCGAAAGCGAGAACTGGAATCACCGTCTGAATATGCGTCTGGACTACAAGTTTAGCAAGACCAGCTCGCTAATGGTGCGAGCCAATGCCAGCTTGCAGCAGTACGAAAACCTGCGATTGGGTCAGGAGGAGATCTCCAACGCCACAACGGGCGAGCCACTGAAAAGTATGACCTCGGATGTACACGACGAGCGTCTGGGTACCTACGGTAACATCTTCGCGCTCTACCGTCAGCGCCTTGCCAAACCAGGCAGGACCATTACGGTCAATTCGAGGATGAACTGGAACTCCAACGATAGCCACAATATCCCCCTGTACAGGTTTACCATCCCTGCCGACTCTCTATATCAGAATATAATTGAGAACCTGAGCGGCAGCAACTCGTTCCGCGCCGAGGCGACCTACACAGAGCCCCTCAGCAAGCAGGTGCAGATGGACTTCGAGTATGAGTTCCGCCACAATATGGACAACCAGAACAAGGTGGCTCAGGTATTCATAAACGATGTGGAGGACAAGACACTCGGCACACTGCTCTCGAACGTCTCCGAGAGCGGCTATACCATCCATCGCGTTGGTCCGGGCATCAACTACTCCTCCGAAAAGACCAAGTTCAACGCACAGGTGAGGTATCAGTACTCCTCGCTCGCCAACCAGCAGACGCTGCCCCGCGAGTTGTCGCAGAGCTACAACTTCCACGATGTGACCTATCGTGGCAACCTGACGGTCAACTTCAACCAAGCCAATGCGCTGAGGGTTAGGTTCCACTCGCGCACACAGAACCCCTCTATTGGTCAGTTGCAGGATGTGGTGGACGTCAATGGTACGAGCTATACGGCTGGTAACCCCAACCTCAAACCGAGCTATATGCACGGTCTGATGACCTTCTACACCAACACTAACATCGAGAAGGGACAGACCTTTATGTTGCACGGCGGTGTGTGGGCGACCACGAGGTCCATCTCCTCGGCAATCCGTATGAACGACCCCGATTGGGTGATTCCCAACTACGGTGGCGAGAAGCTGGGCATAGGTAATACGTACAGCACCTACGAGAACATCTCGGGCACGAACAACTGGAATATCTTTACGGGCGTAAGCTACGGCTTCCCCTTGAAGGTTTTGAAGAGCAACATCACATTCACGCTGAATGCCAACTTCAACAGCACACCAAGCAAAATCAACGACTACCAGAACATTATGCTCGGTCAGTATTACAGCTCGGGTGTGCAGATTGGTAGTAACGTGAGCGAGAATTTGGACTTTACGCTTGCCTACAATTTCAGTTACTCGATTAACGACAACTCGTCGGCTATCTACTCACAGCTCAACAGGTATCTGAGCCACAACGCACGTGCGGAGTTCAAGTGGGTAGCTTGGAAGGGCTTTACACTCACAGCCAACGGCACCTACAACCAATACAGAGGTATCACGGACAACTACAACGAGGAGATATTGCTTTGCAATGCCTACATCGGCAAAAAACTCTTCAAAGACGAGCGTGGCGAGTTGAGCATTGGTATCAACGACATCTTCAACCAAAACCGCGACTTCCGTCGCGACGTGGGAGCAAACTACATCCAAAACACCACAAACCTCGCCATTGGCAGGTATGTTGCGGTGCAGTTTGTATATAACATCCGCGTCTTTGGTAGCGGTATGTCGGCAAAGGACTTCGACAATATGGGTATGGGTGGCGGTCGCCGTATGGGTCCCCCACATATGAGGTAGGCATAGCACAGCTTGGCATAGACCAGGAAAGAGTATATTGCGCCACCACTATGCGTGAGTGACGCAATCGGGCGGAGAGATTTTTGTGGTTGCTCTCCGCCCTCCTTTTATGGGGCTCGGACACGTGATACTATCCCCTGCGAGAGGTCCTATGCAACACTAAGAATGGGTCTTCCGTGACTTTTTTGAGCCATTACAACAAAAAAAAGAAAAAAAAGAGCGAAACCGCTTGTGTAATTGAAAAAAGTAATTACCTTTGCATTCGCTTTTGGGAAGCAACCGTTCCCGAAGCATTCAAATAGGCTGGTGCCATAGCTCAGTTGGTAGAGCAAAGGACTGAAAATCCTTGTGTCCCTGGTTCGATTCCCGGTGGCACCACAAAAGAGAACTTCTTGCGGAGTTCTCTTTTTTGTTGCCAAATTCTCTTGTTTTTATCATAGTGACATACGAGCCAAGTGATGCAGATTTGTGGGGCTATGGGGCTATGGAAGTTTTTTATTATCTTTGCAAAAAGTCAATGAGTATGAAAAGGCTGTTAATGATAATCTTCGTTTGCATTTTGGTGGCGTGCGGGGGCGTGAGTTCTACCGACAAAGTGCTCTCTGAGGTAAGAGCGAGGGACCAACAAGTACGCAGGCAGATGATGGCACTCACAAAGGCTGTAACAACCGAGGGTAGAGAGGACCTTGCTGACTCTCTCATCCTCACTGCCGAGTGCTTGGAGCGCATAGATGCGGAGAATATGGCCATTGTGGATAGCCTGCTGCAAGACGGTTTACCGAAGGGCTTATTGAAGGAGTCTTACTCGACTATTTGGCTCGTCATCGACCACGCGACCTTAGAGAAACAGGAACAACACCTTCCACTGGTCGAACAGATGGCGGCGGAGGAGCTCATCTGTGCAAGCGACTACGCAACGCTGTGCGACCGCATTGCGATGCAACACAATCGCCCGCAACGATATGGTACCCAGAGTGTTCAGTTCGGAACACCCACAACCCTGCAACTCCACATATTTCCTGTCGAAGACCCCGAGCACTTGGATTCCCTAAGGGCAACTGTCGGCTTGTCGCCCATTGCCGAATACCTCGAACAACTGACCACAGCGGTGGGCATTGAGGCAAAGTTTATCCCATCTATGACGGTGGAAGAGCTCAATCGCCTGAGGTATGATGCACAATAGGCTAAGTATTACTTAACGTGAGTTTCGAGCGAGGTGACGAGTTTAAGTCCAACGAGTGGAAAACCGATGCTAACGACTATCTGACCTACATCTACCGAAAGACTTTCTGATGGCGGGACGAAAGCAGCAAAGAGATAATCAGGGAAAAAATTTCGGCTTTTTCTCTCTTTGTTTTTGAATTATGCTTAACTTTGTGAAACAAATGGAGATACTATGGGGCTATTAGATATATTTAGACGGCGTAAAGAGGCTAAAAATGTCAACATTAAGCCTCAACAACATACTGCCCAACAGCCGGCACAATATCAAAGAGCATTGCAATTCAATGCCAAGTTCGCCGAGTTATTGGGTGGCGACTCATTTATTGCCCGTAGTGATTACAAGCATTTTATCTCGGCATACCAAGAGGAGTACAAATTCTTTTGCTCCATTGTTGATGCTAATATCCTGGAAGATTATGTTAGCAAAAACAATCTCGACCTCGCACAAATTGAGGCTTTCATAAATCACTACGAGGAGATTCAAGACCTAACCCAAGAGTCGGCGACTATCAAGAAACATAACGACCAATTTGTTACTAAACACATAGAATCTGAAAAAGAGTATCTTGACAATATCCTCAAAGCGTGCGACCCAGCCATATTGCTCGACAATGAGCAGAGAGAGGTCGTATTGTCGGAAGAAGATAACACCCTCGTTATTGCGGGCGCAGGTGCTGGCAAGACCACGACTGTGGCAGCAAAGGTGCGATATTTGGTGGAGAAGCGAGGAGTTAAGCCCGAACAAATTTTGGTTATCTCCTTTACCAACAAGGCGGTTGAGGAGTTACGAGAGCGCATCAACCACAATCTGAAAATCCCAAGTATCATTACCACATTCCACTCTATCGGCTATTCTATTCTTCGACAGGGCGAAGAGGAGCAACGCAAGATTGTGGATAACGGCTTTATGTATAATGTTATCAACGAGTACCTCAAAACGAAGGTATTGCGTAATCCTCAACTCGTTGATAAACTTATTTTGTTCTTTGGCTCCTATTTCTTGGCTCCATACGAGGGTGAGGATTTAGGTGAGTATTTCCAATTTGTTGCCGATGCCGATTATTCGACTCTCAAAAGCGATTTGCAAGACTATGTACAGCAGGTTGTCGATAGGCGCACCCGTCGTACTCAAACCCTCAACAACGAGGTGCTACGCTCTATGGAGGAGGTGCAGATTGCAAATTTCCTCTACCTAAATCAAATCGAGTACGAATACGAGCCAATGTATCAGTATCGCATTTTGAGTGCGAACAAACCATATACGCCAGACTTCCGCATAGTGCAGGGCGACAAGGTTACATATATTGAGCACTTCGGCATTACGGAGGATGGTCGCAGTAGCCGTTACACCCAAGAACAACTCAACAAATACAAATCCGTTATCAATGATAAAGTCTCTTTGCACCGCAAACACAAGACCGACCTTATCTATACTTTCTCGCAATACAAAGACGGGCGAGAGATGTTGGAGCACCTTCGAGAGATGCTTTTGGCTCACGATTACGAACTCAAAGAAAGACCTACGGCGGAGGTGTATAAACGCCTTGTTGATACCGAGGAGAACAAATACATCACTCGCCTTA
>JAZSAY010000040.1:0-35096 GCA_045602145.1 Tidjanibacter sp.
AATATGTTTCCGGTAGTTATTATCATATCGTTTTTTCTCTCTTCTTTTCGACTTTTTGTAAAAAGTCGCCCAAAAACTTTTATGCGATACTGCGTATCGCTTTTTTCGTGCGGCGAGGTGTGGCTACCTTTGCAGGTAGTAAAGCAGCCAAAATAGCAGCCCTCTTTCAAACAAGTTTGAGAGGGCTACTATTTCGTCTGCCACTCTCCTTCGGAGAGCCTCACACCTCCCCGAAAAAAGACTGCTCTCAAAAATCCCCTGTTTCTCCTGTCACTCCTATCACTCCTGCAAAAAACAGGAAAGAAAAACAAGATAGGTAGATGCCTACCGCCTGCCTGCGGCAGTCGTGGCAAGACGGACAGACCCCCTCGGTCACTCCCTGGCTGTTCCCCTAACTTAGGGGAGGGAGATGGTTGTGGGTTTATCCCATATCTCTCAGTCCTCCCATATCTCCCATAAGCCTTATATGCCATATACGCCCTATAAGCCTTAGGACTATTGACGTTGGACGTTAGACGTTAGACCAAAATTCGCTACTGGGCAATGAAGGTGTACTCAATTACCCCTCGCTGCCGTGCAGGTGCCGACGGGTCGGCATTGAAGAGCGAAGTACCCGCCTTGGAGAGTGCCGCCTCCCTCAGGCAGTCGTTACGCTCTGATTGAGAGTCGTTTATCGAGCAGTCGATAACCTCGCCCGAGCGGTTCACAACGATATCCACCACAACTGCGCCTCCTCCCTCGCACATATATGCCGGCACGGGCATCTTCACGGCGTATCTCACAGGCTCCGCGAGCGAGTAGGATACGGTGACATTGCCCCTTACCTTGCGGTTCTCTATCTTTTCGCCCTCGTAGTGTTGGTCGAGAATCTCGCGCTCTCTGCCAAGTCCCAGGGCGTAGTCGGCTGCATTGTCGCGCATACGCTGTTGCACCTCGTCTGCCTCGGCATATATCTCGCGAGCATCGGTGCGATGGTCTTCGAGGCTCTCATCGAGTGCGTTCTCGTTGGAGATGCGGTTGGTTGCAGGGCTCTGGTCATAGCGCTCGTTGAGCAGTCGATTAAGCTCCTGCGCCCTCTCCAACTCTTTCTGCAACTCTTCCAGATCGGAGAGGTCGAGCATAATCTCCGCCTGCGAATTTTTGCGCTCGATGATGATATCGGCAGCCACAAACGCCACACCAAAGAGCACATACGCCACCACCGTGACTAAAATAGCCACCCTATGGTCATACGCCCACGCTCCCGCATCCACCCTTTTGCGCGAGAAGGGCAGATTGAGCTTCGGTCGGCTCGTCTTTGGAGTTTGTTGACGTTGTTCCATAGCGCAAAAATACCACAATTCACACAAAGATAGTACATTTATTGAAAATTTGATTACCTTTGTAGTTCAAAAAAAGAGAAATTTAAGTAAAAAGCATAATGTCCGACAAACAAAGAACTATTGCCGAAGCAATATCTTTCAGTGGCAAGGGACTCCACACCGGCGAATTGGTGACGATGAAGGTGTGCCCTGCCGAGGCTGACAGGGGTATTGTCTTCCGCCGTGTAGACCTCAAAGGTGCTCCCGAGGTGGCAGCATTGGCACACAATGTGTGCGACACTTCGAGGGGTACAACCATCAAGGACGGCAAGGCAAAAGTATCGACCATAGAGCACATTCTCTCCGCACTCTGGACGATGGGTGTAGACAACGCCCTCATAGAGATTGATGCCCCCGAAACGCCCATTATGGACGGCTCGGCAAGGGAGTATGCAGCAGAGATTGAGAGGGTTGGCACCATAGAACAAGACGCCGAGCGCAAGTGGTTCGAGGTGGAGGAGGAGTTCCTCTTCGAGATTCCCAAGAAGGGTGTGAGGGTAGTCATCACCCCTGCCGAGGAGTACTCGGTGGATGTTACGGTGGACTACAACTCCACAGTGGTGGGTGTGCAGCAGCACCACTACGATGCCTCGGTAAACTACCGCGAGGAGATAGCCCCCTGCCGCACATTCGTATTCCTCCACGAGATTGAGCTGCTGTTGAAGCTCGGACTCATCAAGGGTGGCTCGGTAGAGAGTGCTATGGTGGTGGTGGAAAAACCTATCTCGGAGAGCACCAAGAAGCGCATCTGCAAGACTTTTGGCAGGGAGGATATAGAGGTCGAGAAAGGTTACCTCAACCACCAACCCCTGCGTTTCGAGAACGAGATTGCACGCCACAAGCTGCTCGACATCCTTGGCGACTTGGCACTCTTGGGCAGACGCATAAAGGGTCACGTCGAGGCGTTGCGTCCCGGTCACTATGCCAACACACAGATGGCACAACAATTGGAGAAAAGTCTGAAATAGAGATAATAAAAACAGCTAAAATATACGTTTAAGAAGTATGATTAGTAATTTGGCTTATATTCACCCCGACGCAAAGTTGGGTGAGAATGTTACGGTAGAGCCCTTTGCCTACATCGAGGGCGACGTAGTAATTGGTGAGGGCAGTTGGATTGGTCCTCACGCCAGCGTTATGGCAGGCACCCGTATGGGTAAGAACTGCAAGGTGCATAGTGGCGCCGTTATTGGTGGTGTGCCTCAGGATTTGAAGTTCCACGGCGAATATACCACCTGCGAGATTGGCGACAACAACACCTTCCGCGAGTGCTGCACCGTAAACCGCGGTACGGACGCTAAGGGCAAGACCGTTATGGGCTCCAACAACCTTGTGATGGCTTATGCCCACATCGCCCACGACTGCGTAATCGGCAACAACTGCGTAATTGTCAATAACGTATCGCTCGCCGGCGAGGTAGAGCTCGGCAACTATGTGGTCTTTGGTGGTCACTCGGGCGCTCACCAGTTCAGTCGCATCGGCGACCACGCAATGATTGCTGCCAATACCTATGTTAATAAAGATGTACCCCCCTATGTTAAGGCAGCCCACACCCCCATCACCTACGTTGGTGCCAACTTCTTGGGTCTTAGGCGCAGGGGCTTCTCGAACGAGGAGATTAAGCAGATTCAGGATATCTTCCGCGTGCTCTTCCAGGACGGTCACACCTACTCGGTAGCTTGCGATATTGTTATGGCTCAGTTCCCCGAGAGCGAAATCCGCGACCAGGTTGTGGAGTTCATCCGCTCCTCCAAACGCGGCATCCTCAAACCCTACAACACCGCTGCCGTAGCAGCCGACGAGTAGTAGAAGGAACTCTCTTGCATATAACAAAATCCCCTGACGAGTACTCGCCAGGGGATTTTTTACTGACCCCTCACGCCGCAATGCAACACCCTCCCCTACCTTAGCAGAGGAGTATTAGGGAGGATAGGGAAGAAAAGGAGGATAAGGATGTTGAGGTCATTAATGCCCTTAAACTCCCCCCATTTCTCCCATTTCTCCCATTTCTCCCATTTCTCCCATTTCTCCCATTTCTCCCATACCTCCCATTTCTCCCATTTCTCCCATACCTCCCATTTCTCCCATACCTCCCATTTCTCCCATTTCTCCCATACCTCCCATTTCTCCCATACCTCTCATAACTCTCATTTCTCCCATAACTCTCATTTCTCCCACCAAAAAAAATACAAAAAAAATCACTTTTTATTTGGGAATTAATTTTTTTATCGTATATTTGTATTAAATACAAAAATGAATTAATAACACACGCAGGTATGAAAAGGATTTTAACATTAGTTTCGGTGCTTTCGATAGCACTCACGGCAATGGCTTACGAGCGACCCGTACAATACAAACAACTGCCCCAAAAGGCACAGCAGACAATAGAGCAGTACTTTGCGTCGGTGGGTTTCACGCACGCCACCTACGATGCCGAGATTGGCGACAGCAACTTCGATGTACTGCTTGCCGATGGCACACAAATTGAGTTTAACAAACGTGGAGAGTGGTGTAAGGTGGAGTGTCGCAGAGGTGCTGAGGTGCCCTCGGCGATGCTTCCCGCAGCCATCATCGACTACCTGGCGTCGACACACCCCGCGGAAGTAATCGTAAGTGTGGAGCGCGACCGTAACGAGTTCGACGTGGAGCTCAACAATGGCGTGGAACTTGCATTCGATCGCAAAGGAAGAGTCAAATGGTATGACTAACCGAGCGGCAAAAACCAATTAAAATACACTATAATCAATTATTACAGAGAAAGAAAACGGACTATGAAAAAGATTCTATCGCTGCTTGCTATGGCAGCAGCACTTATCGGTTTACAGAGTTGCGACGACGATCAAAAGATTGACCCCGCAAAGCTCCCCAACAGCGCAGAGCAATTCATCACAACCCACTTTGCTGAGGCAAGCATCAACAGTGTCATCAAGGAGCACGACGACTTCACCATTCACTACGATGTATATCTCTCCGACGGCACCTTCATCGAGTTCAAGAAGAATGGCGAATGGAAAGAGGTGGAGAACCGCGTAACGGGCGTTCCCGCATCGATCATTCCCGAGAAGATTGCCTCTTACATTACCACCAACTATTCGGGTGCCTTTGTGGTGGACATTGAGCGCGACAGACAGTACGACGTTGAACTAAACACAGGAATAGAGCTCGACTTCGACCTCAATGGTAATTTCCTGCGTTTTGACTACTAAAAAGGCGAAGCGAGCGATGGGGCAGGCAACACAACAGCCAGCCCCAAAACAACAGTGGCGACCCACTCGGGTCGCCACTGTTCGTATGTATGCCTTATGACCTATTAGTAACTCCTTGCAAAGAGCACACGGCGGTGCGAAGGTTTACCGCTGAATACGCAAGTACCCTCCTCGTCGACGGAGTCGAAGGGGATACAGCGGATAGTAGCCTTCGTAGCCTCCTTGATAGCCACCTCGGTCTCGGTTGTGCCATCCCAGTGTGCCAAGATGAAGCCGCCCTTGTTCTCCAATACGTCCTTGAACTCCTCCCAAGTGTCCACTTTGGTAATCATCGAGTTGCGGAACGCAAGAGCCTTCTGGAATATGGTCTGCTGCATCTCTTCGAGCGTCTTCTCCACGAGGTTTTCGATA
Organism: Tidjanibacter sp.; assembly: GCA_045602145.1. Lineage (GTDB taxonomy): Bacteria > Bacteroidota > Bacteroidia > Bacteroidales > Rikenellaceae > Tidjanibacter. The sequence continues at coordinate 4,979 of JAZSAY010000040.1, forward strand.
CCCTCCAAAGCCACATTCTCTTTCTCCAACGTGTCGCGGCGCATCATCTCCACCGTACCGTTTGCCAAGTCTCGAGGACCTACAACAAGCCTTACGGGCACGCCTTTGAGCTCATACTCGGCAAACTTAAAGCCCGAGCGAACATTGTCGCGATTGTCAATCTTCACGCTGATGCCCTTAGCACGCAGTTTGGCAGCGATCTTCTCCAACTCCTCGGTCATCTTCTGCAACTCCTCATCGCCCTTGTAGATGGGAATCATAACAACCTGAATGGGAGCCAACTTGGGAGGCAACACCAAACCGTTGTTGTCGGAGTGAGCCATAATGAGGGCACCCATCAGTCGGGTCGAAACACCCCACGAAGTAGCCCAAGCGTAGTCCATACCGCCCTCGCGGGTTGCGAACTGCACGTCGAAAGCCTTACCGAAGTTCTGACCCAGGAAGTGCGAAGTACCGCTCTGCAAAGCCTTGCCGTCCTGCATCAGTGCCTCGATTGTGAAGGTATCCACAGCACCTGCAAAGCGCTCGTTGGCGCTCTTGGTACCCATAATCACAGGCACGCCCATCCAATTCTCGGCAAAGTCGGCATAGACACGAATCATCTTCTGTGCCTCCTCGATAGCCTCCTCACGGGTTTCGTGTGCGGTGTGACCCTCCTGCCAAAGGAACTCGGCAGTGCGGAGGAAGAGCCTTGTACGCATCTCCCAACGAACCACGTTAGCCCACTGGTTGCAGAGGATGGGCAGGTCGCGGTAGGAGTGAATCCAGTTCTTATAGGTGTTCCAAATGATGGTCTCGGAGGTGGGGCGCACGATGAGTTCCTCCTCCAAGCGAGCCTCGGGATCTACAACAACACCATTGCCCTCGGGGTCGTTCATCAGGCGGTAGTGGGTAACCACTGCGCACTCCTTGGCGAAGCCCTCAACGTGGTCTGCCTCGCGGCTGAAAAACGATTTGGGAATAAAGAGGGGGAAATAGGCATTCTGGTGACCTGTTGCCTTAAACATATCGTCCAGCGCACGCTGCATCTTCTCCCAGATGGCATAGCCATAGGGTTTGATGACCATACAACCGCGCACTGCGGAGTTCTCTGCCAATCCTGCCTTTACCACCAGGTCGTTGTACCACTGCGAGTAGTTCTCCTCGCGGGGGGTGAGTTGTTTGAGTTCTTTTGCCATTTTTTCTATATTATTTTCGTTTTTTGTTCCAAAAAATAGTGGTTCATTGCGAAAAACTTGTACGAAATTACTACTTTTGTGGTAGTGCGCAAAAACCGACACAAAGGTACACTTTTTTGTCAAAAAAATGTATATCCAGCAATCTTGTGGCAGTAAAAGCAAAATTTTTTTGCCCTCAATGCAACGATTTGCCCCTTTTTTGCGTCTATAATGTAAAGAGAAGCGACTCTCAAAAGCAAACAAAGTATAGATATGGCTATGATGAGAACAAGAAACACCCTACTGATTATGGTTGCCTTGGGGCTTATGGCTCTGGGCACTACCTCGTGCGGCACAGCACTAAGGCTCGCCACGAGCGACACCACCGCCTATGTTGACGACCTCTACGGCACACACGACATCGCCGCCCTGAAAGAGGCAGAGCGACTGCTCGCCGAGAAAGAAGCTGCCGCAAGGGCAGAGAACGAACGACGCATCGCAGCAATGGTTGCCGCAGCAAATGCGAGTGCCGACATTGACGATATTTTGAGTGACGATGATGTGGTGGCAAGCCCCGCAGGCACGGTTGTGGCAAGTGGCAGCGGAGTGAGCTCCTACAACGACCTCTACGTAGACGACTACCGCAGTGCCTATGCGCGTCGTCTGCAAGGTTTCTCCTCGCTCACCTATCGTATGCCCTCGTCGTATTGGGACTACCGCTATGGCGACGCATACTTCCTGACGCTCGCCTACGACCCCGCGTTCTATACCGTTATGGTTATGGGTGACCAAGTGTGGGTGGAGCCTCGCTATATTACCAATATGTTTGGCAGCTGGAACAATCCATACTACTATGGCTACCGCTACGGCTACAACCCCTATTATTATGGTTACAGCTATGGCTATTGGGACTATTGGGGATGGAACTCGCCCTATTGGGGCTGCGACCCGTTCTACCACTACCACCATTGGTATGGTCCCCACTACGGACACCACCACCCCTCCTACCACCCCGACCATCGTCCCGGTGGTCCCGGCGGACCTGGTGGTCACGGTCACCACAAACCCAACGTGTCGCATCGCCCGAGCTACGGCACAACCATAGGAGGCAGCACCTCGCGCCCATCCTATCGTGAGCAGTTGGGCGGCGGAGGTGTACGCTCCACCTCGCGCGGTGGCACACAGATTGCAAGCGGTACAAGGGGTAGCGGCACCACCTCTTCGCGCGGTGGCGCAACCGTAGGCTCCTCGGCACGTCCCGCTTTCGACCGCACAACCAGAGGCGGAGTTCGCAACAATACCCGCACCGAGCTGACCCCCGCAACAAGCGGCAGTGGCAAAATCACTGCTCCCGAGAGGGGTGAGTTGTCGAACACCCTGAGCGGCACAACCATCAACAGCAACTCACGTCCCACAAGGGGTGGCGGCATAAGCGGTTCGAGCAACTCCTCGTCGCGCTCCTCACGCTCGGCAACTACCACAAGAAGCAGCAACTCCTCGTCGCGCTCCTCGGGCGTAAAGAGCAGCAACTCTTCCTCGCGCAGCAGCCGCAATTCCTCCTCTTCGAGCGTAAGCAGCAGCCGCAGCTCGTCCTCTTCGAGGAGTAGCAGTTACTCTTCGGGCAGTAGTAGCAGTAGTAGCCGTGGCAGTTACTCCTCGGGCAGCAGCAGTAGCAGTAGCAGCAGCCGTGGCGGCGGCGGTGGCAGCCGTTCGAGAAGGTAAAACGTCTAACGTCAATAGTCCTAAGACTTATAGAGCATATGGGAGTTATGGGAGAACTGAGAGATATGGGAGTCCCACAACCACCCCCCCTCCCCTAAGCTAGGGGATGGTGCCGCAGGGCGGGAGAGGTCTGTAAAAGCAAGCGATTTTAACAAAAGAACTACATAAGAGCATTATGAGAAGATTTTTCGGCATAGCAACCTTAGTTGCATTTCTCTCGGTTGCGAGTAGCGCCGTGGCACAAACCACCGTCCTTGGCGGTGAGGTAATAAGCCCCGTAAATATGAGCCATATGGAGGCTGCCAAGTTTGCGCAGACCGAGCAGGCGTTCCTCTCGGCAAGGGTGGCAGCAATGGGCGGAGCCTACACCTCACTCGGTGCCGACCTTTCGAGTATGGCGATAAACCCCGCAGGTTTGGGTATGTACCGCTCCTCGGTGCTGAGTGTGTCGATGGCATACGACCATACCCGCTCAACAAATGGCAACGTGAACTTTGCCGCCAAGAAGGGCGATTTTTCGTTCAATCAGGTAGGTACGGCTCTAAATCTCTATCAGGGCACGGGCTCGCTCGTTAGTTTCACTCTCGGCTTTGCCTACAACAAGCTCGCCGACCTTAACTACCGCAACTCGGCAAGCTGGGCGAATGGCGAGGTGACCATTGGCGAGTTCTTTGCCGAGCAGATGTACGGCATCAATCCCGCCGATATGGGCGAGAACAAGGCTCCCTTCACCAACCCCAACATCTATCCCGACGAATGGGGTGGCGTGCTTGCCTATCGCACCTACTTCATCGACCCCGAGATGGACGCCGACAAGCTCTTTACGGGCAATTACTTGGTAAATAGTGTACCTCTGGATAACAAGGTGGACTCGTCGCTGGCTGTGGAGAGTATGGGTAGTGTTGGCGAGTACGACCTCTCGATTGGTTTCAACTTCGGCAACCTGCTCTATGTAGGCTCCACATTCGGCATTCAGAGTATCGAGCAGCTTGTCTACTACGACTTCTCGGAACAGTACCGCGGTGCCGAGGGCGCCGAGGAGCTCTCCTCGATGACCTACCAGCCCACCATCGCCAACTACGGCTCGGGTATCAACTTCAAGATTGGTGCTATCCTGCGCCCCATCAGCGCTCTGCGCATAGGCGTGGCTTACCACTCGCCCACCCGCGTGAGCCTCACAAAGGACTACTCCACCTATATGCAGACCGCTTTTGCCAACGGCGACCGCTACAAGGCAGAGTCGTATATCAACACCTTCACATACGACTACTCCTCGCCCTCGAAACTCCTCTTAGGCGCCTCGCTGACACTCGCCAATAGGGCTATCCTCTCGGTGGACTACGATAAGGTGTGGTACTCGGGTATGGATATGCACACCAACGGCTTGGAGGGTGCCTTTGCCGACGATGTGAAGTACGACTTGGGAAGTAGCAACAACTTCCGCGTAGGATTGGAGGTGCTGCCCGTGGGCAACCTCTACCTAAGAGGTGGCTACGCCTACTATGGCTCACCCCTGAACAGCTCGGCCACGGCATACTACGAGGACGGTAACCCCTTCTATGGCACCTACAAGACCCATAGCGACGTATTCTCGCTGGGTGCAGGTTGGAGATTCGCGAGCGGCTCGTCACTCGATATTGTGTGGAGCCAGTCGAGAGCCCACTACACCAATAGCGTGATGTACTACTACTCCTATGTGGATGATGCGCTGGATATCAACGTCACGGGTCCCGTGCTGGCAAACACCAAACACACCAGCAACACCATCGGCGTAACCTACACCACACTGTTCTAAGAGAACTCCGTGTTGCAACCTCGGCTCGCACTTCTGGGTCACGACTTCGGGTTGCACCTCCGGGTCACATACAAAAACTGCCCTGCACCCCAATGGGGGACGCAGGGCGGTTTTGTTTTTTGTCACTTGGGGAAGTGAGGGAGAACAAGGAGGACAGGAAAAACAGGAAGAACAGGAAGAACAAGAAGAACAGGAGGAATAGGAGGAATAGGAAAGCCCTGTCACTCCTGTCACTCCTATCACTCCTATAAGCCCTATAAGCCTTAGGACTCTTGACGTTAGACGTTAGACGTTAGACACAAAAACGCAGAGAACGGAGGGATTTTTGTGCCAAACAAGAAGGCGAGTCCGCAGTTTACTGAGCGTAAATGAGGAACTCGCCTTTCGATGTGCGGTGCAAAAAGCACCCGTTATATGCGTTTTTTAGAACTCTTGTTTTGCCAAGCGAACGTAGCCATTATAACGCCACTTAGCATTCTCCTCCGCAGCCGCAAAGAGCTCGTCTGCCTCGGCAGGGAACATCTTTTTGAGCGAGGAGTAGCGTACCTCGGCAGCAAGGAATGCCTGGAACTTGCTCCAATCGGGCTCCTTAGAGTCGAGTTTGAAGGGGTTCTCGCCCTTCTCTGCAAGTTCGGGATTGAAGTGCCACAGGTGCCAATAACCACACTCGATAGCCTCTTTACCAACACTGGGGGTGCGGGTCATACCGCCCTTGATGCCGTGGTTGATACAGGGTGCATAGGCGATGATGAGCGAAGGACCGTTGTAAGCCTCAGCCTCGCGCAGCACCGTAAGGAGCTGGTTGGGGTTGGCAATCGAAACCTGAGCAACGTATACATAGCCGTAGGTCATAGCGATTGCACCGATATCTTTCTTGCGGATGCGCTTACCTGCCGAAGCGAACTTAGCAACAGCACCCACAGGGGTAGATTTCGAGGACTGACCACCGGTGTTGGAGTAAACCTCGGTATCTACGATGAGGATATTGACATCCTGGCCCGATGCCAAGACGTGGTCAACACCGCCGAAGCCGATGTCGTAGCCCCAACCGTCACCACCGATAATCCACTGCGACTTCTTAACCAAGAGGTCTTTGTTCTCAACAATGTAGCGGCAGGTGTCACAACCACAAGCCTCAGCCATAGGCAACAAGCGTGCTGCAACCTCGGCACTCTTGGCGCTCAGGTGGCGACCATCAATCCACTCCTGCATAACAGCTTTGAGCTCTGCCGAGCAGCAGTCGCAACTCTCGATAGCCTCAGCCATCTTCGAAGCGAGCATATCGCGGCGTTTCTCGACTGCCACCTTCATACCCAAACCAAACTCGGCATTGTCCTCGAAGAGCGAATTAGCCCAAGCGGGACCGTGACCTTTCGCGTTTGTGCAGTAGGGTGTCGAGGGAGCCGAACCCGAGTAGATAGAGGTACAACCCGTAGCGTTGGCAACCATCATCCTGTCGCCAAAGAGTTGAGTGATAGTCTTAATATAAGGAGTCTCGCCACAACCTGCGCAAGCACCCGAGAACTCAAACAGAGGCTGAGCAAATTGGTTGCCCTTGATGGTCTTGGTCTTATCCATCACATCCTCTTTGTAGCCCACCTCTTTGTTCATAAAGTCCCAATTAGCCTGCTCGTGCATCTGCTCTGCAAGGGGTTTCATAACCAAAGCTTTGGTCTTAGCGGGGCAAGCGTCCACACAGTTGCCGCAACCGGTACAATCCAGAGGCGAGAGTTGGATGCGGAACTTATAGCCCTTGGTCTGAGCCATACCATCGCGCAAAGCCACACCCTCGGGAGCCTTTGCTGCCTCCTCCTCAGTCAGAAGGAAGGGACGGATTGCTGCGTGGGGGCAGACAAACGAGCACTGGTTGCACTGGATACAGTTCTCCGAAATCCACTCGGGCACCTTCACAGCAATGCCACGTTTCTCGTAGGCTGCCGTACCGTTGTCCCAAGTACCATCCTCCCTGCCGTTGAATGCGCTAACGGGCAGAAGATCACCTTTGAGGTTATTGATAGGCTCGCAAATGTTCCTTACAAACTCGGGTTTCTCGCAATCGCTACCCTTGCAAGCGCACTCCTCCTCTACGAGATTAGCCCACTCGGCAGGAATGAGAACCTCCTGAACCTCGCCACCCTTATCCACAGCAGCGTAGTTCATATTGACGATATCCTCGCCCTTCTTGCCGTAGGATTTGTAGATAGCCTTCTTCATCTCCTCAACAGCCTGCTCGAAGGGAATTACACCAGCAATCTTGAAGAATGCCGACTGCATAATGGTGTTGGTGCGGTTGCCCAGACCAATCTCCGAAGCAATCTTGGTAGCGTTGATGATATAGAAACGAATACCCTTCTTAGCCATATAAATCTTCATATGGGTAGGCAGAGTAGCCAGAGTCTGCTCGGCATCCAAAACGCTATTCAGAAGGAACGAACCACCCCTCTTCAAGCCCTTCAACACGTCGTATTTGTCGACATACGAAGGAACGTGGCAAGCCACAAAGTCGGGAGTAGTCACCAAGTATGGTGAGCGGATGGGGCTATCGCCAAACCTCAGGTGCGAGGAGGTGTAACCACCCGACTTCTTCGAGTCGTAGGAGAAGTATGCCTGGCAGTATTTGTCGGTAGTACCACCGATAATTTTAATCGAGTTCTTGTTGGCACCCACAGTACCATCAGCACCCAGACCATAGAACACAGCCTCGAAAGTACCCTCTTTAGCCATCGAAATCTCCTTACCTACGGGCAGCGAAAGGAACGTTACATCGTCCTCGATACCTACGGTAAATTGGTTGCGGGGCTCGTCGGCTTTCAGGTTCTCGAACACTGCGAGCATCTGTGCGGGAGTGGTGTCTTTCGACGAAAGACCATAGCGACCGCCAATGATGAGAGGTTTACACTCTGCGGGGATATCCTTGCACGAAGCGAAAGCCTCAACAACATCGAGGTACAAGGGGCAACCGTTTGCACCGGGATCCTTGGTGCGGTCCAAAACACAGATGCGCTTGGTGGTCTCGGGCAGCACAGCACCCAAATACTTCACCGAGAAAGGACGGTAGAGGTGTACGGTAACAACACCCACCTTCTCGCCTTTGGCGGTGAGGTAGTCGATGCACTCTTTGATGGTCTCGGTAACCGAGCCCATAGCGACAATCACATTCTCGGCATCCTCGGCACCGTAGTAGGTGAAAGGTGCATAGTTGCGACCCGTGATAGCCGAGATTTTCTTCATAGCCTCAGCCACTGCATCGGGCACTGCATCGTAGAACTTATTGCTTGCCTCGCGGGTCTGGAAGTAGATGTCGGGGTTCTGAGCAGTACCGCGAGTTACGGGGTGCTCGGGGTTGAGTGCCCTTGCGCGGAACTCGGCGAGAGCCTTCTTATCAAAGAGAGGCTCCAAGTCCTTCATCTCCATCAACTCTACCTTCTGAATCTCGTGCGAGGTGCGGAAGCCGTCGAAGAAGTGCACAAAGGGAATGCGCGAGGTGAGCGACACGATGTGAGCCACACCCGCCAAGTCCATCACCTCCTGCACCGACGAGGTTGCCAGCATAGCAAAACCTGTCTGGCGTGCAGCCATAACGTCCTGGTGGTCGCCAAAGATAGAGAGCGACTGAGCAGCCAGGGCGCGTGCCGAAACGTGGAACACGCCGGGGAGCAACTCGCCGGCAATCTTATACATATTGGGAATCATCAGCAGCAAACCCTGCGAAGCGGTGAAGGTCGAGGTGAGAGCACCTGCCTGCAACGAGCCGTGAACAGCACCAGCTGCGCCAGCCTCCGACTGCATCTCCACAACTTTTACGGTTTCGCCAAAGATGTTTTTCTGACCTGCGGCAGCCCACTCATCAACGAGTTCTGCCATAGTGGACGAGGGTGTGATAGGGTATATAGCAGCCACCTCGCTAAACATATAAGCGATGTGCGCAGCCGCATAGTTACCATCACAGGTGATAAATTTCTTCTGTGCCATATTTTTCTATTTTGTCGTTTTTGTTTCTGACAACCTAACCTATTGAAAATTAAGGCTTAGTCCACCCACGCCGAAGGGTAAAACGGACCAATCCCCCAATTTCATCACGCAAAGATAATACACTTCTTCCAAATTTCGCTAAATTTGTGGAAATTTTTGAGCCAAAAACGAGCCCCTCTGAGTGTTATTTGTCTAACAGTATCAGAGTGTTACAAAAATAACAGACGCCAAAAACGGGCTTTTTCGGCTGATTATAAACGACTTGGTTTTGGGTCGCAATCGGGGCGAAAAACACCAATTTTGCCCACGCAGCCAAAACCCGCCAAAGAAAAAGATAAACTTAATTTAACATACGATTAAAACGTATTAATGATAGACCACAAGGAGCATAAACTTGCCAACGGACTGACCGTTTTGGCAAACTACGACGAGTGTTCGGCGATGGCAGCCGTGAACCTTCTCTACAAGGTAGGCTCGCGCGACGAGGAGCCCTCGCGCACGGGCTTTGCGCACCTGTTCGAGCACCTGATGTTTCGAGGCACAAAGCTCGTGCCCGATTTCGACCTGCCCATCGAGGAGGTGTGTGGCGAGAACAACGCATTCACATCTGCCGACTACACCAATTATTATATAACGACCCCCAAGGAGAACTTCGAGACCGCCCTATGGCTCGAAGCCGACCGTATGATGGGCTTGGACATCACGCCCGAGAAGTTGCAGGTCGAAAAATCGGTAGTGATTGAGGAGTTCAACCAGCGATTTCTCAACCGCCCCTACGGCGAACAGTGGCACCAGCTGAGGGAGATGGTCTACACCGTTCACCCCTACCGCTCGCCCGTCATAGGACTCACTCCCGACCACATCCGCAACGCCACATTGGAGGATGTAAGGGCGTTTTATGAGCGTTACTACCGCCCCGAGAACGCCATATTGAGCGTATCGGCAGCCCTGCCTGCCGAGCAAATCTTCGAGGCTGCCGAGAGGTATTTTAGTGTACTGCCCGGTCGTGGTACTACCGAGCGTAGGGGGAAGGTGGTGGAGCCCGCCATAACCTCGCCACGTCGCAAGGTCATTGAGTCCAACGTACCTGCCGACCAGATAACCATTGCCTTTCTGATGGGCGAGCGCGGGTCGAGGGATTACTACCTCTGCGACCTGCTGACCGACCTTTTGGCGGGTGGCGAGTCGGCACGCATCTACCAGCACCTTGTTCGCCAGAGGCAGATCTTCTCCGCTGCCAACGCCTACATCACAGGCGAAAGGGAGCAGGGAATGTTGATACTGACCGGACAACTCAACCCCTCAGTAACTATCGAAGAGGCAGAGGATGCCCTCTATGGCGAGTTGGAGCGCCTGGTGCAGGAGCCTGTGGGCGACTACGAGCTGCGCAAGGTGCAGAACAAGTTTGAAGCCAACATCACCTTCGGCGAGCTGAACGTGATGAATAAGGCGATGAACCTCGGCTACTACCGTATGCTGGGCGATATGAGCCTTCTGAATGGCGAGGTGGATATCTACCGTTCCATCACAGCCTCCGAGATTGCCGACTACGTACGCCGTAACCTCAATCGCAACCAAAGTGCCACACTAATCTACCGCCGCAAGAGATGATACAACGTCCCGAAATAAAACCCATAGGTATGCCCCGCATACCCCACTACACCACCCTAAGTGCCGCCAATGGCACCCCACTCTACGCTCTGCACAACTCGACGCAGGGTGTCGTGAGGGTGAGTTTTGTCTTTCGTGCAGGCACCTCCTACCAGAGGGTTCCTTTCAGTGCATCCACAGTCGTAAATACTCTCTCGGAGGGTACGGCAAACCACTCGGGCAAGGAGATTGCCGAGGCTCTCGACTACGTAGGCTCCTACTACGACGCCAACATAGACCGCGACTGGTCGGTGGTGACCTTCTGTATGCTCAAAAAGTTCGCCGCCGAGACCTTCGATATTGCCGAGGAGGTCATCCTGCGCCCCTCGTTCCCCGCCGAGGAGATTGCCTCCTACTGCGCCAAGCGCAAAGAGCAACTCCACGTGCAGCGCAGCAAACCCGAGCAAATCTCGCGCGAAGCGTTCGGCAGGGCACTCTTTGGCGAGGAGCACCCCTATGGCGTAACCTCGTCGGAGGAGCACTACGACAACATCACGCCCGAAGTGCTCAGAGAGTTCTACCTCTCGCACTACAATGCACAGAGTACTTTTGCGGTCCTCTCGGGCGACTTTGGCGAGGTGGAGGAGCAGAGAGTAATGCGCATCCTCGAAGGGCTGCCCGAGGGCGAGATTCCCGAGCGACATATTCCCGAGCCCTCGCCCACCCCACGGGTTCGCCAGAAGATGGAGGGGGCTGTGCAGTCGTGCATAAAGATTGGCTTGCCTCTGTTCCCCCGCACCCACCCCGACTTTGTGGCTATGCAGGTTGTGGCTACGGCAATGGGCGGATACTTCGGCTCGCGCCTGATGCAGAACCTGCGCGAGAAGAACGGCTACACCTACGGAGCCTATGCTGCAATGATAAACCTCGACCGCTCTGGCTACTTTGTGATAAGTGCCGATGTGGCGGGCGACCACACCAAGGAGGCTGTGGCGGAGATTTTTGGCGAGGTGGAGCGTATGACAAACGAGCCTATCGGTGCCGAGGAGTTGGAGCTGGTGCGCAAGACCATCGTGGGCGACGTTATGAGGGTTTTCGACGGTCCTTTTGGCGCTGCCGACGTCACCATCGAGAACATCCAGAATGGCGAGCGGAACGACTACACCGAGCGCTTCCTCGGCGAGGTGGCAACCATCACCCCCGAGAGAATTCGTGAGGTTGCAGCTCGTTATTTGCAAAAAAATCGCTTTGTAACAACAATTATTGGCAAATAGGTGTACGAAATACCAAAATTTCACTATATTTGTAGGAACAAACCGACTTGGCTCAGAAATTTAACAAACTTTATTCACAATAACTAAAAAAACAACAACTATGAAAAAACTTTTCTATGCATTTTTGTTTGCTGCTGCCAGCCTTATGGTAAGCTGCGGCACTCCCAACGAGGGTAACGAACCCGATCCTCAGCCCCAAGAGAAACCTTTCTACGGTTTCGAGATGGAGGCAGTGCAGGCTACTGCTATCGGTGGCGATGAGTACATCTTCCAGATGTTTAGCTTGAACGTTGAGCAGACTGGTATTGAGCGTTTTGTATCGGCTCAATTCACAGCTACCAATGTTACCGACGGTGTTATTCCTGAGGGCACTTACCAACTCGTAGCAGGTACCATTAGTGACGATGGTGCATACATCATTGGTTCTTTCTACGCAAATGAAGCAGGAGAGGCTCCCTTTATGGCGCTCATTACCGACGCCGAGTTGGAGATTAAACACACTGCAAAAGGCATTCGCGCAACCGTATGGGCAGATGGCGTTAATGCCAATGATGGCAGCGCTATCAATGACATTGAGTGCCGCTACGAGGGTGCAGTTACCATCTATGGCAACAACCTTGTTGTAGATAACGTAGCTGACGCATTCTACTGCGGTCTTTACGAGGGCGTACCCTACTGGGTAATGCAGCTCTACAACCCCGACAACATTTTGGTTCAGCTCTACATCAACACCAATAGTGAGGTATTCGAGGAGGGTATCCCCACCGGTAAATATCCTTTCAACTACACATTTGAACCTGGCAACGCCGATGCAACTTACACAACGCAAAATGGCATGGGTGGTTCGTTGGTATTGCAGCTCGACGAGAAAGGTCAAAACATTATTGATATTGTAGACTCCATCTATGGTGGCTATGTTGATATCACCAACAATGGCGACGGCACCTACAAAATCGAGATCCTCTACTACAATGGCAACTACGTCCCCTACAAAGTATCTTTCGATGGTACGGTTAATCACCAAGACGAGTCGGGTTCGGGTTCCGGTGGCGGCGAAGGCGAACTCAGCCAATTGTCCGTATCGATCGAGAGTGCACAGATGCTTTGCCTTGACGGACTCAACTGGTATTATATTTACCTCAACGATAGTACACTTGGCAACTACGGTTTGACTCTCTTCTTTGAGGTAATTGGTGCAGACGAAGATGTCTTCGCAACCGGCTTGTCGACTGGCGTATATACTCCAAGTGAGGATTATGGCGCTCAAACATTCTACCCTGGCTACATGGAAATAGAGGGTAATCAGATTGTCGAGTCGGGTGGCTCACTTGCTATCACGATGCCTTTGGACGAAGAGGGCACGCGTGGTACTTATGATGTATTGAGCGCTGGTACTCTTGGTATCACCAACAATGGCAACGGCACCTACAAATTTGACATAAACGTATCGGGTGATAGCTACAACTTTGTAGGCACCTTCGAGGGTACTCCCGAGATGTTTAACTATGCAGAGGAGGCAGCAGCTCCTCGCAAAGTAAGCGCTCCCTACAAGAGTGCCATCAAACCCGTTTCGTTCAAAACAGACCACAGCAAAGCTGCTTTTGTAAGCGCACCTTCGATCTTCTAATTTAGAATGATAGACGAGCGCTCGGCACAAGCCGAGTAGATAAATAAAACTACCGCTCCCGAGTTTCGGGGGCGGTAGTTTTTTTGTGAGTGAAGCGAGCAACTCCGCAGTTTGCTCAGCGCAAATGAGGATGTTGAGATGCGCAGTTTGGTGCAAAAAGCACCCACAAGGCACACTTGGGCGAGTGGGTTTTGTGAGGCGAGTAGTAGGCGCACAAGAAAACCACCTCCGAAGTTTACTCTTCGTAAATGAGGAGGTGGTTTATCGAAGTGCAACGACCTAATCGCCCACAAGGCACGCTCGCCCTATTGTTCGACCATAATTACGTCTGACAGGTCGTAGCCTCGGGCGCGGAGTCGGGCGAAGATACCATCGAGCAGTGCGGGATCCATCGTGGGGGTGCGGGAGAGTATCCATAGGTAGCCGTCGCCCGAGCCGCCAACCACCGAGTAGGAGTAGTCGGGGGCAAGTTCCATAATGTTATACTCGGCAGGAAAGACAAAGAATGTAACCTTCAACTGCCCGGGGATGTCGGTGGTGCGGGCTTTGCCTTTGGTGACCTTTGTTTTACCCTTTTTGATACCCTCGTTGCGGACCTCAATTTTACCGTCAGGCAGCAGGGTGTAGGTGGTCTTGACGTGTGTCATACCCTTCTCGAAGAAGTGGGGTTTGCGGGCAATCTCGTACCACACGCCCGTATAGCGGTCGAGGTCGAGGCTATCGACTGTGGAGTTGTCGAAGGTGGGCTGTGGAGGGCGCGAGGAGCAGAGCGAGAGTGTCAGCAGCGAGAAGCCGCCAACGACCATCAGTAGCGAAGCAATCATCTTGAAATTCATAAGGTAAAGGTTGTTGGTGTATAATGTTTATCACCTTGTGGGCACTCAAAAGCGGTGCCAACGGAGCAAAGGGGGCAAAATTTTTGTTGCTCTCGGTAAAAAAGCGTACCTTCGTGGCTGTAAAACTCAAAAAAACGACCTATGTCAGTACTCTACGACAACCTTATCTTCGGTCCCATACGCTCGCGCCGTCTGGGGCTCTCGCTCGGCATCAATCTACTGCCTGTGGATTGCAAGCTCTGCTCGTTCAACTGCATCTATTGTGAATGTGGCTGGACCTTAGGCGGTCAGAAGCCCCGTTTCAACGACAAAAAAGCCGTTCTGGCGATGTTGGAGAGCGTGCTTGGCGAGATGGTCGAGGCGGGCACACCTCCCGATGTACTGACCTTTGCGGGCAATGGCGAGCCAACGATGCACCCCGACTTTGAGGAGATTGTCGATGGTGTGATTGCACTGAGGGATAGGCTCTGTCCCAAGGCGAAGGTATCGGTGCTCTCCAACGCCACAATGCTCCACCGCGAGAGCGTAAGGCGAGCCCTCCGCAGGGTGGACAACCCCATTCTGAAACTCGACTCGGCATTCGACAAAACCGCACAGCTGATAGACAAACCTCTGGGCAACTACTCCATAGCGAAGGTTGTGGAGTGGATGAAGAGTTTTGGTGGCGAGTGCATTGTGCAGACGATGTTCCTGCGTGGCGAGTTCGAGGGCGAGAGGGTCGACAACACCACCCCCGAGGAGGTGGAGGCGTGGCTCCGACTCGTGGAGGAGATTGCGCCACGCAGTGTGATGGTCTACACCATCGACCGCGACACCCCCGCACCCAACCTCGAAAAGGTACCCGTAGAGGAACTCCGAGAGATTGCCGAAAGGGTGGAGGCTCTGGGCATAGAGTGCAGCGTGGCAGGTTAGTTTATGGTTATTTTGTAGCGAAGGATGATTACTACCGAACAGATAAAAGACCTCGCACAGAGGCGCGATGCGCTCTACCGCTATCTTGCGGTGGAGGATAAGCGCATAGCCCACGAGGAGGAACAGCTCAAAACCACCGCTCCCGACTTTTGGGACAATCCAGAAGCGGCAGAGAAGCAGCTCAAAAAGGTCGCCTCTATAAAGGCGTGGATTGACGCCTACGAGGCACTCTCGGCTATGGTCGACGACTTGGAGGTTGTTGCGGAGTTTGTACGCGAGGGTGGCGCTACCGAGGCGGAACTCGACAGCCAATACTCACGCACGCTTGCCGCCACCGAGGAGTTGGAGATGAAGAATATGCTCCGTGGCGAAGAGGACAAACTCGGAGCCATTGTAGATATCAACTCGGGCGCAGGAGGCACCGAGAGTCTCGATTGGGCTTCGATGCTGCTGAGAATGTACACCCGCTGGGGCGAGCGCAACGGCTACAAAGTGAGGGTGCAGGACTTCCAGGCAGGCGAGGAGGTGGGTGTGAAATCCGCCACACTACTATTCGAGGGCGACTACGCCTACGGATACCTCAAAAGCGAGAGCGGTGTGCATCGTATGGTGCGCCTCTCGCCCTTCAATGCCAACAACAAGCGACAGACCACATTCGCCTCGGTCTTTGTGTCGCCAGCTGTGGACGATACCATAGAGATAACCATCAATCCCGCAGACTACGAGTGGGACACCTATCGCAGTAGTGGTGCGGGCGGTCAGAATGTCAATAAGGTCGAGACAGGTGTGCGCCTGCGCTACCACGGCAAGGATGCTGATACGGGCGAGCCTGTGGAGTTCCTCATCGAGAATACCGAAACCCGCTCGCAACTTATGAACCGCGAGAACGCACTGCGCATCCTCCGCTCAAAACTCTACCAGAGGGAGTTGGAGAAGCGTATGGCACTACAAAACGAACTCGAAAAGGGCAAAAAACGCATTGAGTGGGGCTCGCAGATACGCTCCTACGTCTTTGATGACCGCCGTGTTAAGGACCACCGCACAGGCTACCAGACCTCGGCTGTGGAGTCGGTGATGGACGGCGACATAGATGCCTTCATCAAGGCTTACCTTATGGAACAAGGGGGAGGAGAAAATTGAAGCAAATGCGAGTAAGCGAGGGCATAGTCTGCAAGCAGCCTCTGCCGAGCGGGAGCATTTTAGAGCAGCCGAAGGCTGGTCAATTGAAAATTGTAAGTTATAAGATATGAGGTCGCCTTTGGGGCGACCTCATATCTTATAACTTACCGGCTGAACGAAAACTATATGAACCCCCGCCTCGTGCAACAATAATATGGTCCAAAAGCGCTATGTCGAAGAGTGCCGCCGCATCCCGCAATTGCTGAGTAAAACGCTCGTCCTCAGGGCTCGCATCAGCCGTACCCGAGGGGTGGTTGTGTACCACAATGATAGATGCCGCAACGAGCGTCAGGGCGTGGCGAACGATGAGTTTGCAGTCGGTAGTAACTGCCGACGAGCCACCAACCGAGATACGCCTGCGCTCGATGACTTTATTTGCCGTAGAGAGGTACAATACCCACAACTCCTCGTGGTCGAGGGTGGAGATGAGTGGCGCAAAGAGAGCCACAACATCGTTGCGGTCGCGGATGACGGGTTGCTCGCCACTCTCGGCAACAAGCACCCTGCGCCCCAACTCCATAGCCGCCACAACCCTCGTGGCACGCTCCATACCGAGCGACTCACGCTGTCGCAACTCCCCAGCCGTAAGGCGCGAGAGAGCCGCCAGAGAGCCCACATCGGCAAGCAGTCGCTCGGCAGTCGCAACACTCTCCTCGCCCCCCTTGGCAGCCATAATAAGGCTCAGCAGTTCGGCATCGGTGAGTGCTCCAACACCCTGCGCGACAAACTTATCGCGCACCTCTCTATCGTTGGTTGCTTTCATCTTTCAGATGGTCGTAGCGGTCCAAAATAAAGTCACCCATCTCGTCGCCCAACAGTACCCAGGCATTCTCGGCGGCATTCTGTTCTGCCTCCTTCTTGGTGGAACCACGTCCCACGCCAATCCTCATATCGTCAATCAACACACGCGAGATGAAGAGTGGCTGTGAGCCTTTCTGTTCGCCGTCCGCCTCGGTGGAGAAGCTGATGGTACGTTTGCTCTTCTGGCACCACTCTATAAGGCGGCTCTTATGGTCGTTATCGGAGTTTGTGAGATCGTCGAGGTCGATGTGTCGAGAGAGCAGGTCGTTGATAACAATGCGGTTCACAACGTTGTAGCCCTTATCCAGGTAGAGTGCACCTATCATCGCCTCCAAGCAGTCGCCAAAGAGGTGTTTGTGGGCGAAGTTACCCGTAGAGTTGTAGATGACCATCCTGTCGAGTCCTATCTCGCGAGCCAGAGAGTTGAGCGACTGACGACTTACGATTTTAGCCCTCGTCTTGGTCATAAAGCCCTCCGATTGGTGGGGATACTCGATGAAGAGGAAGTCCGATACTATCGACTCCAACACCGCATCGCCCAGGAACTCCAAGCGTTCGTTGTTGATACTCTCGCCGCCCTCGACCTTCACCGACGCCGAGCGGTGAACAAGGGCGAGTTTGTAGAGTTCGACATTGTCGGGCGTGACTCCAAAGATGCGTCTGAACGCACGGTAGTACTCCCTATCGGCGCCCCACAAGCGGTGGCAAATGCGAGCAATGCATCCCATAATCTTCTACTCCTCGTATTTCTTCAAAATGATTGTCGAGTTCTGACCTCCAAAGCCGAAGGTATTGCTCATAGCGTAGCGTACCTCGCGCCTCTGTGCCACATCACGTGTGAGGTTCAGTCGTGGGTCAATAGCGGGGTCCAGCTCCTGAATGTTGATGGTGGGAGGGATTATGCCCTTAGTAATAGCCATCACCGTAGCCAGAGCCTCAATGGCACCTGCACCACCAAGCAAGTGACCCGTCATCGACTTCGTGGAGGAGATATTCATCTTGTAGGCGTGGTCGCCAAAGGTTTTCTGGATACCCTTCAACTCTGCCAAGTCGCCCAGAGGGGTCGAAGTGCCGTGGGTGTTGATATAGTCCACACACTCGGGGCAGATGGCAGCATCCCTCAACGCATCCTCCATACAGCGGCGTGCACCCTCACCCTCGGGATCGGGAGCCGTAACGTGGTAGGCGTCGGAGTTGATGCCCAGACCCACAATCTCGGCATAAATCTTTGCGCCACGAGCCTTTGCGTGCTCCAACTCTTCCAGCACCAGAGCACCGCCACCCTCGCCCATCACAAAGCCATCGCGGTCCTTATCGTAGGGACGCGAAGCGGTCTTGGGGTCGTCGTTGCGGGTCGAAAGTGCCATCATAGAGTTGAAGCTGCCCAAGCCCACAACCGACACTGCACCCTCCGAGCCGCCCGTAATCATCACATCCGCCCTGCCGAGGCGTATCTGGTCAACGGCACTAACAATCGAGTGGGTACTCGACGAGCAAGCCGACACGGTGCTGAAACCGGGACCCTTATAGCCATATTTAAGTGAGATGTGACCTGCTGCCAGGTTGGTCAGCATTTTGAGTATGAGGAAGGGGCTGAAACGGGGTACATCGCTCTCGCTATTGCAGAAAGTTGCTATCTCTTCGTAGATGGTGTTGATACCGCCAATGCCGGCACCCCAAATAACGCCCACTCTGTTTTTGTCTAATTCAGCATCCTCCAACCCCGCATCCTTCACCGCCTCGTCGGCAGAGATGAGCGCATACTGGGCGAAGACATCGAGCTTGCGAGCCTCCTTGCGATCAAAATAGTTGTCGGGATTATAATCCTTAATCTCGGCTGCAAACTTGGTTTTATTATTGACGGCATCGAATCCTTTTATGAAATCCACACCATTGACGCCCGCTTCGAGGGCGGCAAAATACTCTTCCACATTGTGCCCCAGAGGGTTGATGGTACCGATACCTGTAATTACTACTCTCCTACGTTCCATAATAAAAATTGTTCGTTTCTGTTAGGTGTTAGTATTGTAGCAAAACTCTGTGTGCTAAAAGAAAAAGTGAGGTAAAATGTGCTATTTTACCTCACTCATATACTCTTTCTGAGTCTTTCGTACTGAGCGCGATAAAATTAATTAGCGTGCTCCTCAACGTACTTGATGGCGTCGCCAACAGTCGAGATTTTCTCTGCTGCCTCGTCGGGAATCTCCAAACCAAACTCCTCCTCGAAGGCCATAATAAGTTCAACGGTGTCGAGCGAATCTGCGCCGAGGTCGTTAGCAAAACTTGCCTCGGGAGTGATGTTTTTAACATCCTGATTCAACCTGTCTTTGATAATCTCAACTACTTTCTGAGAAATTTCTGACATAATTTATAAGTTTAAGTTTAACATTGTGTGGCTATTTCTTCTTCTCGCTCAAAGAGCGAAAATCGTTACAAATATAATACTTTTTCCCGAAACTCTCTCATTTTGGCGACTTTTTTGCACCTTACGGCAGAGCGAGGTTTTCTATCGTACTGATAATTGGCAACTTACGCTCAATCTTGCAAATGGCGTCGAAAGCGCCGTTTCGGGAGTTTTTAGCCATTTTTCGCAAAAAACAAGCCATAAATTTGTGGCTGTTAGGAATAATCCGTACCTTTAAAGAGAATTTCATTTACCTAAAACCATAAAAACTATGAAACTATTGCTCATAAGCAACTCCACAAACGCAGGCGAGGAGTACCTGCGCTATCCCTTGGCACAAATTGCCGAACATCTTAGTGGCGTCAAAGAGGTCGCTTTTGTCCCCTATGCAGGCGTGACATTCTCCTACGACGAGTACGAGGCTAAGGTGCAGGCTCGCTTCGACGAGATTGGCATCCGTGTGCGCTCCGTACACCACGCCGCATCGCCCCGTGAGGCTATCCTCTCGGCTGAGGCTATTGTGGTGGGTGGCGGCAACACATTCCATCTGGTGAAGAATATGCACGAGCAGGGACTTATGGAGGCTATTCTCACGAAACTCAACGAGGGAACGCCCTATGTTGGTTGGAGCGCAGGTAGCAACGTGGCTTGCCCCACCCTCTGCACCACCAACGATATGCCCATCGTACAGCCCGCGTCGTTCAGCGCCATTGGTGCCATACCCTTCCAGATTAACCCCCACTATCTCGACGCCAATCCCGAGGGTCACGCCGGCGAAACCCGCGAGCAGCGCATTGCCGAGTATGTGGTTGCCAACCCCACAATGTGGGTTGTAGGCTTGCGCGAGGGGTGTATGCTCCGCTATGTCGATGGCAATCTCTCGCTCATAGGTCCTCGCCCGATGCGCATCTTCCGCTACGGCATAGAGCCTTATGAGGTGCAGGCTGGCGACTCGCTCGATTTTCTTCTGAAATAACGCCCCCTGCTCCCCAATGGGTGAAACACTACGCATAGGCGCCGAGGGCGAGAGGGCGGCAATGGAGTGGCTCCGAGAGCACGGGCACCTTGTTGTCGAGCGCAATTGGCGCACCCCGCCCCACGAAATTGACCTTGTGACCCTCACGAACGATGGTCACTACCACTTTGTGGAGGTCAAGACACGCCACTATGGGTCGCTGACCACCCCCGAGGAAGCTCTCACGAGCAAGAAAATCCGCAACCTCACGAAGGCTATAAACCACTACGTCCAGATGCACGCCATAGAGTCTGAGGTGTGGCTCGACTTTATGGCTGTTGTGGAACACGACGACGGCTCCTACACCATTGACTATATCCCCGACGCGGCGAACCTGCATTGGTAGGAGTGTGGTTGTTATTGGAATGAGGAAGCGGACTTTGCCCCACGCAAATGAGCATTTCGAGCACGAGCATAACGCAGCAGATGCGCGTTATATGTGTTTTTTGTAAAAACGCATAGAAGCGAGCGATTTATAGGCGCACAAGAAAATCCCCTCCGTAGTTTGCTAAGCGCAAATGAGGAGGGGATTTATCGCAGTGCAACGACTAAATCGCCGCTTATATGCGTTTTTTACTCGGCGAGTTTATCAAAATCGCTCTTAGCACCTACGCTCACGTTCTGCCAATCACGCACACCTGTACCGGCAGGAATCAGGTGACCGCAGATAACGTTCTCTTTCAGGTTCAACAGAGGATCGACCTTACCGAAGATTGCAGCCTCGTTCAGAACCTTGGTAGTCTCCTGGAACGATGCAGCCGACATAAACGAGCTGGTCTGCAATGCTGCGCGGGTGATACCCTGCAATACCTGGCGCGAGGTTGCGGGAACAATATCCCTAACAGTTACGGTCCTCAGATCCTTACGTTTGAGCGACGAGTTCTCGTCACGCAGCTGGCGAACAGAGATAATCTGGTCTGCCCTCACGTTCTGCGAGTCGCCTGCATCGACAACGTAAACCTTATCGTAGAGCGAGTCGTTAACCTCCATAAACTCCCACTTGTCGACAATCTGCTCAGGCAGGAAGCGGGTGTCGCCCGAATCCACAATCTGAACCTTGTTCATCATCTGACGAACGATTACCTCGAAGTGTTTGTCGTTGATCTTCACACCCTGACCACGGTAAACCTCCTGTACCTCGTTCACGATATACTCCTGAACCTTGGTAGGACCAAGGATGGTAAGGATGTCGTTGGGAGTAATTGCACCGTCCGAAAGAGCCATACCTGCCCTTACGTAGTCGTTCTCCTGAACCAGAATCTGGCGGCTCAGGGGCACGAGGTATTTGCGAACCTCGCCGTCACGAGCGGTAACAACAATCTCCCTATTACCACGTTTGATCTTGCTGAACGATACCTCACCGTCAATCTCCGAAACCACTGCGGGGTTCGAGGGGTTACGAGCCTCGAAGAGCTCGGTAACACGGGGAAGACCACCGGTAATATCGCCTGCCTTACCAAACGAGCGAGGAATCTTAATCAGAATCTCGCCTGCCTTAATCTTGGCGTTCTCCTTAACAACAACGTGTGCACCAACAGGCAAGTTGTACTGTTTCTGCTCAACGCCGTCCTTATCTACGATGCGAATCAAGGGGTTGCGGTTCCTATCACGCGACTCGATAATCACTTTCTCCCTGAGACCTGTGGTTTCGTCGTACTCGTCGCGGTAGGTAACACCTTCCAAAACATTGTCGAACTGTGCCTTACCATCGTACTCCGAGATGATAACTGCGTTGAAGGGATCCCACTCGCAGATAACATCGCCCTTTTGTACGCTCTCGCCAGCGAGTTTGAAGAGAGTCGAACCATAAGCCAAGTTGTAGGTAAACAGAGTGCTACCAGTCTCCTTGCTTACGATGCGCAACTCAGCCTGACGGCTAACAACCAAATTCTTGGCATTACCCTCGCGGTCTTTGGTCTTGATGATACGCAACTCGTCGATTTCGAGCACACCGTCGTGTTTAGCCACAAGGCGGTTGTCGATCGAAGAACCACTTGCAACACCACCGACGTGGAAAGTACGCAGAGTCAGCTGAGTACCAGGCTCACCGATGGACTGAGCAGCGATAACGCCTACAACCTCACCTTTCTGTACGGGACGACCCGTTGCAAGGTTACGACCGTAGCACTTAGCGCAGACACCGTGGCGCGACTCGCAAGTGAGTACCGAGCGGATCTCCACCTTCTCGATGGGCGAGCTCTCGATAGCCGCTGCTGCATCCTCGTTAATCTCCTCGCCAGCCTTAACAATAACCTCGCCTGTGAGGGGATGGATGACGTCCTCAACTGCCGTACGTCCCAAAATCCTATCGTAGAGGCTCTGGATAACAGCATCGTTGCGCTTAACAGCCGTAGCGGTCAAGCCTCGCAAAGTACCGCAATCCTCCTCATTAATGATAACGTCATTTGCAACATCTACCAGACGACGGGTCAGGTAACCTGCGTCGGCAGTCTTCAAAGCGGTATCCGCCAAACCTTTACGAGCACCGTGGGTAGAGATAAAGTACTCCAACACCGACAGACCCTCCTTAAAGTTCGACAAGATGGGGTTCTCGATAGTCTGACCGCCCTCAGCACCCGATTTCTGGGGTTTAGCCATCAGACCACGCATACCGCCGAGCTGACGAATCTGCTCCCTACTACCACGAGCACCCGAATCAAGCATCATAAATACGGGGTTGAAGCCGTCCTGGTCTGCTTTCAGGTGGTTGTAAACCGCTGCGGTTACGCGGTTGTTCACGTTGGTCCAAACGTCAATAACCTTGTTGTAACGCTCGTTGTTGGTAATAAGACCCATATTGTACTGCTCCAAGAACTGAGCAACCTGCTGGTTACCCTGCTCTACGAGCGTCTTCTTCTCCTCGGGGATGATAACTGCGCCCAAGTTGAACGACAAACCACCCTGGAATGCCATCCTATAACCCAGAGCCTTGATGTCATCGAGGAAGGCAGCAGCCTTGTCGGCACCCGACTTCTTCATTACAACACCAATGATATCCCTCAGTGTATTCTTCTTCAAGAGCAAGTTGATATAGCCAACCTCCCTGGGAACTACCTGGTTGAAGAGTACACGACCTACCGAAGTGGCAATAACCTTAGTCACATCTGCGCCGTTCTCGTCAACAGTGTTTATCTTCACATTCACAAGGGTGTGCAGGTCTACCCTACCCTCGTTGTAGGCGATGATAGCCTCCTCGGGACCATAGAAGGTAAAGGCTGGCTTCACGCCCTCCTTGGGTTTGATGTCGCCATTCTGCAAGTCGTCCCAGCGGTTTACGCTCTCGCCCCTCTCTTTGAGTTCGGCAAGGTAGGCAGCCTTATCCTTAGCAGAACGCTCCTCGGTGCCGAAAATCTTGGTGATGTAGTACAAACCAAGCACCATATCCTGCGAAGGTACGGTAATAGGCGCACCGTTAGCGGGGTTGAGGATGTTGTGCGAACCGAGCATCAGGAGCTGAGCCTCCAAGATTGCAGCGTTGCCGAGAGGCAAGTGCACTGCCATCTGGTCACCATCGAAGTCCGCATTGAACGCCGTACAAGCCAGGGGATGCAACTGCATTGCCTTACCCTCAATAAGCTTGGGCTGGAATGCCTGGATACCCAGACGGTGCAGGGTAGGAGCACGGTTCATCAGTACGGGGTGACCCTTGATGACGTTCTCCAAGATGTCCCAGATTACGGGATCCTTCCTGTCGATAATCTTCTTAGCCGACTTAACGGTCTTCACAATACCGCGCTCGATGAGTTTGCGGATGATGAAGGGTTTGTACAATTCGGCAGCCATATCTTTGGGAATACCCATCTCGTGCATCTTCAACTCGGGACCTACAACGATAACCGAACGTGCCGAATAGTCCACACGTTTACCCAGCAGGTTCTGACGGAAGCGACCCTGTTTACCCTTCAAACTATCGCTAAGCGACTTCAAGGGGCGGTTGCTCTCGCTCTTTACGGCGCTGGTCTTGCGCGAGTTATCGAACAAGCAGTCAACAGCCTCCTGCAACATACGTTTCTCGTTGCGCAAGATAACCTCGGGAGCCTTAATCTCGATAAGACGTTTCAGACGGTTGTTGCGGATGATAACCCTACGATAGAGGTCGTTCAACTCCGAAGTAGCGAACCTACCACCATCCAGAGGCACCAAAGGACGCAACTCGGGAGGAGTCACAGGAATAACCTTCAACACCATCCACTCGGGTTTGTTGATATCCTTCGACTCGCGGAAAGCCTCAATAATGTTGAGCCTTTTCAGAGCCTCAGTCTTGCGCTGCTGCGAAGTCTCGTGCGAGGCTTTGTGGCGTAACTCCTCGCTAAACCTATCCAAATCCAAGCCCTGCAAGAGTGTGAGGATAGCCTCAGCACCCATCTGTGCGATGAACTTGTCGGGGTCGCTGTCGTCGAGCTGCTGGTTGCCCTTAGGCAGAGCAGCCAAGATATCGAGGTACTCCTTCTCGGAGAGCAAGTCGTGTTTCTGGCAACCATTGGGCAAGTTAAGATTTGCCGCAGCACCAGCCTGAATTACGATATAACGCTCGTAGTAGATTACAGCGTCGAGTTTCTTGCTGGGAATACCGAGCAAGTAGCCGATTTTCGAAGGTAGCGAGCGGATATACCAGATGTGTACCACGGGCACAACAAGCTGGATATGACCCATACGCTCACGGCGCACCTTCTTCTCGGTAACCTCAACACCACACCTATCGCAGACGATACCTTTGTAGCGAATCCTCTTATACTTACCGCAGTGGCACTCATAGTCCTTTACGGGACCAAAAATGCGCTCGCAGAAAAGACCATCCCTCTCGGGTTTGTAGGTACGATAGTTAATAGTCTCGGGTTTCAGTACCTCGCCGCTCGAATTTTCGAGAATCTCCTCGGGCGAGGCAAGACCAATCGAGATTTTGCTAAAATTAGTCGTATTGACTTTATTATCTTTACCGTATGCCATATTCTTCTTTCCAAGTTTAAGAGAGTTTTACACTGATTGCCAAACCGCGCAACTCGTGCAGCAGCACGTTGAGTGACTCGGGAATGCCGGGAGTAGGCAGGTTGTCGCCCTTAACGATGGCCTCGTATGCCTTAGCACGACCCATAACGTCATCGGACTTAATGGTCAAAATCTCCTGCAAGATGTTGGCAGCACCGAAGCCTTCGAGTGCCCAAACCTCCATCTCACCAAACCTCTGACCACCAAACTGTGCCTTACCACCAAGAGGCTGCTGAGTGATGAGCGAGTAAGGACCAATCGAACGTGCGTGCATCTTATCGTCAATCATATGACCAAGTTTGAGCATATAGATGACACCCACAGTTGCAGGCTGGTCGAACCTCTCGCCCGTACCACCATCCCTCAGGTGGCAGCAACCGTTCACAGGTACGCCTGCTTTGGCAGTGTACTCGTTAATCTCGTCCAAAGTAGCACCATCGAAGATAGGAGTAGCGAACTTCAAGCCGAGCTCCTTACCTGCCCAACCGAGTACGGTCTCGTAGATCTGACCCAAGTTCATACGCGAAGGTACGCCCAGAGGGTTCAGTACGATATCGACAATCGAGCCATCCTCCAAGAAGGGCATATCCTCATCGCGAACAACCTTGGCAACAATACCCTTGTTACCGTGGCGACCTGCCATCTTATCGCCCACTTTGAGTTTACGTTTCTTGGCGAGATAAACCTTAGCAAGTTGGATAACGCCATTGGGAAGTTCGTCACCATTGGTGATATTGTACTTCTCGCGTTTAACCCTTGCATCTGCCTCTTTATATTTAATGGTATAGTTATTAATAGCCTGCTTGGTGAGCGTTGCTACCCTCTCGTCCTCTACCCATTTGCCTGCGCCAAGGTCGAGGTAGTCGATCTCTTCGAGCATCTTCTTGGTGAACTTGGTGCCGGGGGCATAGAGTTCAACTCCGAAGTAGTCATATACGCCCAGCGAAGTCTGGTCTTTGAGCAAGGTGTAGAGTTTCTCCACCAACACTGCTTTCAGAGCGGCAGCCTCCTTCTGGAACTTAGCCTCTGCCTCTTCGAGTTTGTGTTTCTCCTCTGCCTTACCACGCTTGCCGTCCTTCACGTTGCGGGTGTAGAGTTTGCGGTCGATAATGGTACCAAAGAGCGAAGGTTGAGCCTTCAATGAAGCATCCTTCACATCGCCTGCCTTGTCGCCGAAGATGGCGCGGAGAAGTTTCTCCTCGGGGCTGGGGTCGCTCTCGCCTTTGGGGGTAATCTTACCAATCATAATATCGCCGGGCTTCACATTGGCACCGATGCGGATGATACCCCTCTCGTCGAGGTCTTTGGTTGCCTCCTCGCTCACGTTGGGAATATCCGAAGTGAGTTCCTCAACGCCGCGTTTGGTCTCGCGAACCTCCATAATATACTCGTCAACGTGTACCGAAGTGAACAAATCCTCCCTCAGCAGACGCTCCGAAATAACAATTGCATCCTCGAAGTTGTAACCCTTCCAGGGCATAAACGCAACCTTCAAGTTCCTACCGAGTGCCAACTCGCCATTCTGAGTCGAGTAACCCTCGGTCAGGATGTCGCCCTTCTCTACCCTCTCGCCAATCTTCACGATAGGACGCAGGGTGATGGACATATTCTGGTTGGTCTTGCGGTAGCGAGGCAATACATAGGTGGTAATCTCGGGATCGAAACTTACCAACTTCTCGTCCTCGGTGCGGTCATACTTAACCTGAATCTGCGAAGCATCGGCAAAGACTACCTCGCCGCTGCCCTCAGCAACAACCTGAATGCGGCTGTCGCGTACCATCTCGCCCTCCAAGCCTGTACCTACGATAGGAGCCTCGGGGTTGATAAGGGGCACAGCCTGACGCATCATGTTCGAACCCATCAGCGCACGGTTTGCGTCATCGTGCTCCAAGAAGGGGATAAGGCTTGCAGCAATCGAAGCAACCTGGTTGGGTGCAACGTCCACGAGGTCTACCTGTTTGTCCCTAATCACGGGGAAGTCAGCCTCGTTACGAGCCTTGATGCGGTTGGGGTTGAGGAAGTTACCCTCTTCGTCGATGGGAGCCGAAGCCTGAGCAATGTTCAGGTTCTCCTCCTCCTCGGCGCTATAATAGCGGATATTCTCGTCGTTCAAATCAACCCTGCCATCAACCACCTTGCGGTAGGGAGTCTCAATGAAGCCCATAGGACTAATCTTCGCATATACGCACAACGAAGAAATCAGACCAATGTTAGGACCCTCAGGAGTCTCAATGGGGCAAAGACGACCATAGTGGGTGTAGTGTACGTCACGCACCTCAAAACCTGCCCTATCGCGGCTCAAACCACCAGGACCAAGTGCCGACAAACGACGTTTGTGGGTCATCTCGGCCAGAGGGTTGGTCTGGTCCATAAACTGCGAGAGCTGGTTTGTACCAAAGAAGCTGTTAATCACACTCGACAGCGTCTTGGCGTTAATCAGGTCGATAGGTTTGAACTGCTCGCTATCCCTGACGTTCATCCTCTCGCGGATGGTGCGGGCCATACGGATGAAACCAATGGAGAACTGATTGCTCAGCTGCTCGCCCACAGTCCTCACACGACGGTTCGAGAGGTGGTCGATATCATCAACATCGGTCTTGGAGTTGATGAGCTCAATCAGGTAGCGGATGATGGCGATGATGTCCTCGCGGGTGAGTACCCTCACCTCGGGGTTGGTATCAAGGCCAAGTTTCTTATTGATACGGAAACGACCTACGTCGCCCAAATCGTAGCGCTTGTCGCTGAAAAAGAGCTTGTCGATTACATCCCTCGCGGTAGCCTCATCTGGTGGCTCCGAATTACGCAACTGGCGATAGATGTAAACCACAGCGTCTTTCTCTGTGTTGCAGGGGTCCTTTTGGAGGGTGTTGTAGATAATCGAGTAATCTACGCCCGAAGGATTGTCCTTGTGCAGGAGGATGGTCTTGATGCCATTCTCCAAGATGATGTCGATATGCTCCTCGGTAAGCTCGGTCTCACGCTTGATGATAACCTCGCTACGCTCGATGGGCATAACCTCACCGGTATCCTCATCTACGAAATCCTCCCAGCTGGTCTTAACAATACCTGCGGCGAGCTTGCGACCCAAGCTCTTTTTCAGGTTGGTGCGATTGACCTTAACCTCGTCGGCGAGGTCGAAGATTTCGAGAATATCTTTGTCTGCTTCAAAGCCTACGGCCCTAAGCAAAGTGGTTACGGGCAACTTCTTCTTTCGGTCGATGTAGGCATACATCACGTTGTTGATGTCGGTTGCAAACTCTATCCACGAGCCCTTGAAAGGAATAATACGGGCCGAGTAGAGCTTAGTGCCATTGGTGTGGACACTCTGACCGAAGAACACACCGGGCGAGCGGTGCAACTGAGATACAACAACTCGCTCAGCACCGTTAATCACGAAAGTACCACCGGGAGTCATATAGGGGATTGTACCGAAGTACACATCCTGAATCTCGGTCGTAAACTCCTCGTGCTCAGGGTCTGTGCAGTAGAGTTTGAGTTTCGCTTTCAGAGGCACGCTATACGTCAAACCCATCTCCAAGCACTCCTCAATGGAGTAGCGTGGGGGGTCGATGTAGTAGTCGAGAAACTCCAACACGAAGTTGTTACGGGTGTCCGTAATGGGGAAGTTCTCGGAGAAAACCTTGTAGAGTCCCTCGTTTTTACGATTCTCAGCAGTAGTGTCTAATTGAAAAAAGTCGCGGAATGATTTGAGCTGCACCTCCAAAAAGTCGGGATAATCCATCTTGTGGGTGATGGAGGAGAAGCTAATTCTATTGTTTGCTTTCGAGGACATTGTCTGCAAAAATTTTTTTTGAAAGATTTTTTGTTGAAGCCGCTTTCGCTGCACCCCTTCGACTCGGAGATTTCGGCCCGCCAACCACTCTTGGTTGGCCCTTTGTGCTACTCATCGCAACACTCTCGCCACTCTCGGTTGGCCCTTTGTGCCACTCATCGCAACACTCTCGCCTCCCTCGGTGACACCTCAGCATCGCTCACGCAGTGACTTACTCACAACTCGCTTTACGTCGCTCACGCAGTGACTTACTCGCCACCTGATTTGCGACGCTCACATCGTGACCATCTCGCCACCTGCTTTGCAGCACTCACTTTGTGACCATCCCGCCACTCGCTTTGCGCCTTAGCGTGCCTTTTATCTCCACCCTGCCTCTTCGTGGGTGCGCCGAACTTTTCGGCCTCTTCTTTTTTGCTTGCCGTCGCCGGCAAAGGATTTTTGGCAACATTCAAGCCACCCAAAACCCTCTATTTCAGCCATTTATAGGCTCACGAAATCCACCTAACCTAACTCTGGCTTTGCGCCTTACCTTTTAGACGCGAAAAAGGCATAGAGCTTATTTTGACATAAGCTCTATACCCAGTATGGAGTGAAGTTAATAGATAAACTATTTAACCTCAACCTCTGCACCTGCGTCCTCAAGAGCGGCTTTGAGTGCCTCAGCCTCCTCTTTCGAGATGCCCTCTTTGATAGCCTTAGGAGCAGCGTCAACCAAGTCTTTCGACTCTTTCAAACCGAAGCCAGTAGCCTCTTTCACAGCTTTAACAACTGCGATCTTAGCCTGACCTGCGCTCACGAGAATAACGTCGAAAGAAGTTTTCTCTGCGGGTGCAGCTGCCTCAGCAGCAGCGGGAGCAGCAACTGCAACAGCTGCAGCTGGGGGCTCAATACCGTACTCCTCTTTGAGGATAGTAGCCAACTCGTTTACCTCTTTAACAGTCAAGTTTACCAACTCTTCTGCCAATGCTTTAATATCTGCCATAGTTTTGTATAAAATTAAATTGTTTTACTTCGTTGTTTGTGTTTTGTTTGGAAAAATTAATTTCTTTCTTCAA
>JAZSAY010000041.1:0-2754 GCA_045602145.1 Tidjanibacter sp.
GGCGGGCTCTCCACCCCAACCATCGGCGGATTGGTAACTCCATAAAAAACGAACACACATAAAAACAATATTATAAACAATAATTAACTATGGTAATTCTTGTTCTTAACTGCGGCAGCAGTTCGATTAAGTATCAGGTAATCGAGATGACCGAGAGCGACAATACGCTCTTGGCAAAGGGTCTTGTAGAGCGTATCGGCATAGAAAATGGCGTTATCACTCACAAGCCCACAGGCAAAGAGTCCGTAAAGACGGTGTGCGACATTCCCGACCACACCGTAGGTATTGACCTCATCATCAAGGCAATCACCCACCCCGAGAGTGGCGTTATCGCTTCGCTCAAAGAGTTGGATGCAGTGGGACACAGGGTTGTACACGGTGGCGAGCAGTTCAAAGAGAGTACTCTCATCAACGAGGCTGTTATGGAGATGGTGGAGGGTTGCGTAGATTTGGCTCCCCTGCACATTCCCGCCAACCTAAAAGGTATCTACGCCATCAACGAACTCCTCCCCGGTGTTCCTCAGGTGGCTAACTTCGACACCGCGTTCCACCAGACAATGCCCGCCAAGGCGTTCCTCTATGGTATTCCTCGCCGCTACTACGACGAGTATCGCGTGAGGGCTTACGGCTTCCACGGCACCAGCCACCGCTTCGTTGCCGAGCAGGCAGCAATTATGGCAGGCTTGGACTTCGAGAACTCCAAAATCGTTACTTGCCACATCGGCAATGGCGGCTCGGTAGCTGCTGTGCTCAATGGCAAGAGTGTTGATACCTCTATGGGTCTTACTCCCGTAGACGGCTTGATGATGGGTACCCGCTGCGGCTCTATCGACCCAGGTGTGCTCAACTTCATCCACCAGAAAGAGGGTAAGTCGATGGAGGAGATTTGGAACCTTATTAACAAGGAGTCGGGCATCTATGGTCTTTCGGGCGGCGTATCGTCGGATATGCGCGACATCAGGGCTGGCGTAGAGGCCGGCAACCAGACCGTCATCGACGCCGAGGAGGCATATTTCTACCGCGTGAAAAAGTATGTTGGCTCCTATGCCGCAGCAATGGGCGGCATCGACCTCTTGGTATTCACAGGTGGCGTGGGTGAGAATGGACCCGAGATGAGGGAGTACGTCTGCGAGGGTATGGAGTTTATGGGTATCGAGTTCGACAAGGCTGCCAATGCAGGCGTCAAGGGTCAGGACAAGATTCTCTCCACCCCCACTTCTAGGGTTAAAGTTGTGGTTATCGGCACCAATGAGGAGCTCGTAATCGCCACCGACACTTTCAACATTGTAAGCAAACTCAAAAAATAACCTAAAAACACTTTTGTAAGACTATGATTAAACATTTGGATGAGATTGTTGCTGCGGCAGTGGCTCGTGGCAAAAAGAAGATGATTGTTGCATACGGTCAGGACACCCACTCGATTGGTGCAACCGATATGGCTATCAAGGCTGGCTTGGCAGACGTTACTTTGGTGGGCGACCCCGAAGAAATCAAGAAGTCCTGCGAGGCAGAGGGCGTAGATATGAGCCAATATACCATCATCGCCGAGAGCGAGGATGTGAAGGCTGTGGAGATTGCCGTTAAGGCTGTTCACAATGGCGAGTACGACGTGCTGATGAAGGGTGTTGTTCCTACCGACAAATATATGCGCGGTATTCTGAACAAAGAGTGGGGTCTGCTGCCCGCAGGCACTACCCTCAGCCACGTTACCGTTTTGGAGGTTCCCGCATACCACAAACTCCTCGTGGTTAGCGACGTAGCAGTTCTCCCCTGCCCCACTATTGACCAGAAGAAACAGATTGCAAAATACCTCATTGAGACCGCCAACAACCTCGGTATCGAGCAGCCCAAAGTGGCTCTCTTGGCTCCCAGCGAGCAGCTCTTGCCTAAGGTTGTAAGTTCGGTGGAGGCTGCCGCTCTTTCGGAGATGGGTCAGAATGGCGAACTCGGCAACGCACTCTTCCAGGGTCCCCTTGCACTCGACGTGGCTATCGACCCCGAGAGCGTGAAGATCAAAAAACTCACCGGTCCTGTGGCTGGCGATGCAGACTGCTTGCTCTTCCCCAACCTCGAGAGTGGTAACGTATTCTTCAAGGCTTGCTCGAAGTTCGGCGGTGCTGAGTTGGCAGCGATGGTTGCAGGTCCTACTGCTCCCTGTGTGCTCACCTCGCGTGGCGACTCGACCAAGACCAAACTCTATTCTATCGCTCTGGCATGCTTGTCGGCAAAATAGTCTAAACACCTAAAACACACCTTTATAACACTATGGAGAAAACCTATAAAATTTTAACCATCAACCCTGGTTCGACTTCGACTAAGGTTGCTGTTTTCGAGAACGACAAGGAGCTCTTTTCGACCACCTTGCGCCATTCGAGTGAGGAGATTGGTCGCTATAAGACCATCCTCGACCAACTCGACTTCCGCAGGGATGTGATTCTCGATGCTATCAAACAGTCGGGCATTGCCCTGACCGATTTGGATGCTGTGATTGGTCGTGGTGGTCTGCTGAAACCCATCCCCAGCGGCACCTACGAGGTAAACGAGAAGATGATTGAGGATATTAAGGAACGCCCCGCAGGTCAGCACGCCTCGAACTTGGGCGCACTTTTGGCTGCCGAGATTGCAAAACTCGCAGGCGTGGGTGCTTACATTGCCGTCCCCGTTGTTGTGGATGAGTTGCAGGATGTTGCACGCCTCTCGGGCATTCCCGCTTTGGTGCGCCAGTCCATCTTCCACGCTCTGAATCAGAAGGCT
>JAZSAY010000042.1:0-21075 GCA_045602145.1 Tidjanibacter sp.
TCACTACCAAAAACAAAAAGAACACACCCGACCGTATGGAGCGTAAGAAATACAATCCTTACTTGAAGAGGGTAACTATCCACCGTGAGATTAAATAAGGAGGAAAAGAACTATGGCAAAGAAAGTAGTTGCAACACTTAAAAAAGAGGGTGCAAACAAGGGTTTTACCAAGTGCATCAAGATGGTTAAATCGGAGAAGACCGGTGCTTACGTTTTCAAAACTGACGTAGTTCCCACCGAGGAGGTTAAGGAGTTCTTCAACAAGAAATAATCCCCACCCCACGATTTACCACAGTATTTTCGGACACACGGTCCAAAATACAAAAGGCGTTCCGTTTGGAGCGCCTTTTGTGTTATTCGTCAGTAAGCCTCGGGGCACTATCTGCGGGTGCCACGGGTCATCTCGGCACGGTTCTTAAAGGTGAAGGATTTGCTACCCACGGTCTTCATAGTTGCGGTATTGTCTTCGAGCGTAGTAAACGCTTTAATGGCAATATCGCCTACAACCTCACCAAACTCATCCACTCGGGCTGCCCAAACCACATAGTCGGTAGAGGGGGTGAATGCGTAGGCAAAGCCGTCGCCATCATCGCCCATAATGCGAGAGAAGTCGAGCTCATAGAGTCCCATAGTCTCAATCATATTTGCAATATAGGCGTCTACATAGAGAGCGATATTGCCTTCGTAGTCTGCATCGAGGTCGCTCTTTGCGACAACATCCCACATATACATAGTATGCTTATCCGAGGGTACCACCTCAACATCAGCACTATCAGTTCCGGGGGTCACAGAGATTTCGAAGGTGAGGTTCTCAACGTCGGAACTGAGTGAGCGGAAGGGGAAACGCTTAATGGAGGTAAGGGGTGCGCCATCGGAGTAGGCAAATACCAACAACTCGTAACCCGTATCGGCACAGAGAATGAACTCGGGGAACGATGGGTCATAAACCGACTCGTAAACGCCATAGGCGAGGTAGTAATCTATCATCATACCGTCCTCCATAAGGATTGCATCCAAGAGTTCCTCGTCATTCATCACCTCCTTGCCATAGGCAGCAGTAGGGCGTACGGTAAAGTAGTAGGGAATGGTGTCGTCGGAGGGGGTAACCGTAAACGACACGCCATCGTAGAACACCTCGTCGAATACCACCTCCCAGCTGCACAACTCGGGCATAGCCAATGTGGTAAAGTTCTCGGTTACGGGCTCGCCAATTGCCTCGCAAGCGGTGTTAAGAGCTATGGCGAAGGCAACATACTCGGTCTCGGGCGAGAGGGTCTTGTATTCATAGGAGCTGACTCCTTTGGTGCCGATACGTTCCAGAACAGCCTCGGGCGTTTTCATCTCTTCGAGGGCACTTGCCACAAGATTTCTTACGTAAGTAGACACGCTACCCTTGTGGTGCTTTTCGAGCACAGCCACCTGAATAATATCATAGATATATAGTGCTTCGTTGTCGGAGGGGGTTACACTCATTTTCACCGAATTGATGCCCAAATCTGCCAACTCAATCTCGAAAGTCAGTGCGGGTGGCTCGGGTGCGGGTGGATTCTCTTCGTGGGGGGTGTAGGGCTCACAAGCCGCAAAAAGTGTCATAGATGCCATCAAAACAAGGCTAAAAAAATAGTTTCTGCGTTTCATTTTAGTATTAATTTGAATAATTATTGGTTTGTACTTAATACAAAGTTAATACATATTTCAAAATATGCAAATGAATAGCAGAAAATTCTGCAAAAAAAACGCAAGGGAGGAATGGGGCAGATGTGGTTGTGGGTTTATCCCATATCTCCCATATCTCCCATAAGTCACAGGACGCCAGACAAAAAAGAGCGAGCCCGAGGTTTTCTGAATGCAACCCTCGGGCTCGCTCTTTTTAATGTTTCGCTACAAGCGTTGGCGCAGAATCAGTTCCACAAGGCGGTAGTCCACGTTGGCATTCTCACCCAGCAGGGTGCCACGCTCCTTGAAGCGGCGCACAATCTCCTCCACAACATCTTCGCCAATGGAGAGTTCCGAAAGGCGTGTGGCAAGACCGAGCGAGCGGAAGAATTGTTCGGTAGCCTCGATGGTGCGGTCGATGCGTTCATCCGTGGAGCCCTCCTTAATGCCCCACACGCGCTCTCCAAACTGCACTATCTTTGCACCCTTCTGCCCCCTCAGCACATTCATCACTCCGGGCAGCACCATAACGAGCGTTTGTCCGTGGGTGGTGCCCGTAAGAGCCGTAATCTCGTGACCTATCATATGGGTTGCCCAATCCTGGGGCACGCCCATAGCCACAAAGCCGTTCAGTCCCATCGTTGCCGAGAGCATAAAGGTAGCCATTGTGTCGTAGTCACGCTCAGGGCTGAGAGCCTTAGGCGCAACCTCCACAATGGTCTGTACAATTCCCTCTGCCCACCTATCCATCAGTGGCGAGCACTCGGGGATGGTCAGATACTGCTCCATAACGTGCACGAAGGTATCCGCCAGACCGCAAGCCACCTGGAAGTCGGGCAGCGAGAATGTTGCCTCGGGGTCGAGGATAGAGAATACGGGATAGGTGTTGTAGAACGAGTATTTCTCGCCCGTAGAGAGGTTGGAGATTACCGCACCCCTATTCATCTCGGAGCCCGTTGCGGGCAGTGTCATAACACTCGCAAAGGGCAACGTACCGCCATAGAGCGAGGGATTTTTTACCAACTCCCAAGCATCACACTCTACTTTGGCAGCTGCGGCAATGAGTTTCGTACCATCGAGCGTACTACCGCCACCAACTGCCACAATGAACTCCACGCCCTCACTCTTGCACAACTCCACAGCCTTGCGGAGAGTCTCAACCTTAGGGTTGGGTTCAATGCCCCAAAATTCGAGGTAGTCGAAGCCTTCGAGAGCCTTTGCGACCTGCTCGTAGACACCATTGCGCTTTACACTACCGCCACCAAAGGTAACAAGAATTTTCTTGTCTTTTGGGAGTTCTTTACTAAGACGTGCTATCTGCCCCTTGCCGAAAATCAGTTTCGTAGGGTTCTGAAATACAAAGTTATTCATATCTTGATTCGTTTATTATTACATAGTTTCTGCTGCCACAATGCTCAGTTCGTAGTCGCTCCACACCTCGGCAGTTTTGTAGAGTTCCTCGCTCTGGGCGGGCACATAGATTTTGCGCCCCGAGCCGTTGTAGTCGAAGGCATCGGTTCCCAGCAAAGGGGGCTCCACAGGCTCGCAAACAACCTTCACAAGGCTTGTGCAGTCCTCGAATGCCCAACCGCCAATGGAGGTTACACCCACAGGGATACGCACCTCGGTCAGTGCCGAGCAGTTATTGAAGGCATAGCTGCCAATCTCCACCAGCGCATCATTCATAACCACCTCCTCCAATGCCGTGCAGTTGCGGAAAGCGTAGTTTCCGATGGTAGTGAGTGCTGTGGGCAACTCCACACGTCCAAGGCTCTCGCAGTTGTAGAATGTCTCTTTGTCGATGGCTTTGAGTCCTGCGGGCAAGGTAACACTCTCCAAGCCCTTGCAGAAATAGAAGGCATTACGCTCAATTTGCTCCACACTTTGGGGAATAGTCAGAGTGGGCAGCGCATAGCACGATTGGAACGCCCTCTCGCCTATTGTCTTAACACCCTCGGCAATCGCGACTTCCGTAAGTTTCTCGCACAGATAGAAGCAATAGTAGGGAATCTTCTCCACCGAAGACGGGATGCTCACACGAGCAAGATTCGTGCATCCTTGGAAGGTCGTTTCGCCCAAAGCAGCAACACCCTCGGGGATATCCAACTCTTGGAGCGAGGAGCAGTTGCGGAAGGCACCCTCTCCAATAGAAAGAACTCCTTCGGGAAGAGTCAATGTCAACAACCTATCGCAACCATAGAAAGCGTAATCGTCTATTGCTGTGAGCGATGTAAAATAGCGTAACTCACCAAAAGCCATAATATCCGACCCTGCAAAGACCTCGCCAATGTCGCTTACTGCGGCAGCCTCCTTGTAGGAGAGTTGTTGGTCGCCATCGCTATCCCACGCCAACACAGAGAGCACTTTTGCGGTATTGTCGAGGAACACGATGGGGGCTTCCAAGGGGTCGTAGTAGCCCTCCAAGGGGATAATTACGGTCTTGCCATTGGTAAGGACGAATGTCACAGCGGTGTCGCCAATGACTATCGACTCAATGAGCGTTTCGCCATCCTCGCCATCTTTACCATCATCGCCTTTGTCGCCTTTGTCGCCCTTATCTCCTTGCTCGCCTTTGTCGCCTTGCTCGCCCTTATCGCCTTTTTCGCCTTTTTCGCCATCGCGACCATC
The DNA here is from genome assembly GCA_045602145.1 of Tidjanibacter sp. Classification (GTDB taxonomy): domain Bacteria; phylum Bacteroidota; class Bacteroidia; order Bacteroidales; family Rikenellaceae; genus Tidjanibacter. Next base: position 4,285 of record JAZSAY010000042.1, read on the forward strand.
CTCGCCGTGTTTAACGGTGATGGTCGAGCCGTCCGAGAAGGTCACAACAAATCCCTCGGCAGTCTGCTCTACCGAAGTGATTGTAAGGTCGTTAGCCGAGGCATTGAGGAGCGTTTCCACATCCTCTATCCTCTCTTTTAGCTCATCTATTTCGCCCCTAAGTGCCGAATCATCATACGCCTCGGAGCAACCAACCGCAAGCCCTATGGCAAGCAGAGCCAACAAATGGACCATTTTTTTCATCCTTATTAGACTATTTTACCACCTATAATGGTATGTTCAACAAGTTCTTCGCCAAAACTATAAGGCAGGTAGGCAAGCGAGGGTACGGGTTTCGACACCACAAGGTCTGCCCTGCGACCTACCGATATTGCACCCCTATCGGCACTCAGTCCCAAAGCCGCAGCACCATTGATAGTAAGTGCACTCAGAGCCTCCTCGGGCGTGAGGCGCATCTTTATACAGCCGAGCGACCAAAGGAACATCATATTGCCCGAAGGCGATGAGCCTGGGTTGCAGTCGCTTGCAATAGCAACGGGCAGTCCTGCCTCTATCATAGCTCTTGCGGGAGCAAACGGAAGGTTCGAGAAGAACGATGCACCTGGCAATACCGTAGGTATCGTATTACTTGCCGCCAAGTCCTTAACATCCTGCTCGTTAGCCTCCTCCAAGTGGTCCACCGAGAGTGCACCATAGCGGATACCGACCTGCACACCGCCACTCGATGCGAGTTCGTTGGCGTGGATTTTGGGACGCAAGCCGTAGCGTTTGCCGCACTCCAAAATCTGTGCAGTCTCCTCGGGCGTAAAGAAACCTCTATCGCAGAAGACATCCACAAACTCGGCAATGCCCTGCTCGGCAACAGCTGGTATCATATCCTCACAGACGTGTCGCACATAGTCACTCTGGCGTCCCTTGAAGTCACGCCCCACTGCGTGAGCACCGAGAAAGGTAGCCTTGATGGTTGCGGGCAGAGTCTGCTGCAAGCGTCTCGCCACGCGGAGCATTTTCAGTTCCGACTCCAAAGTGAGTCCGTAGCCGCTCTTAATCTCCAACGTAGCAGCACCCGAGCGTATCATCCTCCACGCCCTCTTAGCGGCAGCCTCGTAGAGTTCCTCCTCGCTCGCCTCGACAAGTCTATCTGCCGAATTGAGGATGCCGCCACCGCGAGCCGCCACCTCCTCGTAGGTCATACCTGCGATTTTGTCGCGAAATTCGCCCTCGCGCGAGCCTGCATAGACAATGTGCGAGTGGGAGTCACAGAAGGCGGGGAAGACTACCCTACCCTCGGCATCCACCACCTCGTCAGCTTCCACCTCTCCAAGCTCTTCCATACTACCAAAGCGTGCGATAATGCCATCTTCGGCAACAAGGTAGGCATTGTGGAGTTGTTCGGCAGAGTTCATCTCCTTACCCCTCAGACAGAGCACATCGGCGGGCAAGATACCCGCCAAAGTGCCGATATTTTTAATCAGTAGTCGCATCTCTCTATTTCAGATTTTGCAAAAACTCCACCGAGCGGGCAATCAGAGGATACATAATCATATCCGTATCCACAAATGGTACAACTGCCCTGAAATCGGTAAAGAGTTTTTCGATTGTAGCACTCGATTTCAAAGGACGGCGGAACTCCAAAGCCTGAGCAGCATTGAGAAGTTCAATAGCCAGCACCCTCTCCACGTTATCTGCCACACGAGCCGACTTAGTAGCCGCATTCGAGCCCATACTAACGTGGTCTTCCTGACCTTGCGAAGAGGGAATAGAGTCCACCGAAGCAGGCATACACAAGCCCTTGGTCTGGCTCACAATCGATGCTGCCGTATATTGAGGAATCATAAATCCGCTGTTAAGACCGGGTTTTGCCACCAAGAAACTTGGCAGACCACGCTGTGCGGAGATGAGTTTATAGGTTCTGCGCTCCGAGATATTACCGAGTTCTGCCATAGCAATAGCCAAATAGTCGAGCACAAGTGCCAAAGGCTGACCGTGGAAGTTACCTGCCGAAACAACAACATCCTCATCGGGGAAGACCGTTGGGTTGTCGGTTGCGGAGTTAATCTCGGTTTCGATGACGCTTGCAACGTACGCAATAGCATCCTTCGATGCGCCGTGCACCTGAGGGATGCAGCGGAACGAATATGGGTCCTGAACGTGTTTCTTGGGCTGGGCAATAAGTTCGCTACCCTCCAAGAGTTCTCTCATACGCCTTGCGGTCGTAATCTGACCATTGTGGGGGCGCACCTGGTGTACATTGTCGGCAAAGGGGTCTATCCTGCCATCGAAAGCCTCCAATGACATAGCTGCAATCAGATCTGCCTGAGCCGACAGGCGCTCTGCCTTATCGAGCGACCACACACCATACGATGCCATAAACTGGGTACCATTAAGTAGTGCCAAACCCTCTTTGGATTGGAGCGTGAGTGGCTGCCAGCCCTCCCTACGGTTCATCTCCTCACCCGAGATAATCTCGCCCTCGGCGGTCTCCACCTCGCCCAAGCCAAGGATAGGCAGCGAGAGGTGTGCCAGAGGTGCCAAGTCGCCCGAAGCACCGAGCGAGCCCTGCTGGTAGACTACGGGGGTGTAGTGGTTGTTAAACATATCTATAAGACGCTCAACGGTAGCCACCTGCACACCCGAGTGACCATAGGAAAGCGACTGCACTTTGAGCATTATCATAATGCGCACAATTTCGGTAGGCACCCTATCGCCCGTGCCGCACGAGTGGCTCATAACCAAGTTTTTCTGCAAAGCCGACAAGTCGTCCTTTTCGATTGAGATGTTACAAAGCGAGCCGAAGCCCGTAGTCACACCATAGATGGGTGTGGGGCTCTCGATAGCCTTCCTATCCAGATACTCGCGGCACTTTGCAATGGCTGCCCTCGACTCCTCCGAGAGAGCGAGAGTATAGTTCTCCCTTACGGCTGCAATAACCTGTTGATGAGAGAGGTGGGCACGTGAAATAATATGCTGTTTCATAGTCTTCGTTGTTTTACTTTACAAATTTCTCAATAAGTTTATCGTCAGCCACATTGGGCATTGTAACCCTCAGCAGAGGAGTACGCTCCATCTCGCGGCGGATGGCACTCATTGCACCCTCGTTGCGAGCCCAACTACGGCGTGCAATACCATTATTGGTATCCCACAGGAGCATATTGTCAATTCTGCGGCGAGCCTCCTCGGAGCCATCGATAACCATACCGAAGCCACCGTTGATAACCTCGCCCCAACCTACGCCGCCGCCATTGTGCAACGACACCCAGGTAGCACCTCGGAAGCCGTCGCCAACGACATTCTGCACAGCCATATCTGCCGTATATGCCGAACCGTCATAGATGTTGCTCGTTTCGCGGTAGGGAGAGTCGGTACCCGACACATCGTGGTGGTCACGACCCAGCACAATGGGCGCCGAAATCTCGCCTCGGGCAATAGCCTCATTGAAGGCGCGTGCGATCTTGATGCGTCCCTCGCTATCGGCATAGAGGATACGAGCCGAAGAGCCCACCACAAGGCGGTTCTTCTTAGCCTCCTTAATCCAGTGGATATTGTCGTCGAGCTGACCGCAAATCTCCTCGGGAGCCTCCTCTCTAATCTCCTCCAACACGCGAGCGGCTATCTCGTCACTCTTATCCAAGTCTGCCTCGCTACCCGAAGTGCATACCCAGCGGAAAGGACCAAAGCCATAGTCGAAGAAGAGGGGACCCATAATATCCTGCACATAGGAGGGATAGCGGAACTTACCATTGGGCAGCACCACATCGGCACCCGCACGCGAAGCCTCCAAGAGGAATGCGTTGCCATAGTCGAAGAAGTACATACCCCTCTCTGCCAAGCGATTGACGGCAGCAGCGTGGCGACGCAGCGACTCCTGCACAGCCTCTTTGAACCTCTCGGGCTCCTCTGCCATCATCACCCTACTCTCCTCGTAGGAGTAGCCAACAGGGTAGTAGCCGCCCGCCCAGGGGTTATGTAGCGAGGTCTGGTCGCTACCAAGGTCTACCTCAACACCCTCGTCTGCCAATCTCTCCCAGAGGTCTACGATATTGCCCTGGTAAGCCAGCGACACTACCTCTCTATTTTTGCGAGCCTCAGCCACACGTTCCAAGAGTTCGTCGAGCGAGGTGTGCACCTCGTCTACCCAGCCCTGCTCGTAGCGTTTCTGAACGGCTGCGGGGTTAATCTCGGCAACAATGCTGACTACACCTGCGATATTACCCGCCTTAGGCTGTGCGCCCGACATACCACCCAAGCCTGCCGACACGAACAACATACCACCCAAATCCTTTGCGCCCTCCTTCATACGGCGGCGACCTGCGTTCAGCACTGTAATGGTGGTGCCGTGAACAATACCCTGAGGACCGATATACATCCAGCTGCCGGCGGTCATCTGACCATACTGAGATACGCCCAGAGCATTCATACGCTCCCAATCATCGGGCTTGGAGTAGTTGGGAATAACCATACCGTTGGTAATAACCGCCCTGGGAGCCTCCTTCGACGAGGGGAACAAGCCCATAGGGTGACCCGAGTACATAACCAACGTCTGCTCTTCGGTCATCTCCGAGAGGTATTTCATTGCGAGGCGGTACTGTGCCCAATTCTGGAACACCGCACCATTACCACCATAGGTGATGAGTTCGTGGGGGTGTTGAGCAACGGCTTTATCAAGATTGTTCTGTATCATGAGCATCATTGCCGCAGCCTGTCGGCACTTTGCGGGATACTCATCGATGGGGCGAGCCTTCATCTCGTAGTCGGGGCGCAAGCGGTACATATAGATACGTCCATACTTCTCCAACTCCTCGGCAAACTCGGGAGCAAGCACAGCGTGGTGCTTCTCGGGGAAGTAGCGCAGAGCATTCTTAATTGCCAGCACCTTCTCCTCGCGCGTGAGAATCTCCTTGCGCTTGGGGGCGTGGTTTACGGTAGTATCGTAGGGCTTAGGAGCAGGAAGCACATCGGGAATACCCGCCCTCAGGTCAGCCTGAAATTGTTCGAGTGTCATATAGTCTTAGGATAAATGATTAGTTAATCTTTGCGTTTACAATTTCGAGAATTCTCTTCTCCTCGGCATCTGCCGCCTTAGCAATCTCGGCAGCCTCCGAAACCAGAGCCTCCGCCTTTGCGCGGTCTTTCAAGCCTGCGGCATTAATCTTCACATTGAGGAATGCACCCTGCACGGCAGCCCTTGCAGCAAGTGCGCCAACGCCTGCATCGCTCACCGAGTTGGGGTTACCCTTCTCTGCCATTTCGCTTGCAACCTCGAAGGCGCGGAACGAAGCTTTCATAGTCTTCAAAGGTACTTCGGTGGCGTAGAGGGTGGCCTTCTCCATAGCCTCAGCCCTTGCAGCCTTCTCAGCATCGGTGCCTTTGGGCATACCAAAGACTGCCATAATGCAGTTAAAGGCATCAGTATCCTCGTCAACCAGCGCCAAGAGTTCGTTCATAACACGCTTACCTTTCTCTGCCCAATCGGAGAAGAACTCCCACTGCTCATCCCAGCCGGGTTTGTGAGCCGAGAGGTTGGCTACCATAGTGCCAAGAGCAGCACCCAGAGCACCCATATATGCCGAAATGGAGCCACCACCGGGAGCTGGCGATTCGCGCGAGGTCTCCTCGGCAAAGCCTGCACAGGTCAAATCCACAAGACCTTTTTTGACGTTATCTTTCTCTATGAGGCTCTCAACGATTTTCTCTTCGGGTTTGAAGGGGCAGAGTTCCGACAGACCCATCGAGCGCACAGCGATATCCAAAATCTCTTGATCGGTAATACCGAGCGAACGCTGCTGTTTGCGGAGGAAGTACTTACCTGCCTCCAAGAGTGCCGAGCGGGGAACAAGACCCACAATCTCCGTACCCGTAACCCTCACGCCACGAGCAGCCGCAGCTCTGCATACCTCCTCGAAGGCGATGTGGAGAGGTGTGGCAGCGATGTCGGTAATGTTCATAGACACCTGAGCAATGCCATACTCCTCAATATACCAGCCAATAGCCTTGCAGCCTTTCAGTGTGCCGGGAATCATTATGGTCTTGCCATTCTCGTCCTTCATAATCTTGCCAACGATGGGTTTATCCCTCATTGGGCGACCCTTCTCGCGAACATCAAATGCAATGGCGTTTGCCCTACGGGTGGAAGTAGTATTGAGGTTGAAGTTCACCGCAATTAGAAAATCCCTTGCGCCCACAACGGTTGCACCACTGCGTGCAGCCTGCTCTGTCCACGCGCCACCACCAAAGTCGGGCATCTCGTCGGGCTGGGTGATGCGCTGCTGCAAACCCTCATACTCGCCCTTGCGAACCACTGCCAAGTTCTTACGCTCGGGGCGCAGTGCGGCACTCTCGTAGCAATAGGTGGGAACACCAAGTTCGGTTGCGATACGCTCGGCAAGAGCGCGAGCCATCTGGGCGCACTCCTCCAAAGTTACACCTGCAACGGGCACGAGGGGGCACACATCGGTAGCACCAATACGGGGGTGCTCACCGTGGTGGTAGCGCATATCAATAACCTCCGAAGCCTTCTTCACGCCCCTGAAAGCAGCCTCTACAACCGCCTCGGGCTCGCCCACAAAGGTCACAACTGTGCGGTTGGTAGCCTTTCCGGGGTCTACATCGAGAAGTTTCACACCCTCAACGCTCTCAATCGAATCGGTAATCTGTCGGATAACATCCATATCGCGTCCCTCACTGAAATTGGGAACACACTCAATAAGTCTTTTCATTGTGCTAATAAAGTAGTTTATGTTTGTTAGTAAATCTAAAAAAATCTCTCATTATCACACCCTTGACGCTCCAAACAAAGGTCAGGCAATATAACTTTCAAAGATACGTTTTTTATTCGAGAATATCAATTCCACATAGAGGATATTTTCACGCGCGCAAAATATATTGTTAAGTGTTTTGCAATTTGGATAAAAATTCATATCTTGCAGGTCTGAAACAACACATTTTAATATATGAAAAGAGTACTATTAATCTACCTGACCACACTTCTTGCCACCGCAAGTGCTTTTGCAGTCCCCGCCAAACGAGGCATTATGACTCGCACTCAGAGCGATGGCTCGGTAATCTCCTATGAGGTTATCGGCGACGAGTTTAGCCACTACACCCTCGTAGACGGTATCTACACCGTCTTGGAGGACAACGATGGCGACTTCTGCTACGCCACAATCAAAGACAACCACCTCGCCTCGTCGGGCGTGAAGGTTCGCTCACTGAGCCGCCTTTCTGCCGACGAGAAGAGCATCGCACAGCAGAGTATCGGTCTGCGCCCAATGGGCTTCAACCCCATCTTCAATCGCGCTATGCACTCACCCAAGAACGCTCTTGCCAATCGTGCACAGAGCGCACCCAACAATGCCCCCGCCAATGAGAGAGCTCTCCAAATTGCCGATTGGGGTGGCGACGTGTTGGGCGAGAGAAATCTGCTCGTTATCTTGGTTGACTATCCCGATGTACCTTTCAGCATCGAGCAGCCCCGCGAGAAGTTCCACAAACTGCTCAACGAGGAGAATTACTCGGCAAATGGCAGCAACGGCTCCACACGCGACTATTTCATCGACGCCTCAAATGGTAAGTTCACCCCCAATTTTGACGTTGTGGGTCCTTTCCGCCTTGCCAATAAACGCCAATACTACGGTGGCAACAATGCAGCCGACAACGACGGACGTCCCGCATATCAGACAGTCGAGGCGTGCGATTTGGCAGAAGCAAGTGGTGTGGATTTTTCGAAATACGACGGTGATGGTGATGGCAAAATCGACCTTGTCTTCATCGTTTATGCAGGCTACAATGAGGCTGAGGGCGGTCCCTCAGAGTCTGTATGGCCCCACCAGTGGGAAATCTATCCCGGTCAGAACGTTATGAACTCCTCATACCCAACCTATGACGGCAAACAACTCGTAAGCTATGCTTGTTCGTCGGAGTTGATGAACTACTCCGGAACTCAGATGTGTAACATCGGTACATTCTGCCACGAGTTTGGTCACGCACTCGGTCTGCCTGACTGGTACGACACCGACAATGGCGCAGGTTTCGGTCTTAGCTTCGCCTCGATTATGAACTCGGGTAACTATCTAGACAACAGCCGCACTCCCCCAACCTACAACATCATTGAACGTTGGTTGCTCGGCTGGGCATTCCCCAAAGAGATGACCGATACCGGCGCATACGAAATCAGCCACATCAGCAACGACGACGCATACATCATCTGGGCTAACGACAACCAGACTGAGTGTTTCCTCTTTGAATCCCGCGTCAAGGCAGCAAACTACAAGTGGGATGAATATCTCCACGCCGGCGATAAACGCCTCGGTTACCAAGGCGGCGAGGGTATGCTTGTCTACCACCTCGATTGGGATAGCGACGTCTACAACAGGTGGCAGAAACACTCTATCAATACCGACCCCGGGCACCAGTGTGCACAGCTTTTCAGGGCAAGCCCCACCGCAGGTGCCGATGCAAGTAAGAGCTGGTTCTTCCCCGGTGCGAGGAAGGTCACTTCGCTCTCCTACGATGGCGTTCCGTCGTTCCAGAACTGGGATGAGGAGAAACTCCCCTTCTATCTGGACAATATCTCTATCGTAGGCGACAAGATTCACTTCTACGCGATGGTCAAGGAGTTGGTTTACAACGCCCGTCAGTACGACATTCTGGTTGACTGGATGGCTGCTAAGTCCGAGTACTCCGAGTGGGATGTTGAGTGTACCGATATTACAACCCAAGAGGTTGTCTTCAAGGAGAGCGTCTCGACCAAGTATGTCAACATCACTCCTCTGCAACCCAGCACTCACTATTTAGTTAAAATCTATGGTAAGGGCACCAATGTTGTGGTATATGAGCTTGAACTCACTACTCAGGATGCAGCAATGATTCCTATGTCGTCGCTCAATCTCGCGTCAACTTATAGGAGTAGCGACTACATCCGTCTGAGCGTCAAGAACCTCGACTGCGTTGCAGACGATATCGTATGGTACATCGATGGTAAGCAGACCAATGAAACATACCTCAAACTTGCTGCCGGCAAACATCAGGTATGCGCAGTCGTAACCGACCCCGAGGGCAATGTCCAATACCTCTACCGTACCATCACTGTACTTTAACACACAACACTCTAAACAGATATTTGAATTATGAAACGACTGATATATATTTTTGCAGCACTCATTTCGCTGACACTTGCCTCTTGTCAGGGACCCGAGGTGGACGAGAAAATGGTTGCTATGGATGGTTTTATGGAGACTCAGGAGGTTCCCGGTCTGTATCGCGAGAGCCAGGTTGAGTACGCCTACGACGAGAGCCGCAACCAGTGCTATCTGAACATTTCCAAACTCACCTATCGTATTATGGACGAGGGCGGTGATAAGTACCTTCAATTCACCCTTTCGAAAGCTCCTGTTGTGGGCGAGAACCTGGATGTTGTAGTTACGAGCTATGGTATTGTTGGTGTCTCGGCAACCACCACCTATAAGAACCTCGCGGTTAAGGAGCTCGCCGATAACCGCTGCGTACTTCGTAGCGACGCTACGGGCGGCTATGTGGGTATTATTATTGACTGGATTACCGAATAATAATTAGATTTATACGCTTAGCGACGGGCGCACTTTTTGGGTGCGCCCGTTTTTTGTGGGTCGTAACGACCCTTTTGTGCTGAGATTTCTCTCCTCCAAAAAAACGCAGAGAGCGGAGGAAATTTTGTGACAAACAAGAAGGCGAGGTGCCGTAACGGCACTTTTGTGCTGGGATTTCTTGGCATCGCAAAAAAACGCAGATCAGCGAGCGGATTTTAGGCGGGGTCGTTACGACCCTTTTGTGCTGGGATTTCTCCCCTCCAAAAAACGCAGAGAGCGGAGGAAATTTTGTGACAAACAAGAAGGCGACCTCCGAGTATAGTCACCTCGGCGAGTAGAATATTGTTGAGGGATTTTTGTGACAAAAGAAGGAGCGACACCGCAGTTTGCTTAGCGCAAATGAGGATGTCGCTCCCTGAATTTTGGTGCAAAAAGCACCAACGAGATTCGCTCGCCTATTTTTTGTTGATTATCGCCATACAATCCTCCAACGTCATCGCCATAGGATCTTTGGTCTTGGGGATGCGATAGTTCTTGCCTGCGGACTGAATGTAGGGTCCGTAAATACCGGTAAGGATGACAACATCGGGAGCGTTGTCGAAGGTCTTGATTGGCGTTTTTGCCGCCTTATCCTGCACTTTCTTCTGCTCGATAAGCTCAACGGCACGCTCGTAGCCGATGGTGTAGGGGTCGTCACTCTTGCCAAGCGACACAAACTTACCGTCGTAGCGCACATAGGGTCCGAACTTACCCACGCCGACAACAATCTCCTTGCCATCCATCTCGCCAAGGTTGCGGGGCAGTGCAAAGAGTGCGAGTGCCTCTTCGAGGGTAATGGTGGCGATAAGTTGGTCTTTTTTGAGCGATGCAAAGCGTGCTTTATCGCCATTCTCACCGCCAATCTGCACCATAGGACCATAGCGACCAATGCGTGCCGACACGGGCAGACCGCTCACGGGATCGATGCCAAGTTGGCGCACCGAGCTATTCTGCTTAATCTGGCTTTCGAGGGCACTCTCGACGGTCTTGTGGAAGTCGCCATAGAAGTCGGCAATCATCTCGGTCCACGCCTCTTTACCCTCAGCAATAGCGTCAAACTCCTTCTCAACGGTCGCCGTAAAGTTGTAGTCGAGTATTTTGGGGAACTGACCCTCCAAGTAGTCGTTCACAAGCATACCGATATCCGTAGGCGAGAGTTTGCCCTTCTCCTTGCCCACAACCTCGCTATGGGTTTTCTCGGTAAGTTTACCCTTCGAGAGGGTTATCTGGTCATAGAAACGTTTAACGCCCTCTTTATTCTGTTTGATGACGTATCCGCGAGTGATGATAGTCGAGATGGTAGGTGCATAGGTCGAGGGGCGACCGATACCAAGCTCTTCGAGCCTCTTGACAAGCAGTGCCTCGCTATAACGATAGGGCTGCTGGGTGAACTTCTGCGTAGCAGTAGCATCTTTCAGACCCAGCATTTCGCCTGCGCTGATTGCGGGCAGCACCGCATTCTCGCTCTCCTGCTCGTCGTCGGTAGACTCGGTGTAGAGCTTTATGAAGCCGTCGAAACGCATACTCTCGCCCGTAGCCACAAAGCGCTCGCTATGACCACCCACCTCGATAGTCACCACCGTGCGGTCTATCTGTGCGGGAGCCATCTGCGACGCAAGGGTGCGTTTCCAAATAAGTTCGTAGAGCCTCTTCTCTACTGCCGTACCCTCAATGGTACTGCGGTCGATATACGAGGGGCGGATTGCCTCGTGAGCCTCCTGCGCGCCCTTGCTCTTGGTCTTATAGACTCTCCACGAGTGGTAATTCTCACCAAAGAGTTTGATAATCTCCTCCTTAGCGGCAAACATTGCCTGCTTCGAGAGGTTCACCGAGTCGGTACGCATATAGGTAATGAAACCGCTCTCGTAGAGTTTCTGTGCCACGCTCATTGTCTGAGCCACAGTCATCGAGAGTTTGCGACCTGCCTCCTGTTGGAGAGTGGAGGTAGTAAATGGAGGTGCGGGGAATTTCTCGGCGGGTTTCGACTCCACGCTCGACACCCTAAACTCCACACCTGCAAGTGTTTCGAGGAAGGCAACAGCCGCCTCGCGGGTGTCGAACTTCCTATCGAGGTCCGCCTTGAAGACCTTGCCGTCGGCTGCCACAAAGCGGGCAGCAATTTTATAGAACTCGGTAGCCTTGAAGTCGATAATCTCCCTCTCGCGCTCCACAATAAGCCTTACGGCAACACTCTGCACCCTACCTGCCGAAAGGGCGGGCTTGACCTTCTTCCACAGCACGGGCGAGAGCTCGAAACCCACAAGCCTATCCAAAACCCTGCGTGCCTGCTGGGCATTCACAAGGTTCATATCCACCCTACGGGGCGAAGCGATTGCTTCGAGGATTGCATTCTTGGTAATCTCGTGGAAAACAATACGTTTGGTTTGGTCAATGGGCAAACCCAGCACCTCTGTAAGGTGCCAAGCGATAGCCTCTCCCTCTCGGTCCTCATCGGAAGCGAGCCAAACACTCTCAGCCTCGGCAGCGAGTTTTTTCAGTTCGGCAACCGTCTTGACCTTCTCGGGCGAGATTTCGTAGTCGGGCACAAAACCCCTCTCAATGTCCACACCGATACCTTTTTTGGCAATATCGCGTATGTGACCATACGAGGAGCAAACCTTATACTCCTTACCCAAGAATTTTTCTATTGTTTTAGCCTTTGCAGGGGACTCAACGATTACCAGATTTTTCTGTTGCATTGTATTATATATCAGATTTTTATTACACTCTTCTTCTCGACCTCAATCCTCCTTTTGGAGGCTTTCAGGCGGGGTTTCGGGCGTCTATACCTATATTTATAGGTCGCAAAGATAAACCACCGAGAGGACTTTTCAAAAAAAGGGGCATCGTTTTTTTCGATGCCCCGCTTAATATCTTCTCTGTTCCGATTACTTACCCACAATCGTATAGGTAATCTCCACGCGCACGGGTTGTTCGGCAGAGTTCATATCTAGCCTTACAATGGCATCCTCCAAAAGGTCGTATGCACCCATACCGAGCGTCACTCTGCGGCTCACCTCGTCATTTTCGTCGCTGAGCAGTTCCTGCATATAGAGCGCAAGGTCCATAGAGTAGTAGCCGAAGGTGCGATTAAGGTAGCCACCATAGACGAGTTCCGTTTCGTAGGTCTGCTCATAGAGGTATGCGTAATCGGGCACTCCCACCAATTTGTGGTAGTTGGTGTATGTACCCAAGCGTTCGGGAGCAATGTCGTAGAGTTCGTACTCCTTGTCTGCCACCTCGACATACAGCGTAGCCTTATTGATAAATATGGCTCTACCCTCGGGGCGTAGCGCCCTCAGAGAGGAAACAAATTCCTCGCCAAATTCGAGCGTTGTCGTAACGCCCATAAAGCCCTGCACATAGCCCTCCTCAACAGGATTTTCAAGAGGTTTCTCAGCGGTGACATCGTAGTTGATGGCACTGCCACCCTCCATTGCCGAGAAGTCGTATTCCACCGCCGTCACAGCCCTCTGCTGGCTATATGTGGTGCTATTGGTAATAGAAAAAGCCCTTATAATCTCGTCCTCGACAAGCGATGGATCATCTCCCGCAGGGTAGTCGTGACCATAAAGTACAAGGTAACTCATTGGCCCCTCCGACGAATCCCATTGAAGGTTCATACCATACACTGCCGCATCGTCGGGCGACACTCCCGAAGGAGTGATACACAAACCGTTGAACTGCTGCATAAAGAGAGTATCATCGGAGTATTTTAAGGTATCAATATCCCACAACTCCTGCATAAACAACCTACCTGCATCAGTAGGTTTCAACGACAAGGTGTCGAAGCTCTTTGCTCCATTGGGTTTACCCCTAAAAGTGCAAGTGAACAAAGGCTCGGCGTCGATGAACTCATTCACATCGGTGCCATTATAGTACTTGGCATCCTTTTCGAGCAGTTTACGCACGCGATATATATCAAAGGTCTGCTCTTTGAGCGTGTCGCCGCCAACGGTCTTCATACCCAACACAATAGCCATAGAGTCGGGCATAGACTCCCTATCCTCATAGATAATCGTATCCGAGTGGATGGCGTAGTCAAACTGCACCAAAGCCGAGGCTTTCACCTTAGAGCCATACCTCTGGTCGGTCATCTTGCCAAAGTAGGCATAATCCAAATTGCCCGTATTAAGCGAGTCGGTATAGGTAAGATAGCTTTCGATGCCCTCTTCGAGCGTAGCAAACTCAACATCGAATGTCTGACCCGGAGGAACAATGTTCACACCAAGATTATCATCGACCTCCGTACACGAAAGCAAGAAAAGCATAAGTGCCGACAAGAGAGCCTTGCCGACACCTTTGAAGTGTATTTCCTTAGAGAATAGAGTCATAGAATTCTTTGTACTGCGTAAGTTTCTCTTCTTCGGCGATGTCGCCCGTAGGACGCAACACCCTTTTACCACTCTTGGCGAGGTATTCCTCGACCTCGGCGGGCAGGTGCTCAGCCTCAACAACGATGCCGTCAGCGTTATCAATAACGAGTTTTACAACATTTTGGTATGTGAGCTGCTCCTCGCCCAGATTTTCGGCAGGCACACCCTCACCCATCATAGTCGTGCGGAACGCCTCGCCCCACTCTCCCTCGAACATATCGTCGTAGATGCTGAATACCACCTTGGCCTCCGAGAAGAGGGGTTCGTCGGTGTAGCAGTTCCTCAGGTAGAGGGGCACAGCAGCCGTAAACCACGAGTGGCAGTGCACCACATCGGGCTTCCAACGCAGTTTCTTGACGGTCTCCAAGACACCGCGAGCAAAGAAGATTGCCCTCTGGTCGTTATCCTCGAACTCCTCTCCCTCGGCATTGCGGAAGGTAGCCTTGCGGGGAGCGAAGTACTCGTCGTTGTCGATGAAGTAGATCTGCACCCTTGCTGCGGGGATGGATGCCACCTTGATGATTAGTTGGTGGTCGTTATCGTTGATTATGAGGTTCATACCAGACAGACGAATAACCTCGTGCAACTGGTTGCGGCGTTCGTTGATGCAGCCAAAGCGGGGCATAAAGGTCCTAATCTCGAAACCACGCTCCTGCATAGCCTGCGAAAGTGTACGACAAGTGGTCGCAATCGTGCTCTCAGGCAGATAGGGGAATATCTCCTGACAAACGCATAGTATTTTTGCTCCTGCCACTTCTTTTACAAGTTTTAATTAGCGCAAAGCAGACCCCAAAAACGTGGTTTCGGCACACTCACACAGCCCGCTTTGCAAAAAGCCGATAATACATTGCAAAGATAATAAAAAATTTTTTCATTTCGCGCAACATTCGGCAGAAGAAAATTATGCGGCGCTCTCGACAGAAAGACAGGAAAGACAAGAAAGACAGGAAAGACAGGAAAGACAGGAAAGCCCTGCCACTCCTGTCACTCCTGTCACTCCTGTAAGCCTTAGGACTATTGACGTTAGACGTTAGACGTTAGACCCTACTTACAGACCACTGCGTTTACAAAAGGCAGGTATATCGTAAGGCGCAAGCCTGCCGCTTGGCTATAACCGCCACCAAAGGCGAGTGATGGTTCCCAGAAGGCTCCGACTTTCAAGAAGGGCGACACCATATAACCCGCCTCGTAGAAAAGTCCCAGGGTGGTGTGGCTGTCGCGCAAGTCGGTATCCCCAAAACGTGGCTCAACACCCTCGCCTCCGGATTCGGAGATGGCAGCCACATAGTTCATAGTGGTATTACCCAGAGAAATACCTCCACCCACATCCCAGCGAGCCAAGTGCCAATGGGCGCCAATGCGAAATTTTAGCTGCGAGAGCGTAGTGTAGCCCTCGTAGGGGTTGGCACTAAACATCTTGCTCCACGTGTCGCCAATAAAGCCCAGCGAGGCAGAAAGGCGCACATTGTCAACAATAAAGTAGCCGCCCTCCACTGCCATACCCATAACTCCCGCAGAGGTCATCTTTCCACCTCCCAGCGCGTCGCTCAGAGGGTGCAGCAGAGCCACCACAGGCTCCATACGCACACCAACACTCCACACGCCCTGCTCATTCATCTGCCCAAAGCGTATAGCATCGCGGAAGTTTGCTCGCTGAGCCACAAGGGGCACAGCAGCAAGCAACACCACTACTAATATAAGGTATTTTCTCATTTAGTAACGAGTTTTTTCTGTCCTATCTCGAAAGTTTTATACTCCTCAGCAAGGTAGCTCTCGGGGAAGAGCGTGCGGCACTCTTCCACCAACACACTCTCGTCCTTGTAGCGCGAAGAGAAGTGACCAACGAGCAGTCGTTTAGCGCCACTCTCCACAGCCGCACGAGCCGCATCGAGCGTTGTGGAGTGTCCGCGCTCCTTGGCGTCGCGTTTCATATCCGCAGCATAGGTCGCCTCGTGGTAGAGCAAATCCACTCCCCTCACAAGGCTCACAGCCTTGCCCGAGTAGTTCGTGTCGCTAAGATAGGCATAACTGCGAGGTTCCCAGGGAGTGTAGGTCAACTCGCTATTGGGCACCACCCTACCGTCCGTCAGCGTCACATCCTCGCCCCTCTTGGCAGCCGTAATCTGCGCCACACCAAGTCCATAGCGCTCTATTGCCGCCTTATCGACATTGAGTCCAGCGGGTTTCTCCTTAAAGAGAAAGCCCGCGGTGGGCACTCGGTGCCTAAGGGGCACACTCCACACCTCCAATACGCTGTTTTCATATAGTAGCGTGTGCTTTGTTGTATCCACCTCGTGCCACACCACCTCGTAGGGCAGCGCAGTATCGAAGTAGCAGGTGTGGTACTCCAACATCTCGCCAAAGGGATGGGGAGCAAAAATGTGCAGTGGCACCTTACGTCCCATTAGCCCGAGGCTCGAAATCATCGGGAACAAGCCAAAGAGGTGGTCACCGTGCAAGTGCGAGATGAAGACCGCCGAGAGCCTCATAGGGTTCACACCCACCCTCATCATACGGCTCTGCACCCCCTCGCCCGCATCTACAAGGAAGTACTGCTCGGCGTGATTGACGAGCTGTGAGGTCTGATGGCGGGTAGCCGATGGCTTCGCACTTGCCGCACCAAGTATGGTCACCTTGAATGTCATAGCACAAAAGTACAATTCAAAATTCGAAATTCAAAATTCAAAATTGAGAATTGACAAAACTCTGTTTTGTCTAAAATGTTCACGCTCGGCATAGTGCACAAGTGCTCTCTGCTCTCGCTCAACTCGCATTTGCGAGAGTTGAGAGTTGACAGACCTCTCCCGCCTTTG
>JAZSAY010000043.1:0-19239 GCA_045602145.1 Tidjanibacter sp.
TCCCCTAACAGGGGAGGGTTACACACGCCCCCGCCACGACTCCGTAGCCACCCCTTGTTCGCGGGTATCTTTTTTTATACCCGTGAGTGTTAGGTGGGGAGGGTGTTCTTGTTTTTCCTGTTTTTCCTGTCCTTCCTGTCACTCTTGTAAAAGTCCTCGGGCTCGGCGAGGACGCCGAGCCCGCGACTATTGACGTTAGACGTTAGACTTTCGACAAGAAGAGAACACCCCCTCTTTTGCGGCAAACAAAAGAGGGGGTGTTCTCTTGGCTTGTGGTGACAAAATCACCGACCATATTCATTCGTTTAGAACATTCTGGGACCCAAAGGTATGGAGAGTCCAAACGACAGATTTACAGAGTTCTGATTCAGAGGAATGGGTATTGCGCCGCCGTTTGCGGTACCATACTTGGTGGCGATATAGTCCATACCGAAGAAGAGGTTCAGGAACGAGGAGTGGACGTTGAGTGCCACACCTGCCACGCCCAACGAATTGACCAGCGAGTAGCTTGCCGAGGCGGTAAACCAGCGTGTGGGGCGGAGTGTAAGAGCACCACCAATGGAGTTCCACTTGCGGGTAGCGTAGGTCTTGGTATTCCAGAGTGCGCCGATGCCCAGCAGGTCGCCTGCAATGTTATACTCCAAGCCCACAACAATCGAGGAGTGGAGAGGTGTTTTGCCCTCTGTGGTGTCGGCGGTAGTTTGGAGTACAATGTTCTCGGGTTTCTCGAAGATTACCTCATTGTTGGCGAGGTCGTAGCCCGAGAAGGAGTATGCCACATTGTCGATTGTTGCACAGAACGAGTTGTTGCCGTTCCAGGCGTTGAAGCCGAGGTCGTTGATGGCTGCCGAGAGGCGTATCTGCTCGTCGCGGAAGAGCCACTCGATACCCGCATCCACAGCAAAACCGATACTCTTGATGTTCGAGGGGTTGAAGTTATTGAAGTTGGTGAGGTGCGAGAGGAAGGAGTCCACAGTGATCTCACCCTCAATGTCTTGGAAGTTGTAGCCCGCAATGTTGGTCTTGAACGAGCCGGCCATCTCGGCGCGGTAGCTCTCCTCGCCAACCTCCACATTGAGCTCGTCAATCTTGGCACTAACGTGTGCCAGACCGAACAGCACTTTGGCGCGGAAACCGAGTGTGAAAACGTCCTGCACGGGGAAGGTGTAGCCCATCGAAGCCTCGATGTAGTTGGTGCTCTCGAAGCCCATACCCGAGATGTCGTAGGTGCCCTGCGAGAGGGTTTTGGTAAGGGCGAAGAAGTCCTTGGGAATCTCGAAGTTATTCTCCGAGCGCAGGCGTACGCCTACCGACCAGAAACCGCCCTTGAAGTAGTTGCCGATGCCGAGTATCTGGTCGTTGAGTCCGAACTCCAAGTAGTTCGCATCGGGCAGTTTGTTGAGGAACTGCTCTGCCGACACGCTCTTGTGCATATAGGTCACCACGCCATTGCCCGAGCCATTGGGGTAGAAGAAGTTTTCGGCGCTGAGGAAGTTACTCTCCAACGAGGTGTAGACGCCTCCCACAACGGGCACCGAGAGGTAGCCCCTCAGGGGCGAGAGTGCGGGGTTCATTTCGTAACGCTGTGTGGAGCCGTTCATAAAGTACGAGGTGCGGAGTTGTGCCGTAGCCGACTCTGCCACCAAAAGCATTGCTCCCACTGCCACTATTACACTAAATATCTTTTTCATAATTGTAATCTTCTCTAATTCACAAATTCTGTTTCTCTCTTAGCTTGAAGCATTCCTGTAAGCCCCAATGTGCTACTCTGTGGGGTTCTCGGGTTGGTTGGGTTCGGGTTTTTCCTCTTCGGGGATAAGCGTACCCAAGTCGACAGTTATACCCTCTTCGAGCAGCAGCGAGAGTTTGGCAGTAATGTATTGGTCGGGTCGCAAACCGCCACCTACAAGGGTGGTGCCGT
This sequence comes from Tidjanibacter sp., assembly GCA_045602145.1. Lineage (GTDB taxonomy): Bacteria > Bacteroidota > Bacteroidia > Bacteroidales > Rikenellaceae > Tidjanibacter. The sequence continues at coordinate 1,922 of JAZSAY010000043.1, forward strand.
GGAGTTTGCAACGCACCTTCTTGGTACGGGCAATCTGAGCAAAGGGCGAAGGCTCGCTACTCTCGGGCGCAGGAGTTGCAATGTTCAGCACAACGTCGCACTCGGAGAGTTTGGGCTCGGAGGTTGTCGAACCCTCAATTTGACCCTCTGTCGAGGAGGTAATGCACTCAATGGGGGTGTCGTTCTCGTCGAGCAGCTCTACATCCATCGTGAGGTCGATGGGCAGGGTGCTCTCCGAAGCTACCTTGACGGTGATATTCTCCACAATGACGTCGATGTCGGAGAGCATCGAAAGGTCCACATCTTCCACTTCTACGGTGTAGTCTATTGTGCCATCCTTCTCGGCGTCGAACTTGAAGGCTGCCTCCACAGCGTAGTCCACCGTGAAGGTGTAGCTATCTTGGAGCGTGAGAGTGTGTGCGCTATCCTTGTTTGTTTCGGCTGCAAACTCCACCACAATCCTCTCGGGCAGAGAGGTGATAAGCTCCGTAAGACCCTCCACAACGGTCACACCCTCGGCACGCGAGGCGTCGCCAGCGAGCAGGATGTTGGTGGTGGTTGCAGGGAGAATCTGGATGTCGGCAGATACACTCTCGCCTGCCTCGGTGCCTTTGTAGGGGGTGAGCGAGATGGTTGCGTCGATACCCACACCAATGGGGTTCACGACTGCTACGCTCAGCAGTGGCGACTCGATATTAAGGTCCATCTCCAAACCTTCGAGTGCGGAGGTGAAATCGCCGAGCGAAATCTCCTGCGTGGGCATCAACTCGCTCAAATCGGGGTCGATAAGTCCCGTCACCTCTTGGATTGCCATATCGTCAACCGTCACGGTGGGCACGAGCGAGAGATTCTGCGCCGAGGTGCCGATATGGAGCTCCGAATCGGCAGCCACAGCTACCGTACCTTTCAGACCCACAGCACTATCGAGAGAGATTCGACCCTCCACGATGTCGAGTCCACTAATGCCGTTGAGTGTGAGGTCTATGATGTGGTTTGTGGTGCCGTTGCGCACCTCCAACTTGTCGGTGGTGAGCACGCCTTTACCCGCCTCGTAGTTCCAGCCCTCGGGAGTCTCAATGTCGAGGAATGCGGGGAGAGTAATCTCCACGTCGCGCAGTTCGAGAGCCTCAACGGGCGAGCCCGAGAGGGCTACATCCACGCTGAACTGAGGTTTCGCGGTGGCGTCATCCTTCTTGCTGATGGCGAGGTAGTCGATGCGGCTCACAATCTCGGGAATCTCCACACTCTGCTTAATGGGCTCCTTGAACGAGAAACTGTGGGTAATCTCGTTAGTCTTGATTGTTGCGTCGTAGATGACGGGCTGCACGTTCATCTCCACATAGGGCGAAACGACTGCAATCTCGCCGGGCTTCACAGTAACGGTGGCATCCAGAGCAAAGGTGACATCCTCGGTAATGGTCACCGCATTGTTCTCGTCGAGAGCGATGTGGTCGAGGACAACCTTCTCCAAAACGATGTCGAAGATGATGTGACTGCCCGTGAAGGTGTGGTCCTTAATCTCTAAGTGGTTGCTTGGTCCGATGTGGATGTCGTCGTAGAGGGGGTCGCCAACCACTTTATTGATGACGAAACCCTCGGGGAGCTCGAAGTAGAGCGACTTGACGTAGCACGACTGGCTTACTCCCGCAAGACCTCCGAGGTCGAACTGCACCGTAAGGTGCGAGCCCTTGCCATCGGCGCCAAAAGTCACCTCTTCCAGCGAAGCTACCACGTCGGGGAGTTCAATCGTAAAGCTCTCCTCGAAGGTGTGGGGGTCGTACTTCATAGGAAGTGTGCCAACGCCCAGCATATCAATCAGCGACTGGGTGAGTGTCATACCACCCGTAAGACCGCCTGGGATTGCGAGGTCTTTCTTGCCATAGAAAGGCTCTATTTTAGCGCTAAAACCACCAAAGAGCGATTCGTTGATGGGGTCGAGAGCGGGAGCCAGACCCGTGATAGGAGCCAGAGTACCCACCTCGGCGGTGTACTCGAAATGTCCGCCATCCTCGAAGCCATAGAAGCCATCTTCGCCAGGCTCCAAGCCCGACTCCTTCATCAGCTCGCCGACGGTAATTTTCTCCACTGTGCCCAGAGGAACACTAATGCCCTCGGTGTTGCCAACAGTCACTTCGAGCGAAATGTTGTCGAAGTTGTAGTCGGTGTTACACGCTGCCACAAGCAGGGGTAACACAAGAATTGTTAGGGTGCGATAGAGTTGTTTCATAACGCAAAAGTTTTATGTTTGTTCAATTAATTTTTCGTGTCTTGCGGGGTATAGATTTCCAAATTTGGGATAAATATAGCAAATTTTTGTGAGAATGGGACACTTGCTATATAAAAAATAGGTAAAAAATCATTTTACCTATCCATTTTATCAATATCTGAAAATTAGTTCTTTGTCTTTGGGGTCGGCAGAACTTCGATGACCGAGTGTAGATGTCGGGTGTTGATGTGGGTGTAAATCTCGGTTGTTGAGATACTCGCGTGCCCCAAGAGCTCTTGTACTTGGCGAATGTCGGCACCACCCTCCAAGAGGTGGCTGGCAAAACTATGGCGCAGGGTGTGGGGCGATATATTTTTGGTTATGCCCGCCATCTTGGCAGCACGCTCCACAATCGTAAAGACAGCCATACGGCTCAGCGTCTTGCCACCGCGCTGGTTGAGGAAGATGTAGTCCTCCGAAAGCTCGGTTACCAACTCCCAACGCTGCGCAAGGTAGAGGTCGAGCTGCATCTCGGCGGCGGGGCTCATAGGCACCAGACGCTGCTTGCGACCCTTGCCCATAACCTTTATGTAACCCTCCTTTTGCACGACATCACTCGTTCGCAACGAGATGAGTTCCGACACCCTCAGACCGCACGAATAGAGCATCTCCACAATAGCTCTGTCGCGGTATCCAGCCACCGACGAAAGGTCTATGGACGAGAGCATTGCGTCAATCTCCTCGGTCGAGAGTGCATCGGGCAGCGACCTGCCGCACTTGGGCGCAGTGATGAGTTCGGTGGGCGAGGATTCCACCCCTCCTTCCAGGCGCAGGAAGTCAAAAAAACTCCTTAGCGCACTGAGCGTACGAGCCTGCGTGGTGGGGGTGGTGTGGCGTTCGTAGAGGGTGACCATATATGCCTCCACATCCTCGCGCTCGACCTCCTGCGGGGTGCAAGGGTGGGGCGAGGAGAGCAGCCATAGCGAGAAGTCCGTGGCATTGTGGATATACGCTTCGACGGTATTTTTCGAGAGTCCCCTGACGAGGGACATATATCGGCGCCATTGCTCAATCCAACTTTGCCACTGCTTCTTCTCTCTATTATTCATAAATATATCGCTTTGGTGGGTTAAAATTAGCAATTTCTTTTGTACTTTTGCCACGCAAGAGGATAATTTGCGCAAAAAATGAAGAGAGAAACCGATTTTTTGGTCATAGGTAGCGGCGTGGCAGGCTTGTCGTTTGCGCTCAGAGCGGCTGAAAAGGGACACGTCACAATCGTTACCAAAGGAGAGATTAGGGAGTGTAACACCAACTACGCCCAGGGCGGCATCTGCTGTGTTACCTACCCGCCCGACACCTTCGAAAAGCACATCGAGGATACACTTGTGTGTGGCGCAGGAAAGTGCAACGAGGAGGCTGTGCGCAAGGTTGTGGAGGGTGCTCCCGAGGGTATTCGCGACTTGATGGAGTGGGGTACCCATTTCGACCGCACACCCGATGGACGCTACTCGCTCCACCGCGAGGGAGGTCACACCGAACACCGAATACTCCACCATCGCGACCTTACGGGTGCCGAGATAGAGCGTGCTCTCATTACTGCCGTAAAGCGTCATCGCAACATCGATATCCTCGAACACCACTTTGCCGTAGATGTGCTCACGCAGCACCACTTGGGGCAGGAGGTCAATCGCCATATGGACAACATAGAGTGCTACGGCGCATACGTTATGGACGTCAAGCGCGAGAGGATTATGACCATTCTCGCCAAGTTTACGGTGGTTTGTACGGGTGGTGTGGGCAACCTCTACCACACAACTACAAACCCCTCGGTGGCTACGGGCGACGGTATTGCTATGGTGCACCGCGCAAAGGGCATCATTGAGAATATGCAGTACATACAGTTCCACCCCACGACGCTCTACAACCCCACCGAGCGTCCCGCATTCCTCATTACGGAGGCTATGAGGGGCTATGGCGCAATTCTCAAATTGCCCAACGGCAAGGAGTTTATGCACAAATACCACCCTATGGGGTCGCTGGCTCCGCGCGATGTGGTGGCTCGCAGTATGGACCACGAGATGAAGATTACGGGCTCGGAGTACCTCTACCTCGACGTGCGCCACAAGCCCGCTGAGCAGACCATTCGCGAGTTCCCGAACATCTACCAAAAGTGCCTGACGCTCGGCATTGACATTACGAAGGATATGATTCCCGTAACCCCCGGTGCACACTACTGCTGTGGTGGTGTGAAGGTCGATCTGAATGGCGAGAGCACCATCCACCGACTCTATGCCCTCGGCGAGAGTGCTTGTACGGGTCTGCACGGAGCCAACCGTTTGGCTTCCAACTCCTTGATTGAGGCTGTGGTCTATGCACGAGCAGCCGCCGAGCACGCCACTCAGAGGCTCTCGGAGGTCACTTTGGAGCACAACATCCCCGATTGGAACGACGACGGAATGGTGGCAACCGAGGAGATGATTCTCATCACGCAGAACTACAAGGAGATGCAGCAGATTATGAGCTACTATGTGGGCATTGTGCGCTCCAACTTGCGCTTGGAGAGGGCTCTGAGGCGTATGGAGATAATCTACCGCGAGACCGAAGAACTCTACCAGAAGAGTCGTCTGAATGTCAACCTCTGCGAACTGCGCAACCTCATTGAGGTCGGTTATCTTATCATCAAGCAGGCGGCGGCGATGAAGGAGAGTGTGGGATTGCACTACACGATAGACTACCCCACAAATTAGGCGAGCGTGCCTTGTGGGTGCTTTTTGCACCAAACTGCGCATCGCAACTTCCTCATTTGCGCTGAGCAAACTGCGGAGTTGCTCGCTTGTTTGGCACAAAAATCTCACCACAAAACCCACTCGCGGAGTTGAAAGTTAAGGTCGTTAAAGTCCTTAAACTCCTATATGCCCTATAAGCCTTTTATAAGCCTTAGGACTATTGACGTTAGACGTTAGACGTTAGACAAAACAAAAGACTATGACACTAAAAGAAGAGATAAAACGCAGGCGTACGTTCGCCGTTATTGCCCACCCCGATGCGGGTAAAACCACACTGACAGAGAAACTTCTGCTCTTTGGTGGTGCTATCCACGTTGCGGGTGCCGTAAAGAGCAACAAAATCAAAAAGACCGCCACCAGCGACTTTATGGAGGTTGTGCGACAGAGGGGTATCTCGGTCGCCACTTCGGTTATGGAGTTCGAGTACGAGGGTACCAAAATCAACATTCTCGACACCCCCGGTCACGAGGACTTCGCCGAGGATACCTACCGCACACTCACCGCTGTGGATGCCGTAATTATCGTTATTGACGGTGCAAAAGGTGTGGAGAGCCAGACACGCAAACTTATGAACGTGTGCCGTATGCGCTCAACGCCCGTTATGGTCTTTGTGAACAAACTCGACCGCCCCTGCAAGGAGCCTTTTGAACTGTTGGAGGAGATTGAAAAGGAGTTGCAGATTGCAGTGCGCCCCCTCTCGTTCCCCATCGGCAGCGGCAACTCGTTCCAGGGCGTTTACAATATATACGACGAGAGCCTTGCGCTGTTCAAAGAGGTTGATAGACAATATATTGCCGAGAGTGTCCACCTGACGCTCGACGACCCCCAGCTGGGCGAGTATATCGGCGCAGGCAATGCCGCAGAGTTGGAGGAAAACTTGGAGATGGTGGCAGAGATGTTCGAGCCTTTCGATAGGGACCTCTACTTGCAGGGATTGTTGGCTCCCGTATTTTTCGGCTCGGCAGTGAATAACTTTGGTGTGAGGGAACTTTTGGAAACCTTCATCCGCATTGCACCTTCGCCCCACGCCGCTCCTACCGAAACACGCCTGGTGCAGGCTGCCGAGGAGAAGATGACGGGCTTTGTGTTTAAAATTCACGCCAATATGGACCCCAACCACCGCGATAGGCTCGCGTTCTTGAAGATTTGTAGCGGTACTTTTGAGCGTGGCAAGAACTACCTCCACGTTCGTAGTGGTAAGCAGATGAAATTCTCCTCGCCAAGCGTCTTTTTGGCAGAGAAAAAGTCGGTTGTCGATACTGCCTATCCGGGCGATATTGTGGGTTTGCACGATACGGGCAACTTTAAGATTGGCGACACCTTCACCGAGGGCGAAAAACTCAAATTTACGGGTATCCCCTCCTTTGCGCCCGAGATGTTCCGCTATATTGAGAATGCCGACCCATTGAAGTTCAAACAACTCGCCAAAGGTATCGACCAACTGATGGACGAGGGTGTGGCTCAGCTCTTTACCTCCTCGCTCAATGGTCGAAAAATTATCGGTACGGTGGGAGCCTTGCAATTTGAGGTTATACAATACCGCTTGGAGCACGAGTATAGCGCAAAGTGCCGCTGGGAGCCTATTGCTATCCATAAGGCGTGCTGGATTGAGAGCGATAATGCCGCGCAACTCGCCGACTTCAAGAAACGTAAATTTACCAATATGGCAGTGGATAAACACGGCAGAGATGTCTTCCTTGCCGACACCTCCTATGCGTTGCAACTTGCCATCGAGAAGTTCCCCGATATAAGGTTTAAGTTTACCTCCGAGTTTTAGCGAGCACATCTCGCGGGTGAATTTTGCACCGCACTTCGAAAGGCGAGTTCCTCATTTGCGATAAGCAAACTGCGGACTCGCCTTCTCGTTTGGCACAAAATTCCCTCAGCGATATGCACTCGCTGTATTTTGTCTAACGTCTAACGTCCAACGTCTATAGTCCTAAGGCTTATAAGGCATATAGGGCTTATAGGCGACAGACCTCTCCCCCGCTTCGCGGACCCTCCCCTAACTTAGGGGAGGGTTAAGTGTATTGTTCCCCTAATTAGGGGAGGGGGCAGGGAGGACAGGAAGGACAGGAAGGACAGGAGTGACAGGAAGGACAGGAGTGACAGGAGTGACAGGAAGGACAGGAGGAATAGGAGGAATAGGAAAAACAGGAAAGCCCTGTTACTCCTGCTATTCCTGTCATTCCTATCACTCTTGTTAAAAAAATACATAATTTTCAATTCTCAATTTTCAATTTTCGCAAATGCGAGTAAGCGAGGGCAGAGAAAACAAGTTTTCTATGCCGAGCGGGAGCATTTTAGACGAAAAAACATTTTTTTTCGTCAATTCTCAATTCTTTATTATATCTTTGTAGGTTAGTTGGGAAAATCTTATAACACATAATAATATGAGCGGTAAAAAATTCAATGAGTACAAGGGACTTGACCTGCCCGAGTTGGGCTTGGAAGTCCTCAAAAAGTGGGATGCTGACGACACGTTCCACAAGAGTATATCGACCCGTGAGGGTCATCCCACATTTGTCTTCTATGAGGGTCCTCCCTCGGCAAACGGTATGCCCGGTATCCACCACGTTATGGCGCGTACGCTGAAAGACGTCATTTGTCGTTTCAAAACCCAGAGCGGCTATATGGTACACCGCAAAGCAGGTTGGGATACTCACGGTCTGCCCGTAGAGTTGGGCGTGGAGAAGAAACTCGGCATCCGCAAAGAGGATGTGGGCGTGAATATCTCCATCGAGGACTACAACCGCACCTGCCGCGAGTCGGTAATGGAGTTTACGGGCAAGTGGGAGGAACTCACTCGCCAGATGGGTTATTGGGTGAATATGGACGACCCCTACATCACCTATGACAACAAGTATATCGAGACTCTCTGGTGGATGCTCTCGGAACTCTACAAGAAAGGTCTGCTCTATAAGGGCTTTACTATTCAGCCCTACTCGCCCGCCGCAGGTACGGGTTTGTCGAACCACGAGCTCAACCAGCCTGGTTGCTACCGCGATGTGAAAGACACCACCTGTACGGCTCAGTTTAAGGTTGTGCGCAATGCCGAGAGCGAGAGCCTCTTTGAGGATGTCGAGGGCGACCTCTACCTCCTGGCTTGGACCACTACCCCCTGGACACTGCCCTCGAATACCGCTCTGGCAGTAGGTCCTTCGATTGAGTATGTAAGGGTTAAGTGCGCCAACCCCTATACGGGTATCCGACAGACCGTCATTATGGCTAAGGCACTCGTGGGCACCTACTTCACAAAGAAGATGGAGGGTACCTACACCGTTGAGGAACGTACCTGGAAAGGCTCCGACCTTGCAGGTGTCCGCTACGAGCAGTTGATGGATTGGATGCGCCCCGATGGTGACGCTTTCCGAGTTATTACGGGCGACTATGTAAGCGTGGCAGATGGTACGGGTATCGTGCACATTGCTCCCACCTTTGGTGCCGATGACGACCGCGTGGCTAAGCAGGCAGGCATTGCGCCTATGTTGCTCGTTGACAAGGCGGGCAAACAGCAGCCTATGGTCGACAAGCAGGGTAAGATGTACCTCATTGAGGACCTCGACCCCGAGTATGTAAAGAACTTCGTTAATGTGGAGAAATATGCCGAGTGGCAGGGTAGGTTCGTGAAGAACGCCTATGACGAAAAACTCACCGAGGAGGATGCAACCATCGATGTTGATATTGCCGTAGGTCTGAAACTCGAAAACAAGGCTTTCAAGATTGAGAAACACACCCACAACTATCCCCACTGCTGGCGTACCGATAAGCCCGTCTTGTACTATCCTTTGGACTCGTGGTTTATCCGTACAACAGCCGTTAAGGATAGGCTCATAGAGCTCAACAAGACCATCTATTGGAAACCCGAGTCGACCGGTACGGGTCGCTTTGGCAAGTGGTTGGAGGGCTTGGTGGACTGGAACCTCTCGCGTAGCCGCTTCTGGGGTACTCCTCTGCCCGTATGGGCTACGGAGGACTACTCCGAGATGAAGTGTATCGGCTCGGTGGAGGAGCTCAAAGCCGAGGTCGAGAAGGCTGTTGAGGCAGGTTTGATGAGCGAGAACCCCTACAAGGACTTTGTTGTAGGCGACTTCTCGAAGGAGAACTACGACAAGATTGACCTCCACCGCCCCTATGTAGACAACATCATCTTGGTGTCGAGCAAGGGCGAGCCTATGCGTCGCGAGAGTGACCTTATTGACGTGTGGTTCGATAGTGGCGCAATGCCCTACGCACAGGTACACTACCCATTCGAGATGACCCGCGAGGAGTTCGAGAAGGTATATCCTGCCGACTTCATCGCTGAGGGTGTGGACCAGACTCGTGGTTGGTTCTATACACTCCACGCTCTGGCAACAATGTTGTTCGATAGCGTAGCATTCAAGAATATCATCTCCAACGGCTTGGTGCTCGATAAGAACGGCAACAAGATGTCCAAACGCCTCGGTAATGCTGTTGATCCATTCGAGGTTATGGATAAGTATGGCGCAGATGCTACAAGGTGGTATATGATTAGCAACTCGCAGCCCTGGGATAACCTCAAATTCGATGTTGACGGTGTTGACGAGGTAAGGCGTAAATACTTCGGTACACTCTACAATACCTACGGCTTCTTCGCCCTCTATGCCAATGTAGACGGCTTTACGGGTAAGGAGGCAGAGATTCCCGTTGCGGAGCGTCCCGAGATTGACCGCTGGATTATCTCCACTCTCAACTCGCTCGTGAAGGAGGTTACCGAGAAGCTCAACGACTACGACCCCACACCCGCTTCGAGGGCTATTCAGGAGTTTGTGGGCGAGAACTTGTCGAATTGGTATGTTCGACTGAATCGTAAACGCTTCTGGGGTGGCGGTATGACGAGCGACAAACTTGCTGCATACCAGACACTCTACACCTGCCTCGAAACCGTGGCACAACTTTCGGCTCCCTTCGCACCATTTTTCAGCGACAGGCTATTTACCGACCTGAATGAGATGAGTGGTCGTCACGAAGGCTCCGTACACCTCAACCTCTTCCCCACCTGCAATGAGGCTCTCATTGATAGCGACTTGGAGGAGATGATGGCTCTGGCACAGAAGAGTACCTCTATGGTGCTGGCTCTGCGCAGGAAGGTGGGCACCAAGGTGCGCCAACCTCTGACGAAGGTTATCATCCCCATTCTCGACGCCGATATGGGTCGTAGGTTGGAGGCTGTGAAGGCTCTGGTTATGGGCGAAGTGAATGTTAAGGAGGTTGAACTCATTACCGATACTACGGGTCTTATTACCAAACGCATCAAACTTAACTTCAAGAACTTCTGCTCGCGCTACGCTAAGTTGGCGAAACCTATGGCTGCACTTGTTGCGACCTTCTCGCAGGAGCAGATTGCCGCTATTGAGGCTGCCGAGCAGACCACTTTGGAGGTTGCAGGCGAGAGCGTAGTTGTAACCCCCGCCGACTTCGATATCACCTCGGAGGATATGCCCGGCTGGCTCGTGGCAAGCGAGGGTAAACTCACTGTGGCACTCGATGTTACCGTAACCGAGGAGTTGCGCAAGGAGGGCTTGGCAAGGGAACTTGTAAACCGCATCCAGAATATCCGTAAGGAGAGCGGCTTCGAGGTTACCGACCGCATCAAGGTGGAGATTGAGAAGAAGGAGATGCTCGTGGGAGCCATTGAGGCATTCGGTGGCTTCATCGCCCAGCAGACCTTGGCTCTGAGCGTTGTTCTTGCCGAGATGCCCGCCGGCGACTTTGTGGTCGATAGCGACATCGATGACGAACCCCTCAAAATCGCCGTCACTAAGGCATAAGATTTTCATAAAATTGTCATTAAGGTCTGCGGGTACTCCCGCAGACCTTAATGTTTTTATACAAAATCGCAATAAAAGATCACAAAATATATTGTTTTGATGAATTTTTATTGTATATTTGTAACGACTACAAAAAGCGGCTGGGGACAATAGCCACGTTTTATTCCTCTGCCCGCAGCATTGCTCTGGTGCTGTGATGGTTGGTTTGCCAATAATTTATTGGAAGATAAGTATATAGAAACCGATGATGCGGAATCGTTTGATGATCCAACAGCAACCCCAAACAATTACCATTACGATCATTGGTTCCGAATGATAGAGTACAACAAATAAAATTGCTGGATTATGAGAAGGTATATGATGTTGATATTATCGGTAGTGCCCTTTTTGTTATCAGGGTGCACGTTGTTGTTGGGCGAAGGAGATGTTTTTTTTAGTTCTTATGTTTTGGAGTATCATGATATAGACTATCAAGGTGAAGCTGTATTACATAATCGTATAGGGCGTGTGGCAATTGACCTCCCAAGAAAACTATACGCACGTCAGAATGTATGGCAAAGTGATAACACTGAAAAAGTAGAGCTACATACTAAACATCAGGAATTGAGTCATCGTAACGGTGATGTTGGGTTTGATACCTGGGGGTGGGGTGAATCTGACTCATATCCGCATGTGTATGTGTGGAATACAGATAATCTTATTACATCAATTACCGTTGTTAGTGATGCAGATTTTGACCCTGATCACCCTGCTGGTGTTAATCTCGGAGATATTATTGAGATTGCTTATACTACACACAAACCATTTATTGATAATGGGTATAAACATCCAGATAACTCGATGGCTAGTAATGATTATTCGGGTTACAAACGGAAAGAATTGTTGGTTGATTTTACATCAGAAGACTCACTCTTTACAGATTCCAAGCACTTCTATGTTGCAGACTTTGATTATCAGAGGTGTGCGTTTGAACTCCAATTTACGGAATTTCCTACGCAGAGTACACGTCATACGCTTACTGTAACCTTTAATTTTGAAAGAGGACCCTACACTATTGAGTTCGATATGAACTTTGGCGAGTCGACTCCTCAGCACTGATTGGGTATACGCTGTGTGGAAGTGTTGCGAAAACACCCTCTCGATGACATAGGAGCAAGAATTAGACCGATTTTTAAGCCTGCCAATTTTGGTGGGCTTAAAAATTATTGGCGAAAAAGTTGCGTATATGTTAAGAAATTATTACCTTTAACAAACCAAAAACGCTAAACTATGTCACAGGAAGTTGAAAAAACCAGATATTCCGATGAGGAATTAGCCGAATTCAAGGAGATTATCCTCGATATGCTCGGCAAGGCAAAGGACGACTATGAGCTTCTGCGCTCGTCGGTGAACAACTCGGCAAGTAACGACACCGAGGATACTTCGCCCACCTTCAAGGTGCTCGAAGAGGGTGCTGCAACGCTCACAAAAGAGGAGATGGGTCGCTTGGCACAGCGTCAGCTCAAATTCATCCAGCACCTCGAAGCAGCACTCCTGCGCATCGAGAACAAAACCTACGGCATCTGCCGCGAGACGGGCAAACTCATCCCCAAGGAGCGTCTGCGCGTAGTGCCTCACGCAACCCTCTCGGTGGAGGCGAAGGAGAATAGGCGTTAGTGCTCGGCTCGACACATTTCGGGGCAAAATCTGTTAGCAAAAAGTAGAATTGCCAAACGTCACGATATACACCGACGGCTCTGCGCTCGGCAACCCGGGTAGGGGAGGTTATGGAGTTGTGCTCCTGTCGCCGCCCTACCGCAAGGAGTTGAGTGCGGGCTTTCGTATGACCACCAACAACCGTATGGAGCTTATGGCGGTGTGCGTGGCTTTGGAGGCTTTGAAATTCGAGGGTACGGATGTGACACTCTACTCCGACAGCCGCTATGTGGTTGATGCTGTGGAGAAAGGGTGGCTCTTTGGCTGGGAGAAAAAGGGCTTCGAGAAGGCTAAGAACCCCGATTTATGGATGCGCTTTCTGAGGGTATATCGCCGCCATAAGGTGCGGTTTGTGTGGGTCAAGGGGCACGCCACGACTGTCGAGAATAATCGCTGTGACGAGTTGGCGGTGGCTGCCGCAAGTGGCACCAACCTCGCCGAGGATGTGGGATACACAAAGTGATTTGATATACCTATATTATTAATGATAACGAGAGTTTCGTGGATTTCAATGAGCTGAGATTTACGAAACTCTCGTTAAGTTTTTTTTGGGGGGTAATACAAGAATGGTAGATGCCAACCGCCTTGTATAACGACAAGTCGTGGCAAGAGGTTGGGTGAATCCACTTGCCGCTCATAGAAAAGAAAACGCCTCTTTTGTTCTTGGGTATATTTTTTAATACCTAAGATTTCGAGGCAGTCGTGTCAAGACGAACAGATGCCCCCGCTATTCGGGCGTTGCTCGACGTCTCCGACGAGCACAATGTCGCCCTTGCCTCTCAATATCCCTTATTGCAAGAGAGGGGGAGAATGGTGCATTTTTGTTGGGAATGTAGTACATATTACCAATAGTATTATTATTTTTGTACCAAGTAACTTGTTTTATTTACTAATTTAATTGCTTAACCACATTTTATGAAAAGATTAGCTACAACTTTGATGTCGTTGAGCCTTTTGCTCCTCGCTATGGTCGGTTGCAAACCCGACGATCCAGAGCCTATAAAGCCTCCCGTAACGGATGAACCTGAATTTGAGATGACAATCGACCAGGTAACCAAAAGCAGTGCACACTTCACCGTGAAACCTCTCGACAAGCAGACTCCCTACCTCGTGATGGTTATTGACAAGGCGAGCTTCGATGAGTTCCCTTCCATCGACGACTATATCGATGATGATATGCAGTATCTCTTTGAAATGGCAGAGAATAACGATATGACCATTGAGGAGTTACTCCAAGAGGTTCTTGCTGTGGGTGACACTATGGATGAGGTTGTTGGTCTTAGCCCCAATACGGAGTACATCCTCTATGCCTACCATATGACATACGAAGGAGAGGTTGTATCCGATTTTGCGCAAAAGAGCTTCAAAACCAATGATTATGTGCTCAATAGTGACACGTTTGAGATTAGCGTGAGCGAGGTTACATACACTTCCGCACTCATCAATGTAAAACCCTCTTCCACAACCACTCCCTATTTCCTCAATGTAGTAAGCGAGGAGGATTTGACAAGTTATGGTGGTGGTCAGGAGGCATATATCACCCATTTGGAGATGCTCCGTGACTACTATCTCTCTTTTGGCAGGACTCCCGAAGAGATGATTGCAAATCTCTGTTTCGTGGGAGAGAAGTCTTTGACTATGAAAAATCTTTCTGCTGGTAAGAAATACTACGCCTATGCTATGAGCGTGGATGATGAGTTCTTCATTTGCTCTGCGGTGACAGAACAGGAATTTTCGACCCCAAGACCCAGCGAATCCTCTCTTACATTCGAGGTCGATGTGGAGGAGTATTTCTACGACCACATAGCTGGTACCGTGACTCCCTCCAACGACGACCCCTACATCTGCACCATTCAAATGGCAGAGTCGCTCTCCTGGTATGAGACTGAGGAGGAGTACATGGCTTCTATTGTGAACGAACTAAATTTGTGGCACGGAGGCGTTGACTCGGCACTTCACACTGGTGTAACAGACCTTTCGACCTATGGGGGACTCTATCCCGAAACAAGTTATATTGTTGTATGTTTTGGCTACAATGGAGCGCCCAACACAGCTCTTTTTACCTATGAGTTTTCAACCTCTGCTGCCAATGGCGACCCCAATAAAGTCGAATTTGAGTTTGAGGCAAGCGACATTACCCACAACTCTATGACAGTAACCTACAAACCCACTGAGGGTGTCTATTATTTTGCATCGTTGGTGCCCAAAGCGCAGGTGGATAGCTACGCTAAGAATGAGGGTAGTGAGGCGGCTGCTCTTGTGACCATTGCCAACGAGGAGATTGACTACGGTGCCTATTGGTTTGACTGTACTCGTGCAGAGTATCTTGCCGATTTGGGAGCCTCCATTGGTCTGGTAAATATCCCCTTCAATCAACTCTCTGCCAAAACAGAATATGTGGCCTATGCAGTTGCCGTGGATATGGAAACCGGCGAGTTGGCATCCGACAAAGTATCCGTAAGTGAGGTATTCTGTACGATCGACAAGGTTGTAAGTGACGCAACCATAGACTTCATCTTTGGCAACTATTACGATGGTACTGCATTGGCAGAGCTCGACGCTGCGCAGTTCAACAAATGCCGCGGTCAGGTTGTGGTTCCCTATACTGTCAGTGTGAGTGATTCGGCAGTGGCTTGGTATACCTCTTTCTCGCAGGGTGATTACACCGAGTGGGGATGTACGGACGACGATATCTATGCCGAGCTCATTACTTATGGCGTAGATTATGGTTCTGATCGTGTCTCCATCAATGCCGAATCCGGTGTTGCCGTATTACCCTACGACGAACCCTTCTCGTTCTTGGGTATAGCCGAGGATATGGATGGTAACTTCGGTGTGGGTACCCTCGAGGTTGTGTCGTTCAGCAGGGAGGGTGTGTCGCCTGCCGAGGAGTTTATCTCCTCACTTGCAGCAAGTACCCCTGCCCAGGCACCTGCCAAAGCAGCTGTTACTCCTCGCAGCAGAAGGATTTCCAATCGTGCCGAAAGTCTGACTACTGGTATGATAAGCAAACCCGAAAATGTAACAAGCAGCGTGAAGGTGGAGAAAACTGCCATTAATTCCAAATTAGGTAAGCGCTTTATGGTTGTTCGCTAACCACTTTCCATCGATACCATATAGCAGAGGGTGATTAGACGTTATTAGTCACCCTCTCTTTTTTCGATGGTGGATAATAAACTCCTTAATGTTTTCGGGCTCGGCAGTTTTGCCGAGCCCGAAATTGTTTACGTTAGACCTTAGACCAAGAAGAACAGTCCCCTTCCTTACGTTAGTTTAAGCCTCCACATATTTATAAAGCCTATCGCCGCGATGTACGGGCTGTGGCAACTTTATGGAGCACTTCTTGCCTTGCAGGGCGACCTCCACGGGGCGTTCGTCGACCCATATCTGCTCGGGTTTGAACTCCACAGCTCCTGTTGTTTCGCCCGAGATGAGCACTTTCTGACCGAGTTCGAGGGGCGACGCCTCAACGAGTACCTCGGCAACCTTTATTTTCTTAAAGACGTTCGTAACCCTGCCGACATATACCTTCTTGACCGTTGCTGCCGAGCCGTAGTGTTGACTCAGTTCCACAACGGGCTGGTTGAGGTAGTAGCCACCCCAGAAGCCACGATTGAAGACCGTCGAGAGTTCCTCCTTCCACTTGGCGATGCGCTCGGGGGTAAACGAGCCGTGCTCGATAGCTCTTAGAGCCCTGTCGTAGCACTCCACAACCCTCTTGACATACTCGGCAGGGCGAGCCCTACCCTCAATTTTCAGCACCCTCACGCCTGCATCCACAAATCTGTCAAGAAAATCGATGGTGCAGAGGTCCTTGGGCGAGAGCAGATAGGTGCCCTCGGCGTGCAGCTCCTCGCCCGTATCCCTATCCACAAGTTTGTAGGCGTGGCGGCATATTTGGCGGCAAGCACCCCTATTTGCTGAGCAGCCCGTAGCGTGGAGCGAGAGGAAACATTTGCCGCTGACACTCATACACAGCGCACCGTGTGCAAACATCTCAATTTTGACCTTCTCGCCATTGGGACCGCAGATATTCTCGCTCTCAATCTTGTCGTAAACCCCCCTTACCTGCTCCAACGAGAGTTCCCTCGCCAGCACTACCGTATCTGCCCATTGGGAGTAGAAGCGGACTGTTTCGCTGTTGGATATGGAGAGTTGGGTGGAGATATGCACCTCCAAGCCCTTCGTGCGGGCGTAGAGTATCGCCGCCTGGTCACTTACGATGACCGCATCGACCTTCTCCTGGGCAGCCCTGTCGAGCAGCGCGTGGAGGGTTTCGATTTCGCCCTCATAGACCACCGTATTGACCGTAAGGTATGCCTTTTTGCCGTGCTCGTGCGCTATGGCGACGATTTTGGCAAGGTCGTCAAGTGTGAAGTTGGCAGCCGATGCAGAGCGCATATTGAGCTGTCCCACACCAAAATATACCGAATCGGCACCCGCAGCAATAGCCGCGTGGAGCGCCTCGTAGCACCCACAAGGCGCCATAATCTCTATATCACTACGTTTCATCTATTCTTTGCAATTATTTCTTCCTGCGACTTTTTGTAAAAAGTCGCCCTTTTTCGCACCTTTTTGTAAAAAGGTGCTGCCAAAAACTTTTCGTGCACCAACCAATTGTGGTGCTACCTATCGCTATGCTTCGGAGTGGCTTCGGAGAGCCTCACACCTCCCCGAAAAGAGTTTTCTCTCAAACTGCTCCTGTTTCTCCTGTCACTCCTGTTATTCCTATCGCTCCTGCAAGAAAAACAGGAAGAACAGGAAAAACAGGAAAGGTAGATGCCAACCGCCTGCCTGCGGCAGTCGTGGCAAGACGGACAGACCTCTCCCGCCCTT
>JAZSAY010000044.1:0-25174 GCA_045602145.1 Tidjanibacter sp.
TATTGAAGAACTCCCGAGCATTAGCCACGGCGCCCTCGTGAGTCACGCCTACCCGCTCGCTACTCTTGGGCACAGCAAGTTCGAGCGTATTGACACACGCCGAGAGCATCACCGCCACCATCAGCAACGGCAACAACCTACGACGATGTGTCTTAGCCACTCTATTCATTTTGAATTTTTAAGTCACAAATATAGTGTATTTTTAGGAAATCATTCCATAGTCGATGGTGTTCTCGGGTTTGTAACGCTCCCTGAGGGCTGCCAGGAGTCGGTTTTCTGGCTTGGAGAGTGTCGCATCGCCCTCCAAGATACTGCTTGCCACCATCCTTGCCTGCTCCAATATCTGCCCATCGGACGAGAGAGAGGCTATGCGCAGGTCTATCGCCTCGCCACTCTGGCGCGTGCCGTTCACATCGCCCGCACCTCGCAATTTCAAATCCAATTCCGAGAGCCTGAAACCATCGTTCGTCTCGACCATCGCCCCGAGCCTTGCCTCCGCCTCGCGCGAGAGTTTGTCGCCACTCATCAGTATGCAGTAACTCTGATTGCCTCCCCTGCCTACCCTGCCACGCAGTTGGTGGAGTTGCGAGAGTCCGAAACGCTCGGCACTCTCAATGACGATGACCGTAGCATTGGGCACATCCACACCCACTTCGATAACACTCGTAGCCACCAAGATGTTGTTCACGCCCTCGGCAAAGAGCCTCATAGCCTCTGCCTTGTCTTCGGGAGCCATCTTGCCGTGCAGCGCACCCACCTTGTACTCGGGCAGAGGGAACTCCTGCACGATGTGCTCAAAGCCATCGTAGAGGTTCTGGTAGTCCATAGCCTCCGACTCCTTTATGAGCGGATAGACCACATATACTTGCCTGCCCTTGGCTATCTCCTGCTTCATAAAACCGTTGAGTTTGAGCCTCATACCCTCTTTGAGGTGGTAGGTTTTTATGGGCTTGCGCCCTGCGGGCATCTCATCAATCACCGACACATCCAAGTCGCCATAGAGCGTCATTGCCAAGGTGCGAGGAATGGGCGTAGCGGTCATTACGAGTATGTGCGGGGGTTGCGAATTTTTGGTCCATAGTTTGGCTCTCTGCTCCACGCCAAAGCGGTGCTGCTCGTCTATTACCACCAAACCGAGGTTCTCGAACTGCACCCTATCCTCTATGAGGGCGTGCGTGCCCACCAATATCTGCACCTCGCCCGAGAGCGTGCGTTCCAAAATCTCACGCCTCTCGCGGGTCTTTGTCGAGCCCGTCAGCACTGCCACACGCCCCTCAGCCGAGGTTCCTCGGAGCATCTTTGTGAGCGAAGCGTAGTGCTGTCGTGCGAGGATTTCGGTCGGAGCCATCATACACGATTGGTACCCGTTGTCGCTCGCCAAGAGCATCGACATCAGAGCCACAAGAGTCTTGCCACTACCAACGTCGCCCTGTAAAAGCCTATTCATCTGGTGCCCCGATACGCAGTCGGAACGTATCTCCTTCACAACCCTCTTTTGCGCACCCGTAAGGGTAAAGGGTAAGTGGTTTTCGTAGAAGTCGCGGAAGAGGTCGCCCACTCGGGGGAACATAAAGCCGTTCCTATGTGTAGTTCTTCCCGCTTTGACGCTCAGAATGCCGAGTTGCACTCCGAAGAGCTCCTCGAATTTCAGGCGGTAGATAGCCCTTTGGAGCATCTGTGGCGAAGAGGGGAAGTGGATATTTTGGAGTGCATCGCGGCGCGATAGCAGGTCCAAACGCTTAACCAAATGTTCGGGTAGGGTTTCTGTCACATTGTCCGAAATATGCTCCCAGAGAGTGCAAACCAACGCATACAATCCCTTCGAGGCGAGCCCTACGGAGGTGAGCCTTTCGGTGGTGCTATATACGCCCTGCATACCCATATTACCTCGCGAGAGGAATTTTTCGACCGTTTCAATTTCGGGATGCACCACATTGCACTTGCCGCCAAAGAAGGAGGGCTTGCCGAGGACCATATACTCCCTGCCGACCTCCAACTGCTTCTCCACCCACTTGGTCTGCTGAAACCATACGAGTTCCATCTGCCCTGTGGAGTCGGCAAGGGTTGCCGTAAGACGCTGCTTGCGTCCCTCGCCCAAGAAAGCCTTGCCAATGATGCGCCCCCTCAGCTGGACGAAAGTTGCCGAGTTCTCCTCCGAGAGTGAGGCTATGCGGTAGATTTTCGTGCGGTCGATGTAGCGGTGCGGATAGTGGTGCAACAGGTCGCCCACGGTACGAATACCGAGTTCCGAGGCGAGCAGTGCGGCACGTTTTTCGCCCACACCACTGAGAAATTTTATGTCCATATCGGCTCGCATAATACAAAGATACGACAAATTAGTTGTATATTTGCCTAAAATTAGCGGATTTTTATGGGAAAATTTTGTTCTTCACTCACCCATTACGCTCGCCGCAACACCCGCCAAGTGAGCGTCAGGGGGCACAAAATAGGAGGCTCGGCACCCGTCCTGGTGCAGACGATGACCAACACCCGAACTCTCGACACCGAGGGCTCTGTGGCTCAGATTGAGGCTATTGCCCGCTCGGGAGGTAGGCTCGTAAGGCTCACAACACGCGATGAGCGTGAGGCTCAGAACCTTGCCCCCATCGGCGAAGGTGTGCGCCGCCACTTCCCCGATGTAGCACTTGTGGCGGATGTCCACTTTGTACCTCAGGTGGCAGCCGTTGCGGCAACCACAGCCGACAAGGTGCGTATCAACCCCGGCAACTACAACGACCGAGGAGGCAAGTTCGAGGAACTCATCGACCTCTGCCGTGAGCGTGGCGTGGCACTCCGCATAGGTGTTAATCACGGCTCGCTGGCGAAGAAGATATTTGACCTCTATGGCGACACTCCCGAGGGTATGGCAGCCTCGGCAATGGAGTTTTTGGAGCGTTGCCGAGAACTCGACTTCCACAATGTTGTCGTATCGCTCAAATCGAGCAATGTGAGGGTTATGGTCTACGCCTACCGACTGCTGGTTAAGGCTATGGCGGAGGCGGGTATGGACTACCCCGTACACCTCGGTGTTACGGAGGCGGGCAACCTCTTGGAGGGGCGTGTGAAGTCGGCAGTGGGCATTGGTGCCCTCTTGGCAGACGGCATTGGCGACACCATCCGCGTATCGCTCACCGAAGCCCCCGAGAACGAGATACCCGCCGCCCAAAAGCTCGTTGCACACTTCGCCTCGCGCCCCGAGGAGCACTTCCCCGAGGTCGACGAGTCGCTCTTTGCGGCATACGAATACACCCCTCGCCCCTTTGGCACCACGCCCGTATTGTGGAGCGAGGTTACCAATCCCGAAGAGTACGAAGTTGTGGAGGCTGTAAGCCACCACCCCGTGCAGGAGTGGCGTAGCCGACTTGTAGGCTCTGCGCCCACCAAGCCCGTCATCCTCCACCGTCGCTACACCACCGCCAACCTCTACGACTTCGCCATTGAGGCGGCAGCCGACTTGGGTGTGATGTTCATCGACTCTCTGGCTGACGGCATACGCATCGAAAATCCCAACTTCTCGCAAGAGGAGATTGACGAGATAGCCCTACTTATTCTCCAAGCAGCCCGCGTGCGCATCTCTCGCACCGAGTATATCGCCTGCCCCTCGTGTGGCAGGACGCTCTACGACATCGAGAGCACGCTGGCGGCAATCAAGGAGCGCACCTCGCACCTTGTAGGGCTGAAAATTGGCGTTATGGGCTGCATCGTGAACGGACCTGGCGAGATGGCTGATGCCGACTACGGCTACGTTGGCGGACTGCCCGACCATATATCGCTCTATCGTGGCAAAACCCTCGTGGAGCGCAACGTGCCCCAGGGGGAGGCAATAGACCGCCTTGTGGCACTCATCAAGGCTGACGGACGCTGGACAGAACCAAATTGAAAATGAAAAATTTTCTCACATCTTCCACAACTCCCATAAGCCTTAGGACTATTGACGTTAGACGTTAGACAAAAAAAGATGAAGATTCTTCCACTTGCATATCTTGGCTCTCAGGAGTGGTGGCGCGAGGCTCTTGCGCCCGATGCGGTTGTGGACGTAGGCGAGCACTTTGTGAAGCAGACCGCCCGTAACCGTTGCGAAATTGCCACCGCCTCGGGTCGTATGTCGCTTACTGCCAATGTTATAAAGGGCGCAAGCATCCACAAAAAGGCGGTCAAGGATATGCGCCTCGACTACTCCAAGCGTTGGCAACACCAGCACCTTGTGGCTATCCGCTCGGCGTACAAATCCTCGCCCTACTACGACTACTATGCCCACCATTTCGAGCCCTTCTTCGAGCGAGAGCACGAGTTTCTCTACGATTTCTCGCGCGGTTTGGTCGAGGCTGTGTGCAAAATTGAGGGGTGGACACCGCCTCGTTTTTCGGAACAGTATATCATTGCCTCTGAGGATGATATAGACCTTCGTGGGCACAACTTCTTAGGTCCTCGCCCCGATTTTGAGCCCTACTATCAGGTTTTCTCGGAGCGACTGCCGTTTGAGTCGAATTGTTCTATAATCGACCACCTCTTCTCCGAAGGAAAAAAACGCAAATAAGCGGCATCTTTGGCGTTCCACTGCGATAAACGACCTCATCACATAGGTAACTATGCTCAGAGGTCGTTTTCTTGTGCGCCTAAAATCTGCTCGCTTATTTGCGTTTTTACCGCTTTGGAAGGCAAACTGCGGACTCGCCTTCTTGTTTGGCACAAAATTTCCTCCGTCAAAATCGTTTTTTTGGGGGTCACAAGAAATCCCTGCACAAAAGAGGCGTTCCGCCTCCGCCTAAAATCTGCTCGCTTATTTGCGTTTTTACCGCTTTGGAAGGCAAACTGCGGACTCGCCTTCTTGTTTGGCACAAAATTTCCTCCGTTAAAATCGTTTTTTTGGTCTAACGTCTAACGTCAAGAGTCCTAAGGCTTATAGGGCTTATAAGGCTTATAGGAGTGACAGGAGAAACAGGAGTGATAGGAGAAACAGGAGTGGCAGGGCTTTCCTGTTTTTCCTGTTCTTCCTGTTCTTCCTGTCATTCAAGTAATCACCCTCACGTTAACTTATGTGAGCAGAAAAAGAAAGCCTCCCCTAACGCGCAAGGGGAGGCCTTGAGTTGTTTGGAATTGTGTTTATAAGTCTGCCGAGTAGCTTTGAGGAATCTCAATGGAGATGCGGTCGGTGAGACCTCGCGAGGTTGCCTCGATGATGTTGGTGCCATACTCCATCTCGACCTCGTGCCACTCTACAACGCCATCCACAACCTCCTTGGACCCCAGGAACTTACCATTTACCGAAAGCTCCACTTCGGGCAAGTTGGTAAAGATTTTGAAAGTCTGCTGCCTGTCGGCACGGCGTGCCCAGCGGCGTTCGGCAATATGCAGGAAGTCGTCGTCATCGTTCCAGTGCGCCTTGTAGAGGAAGAAGGCGTCTTTGCGTGCCTGACGGTTGAAGCTCACAACGCCCATATCGCACACACCGCCTGCCGAGCGGTGGGTATCTACCGAGGCGTAGTCGAAGAGTCCGTCGACAAAGATGCCCCACAGCGAGTGGTCATCTTCCAGCGCCGCAAGGTATGTTTCGTGGAAGTATGTCTGCCACCTCTCGGGGTGCCAATTGCTCGATGAGAGGGGTTTTTCCAGCAGGTCGCTCTGGTGGAAGATGTCGCCGCCGCACTTGCAGCTCACAGCCGAGTGCAGGGCGTTCCATTCGGGCACCGAGTGGAGCTGCTCCTGCCATACGGCAATGTCGCTTGGCAGTCCCTCCATCCAGCCGAAAGAGTGGCTCCACACCACAAGGTCCGTAACGAAGTTGATGTCGCCGTCCTGGTTGCTCCAACCCGAGGTGAAACGTGAGGGGTCGAGTCTCTTGGCAAGTGAGTGCAGTTCGCGGATGTAGTCTGCGGGGTCCTCGCCGCGTGTTTCGAGTTCCGAGAAGAGGTTCCACGCAATGACCGAGGGGTGGTTGTAGTTCTGGAAAATCATCTCCTGCAACTGCTCCTTGCCGTTGTTGCGGAAGGCGTCGGTGTTGAAGAATCCCTTGCCATTGAGGGTCGTGGCGCCCATCAGCGGCAGGTCGTTGATGACCAGAATGCCCATAGAGTTGCAGATGCGGTAGAATGCGGGGTGGTGCGAGCCGCCCACCACACGTATGGTGTTGGCTCCCATCTCGCGGGCAAACTCCACATCCTCCAAAATCTCGCGCTCCGAGACTGCCATACCGCTCAGAGCCCTGTCGCGACGCAGCAGCACACCCTTTATGGGGTACTTCTCGCCATTGAGCACAAAGCCCTCGGAGGTCACTTTATAGGTGCGGAAGCCGCTCTGCACCGTCACCTCGTCGCGCTCCTCGCCCGAGGTGGAGAGCGTAAGGCGGAAGTCGTAGAGTGCAGGATTGTGTGTGCCGTTCCAGAGTGTCGGATGGTCAATCACG
This sequence comes from Tidjanibacter sp., assembly GCA_045602145.1. Lineage (GTDB taxonomy): Bacteria > Bacteroidota > Bacteroidia > Bacteroidales > Rikenellaceae > Tidjanibacter. The sequence continues at coordinate 6,404 of JAZSAY010000044.1, forward strand.
AAGGGTATATAGGTGGCAGTTGTGCCCCTTACGGTGCGCACCTTCTGAGTGGTGGAGAAGACCTCCTTGCCCTCGGGGTCGCTGATGGAGAGTGCGAGCGAGGCGCTCTGCGATGCCAGAGCGCTGATGCGCACCTCCACCTCGCCCGAAGCACTATCGGACGAGATTTTTTTGTTGTGGACATAGACGCCGTGCGAGGAGAAGTGGTCGAGGGCAATGTGTGTAGGCTCCTCGATGATTATCTGTGCGCCACGGAACAGACCGCCGTAGCAAATCTCGTTACCTGCCGTGGGCATAACCTCGCTCTGACTAACGTTACCCACAATGACCCACAGCAGATCCCTGCCGTTGAAGTTCAGAAAGTCGGTAATCTCGAACGTAAATGCGCTGCTACCTCCCTCGTGCTTGCCCACATAGCGACCATTGATGAGTAGATCGGTTACCAGGTTGCCCGCACCGAAGCGCAGGTAGATGCGTTTGTTCTTCCACTCGGGGCGGAAATCGACGTAGCGCAGGTAGTTCCCCGTGCCGCGATAGTAATCTCTGCGCCCACCCAGAGCGTCGGAGTTCCACTGATGGGGTAGGCTGACTATTGTGGAGTTGTCCTCGGAATAGGTAAAGAACTTCCAGTCGCGGTTGAGGCTGTATACCTCGCGTGCCCATAGCGATGCTGTGCTGAGCAACAACGCAACCAATAGCAAATATCTGGCAATACTCTTTTTCATAGCTTTTTTGTGGCTGAACTCCCTTGTGTGGGGGTATATTTGCACAAAGATAAAAAAATTACTACATTTGAGAAAATTTTTGGGGAAATTCAAAGCTAAACCATTATGACTATCAATATCGTAGACATCATTCTTGCCATAGTGCTCGTGTGGGCACTGCTGAGCGGACTACGCAAGGGTCTCCTTTCGCAAGCCTCATCGTTTGTAGGACTGCTCTTGGGCGTGTGGCTCGCCTTCAAGTTCAACGACCGCCTCTCGGAGTGGATTGGCGTGGAGATAGAGGGTGTGGCTGCCTATGTGGTGCTCTTTGTGGTGGGTGTACTCTTGGCGTGGATTTGCTCGCGCATTTCGAATTGGATACTCAACGGCATAGGCTTGGGCGTGGTGGACAAAATCGGCGGTGCAGTGCTCTCGGTGGTAGTCTACTCGCTGGTGCTGAGCTTGCTCTTGGGGCTCTTTCGCAACATCAACTCCTCGCTCCACATTGTGGAGGACAAGGTGCTGGAAGAGAGTGTCTTGGTGGAGCCTATTGAGAAGGTGTCGGAGGTGGTTTTTCCCTACCTTGTAGAGGCAAAAGATGCCATACTCGAAAGCGACTCTTTTGGCATAAAGAAGGAGGCAGAAACGGAGAATAAAACAGACGAGATATGATACAAGAGGGTTTTGTTGTGGAGTGTACCGGCAGTTGGTACAAGGTGGAGATTGAGGGCGCAGTCTACGATTGTCGCACACGCGGCAAACTGCGACTCAAAGGTGTGCGCTCGACCTCGCCCGTAGTGGTGGGCGACAGGGTTGGTGTGGAGTTCTCCGAGGAGGGCGATGGCGTTATCGTAAGCATTGCCCAACGTCGCAACTACATCATACGCCGAGCCTCCAACCTCTCCAAGGAGAGCCATATCATAGCCGCCAACATAGACTGCGCGGCGGTGGTTGTCACGATTGCTGCCCCCGTTACGGCTCCCGAATTTGTGGATAGGTTTTTGGTGACCTGCGAGGCTTATAAGGTGCCAGCGGTCATCATTCTCAATAAGATAGACACCGCACGCGAGCACCCCGAACTGCTCCGACACTTCCACGAGGTCTACCGCTCGGCAGGCTACCGAGTGATTGAGTGCTCGGCACTTTCGGGCGAGGGCTTGGAGGAGGTTGTGGAACTCCTCAGGGATAAGACCACGCTGCTGGCGGGCAACTCGGGTGTGGGCAAATCGACCCTTGTGAACGCCATCGACCCCTCGGCGGCAGCCAAGACGGGTGCTATTTCGGATGTACACGAGCAAGGAAAACACACCACAACATTCTCGCACGTCTACCCATTGCCCTTTGGCGGCAGACTCATAGATACCCCCGGAATTAGGGGCTTTGGGCTCATCGACATCAAACCCGAAGAGTTGTATCACTACTTCCCCGAGATTATGAGGGAGAGTGCGGGCTGCAAGTTCTACAACTGCACCCACACCCACGAACCACAATGTGCCGTTATGCACGCCGTTGTGGAGGGACGTATCTCCGGGAGCCGCTACGAAAGTTACATCAAAATGCTCGACGATGATGGCAAATATCGCTAAACCCAAAGAGTGGTACGACCAGCGAATAGCCTACCTTGCGGAGTTTATGCTCCCCGAGAGGTTTGCTACGATGAGTCGTGTGGTGGCAGACCGCACTCGCTATATGACCGTCTGTGCCGAAAACACCTTCCACCCCCAGAATGCGAGTGCTTTGGTGCGCCACTGCGAGGCTTTCGGTGTGCAGGAGTTGCACGCCATAGAGTTTTTGTGTGGTTTTCAGGCAAATACTCACATTGTTAGGGGCACAGACAAATGGGTTGATATTATGCGCTACGGGAGCACTTCGGAGGCTGTGGAGCACCTCAAAAAAGAGGGCTACCGCATAGTTGCCGCCACACCCCACACCAACGACCTCACACCCGAGAGTTTCGACATCACGAAAGGTAAGTTTTGCCTCGTCTTTGGCACCGAGAAGCAGGGCATTTCGCCCGAGATTATGGCTGTGGCAGACGAGTTCGTGAAGATACCGATGTATGGCTTTGTGGAGAGTCTTAATGTGTCGGCTTGTGCGGCTATTCTCATCCAGGGCTTTGTGGACAAATTGCACCGCAGCAACGTGGAGTGGCACCTCTCGCCCGAGGAGCAGAGCGAACTTCTCTACCGCTGGATGCGAGAGAGCGTAAAAGACGACGAAGGAATACTGCGCAAGCGATTTGGCGAGGATATATAACCGCCCAAGGGAGTGGCTCTTGCGCCCGCGCGCGAAATAAAAGTGGACTAAATAGTGGGTTTTTGGGAAAAATCCACTATTTTTGTGTTATCATAGGCTTCGTGTTGAGCCGAAGAGAAGGGAGAAACCAATAAAATTAGGTAAAGGTTATGCAGATTGACATCGAACAGGTGCTGGCAAGCAAAGCACCCAAACTTGCAAAGAAGTTACCACGCTTTTTGATTCGTTATCTTATCAAAATCGTTCATCAAGACGAGATTAACCAGATACTTGCAAAACACGGACACCTTCCTGCCATTGAGTTCATCCGCACTGCGCTCGGTGATATGGGCGTGACGTGGACTGTGGAGGGTATGGAGAAGGTGCCCACCGAAGGTCGCTACCTGTTCGCCTCGAACCACCCCTTCGGAGGTATGGACGGAGTAATTTTGGCTCAGGAGATTGCACGCCACCTGGGAGGCGAGGTGAGGAGCATCAGCAACGACCTGCTGCTGTTCGTTGAGCCCCTGCGACCACTCTTCTTGCCCATCAACAAGCACGGCAGGCAGTCGCGCGAGGGCGCACGCATCTTCGAAGAGACCTTTGCGGGCAACATTCCCATTCAGACCTTCCCCGCAGGCTTGTGCTCGCGCCGCATCAAGGGTGAGATTACTGACCTTGAATGGCACCCCAACTTCGTAAAGAAGGCTATCCAGCACCAGAGGGATGTGGTGCCTGTATATGTAGAGGGCAAACTCTCCAACCGCTTCTACAACATTGCCAACTTCCGCAAGTTCTTCGGCATCAAGGCTAACTTGGAGATGCTCTACCTTGTGGACGAGATGTTCAAGCAGAAGGGGAAACACATTGTGTTGCACATTGGCGAGCCTATCAAGTGGCAGACCTTGGCAGATATGCCCTCCAACCCCGAGAGGGTGCAGTATGTAAGGGACATCGTCTATCGTATGGCTCCCAACAAGTAGAACTTCAAATCACACAGAGAGATATGAAACCTATCATTAAACCCGTTTCGAGAACCCTTCTGATGAAGGAACTGAGGGAGGAGTTCTTCCTGCGCGAAACCAATCGAGCAGGCAACGAAGTTTATGTCGTAACGGCAGCCGAGTGCCCCAATGTGATGAGGGAGATTGGCAGGCTCCGCGAGTGGGCTTTCCGCAGTGCGGGTGGCGGTACGGGCGAGCCGGTGGATATTGACGAGGAGGATTTGGCACCCGACGGCTACAAACAGCTTGTGGTGTGGGACCCCGTAGCAAAGGAGATTGTTGGCGGCTACCGCTTCATAGTATGCTCCGAGAGGGACCAAAAACACCTCTCCACTGAGCACTACTTCCGCTTCTCGGATAAGTTCCGCGACGAGTACCTTCCCTACACCATCGAGCTGGGTAGGAGCTATGTCCACCCCAACTACCAGAGCACTCGCGCCAACGCCAAGAGCCTCTATGTGATGGATAACATTTGGGATGGTCTGGGCGCAATCATAGTCCACAATCCCGACAAAAAATACTTCTTGGGCAAGGTTACGATGTATGGTCACTACAATGTGGAGGCACGCAATATGCTGATGTACTTCCTCCACAAACACTTCCCCGCCAGGGAGGGACTTTTGGAGTCCATACACCCGCTGGAACTCGGCATAAATGTGGAGTCTATGGAGCGACTCTTCACGGGCGAGGACTACGCTGAGGACCACAAAATCCTCTTGCGCGAGCTCAAAGAGAGGGGCGAGTTTGTCCCCCCGATGATTAGCTCCTATATGAGCGTGTCGCCTTCGATGATGGTCTTCGATACGGTCATCAACCCCGACTTTGGCGAGGTGGAGGAGACGGGTATTATGATTACCATCCCCGATATGTACCCACACAAGACCGAGCGCCACACCAAGGGTCTGGACCGCAAACGCCCCTTGCGTCGCCTGTTCGACCACACGATGATAGCCCTCGACAATGTCGTTACGGGCAAGGCAGCCTCGTCGGTTAAGGTGGCTATGCGTCGCCGCCGCACAGAGCGAGTGCGCCGCGTGGAACGCGACGAAAACAAGAGCCAACAACAGCCTACCGAGGAGAAATAGTCGCTCCAAAGATGTGCTGCGGCACAATAAAGACCCCGAGTTTTGCATTATTTATGTAGTAACCATTGGGGTCTTTTATTGAAATTAAGCGCACACACTGTAACTATGATTAATAACGAGATTAACATACTCTGGGTCGACGACGAGGTCGAACTGCTCAAACCACACATCCTCTTTCTCGAAAGCAAGGGCTACGAGGTGGATACCTGCAACAATGGCTTCGATGCGGTGGATATGGCACGCTCGACACCCTACGACCTTATCATCTTGGACGAGATGATGCCCGGTATGACGGGGCTCGAAACGCTACCGCAGATTAAGGAGGTGCGCCCCTCTACGCCTGTCATTATGGTCACCAAGAGCGAGGAGGAGAGTATTATGGACAAGGCTATCGGTTCCAAAATCTCGGACTACCTCATAAAGCCCATCAACCCCAATCAGGTGCTCCTCTCGGTAAAGAAACACGTTCAGCGACAGAGGCTTGTAACCGAGCAGACCACAGCCGACTACCGTGCCGAGTTTGGCAAAATCAGTTCTCTTTTGGGCGAGGCTCGCACCTTTGCGGATTGGTGTGCCATCTACCGCAAACTCGTGGGCTGGGAGATGGAACTCTCCGAATCGACCGACAAGGGTGTGATGGACATCCTCTCCTACCAAAAGAACGAGGCGGGTGTGGAGTTTGGCAAGTTCATCAGGCGCAACTACCTCGATTGGCTCCGCCGAGAGGATAGCGACCGCCCAACGATGTCGCACACCCTTTTCCGCCACCGCATCATCCCCGAGGTGGAGGCAGCAAGGGCTAAGGGCGGGAAGGTTACGTTGCTGGTGATTGACAACCTTCGCTACGACCAATGGCGCACCATCTGGTCGCAGTTGCACTCGTGGTTCGACATCCACTCCGAGAGTTTCTATTGCAGCATACTGCCCACCGCCACCCAATATGCCCGCAACGCACTCTTTGCGGGACTGATGCCGCTGGCGATAGACAAGATTATGCCCGAGAAGTGGCTCAACGACAACGAGGAGGGGGCAAAAAATAAGTACGAGGAGGAGTTCCTGCGCCGCCAACTTTCGCGTATGGGTAAGACGTGGAACGTGACCTTCGACAAACTCATAAAGCCCGAGTCGGGACGCAAGCTCATCGACAACTTCCAACACGTCAAGGATGCCGACCTCTCGGTCATTGTCTACAACTTCCTCGACATCCTCTCCCACGCGCGTACCGAGACGGAGATTATCCGCTCGCTGACCGAGGACGAGGCTGCTTTCCGCTCGCTCACCCGCTCGTGGTTCGAGCACTCCGAGTTGAGTACTATGCTCCGTATGCTTGCCGAGGCGGGTCATACGGTTATCATAACCTCCGACCACGGCACCACCCGTGTGGAGAACCCTGTGAAGATACAGGGCGATAGGGAGACCTCGCCCAACATACGCTACAAGACGGGGCGAAACCTTAATTATAACCCCAAGGAGGTCTTTGAGATTACCCGCCCCGAGGAGGCGCAACTCCCTCAGGGTAACCTCACAAGCAGCTATGTATTTGCACTTGGCAGGGACTTTTTGACCTACCCGACGAATGCAAACCAATTCATACGCTACTATCGTGGCACCTTCCAGCACGGCGGCGTGTCGATGGAGGAGATGATTGTGCCCTACATAGTGCTGCGACCTAAGAGTTGAGACTTTTTCCTTAAAGACTTAGGACTATCGACGTTAGACCTTAGACGTTAGACAAAACAATATATGAGAGAAGTAAACATTAATGGACTTGGCGATTTGCCCGAGGCAGCGGAGGAGATTCTCGACGCGCTGGATGGCAGAAATGTGGTGGCATTTTTTGGTGCTATGGGTGCAGGTAAGACCACGCTCATCCGCGAGATTTGTGCTCAGTTGGGGAGTAGCGATGTTGTCACCAGCCCCACCTTTGCACTCGTAAACCGCTACGAGAGTGGCGAGGGACGTCCCCTCTATCACTTCGATTTCTACCGCATAGAGCGCCCCGAGGAGGCGTTCGATATGGGCTACGAGGAGTATTTCTACTCCGAGGGTTTGTGCTTTGTGGAGTGGTCCGAGAAGATTGAGGCGCTGCTGCCCGACGATGTTATGAGGGTAAATATAGAGGTCCTCAGCCCCACAAAACGCCACATCGAGATTGACTAATGAAAGGAGAGATAGAAACACTGCTAAACCCACAACAATAGATGATTAAGAATGTGATATTTGACCTTGGAGGAGTTGTGCTGGGTCGTGACTTCAAGAGGCTCGGCGATGTGCTGGGTAATACCTTCGCTTTCATCTCTGCCGACGAGAGTTTTCCGGAGTATTGGAGCGAGTTCGATAGGGGTACCTACACCCGCGAGGAGGTGACCCGTATGCTTGCCGAGGACTACAACCTCACCTTGGACGACGCCAACGAGCAGGTGCAACGCCTTTTGGAATTGCTGCAACCCATCCCCGAGACCATCGAGGTTATAGAGGAGTTCAAGCAGAAGGGCATAAGGTGCTATGTGCTGTCGAATATGTCTAAGGAGTTTTTTGCCGAGCTGGTGAAGTTCCCCGTCTTTGGGCTTTTCGATGGCGTTGTGGTGTCGTGCCAGGAGCGCATCAATAAACCCGACAGAGGGATTTATGAGGCGATACTCTCGCGCTATGAGTTGTTGCCCTCCGAGACACTCTTTGCCGACGATAAAATTGCCAATACCGACGCCGCAGCCGAGCTGGGACTCCATACCCTCACCTACGACTGCAATGGCGACGGTCCTTCGAGGCTGAGGGAGATGGTCTTCGAGGCTAACGGCTGGCAGTAGTCGGGAGTAGGAGAGAAGGCTGTTCTATGCAAAATAATACGGGGCTAACCTGCTGAGGTTAGCCCCTTGTTTGTGTTGGTAAGTCCTGTCTAAAACTCCCACTCGCCGCGAAAGACTCTGCGGGCAGGACCCGTTAGGTGTATGTGGGTGTAGCGACCCTCCTTATACTCAAAATCTACTGCCAACTCTCCGCCACGAGCCGCAAGGACGCAGTGGCGCATCTCGGGCTGGCGGGTGTGGCAGAGTGCTATGGCTGTTGCCGTGGCTCCAGTACCGCAGGCGAGGGTCTCGTCCTCCACCCCGCGCTCATAGGTGCGCAGTGCAACCCTTCCTTCGCCATCCACCCTCACAAAGTTGATGTTGGCACCATTTGTTGCGGCGGTCTTGGGGCTGTATCTCAGCTCCCTGCCGAGCCCTACAATATCCACGTCGAGCGACTCCACGAAGCGCACCAAGTGGGGCGAGCCCGTATCGAGCAGCACATCGCCATCCGACAGTACCTTTACGCTCTCCACGTCGACCATCTGTAATCTTACGGTGGCGGTGTCGCCCTCTCGCGAGAGTATCTCGGCGGTGTGAAGTCCGTCGATAGCCTCGAAAGTTTTCTGCTCGCCGCCTATGCCCAGATGGTCGGCAAACCAAGCAATGCAGCGTCCGCCATTGCCACACATCGTTGCCTCGGGACCGTCGGCATTGAAATATCGCATCGCAAAATCTGCCCTCAGGCTCCCTGCCAAAATCATTAGTCCGTCGGCACCCACGCCCCGGCGGCGGTCGCAAATTTTGCTTATCTGCTCCGCCGAAGGCTCAAAATTTGTATCCCTAAGGTCGAGCAAGACGAAATCGTTGCCTGCTCCCTCGTATTTCCAAAACTCTTTTGTCATTAAAAACAGCATCTAAACACTCACAAATATACAAATTTGTTGTATATTTGAAAAATTTTTGCTCTTCCAACAGAAAAACTATGGGTCGGCTCGGACGGAAATATGGTTGTGTGGTGGCTATCTTGCTGGTGGCTCTGGTGTCGTCTTGTAGCATCCGCCCCTACCTTGCCGATGGCGAGTATGTGCTGACGCAGAACAGAATCGAGAGCGACCGCACGGTTCCCCGCGGGGAGCGCGTGGCACCCACCGATATCAGCAAATACATAAAACAGCGCCCCGCAATGGATCTCTTCAACGTCAGAGCGTGGCTCTACCTTAACTCCGACCCCGAGAAACACAACCTTTGGCACAACCTTATGAGGGCTCTTGGAACCCCTCCTGTGCTACTCGATAGCACCCTCACACGAAGAAGTGCCGAGAATATCGAGGCGTATGTTGCCTCGCGTGGCTTCTTCTCTGCCGAGGAGGAGTACTCCTTCCATCTGAACCCCAGCACACGCACTGCTCAGGTTACCTACACCACCATCCAAGGCGAGCCCTATCGTATCCGCAACGTGCGCTACGACATAGAGGACGATTACATCGCCAAACTGCTCCAAAACGATACACTCTCGATGATTCGAGAGGGCGATATATTGGATATCAACGAGTTGGGTGAGGAGCGAGGACGCCTTACGGCACTGCTGAGGAATAAGGGCTACTACGACTTCTCGGAGAATAACATCTCATTCAGGGTCGACACCACTCTGGGCAATCACGGGGCAAGTGTGGAGCTTCTTCTGCGCAAGCAGCTGCTGGGCTACAACGCAGAGGGCGAGCCCATAGAGGAGAACAACCCGCTCTATCGCATCGGCTCCATTCGTGTTCTGCCCGACTACAACGCTGCCGAGGCTGCAACCAATCCCGAGTATCTCCTCTCGCTCGACACACTCTCCTACGAGGGTATGGAGATTGTCTACTCGGGCGGGCGACCCAACATACGCCCTTCGGTGTTGCGACGACTTGTGAGGTTGCAGAGCGGTTCGATGTACAACGACCAGAGGGTGGCAACAACCTACGATAATCTTATGAGCGTGGACTATATCCACAGCGCAAATATCATTTTCACTCCCGAGGGACGCGACAAGATGCGCCGAGTGACATACGTTGGCGACCATTGGAGCGACACCGCCGAGACCGAAGAGGGTATCTTGGATTGCGAGATTAGGCTCTCGCCCGCCCTCCGACAAAGCTATAAAATCGAGCTCGAAACCTCCACAACCTCCACCTTCTATGGTGTGGCGACAACGCTCGGTTACCAAAACCGCAACCTCTTCCGAGGTGCCGAGCTGGTGGATATGAGCTTCACCTTCGGCTACGAGCTGCTGAAAGTCGAGGACCCCTCGCTCAATCGCAACTCTACTGAGTTGGGCGGTATGATAGGTATCACTTTCCCGCAGTTCCTCTCGTTCGTCGACCTCGACCCCGTAGGCAGGGTGCACCGCCCGCAGACTCGCTTGGAGTTCTCCATCAATGGGCAAAACCGTCGCTACTACGACCGCGTGCTATCGAACATCAGCTTCGGTTATAGCTGGGGCGATGGCAGAAAGAGTCAATTCACGCTCCGACCCTTCGATGTGAGCCTTGTGAAGATGAACTACGTTAGCCAATCGTTCCTCGACAGGCTCCAGAACCCCTATCTGAGGGATAGTTACACCACGCAGATGATGGCGGGCATATCGGGCTCCTATACCTATGGCTCGCAGAATATAATTGGTCTTAGCGACTACAAAACCCTCCGCGCAGGCTTCGCAACGAGTGGCAACCTCATATCGGGAGTGAAAACACTCCTCGGAGCCGACAAACACGACGGACACTATACCGTCTTTGGCATCCCCTATGCGCAATACCTCAGAGGCGATGTCACCTGGGCTCAGTCGGTGAGCATTGGCGAAGGCTCCTCGCTGGTCTATCGCCTCTATGGAGGTCTTATCTTCCCCTATGGCAACTCGCGCAACGAGTCGCTGCCCGCCGATAGGCTCTTCTATGCGGGTGGCGTGAATAGTATGCGTGGCTGGACAGTGCGCACACTCGGACCCGGCAGCTCTGCCGAGGTCAATAGTGGCTATCCGAGCCAATTTGGCAACCTTCGCTTTGAGGCGAATGTGGAGTTGCGCTTCCCGCTGAGTGGTATCTTCCACGGCGCGGCATTCCTCGATGCAGGTAATGTGTGGTACACCCCTAATATAAAAGGTATCCCCGAGGGTGCGGAGTTTAAGTTTGGTAAGGCACTGTCGGATATGGCGCTCAATACGGGTGTGGGTCTGAGGCTCAACCTGAGTGTCCTTGTGTTGAGGCTCGATTGGGGCATCCAGCTCCACAACCCCAACAAACCTGCCGGCGAACGTTGGGTCATAGCCCATCCTGATATTCACAATACGGCGCTCAATTTCGGTATCGGCTACCCCTTCTAAAACGCATATAACGGGCGCTTTTCGCACCAAAATTCAGAGAGCGGACTCCTTATTTACGAAAAGTAAACTGCGGAGCCCGCTCCTTCTTTTGGCACAAAAAATCCCTCCGTTCTATGCGTTTTTTGTCTAACGTCTAACGTCAATAGTCCTAAGGCTTATAGGGCGTATGGGAGAAATGGGAGAAATGGGAGAAATGAGAGATATGGGAGTTCTACAAAAATTTTCCCCCTCTAAGTTGGAGGGGGTCTGTCCGTCTTGCCACGACTGCCGTAGGCAGGCGGTTGGCATCTACCTTTCCTGTTTTTCCTGTCCTTCTTGTCTTTCCTGTTTTTCTTGCAGGAGTGACAGGAGTAACAGGAGTAGCAGGAGTAACAGGGGGAGTTTGAGAGAAAGTTTTATTCGGGGAGGTGTGAGGCTCTCCGAAGGAGAGTGGCGGACAAAATAATAGACCACTCAAACTCGTTTGAAAGTGGTCTATTGTTTTGGCTGCTAAACTATCTGCGAAAGATAGCCACACCTCACCGCAAAGGCGTCAGGGTGACGCTCAAAGTGCAGGTGGCTCCGAAGCCACTCCTAAGCAAAGCGGTAGGTAGAACTACGATTGGTTGGTACACGAAAAGTTTTTGGTTCCGCTTTTTACAAAAAGCGGAGAAAACCTCTCAATTAAAACAGCACGTCGCCGTCGTCGAGGATTTGGGTCATACAGTGTGCTGCGCCGTAGCCTTTTGTGAGGTTGGTGAGGGGTACCCACGTCACGTCTACAAAGTTAGCTTTGAATGCCTCCTGCAACTCCACCGACTGACCTGCCACCGCCATAATCTTGCGTGGTGCCACGTTAAGGAAGTTGTTGGCGTAGGTGAGCTCGTCGGAGCGCTGGATGGGGATAACCTTCATTTTCAGCTCGTCCTCGATGTAGTCCACGAAGGAGATGTCGCTGAAAGCCTTATGGTAGGGTTCGCCGGGTGCTTCGCGCTCCCAGATGTCGATTTTCAGATATTGCGAGTCGCCTTTGGCTGCCAGATAGCGAGCCTCGGAGAGGGTACACAAGTCGCGGTCTATGATGTTGAAGTAGGTGTCGAGGTGCATCTGCTCCTGCTCGTCCCATATATCTTTCACAACCACCACCTTGTTGCAACCCAAAAGGTCGTGCTCCATCAGCTGGTCGATAGCAGCCTGCGTGGTGCGCAGACCACGACCTATGAAGGCTATGTCGCCAAAGGGCAGGAAGTCGCCGCCTTCGAGGTAGGCATCTTCGCCCTCGATGTGGTAGATTGGGGGGAAGCCTATCTTGTTAAGACAGAACTCGGCAATCTCGCACTCCAACTGCCTCTGTGCGGAGTTCATACGTCCGATGACAATACCTTTGGCGGTCGAAATCATCTGGTCGCGCATAAAGAAGATGTTCATAATGGGGCGTTGGATGTAGGTCGCCGCAAAGCCCGTGTTGCTCTCGGTGTAGGAGAGGACAATCTCGGGTTGGAGCATAATCATCTTCACAAGGTCTTTGGGGTGAGCCCTGTCGATAATCATCTTTTTGTAACGCTCCTGAGCCTTTGCCTCCTCGGGTACGTTGGAGGTGTTGTAGGTCAGAAAACGCGAGGCGAAAGCCCTCAGTTCGTTGAGCTCTTTACCTTCTACGGGGCGCCCAACTTTGTCGAGCGTACCTTCGAGCAGGATTTGCCTTACGGTGAGTACTTTTGCGCCAAATCGTTCGAGAGCTTTGCGATATTCGGCGTGTTCTTTGGCAGCGAGTTCAATGTCGAAATAGTCCGAGAAGAGTGCTGCATCGGGGTGCATTACACCGAGGAAAAGCTCATCGGTGGGTTCGTGCATTAGGATTATCATAGTATAATAAGGTTTAGTCTTTCTTTGTCTGATGCGTATCTTATTTCTCAAAGATACAAATTTTTCTTCAAACCAAGCATTTTTCTATCTCGGTTGGTGATTTTTTAGCATTTTTTGCAACTCTTTTTCCCTGCCTGCGGTGTGGAGGTTGACCAGCGAGTGGAACTCTGCCGAGTGGTTGTGATGGATGGTGTGGCACAGCTCGTGAACGCACGCATAGTCAATCAGTTCGTCGGGCAGTGCGGCAAGGAATAGCGAGAGCGATATATTTCCCTCGCGGGTGCAACTTCCCCAGCGGCTGTAACTCTTGCGTATGGTGAGTCTGCCATAGCGTAGCCCTGTGCGAAGGCTTGCCGCCTCCAACATTCGGGGTAGTTTCTCTTTTGCCACTCGGCGCAGAGCCTCCACCTCGTCGGGCGTGCGTGCGGGACACTCCTCTTGCTTGCGACGGACCCTTTCGAGCGCCGCCACTATCCACTCGTGGCGAGTGGCTACCCAGGCGAGTGCCGCCCTCTTAGAGCCCCACCAAGGTATGGTCATACGCACCTGCCCCTGGCGCGTGACGCGGAGTGAGATGCGTATAGCCTTGCGACTACGCACAACCTCAATGCTATAACTCCTCTCCTCCAAGTGCCACAAACCGATTATTTGCAGTAACGTTGCCTTACGCTCTCGAAGAGCATAATGGCTGCTGCTGCCGACACGTTGAGGCTCTCGATGGCTCCCACCATAGGAATTGCAGCCTTGCAGTCGCAGAGTTTCAGCACCTCCTTGCTGATACCCACCTCCTCATTGCCCATAACGATTACGGTGGGTTTCGTAAGGTCGGCATCGAAGAGCAGGGTGTCTGCCTTCTCGGTGGCGGCTACAATCTGCATACCCTGTTGAGCGAGGGTTTTCAGAGTGTTGCGTATGCTGCCTGCACGGTGTACGGGAATGCGGGTGAGGGCACCTGCCGAAGAACGGATAGCGTCGGCATTTACGGGTGCGGAGTTTTTCAGCGGGCAGATAAGACCGTGAGCACCTGCGCACTCTGCCGAGCGGGCGATGGCACCGAAGTTCCTCACGTCCGTAACGCCGTCAAACACCACAATCAGAGCCTTCTCATCCTCGGGTATGCGGTCCAAAATATCCTCCAACTCAACGTAAGCAATGGGGGCGATGACTGCTACCACACCCTGATGGTTGCCGCGAGTAAGGCGGTCGAGCTTCTCCACGGGCACCTCCTGATAGCGGATGCGGGAGCGATAGCAGAGGTCTTTGAGTTCTGCCATAAGTCCTCCCTCGGCACCCTTGCGAACGTAGAGTTTTTCAATCTGCTTGTCGGTCTGAACTGCCTCAATTACGGGGCGCAGACCATAGACGATGTTCTCCTCGCCCACACGCTTTGCCTCCTCCGAGCGACCCTCACGACGGGGTTTACTCTCCTTGCGGAAAGCGGGTTTTGCGGAGCGTGTGCGCTCCTCCCAATTCAAATCGCGTGCCTCGCTGTATTGTGGCTGCTCTATTGTCTGATGCTCTGTGCGAGGTTTGCGCTCGCGTTTGTCCTTCAAAAATTCGCTGTTTTCCATATATCTTTTTTGTCTGATATCTACGTTAATAGTCCTAAGTCTTTAAGGGCTTTAAGGACATTAAGGAAAATAAACTTCAATTTTCAATTCTACGAGTTGGAGAGTATCTCCAATTCGTAGGAGAGTTTCTCCCACTCGTGTTCCTCGAAGGCAAGGCGCTGTTTTAGAGCATTATACTCCTCAAAGACCTTGCTGTCCGAGAGGTCTATGCCGTGCTGCTCGGGTGCGGAGAGTTTGGCGTCCCACTCGGCAACCTCGCCCTCCAACTCCATAATGAGAGCCTCTTTCTCCTCGATAGCCTTCTGAGTCTTGCGGATTAGTTTTTCGTTCTCCTTCTTGGCGAGGTAGTCCTCCTTGCCGCTGGTCGATTTCTGCTCCTTTACGACCGCCTCTCGCACCTCTATCTGGCGCATATCTTCCAAGCGGCGTTTTTCGAGGAAGTAGCGGATACCTCCCAAGTACTCCTTCACGCTGCCATCGCGGAACTCATAGACCTTATCCACCACGCCATCCAAGAACTCCCTATCGTGCGATACGACCACCAGCGTGCCGTCATACTTCTTGATAGCCTCTTTGAGGATATCTTTCGAGCGCATATCCATATGGTTTGTGGGCTCGTCGAGAACCAACAGGTTGTGGGGCGAGAGCATCATACGCGCCATAGCAAGCCTCGAACGCTCGCCACCCGAGAGCACCCTCACCTTCTTGTCTACATCCTCGCCTCGGAACAAAAATGCACCCAAAATATCCCTCAGGCGGGTGCGGATGTCGCCAACTGCCACCTTGTCCAAGGTGTCGTATACCGTGAAGTCGCCATCCATAAGGTCGTCTTGATTTTGGGCGTAGTAGCCGATGCTCACGTTGGCACCCCTCTTGACACTGCCCTCCGAGGGCTCCACCTCGCCAATGAGTATGCGTGCCAGCGTGGTCTTACCCTCGCCATTGCGACCTACAAGTGCTATCTTATCTCCCTTCTCGATTGTGAAGTTGGCGCCCGAAAACACCCTCTTTGAGCCGAAACTCTTACCCACCTCCTTAATCTCTGCCACAATCTGACCACTGCGTGGTGCAGGTGGGAATTTGAGGTTTAGTGCGCTCAGGTCCTCCTCGTCAATCTCTATCCTATCGAGCCTTTCGAGTTGTTTCACTCGGCTCTGCACCTGGTTGCTCTTGGTGGGTTTATAGCGGAATTTTTCGATAAACTCCTCTGTCTTCTCTATGAGCCTTTGTTGGTTGTTGTAGGCGGCAATCTGTGCCTCCCTACGCTCCTTGCGCAGAACGACATATTGCGAGTAGGGCACCTTGTAGTCGTAGACCTTGCCCAACAACAACTCCACAGTGCGATTTGTCACGTTATCCAAAAAATCTCTGTCGTGCGAGATGAGCAACACCGCACCGGGATAATCTTTCAGGTAGCCCTCCAACCACTGAATACTCTCAATGTCGAGGTGGTTGGTAGGCTCGTCGAGCAGAAAGACCGAAGGACGCCTTAGCAGCAATTTTGCCAGCTCGATACGCATCCTCCAACCGCCACTGAAAGTACTTGTCGGCTTGTTCAAATCCTCCCTCTTGAAGCCCAAGCCGAGCAGTGTGCGCTCAATCTGCGCATCGCGGCTCTCGCCACCCAGAAGATTGTGACGTTCGGTAGCCTCGCTAAGTCTATGCACAAGGTCGCCATACTCCTCGCTCTCGTAGTCCTCCCTCTGGGCAATCTCGGCTGTGAGGCGTTCCATCTCGCGCTCCAAGTGCAAGACCTCCTCGAAAGCCTTGGCGGTCTCCTCCACAAGGGTTGTGGTGTCGTGGACCTTCATCTGCTGGGGCAGGTAGCCGAGCGTGGTGTCGCCACTCATCGTCACAACACCTGCCGTTGGGGGCTGCATACCCATAATGACTTTCAGCAGCGTGGTCTTGCCCGCACCGTTCTTGCCCACAAGACCAATCCTATCTCGTGGGTTTATCAGTAGCGAGATCTCCTTGAAAAGGTCCCAGCCACCAAAACTTACCGTTACATTATCTATCGAAACCATATATTCGAATTGAGAATTGAGAATTGAGAATTGAGAATTGAAAATTATGGCGCACCCTGCGGGTGCATTTTTTTGTATCTGCGCCAAAGGCGCACCTTAATTTTCCATTTTCAATTTTGCAATGCTCGAAGTTACGCTTCGAGAATTGCAACAATCTCCGCCTCGGGGTCAGGGGCTTTGAACACCGCACTGCCAGCCACAAGGGCATCACAACCTGCCTCATACAACTCGCGGGCATTGTGGCGGCTCACGCCTCCGTCAATCTCTATCATCACATCCAAGCCCCTCTCGTTAATCATCTTCCTCAGGGCTGCAACCTTCTCGGTGCTTCCCTCGATGAAACTCTGACCGCCAAAGCCCGGCTCAACGCTCATAATGAGCACCAAATCCACCTTGTCCAAAATGGGCTCCAAAACCTCAATAGGGGTCTTGGGTTTGATGGAGATACCCACCTTTACTCCTGCCTTGCGGATGAGGTCGATACACTCCTCAACCTTGTCGGTAGCCTCAATGTGGAAGGTCACAAGGTCGGCTCCCGCCTCTGCAAAGCGCACCACATACTTCTCGGGCTCGACAATCATCAGGTGTACGTCCATAAACTTCTTGGTTGCCGAAGTGATGGCTTTCAGCACAGGAAAACCAAACGATATGTTGGGCACAAACACGCCGTCCATAACGTCAATATGTACCCACTCGGCAGCACTGCGGTCTATCATCTTGGTATCCCTCTCCAAGTGTCCGAAATCTGCCGACAGCATCGAGGGTGAAACAATACGTGTCATATCTTTTTAGCATTCGGCTGTCAGCACTCAGCTGTCAGCTATTGGTTAATAATGGTAGTGTCTTGATTTAATTGAGAGTTGAGAATTGAGAATTATGGCGCACCTTAATTTTCCATTTTCAATTTTCCATTTTCAATTTTTCTTCTTGTGATTATGGTAGTTCATCGTGCGCTCGATGCCGATGGTGGCGAAGTCCTTGATGGCTGCCACTGCCGCATCGACCATCTTGTCGAACTCCACACGTTCCTCGGCAGAGAGTTTGCCCAGCACAAAGTCCACCTGATGTCCCTGCGGGAAGTCGCCACCCACACCCATTCGAATACGGGCGTAGTTATTGCCCCCACATAGAGCATCGATGTTTTTCAGTCCGTTGTGACCGCCGTCGCTACCCTTTGCGCGGATGCGGAGCGTACCTACGGGGATGGCTATGTCGTCCACGATGACTATGAGGTTCTCGCGCTGGATGTTCTCCTTGTCCATCCAATACCTCACAGCCTTGCCGCTGAGGTTCATATATGTCGAGGGCTTCACAACGACCAGCGTGCGACCTTTCCACCTCACCTCAGCCTTCGAGGCATACCTGTCGGGCGTGAAGGTGCCACCCAGCCCCTCCACCAATTTGTCTGCCACATCAAACCCAGCATTGTGGCGTGTGCCCTCATACTCGGCACCTATATTTCCAAGTCCTACAACCAGATACTTCATAACATCGGGCTCCTTATGACCTCCACAAAAGAGGTTTTTGAAAAACATCCGTAACATCCCACAAAGATACCGTTTTTGAATGCAAAATTCAAAATGCAAAATTCAAAATTCAAGTAAGCAAGGGCGGAACGGGCTTGCACGCTATGCTGAGTGCATATCGCGGAGTAAATTTTGTGCCAAACAAAAAAGCGAGTCCTCAGTTTGCTCAGCGCAAATGAGGAACTCGCCTATTGAAGTGCGGTGCGAAATTTACTCGCGAGGTGCGCTCGGCTGGTGTTTGTACTTGAAGATGATTGCAAACAACACTGCCACAACGAGTGCATAGGCAGAGAAGATGAGCCAAGCGTCGCTCCAACCTGCAACCTGCTCAATACCTGCGGGTTTGCTATTTACGCAAGCGTTCACAACAGCCTGTGCCGAGAGGGTACCGATTGTGGCACCAAAGCCGTTGGTCATCATCATAAACAGACCTTGGGCGCTGGAACGGATTTCGGGTTTGGTCTCCTGGTCAACATAGAGCGAGCCACTGACATTGAAGAAGTCGAATGCCACGCCATAGACAATCATCGAGAGGATGAACATCCACACACCACCGCCGGGGTTACCAACGCCAAACAGACCGAAGCGAAGCACCCAAGCCACCATAGCCATAAGCATAACCTTCTTGAT
>JAZSAY010000045.1:0-54531 GCA_045602145.1 Tidjanibacter sp.
GGTGGTGGTACGGGTACGGGCGCAGCCCCCATCATCGCCAAAGCTGCCAAGTCAAAGGGATTGCTTACGGTGGCTATCGTCACCCTCCCCTTCCGTGGCGAGGGTCCCAACCGTATGGGACAGGCTCTAAAAGGTTTGGAGGACCTGAGGGAGAACACCGACTCGATGGTTGTTATTCACAACGACAACATCTCGAAGATATATGGCTCGCTGCCCGTTATGGAGGCTTTCCACAAGGCAGACGATGTGCTGGCGACAGCTGCCAAAGGTATTGCCGAGATGATTACCCGCACGGACTTCATCAACGTCGACTTGGAGGATGTGCGCACTACGATGACGGGTAGCGGCTTGGCAGTTATGGGCTCGGCACGCACCAGCGGCGAGAACAAGATTGACCTTGCCGTAGATAAGGCTCTGAACTCTCCCCTTCTGAACCAGCAGGACATCAGGGGTGCCAAGAAGATACTCTTCAACCTCTCCTATGCGGGCGACTCGTCGCTCACGATGGACGAGGCTGTGAGGGTGCAGGACGCCATCCAGTCCAAGGCGAGCATCTCGGCAGGCGGTGCCGAGGCCAACATCATCTGGGGTGCAGGTCCATCGGATGACCTTTTGGACGGCGAGATTGAGCTGACAGTGGTGGCTACGGGCTTCGAGCAGATGGGACGCAAGGAGATGCCTATGGCTCCCGAGGAGGAGAGGCGTACACTCTCGTCTGCGGCTGCTACCGAGGATGAGGAAGAGAGCGCCGTGAAGTGGAACATTACGGAGAAGTACAAAGATATCGACAGCCTGCTGATGCAACCCGCCTACTTCCGTAGGGGTCTGCAACTCATTGGCAACGTCAAGAGCACCAAGAGTCAGATTGGCGAGATGATAGCCGAACAGCCCTCGGCGGAGCCCAAAGCGACACAACAAGACGAACCCTCACTCTTCTAACAACAGATGGATATTACCCACCCGCTTACAATAGTAACATTCTACCCCTTCGATTGGGGTCTTGTGTGGAACATACTCTTCATTGTGGCACTTTTGTGTTGCTCGGCGCTCACTTCGGGCTCCGAGACGGCTCTGTTTTCGCTCTCGCCCACGCAGTTGGACAAGGTGCGCAAACACCCTACGGCTGTCAACCGTGCCATAATGAAACTGCTCAGCAATCAGGATAGGCTTCTTGCCACTATATTGATTATCAACAACTTGGTAAACATCCTTATCATTTCGCTCTGCAACAACCTCATAGACCGCCTTGTGGAGTTCCACTCCGCGGGCTGGGAGTTTACCATCAAGACCGTTGTGGTGACCTTTGTGTTGTTGCTCTTTGGCGAGATTATCCCGAAGGTCTATGCGAGCTACAACCCGAGCGGCTTTTCGCGCCTTGTGGCTATGCCTCTCAACTTCCTCACTCGACTCTTCCATCCCCTCTCGCTGGTGCTTGTGAAGTACTCCGACGCCATTCAGAATAGGGGCATCATCCAGCCCGAGAATATCTCTATGGAGGAGTTGGAGAACGCCTTGGAGATTACCGAAAACCCGAGCGAAACGGAGAAGGAGATGCTCAGCGGCATTGTGCAGTTTGCCTCGAAGGAGGTGGAGGAGATTATGCACCCGAGGATGGATATTGTTGCCATCGACGAGGAAGAAAACTTCGACGAGGTGCGCAGGGTGATTAACGAGAGTGGCTTCTCGCGTATACCCGTCTATAAGGGTAGCATCGACCATATTGTGGGTATGCTCTACGTTAAGGATATGCTACGCCACGTTGGCAAGGAGAGCGACTTTGAGTGGAACAAACACCTCCGCCCCGCATTCTACACCCCCGAGCACAAGAAGATTAACGAACTCTTGGAGGAGTTCCAAACCCAGAAGGTGCATATTGCCATCGTTGTCGATGAGTATGGCTCCACACTCGGTTTGGTATCGTTGGAGGATATCTTGGAGGAGATTGTGGGCGAGATTTCGGACGAGAGCGACGCCCCCGAGGAGCAACTCTACAAACGCCTGGGCGAAGACGTATATATCTTTGAGGCTAAGGCGAACATTGCACTCTTGGAGGAGGTTTTGGAGTTGGAGGAGGGTACCTTCGACGACTGCCGAGGCGAGGCAGAGACCATTGCTGGTATGCTGCTCGAAGCCAAAAAGGATTTCCTCCGCAAGGGCGACCGCTTCACCCTACACAACGTAAAACTCTCCGTCACGAAGGCGTCGGGACACCACGCCGAGGAGATTAAGGTCGAAAAATAGCACCACCTCACCCCCCTATGGAACTTTCCAAAGACGAGATACCCTTTCTGCTGAGAGTGGAGCGAGTAGAGCACTCGGCGGAGCACTCGGAACTATTGACCGAGAGCGATAGGGAGCACCTCCAAGGTCTTGTTGCCCCCTCGCGCAGGGAGCAGTGGGCTACGGCTCGCTCAATGCTGCGCGGTATATTGGGCAGCGAGGCTGAGCTGCGCTATACCTCTTCGGGAGCCTTGGTGCTCTCCAAACCCACGCAAGGGTACCACTACCTGAGCATCTCGCACAGTAGCAAGTGGGTGGCAGTGATGCTCTGTGGCACACGTTGCGGGGTGGATGTTGAGTCGCTCGGCAGGTCCTTTGGCAGAGTCGCCTCGCGCTACATAACCCCCGAAGAGCGCGAGCAGTTCGAGGGGCAGGTGGGCGAACACTTCGAGGCTCTGGTGTGGAGTGCCAAGGAGGCACTATATAAATATGGTGGCAAGGAGGGACTGGACTTTCTGCAAGATATGATAGTGACCGATATTGATACCTCCACCAAGACCCTCGGTGCCGAACTATATGGTCTGGCGACACCCCGAGTTCACTACCAACAGATTGAGGACCACATACTTTGCTATCTATACGAATAACCCCATAAAAAACATCCCTTTGCTATGAACGTGCGCATCAACGAGGCTTGGAAAGAACTCCTCCAACCCGAATTCGACAAACCCTATTTTGAGGAACTCGTAAGGTTTGTGCGAGGGGAGTATGCGAGCCATACGGTCTATCCTGCCGGCAGTAACATTTTCCGCGCTCTGGACAAATGCTCGCCCGACGATGTGAAGGTTGTGATTATCGGTCAGGACCCCTATCACGGCGAGGGGCAGGCTAATGGTTTGTGCTTTTCGGTCAATGATGGGGTGCAATTTCCGCCCTCGCTACGCAACATCTTCAAGGAGATAAATGCCGACCTCGGCACACCCATACCCACAAGCGGCAATCTTGATAGGTGGGCAGAGCAGGGCGTGCTGTTGCTCAACTCCACCCTTACGGTGAGGGCTCACTCGGCAGCCTCGCACGCAGGTCACGGCTGGGAGCAGTTTACCGACTCTATTGTGGCGACCCTCTCGGAACTCAAAAGCGGAGTTGTGTATATGCTTTGGGGCAACTACGCACAGAAGAAGGGCGCCATTGTGGATGGCTCACGCAACCTTGTGCTGAGGGCAGCCCACCCTTCGCCTCTGTCGGCACATAACGGATTCTTCGGCTGCCGCCACTTCTCGCAAGCCAACAACTACCTCCTCTCTATGGGCAAAGCACCTATTAAGTGGTAGGACGAATTGAAAATTGAAAATTGAAAATTGAAAATTAAGTTTACTCACATATCTCACATATCTCCCATAACTCCCATAATAAGGCTTATAAGCCCTATATGCCCTATAAACCCTATTGACATTAGACATCAGACAAGAACAACGAGTAGAATATCATTGAGGAAATTTTGTGCCAAACAAGAAGGCGGCTCCGTAGTTTACTCTTCGTAAATGAGGAAGCCGCCTATCGCAGTGCGGTGCAAAATTTACCAACGAGATTCGCTCGTTAAACGTTAGACGTCAGTTTCCGTACCACCTTAAAGTTGTAGAGAAACTCCTTTGCAAGCACCCTGAGGACAGTGTAGGCGGGGATGGCAACGAGCATACCGCCCACGCCCGAGCAGGAACCCGCAACGAGTGTCACGAGGAATATCTCCAAGGGGTGTGCGTTGAGTTGGTGCGAGAATACCTTGGGCGAGACGAAGTAGTTATCTATCGCCTGAGCCGCCAAAATCGTTGCTGCAATAACCACCACAACATACGCGATGGTCATACCCGAAGTGGTAACGAACGTCAGACCCGAGAGGGCACTCAGTATGAAGCCAATCCACGGACCAACATAGGGGATGATATTGAAGACACCCTCCACAACGCCCACAAAGATGGCGTCTTGGAACTCGAAGCCGAAGCAGACAAGGATGATGGTCACAATGGTGCTCATAATGGTAATCTGTATGAGCACACCCAGGAAGTAGCGCGAAAGGTGCGAGGTGATGGACTCCACGGCACGTTTTACGTTATCCTCGTATTTGGTCGGAGCCACAGCGAGCAACATCCTCAGGAAGAGTCCCTCCTCCTTCATAAACCAAAAGGCGATAAAGGAGATACTAACCGCAGCGACCACAAAATTGCCCGCAACAGAGAAGATGGATGACACAAGCGAGGTTAGACTACCACGCTCGGCAAAGTCTTTAATATATCCCACCAACATCTCGGTCAGCGAACTCTCGGAGATATTTAGTTTGAAGTATTTTTCGAGGAAAAGACCGAGGTCGGTCATAGGTTCGCGCAGTGGTGCAAGAATGGATTGGTAGTCGAGGTGCGCCAGGTCGCTCAGTTTACCCGATATGAGGGGGATGAAGAGCACAAAGAAGAGCAGTATCACCGCCCACACAGCCAACACGCCCACAAGAGCCGCCAACCAGCGGGGAACGCTCCTTCCCAAGACCTTAACGCTCGCAATTTTGCCCACCAGAGGTTGGCACATAATAGCCAGCACGCCCGCAATGAAGACATAGAAGACAATGTCGCCAAAAAACCAAAAGACAGCCACCGTAGCCGCAAGAGCCACCGCGCCCAAGAGATATTTGTGAAAATTGTTCATCCGTAAGTCGTTATATTGTTTCTTCTTTATACTTATTTGAGTCGTGCCAAGCGTGTTTGTGAGCCGACAACCTTATCGCCCACCTTCACAAATAGTTCCGTTCCCAAAGGCAGGAATACATCCACCCTCGAACCAAACTTTATGCAGCCCGACTTGGTGTTCTGCTCCACCCTATCGCCCACCTCGGGGTAGCAGACAATCCTTCGTGCAATCCAGCCCGAAATCTGTCGCCACACCACCACTGTGCCACCCTCGGTGCGCACCGCAACCGTTGTGTGTTCGTTGAGCGAGGAACTCTTGGGGTGCCACGCCAGCAGGAAGTCGCCCTCGAAGTGGTCCTTATAGACAACATCGCCCCCTATGGGGTGCCAATTGACGTGTACATTGTAGAAGGTCATATAGACCGAGAGTTGCAAGCATCTCTCACACTCCATACCCTCGGGAGCATCGACCTCCTCAACAACCACAACCTTACCATCGGCAGGCGCGAAGACCACACCCTCCTCCTGCACCAGCGGGCGCACAGGGTCACGGAAGAAGCGGATAACAAAGATGATGCGCCAAAGCAAAAAGGCGTCAACGAGTGCGAGCACCCACCACGCCCAATCATAGACCAAAGCCGTAGCGGTAACTACGGCAATGATGATAGCAAATATGAAGGTATTAATCCTAATACCCTCTCTCCCTTCGGGGTTTATTCTCATAAGCCAAAAATTATCATATAAACATACGCAAAGGGCATAGCCACAAGCAGCGCATCGAACCTATCAAGGATGCCTCCGTGACCGGGGATAAGGTTGCCCGAGTCCTTCACATCATACTCTCTTTTTATCATCGACTCCACCAAGTCGCCCGCAACGCCTGCCAAAGCAACCACCAAGCCAAGACCACCCCAAGCGTAGATGTTACCCTCCATCATATAGCCCGCAGCCATAGCGAAGCCCACAGCGAAAATCAAGCCACCAAAGAAGCCTTCCCACGACTTTTTGGGCGAGATTGTGGGGCACATCTTATGTTTGCCGAAGGAGCAACCCACAAGGTAGGCGAAGATGTCGTTGACCCACACCATAAATATAATAGCCAGCACCCTTGCAGGCTCCCACTCGCCCTCCACGAAGCCCACGAGCATCATCATAGCCATAGGCACAGCCGTATAGAGCAGTCCGAAGAGCGTGATGGCGATATTTTCCAAAGGTCGCTGTTTGCCCCTTGTGAGTTCTGCCACAAAGAGCAGCGGCACAAAGAACAGAATGGTGAGCAACACCACAGGCGATGGCTCCAAGACGCACTCCGCAACCAGAGGCACACCAAGACACATCGCCAGCGTACCCATAGGCTGCACCTCGCCACGCAAGGCTGCCATACGGAAGAGTTCGTCTTGTCCGAGCACCACAACCACTGCTGCCACCACAGCCAAAGCCCAAGGCGACCACAACGCCGCACCCACGACAATAACGCCCAGGGCAGCACCTGCCACAGTTCTCAGTCCGAGATTTTTACCTTTTAAGCTCATAAAAATTATTTTGTCGAACGTCTAACGACAAACGTCAAACGTCTTTTTTCTAATCAAATATAAAAATGTCCAAGGCGTCAGACGTTAGACTTTGGACGTTAGACCACAAAAAGAAAGAGTTGCTAACTCTTTCTTTTTGCACCAAAGATACGCTCCACATCCTCTGCAAAGACCACCTCGCGCTCCAAAAGCAACTCGGCAAGTTCGGTAAGTCCCGCTTTGTTCTCCGCAAGGATGTCGGTAGCCATCTTGAATGCCTTATCAATCAGTCCCTTAGCCTCCTTATCAATCAGTTCCGAAGTCTGTTCGCTATAAGGTTTTGCAAAGGAGTAGTCGCTCTGACCCGTAGAGTCGTAGTAGGAACGGTTGCCCACCTTGTCGCTCATACCATAGTAGCTGACCATTGCGTAGGACATCTTCGTAGCCCTCTCGAGGTCGTTGAGTGCACCTGTGGAGATCTCGCCAAAGGTGAGTTGCTCCGAAGCCCTACCCGCCAAGAGCGATGCCATTTCGTGCATCATCTGCTCGGTGGTGGTCAGTTGTCGCTCCTCGGGCAGATACCAAGCCGCACCGAGAGCCCTACCACGAGGTATGATTGTAACCTTCACAAGTGGGTTAGCATGCTCCAAGAGCCAGCTAACGGTTGCGTGACCCGCCTCGTGGAAGGCAATTTTGCGCTTCTCGGCGGGGGTGATGATTTTGCTCTTCTTCTCCAAACCGCCAATAATCCTATCCACAGCCGCGAGGAAGTCCTCCTTGTCGATAGCCTTCTTATCGCCACGAGCAGCGATGAGTGCCGCCTCGTTACATACGTTGGCAATGTCGGCACCCGAAAAACCGGGAGTTTGCTTTGCCAAGAACTCCACGTTTACATCATCGGCAAGTTTGAGCTTGCGCATATGCACACCGAAGATAGCCTCACGCTCTTTCAGCTCGGGCAAACCCACATCAATCTGCCTATCGAACCTACCTGCACGCAGCAGAGCCTTATCCAGAATATCCACACGGTTGGTGGCTGCCAGCACAATAACGCCCGAATTGGTACCAAAGCCGTCCATCTCCGTAAGGAGTTGGTTGAGAGTATTCTCCCTCTCGTCATTACCCGAGAAACCGGCATTCTTGCCCCTTGCACGACCTATGGCGTCAATCTCATCAATGAAGACAATGCAGGGGGCTTTCTCCTTAGCCTGAGCAAAGAGGTCCCTCACACGCGAAGCACCCACGCCCACAAACATCTCCACAAAGTCGCTACCACTAATGGAGAAGAAGGGTACATTCGCCTCGCCTGCCACAGCCTTAGCCAGCAGCGTTTTACCCGTTCCCGGAGGACCTACAAGCAGTGCTCCCTTAGGAATTTTACCACCGAGTTCGCGGTATTTTTCGGGCTTGCGGAGGAAATCGACAATCTCCATAATCTCGACCTTTGCCTCCTCCAAACCTGCAACATCCTTGAAGGTTATCTTGTTGGCGTTGTCCTTGTCGTAGACCTGCGCACGCGACTTACCTACGTTCATAACACCGTTCTGCCCTGCCGCACCGCGACCCATAGAACGGAACATCATAAACATCAGCACCACAAAGAAAATCATAGGCAGCCAGCCAGCGAGTTCGCGCCAGAAGTTGGTGGCATACTCCCACGCAGGCACAGGTACCTCCACACCATAACGCTCGGCAATCTGCGCCAAGTCGTTGCGGAAAATCTCGGGGTTGCCGATGTTGTAGGTGAATTGGTATTTGGTGTCGGGCAACGACTTGTAGGTCGGCATCTTGCGATACTCCTCCACTGCCTCTGTTTTGAGGTAGATGCGTGCCGTTTTGTCGTTCACGACCTCAATTTTCTGCACATCGCCCTCCACAATCATCTCCTGCAAGGCGTTCCACTCAATCTTGCGAGGAGTGCCACTGCCATCGAAAAGGGGCATCAGGAAGAGTGCCGCAAGCATCAGCACCCAAAAGCCATAGAAGAACGAAAGAGGTCCGCGCCTACGCCTTGGCTGCATAGGGTTGCGAGGTGGCATATTGTTGTTGGGGTTGGGATTACCGCCACCCTTATTGTTTGTGTTGTTATCCATCTAATCTATTTGTGTTTTGTTGTTTTACTTAATCAGTAACGTAAATTGTTGGGGTTTAGTACCCACGAATTGAATATGGAAAATGGAAAATTGAAAATTATTATAGGTCTTCAAAGTCTTTACAGTCCTTAATCTCCTATGAGCCTTAGGACTATTGACGTTAGACGTTAGACCCTAATCCCAGCGAGTGCATATCGTGCCGCAGATGCAAGGCTTGCGAAGGGCGAGGAAGCGGAGTTTACTCAGAGGTAAATGAGCATTCCGAGACCGAGCGTAACGCAGCAGATGCGGTGCGAGATGTGCTCACAGCGAGTTGGTTTTGTGGAGGGATTTTTGTGCCAAACAAATGAGCAAGTCCGCAGTTTGCTTGGCGCAAATGAGGAACTTGCGATATGCAGTTTGGTGCAAAAAGCACCCACAAGGCACACTCGCCCACAGAAATCGCCCACATAAATCAGCCGCATTATTCTTCTGACTCGTAGCGCGTAGCAGGCGCATCAGCCCAAAGTTGCTCCAAACGATAGTAATCCCTCAGGGGAGTGAGGAAGATGTGAACCATAACATCCACATAGTCCACCGCAATCCACGCAGCATTGGTCTTGCCCTCCACACGGCGGGGTTTCTCGCCAAGTTTCTCCTCCAAAGCCTCCACAATGCCATCGGCGATGGCATCAACCTGTGTGGTGGAGTCGGCATTGCACACCACAAAGGCATCACAAATTGTACCTTCCAGAGCACTCAGGTCGAGCGACACGATGTTGTGACCCTTCTTGTCCTGAATAGCCTCCACTATGTTATCAATAAGTTTCTGAGTCATATTTTTTGTTTCCTTTACTATTTATTTCTAACAGAACTACAAATGTAGTACTTTCGCTCCGAATTACACACCTTTTGGGGTGCTTTTTTTCCTATAACACTCCACTATCACCTCTCGGAGGGCTGCGATGATGGTCTCTTTGGCGTATGTTCGGCGCACGCCCATCACCACTTTGCGCGAAGCAGCTCCCTTTGCGAGAGTCTTCACACGCCCTTTGAGAGCCTCAGGGATGTAGGGCAGAGCCATCTCTGGAATGACGGTGAGCATCGAGGTCGTGTCCACAATCCTCATAATGGTTTCGAGCGAGCCACTCTGGAAGGTGTAGGGCAACTCACTAAGTCGGTTCGAGCCACATAGTTCGATGACTTGGTCCCTTAGACAATGCCCTTCGGAGAGCAGTATGAGGTCTTTGCCATAAATATCCTCAATACGCAGATTGGTGCGTGCCGAGAGTGGGTTCTCGGGCGAGACGTAGGCGTAGAAGCGGTCGTCGAAGAGCTCCTGCTCGGTGATGCGGTCGGGGCAGGTGCCGCCAGCCAACAGCGCAGCATCCAGCTCGTCGCTATCCATTGCGCGGATAATCTCGGGTGTTATCATCTCCCTAATCTCCAACTCCACCTTGGGGTAACGCTCCGCAAAGGTGTGCACAAAGCGGGGCAGCAGATAGGGGGCGATGGTCGGAATGACACCGAGCCTCAATTTACCTGCCACACTGCCTTTGAGCTCTGCCACGCACTCCTTCACGTTGTTGTACGCCAGCAGTGCCTCTTTGGCTTTCTCAATTACCAGAGCACCCACCTGCGTGGGCACTACGGGCTTTTTGGAGCGGTCGAGGAGTATCTCGCCAAGTTCGTCTTCGAGGTTCTTGATTTGCATACTGAGCGAGGGCTGCGTTACGAAGCATATCTCACTCGCCTTCGAAAAACTCCCGCAATTAGCCACCGCAAGGAGATATTCAAGCTGGATTATAGTCATAACTTATAATTTTTCACAAAGTTATAAATAAAAATTGAGAGATAAAAACTTTATCTCCCAACTTTTAAACTCTCCGACTCGGAGTGGTACCGCTCGGGCAAACTCTACTGCACATTATTCTGTAATGAGCCAGCGTTTGTCGCGTTTGATGAGTTTGTAGGTTGCGCCAATGTTCTGTCCGTTGCGAAGTGTAACGATAGCCTCCACCGTAGCGTCCGTTTCGCCCTGGCTGAAACTCAGCACCTCGAAATCGGTCATACCGCCCGCCTCCAAGAGTTCGCCGCACTGCTCCTCGTAAATCTGGCGGTAGAGAGCCACCTCGCTCTCCGCCACATCCATCAGCTCGACAGCCTCGCGCACCTTACCCTCCGAGAGTCTTTGCCAGCACTCCTCGATAACTCCTGCGGGGCTACTCTTATGCCCGCAACCAACACATAGTGCCAGAGCCGACACTATCATCAATATCTTCTTCATTCTCAACTACTTGTTTATTGCACTTTATTAAGCAGAACATACTCGCCACATTTGTGTACATATCCTGCCTGACCCTCCATAATGATGGCGGCAAAGCCATTCTCGAAGGTGGTTATAAGGTCGAACACGGGCTCCCTCAGCACCTTACCCGAGGTGTCAACCAACCCCCTCTTGCCATTCAGTCTTATGGCAGCCACGCCGTCTGTAAACTCACTCACAGCGTCGTAGATGCAGGGGACAATAGGCATACCATCCAAGCCCACAAAGCCCCATTTGCCGTCGTGGCGCACCGCAAAGCGACCCTCGCCCATAGGATAGACCCTCTCGTAGAGGCAGGGCACAACCTCATTGCCACGACCATCGACAGCTCCATAACGTCCCATACGAACCACTATCGAGTAGCCCTTATTGAACGACTGAGCATTGTCGTAGCGTGAGGTGAATACCGTTCTGCCCGAGGTGTTTACAAACTCCACATTGGTACGCTCGACGACTCGGGCAAGTCCCTCACGGAATGGTTCGGCAGTTGCAAAACGCGGCTCTATAATCTCCTTACCGGTGGCATCTATATAGCCCCACTTATCAACAACCTTAACCGCGGCATACCCTTCGGAGAACTCGCCAATGGCGCTATATTTACACGAGGTAACAACCTCGCCCGAACCATCCACAATACCATAGCGACCCTTGTAGCCTACAATCACATATCCCGTTTCGGATATCTCCTCGCCACGATAGTCGTAGAGACAGTTGCCACGTTGATCAATATAGTATGCCACGCCATTGAGAGTTGCGGCAGCCAAACCTCCCTCGAACCTCTCAGCGCTATCGAATCGTGGAGTGATAGAGAAGTCGCCGCTGGTGGTTATATAACCCCACTTACCGCTTGCGGTCTCGACGGCAGCGACACCCTCCGAGAAGCTCTCGGCGTCGCTGAACGATGCGGGGATAATCATCTCTCCGTCGCGGCTGAGGTAGCCCCAACTGCCACGCGACTTGACGGCTGCTCTGCCACCACTGAAACTCTTTGCCTCTTCGAACTTGCAGATTACAACTTCCCTACCCTGCTCGTCCACAAAGCCATAGCGACCGTTGCCCACAACCATCGCCAGCTCCTCGACGAAGGGCTCTATATGGTCGTATTTGCAGGGAGTCAACTCCCTACCTCCGCCACCTATCAGACCCCACTTATCGCCTATGGCTACCATTGCCACATCCTGAGAGCCGAAGCCCGAGGTCCTATCGTAGCGGCAGGGCACAACCACACTGCCCATATCGTCCACGAATCCCCACTTGATACCCTTACGCACAGCGTGCAGTGCTACACCTTCGCGGTAGTGCACCTCGTCCCACTCGGGAGCGATGATGAGCGTACCATCCAGACCCATAATTCCTACTTGGTCGCCACGGTGTATAATGAAGTATCCGCCCGAGTCACCATCGGTCTCTACGTGTTCGATTGCGTCGTAGGTTATTGCTCCGTTTTGGGCAACGTCGACCACCGTAGTGCCTATGAACAGACGTCCGCTGCCCTCTTCGGCAAGGTGTGCGGGCATAACCATACGGTACTCCTCGTCCATAACGCCCCACTTATCGTCTATCCTCACCCAGGCATATCCATTGTTAAAGACGGGCATTAGGTCGAGTGTAGGCTCGACTTTTACCCTTCCTTCGCGGGTAATGACGCCCCAGCCACCTCGCCACTCATACCACATCTCCTCTCTCTCACCAAAGTCGGGGCACTCCGAGAAGGATGCCTCGCACAGCACCTCGCCCCTGCGGCTTATCACGCCCCACTTATCGTTCCATCTGAGCCAAGCGGACTCCTCGCCCTGCTTGAAGTGTGGTTTCTGGTCAAGCAGAGGACGTAGCACAATGCTTCCCTCTCGCGAGATGACACCCCATTTGCCGCCCCACAAGCCCCAAGCAAGACCCTCGGAGTCAAACTCGGGCTCGTTTTTTAGGAACGGGTTGAGAACCACCTCGCCATTTCGTGTCACAATACCCCAGGCACCATCCCACTGTGCCCAGCACCTATCTTGTCCCTCCGAAAACTCGGGACGCTCGGTGAGCATTGCCGAGAGGATGACCTTACCCTCGCGGCTCACAACACCCCACAGGCTGTTCCACTCCACCCAACTTCTATTCATATCCTCTGTGAAGATTGGGCGCGAGGAGAGAATTGCGTCGAAGACGATGCGTCCGTTGGGTGCTACTGCTCCCCACC
Source organism: Tidjanibacter sp. (assembly GCA_045602145.1). GTDB lineage: Bacteria > Bacteroidota > Bacteroidia > Bacteroidales > Rikenellaceae > Tidjanibacter. The sequence goes on from JAZSAY010000045.1 coordinate 12,996, forward strand.
TGCCGCCCCACTCTACCCAAGCGACATCGCCACTTTCGAACGATGGACACTCCGTGAGTCGAGCGTCAAACATCACCTTACCTTCGCGGGTAATGGAGCCCCACTTGCCGTTCCACTCCACCCAAGCGTAGTCATTACCACCAAAAATTGGTTTGGTAGCCACAGCGACCTCGGAGAGAATCTCGCCCCGCTTGCCGACAGCTATCCACTCTCCACTGCGTTCTGCCCACGCTATGCCTTTTTCGTCGAAGAGTGGTTCCGAGCCGAGTACGGCATTAAGCAACACCTCGCACGAGTGGGTCACAACACCCCACTGCGAGTTCCACTTAGCCCAAGCCACACCTCCCTCGTCGAAGAGTGGCTGATGCTCCAATACGGCATCAAATATCACCTCGCCGTGGCGGTCCACGCCACCCCAGCGGTTATTCCAACGCACCCAAGCCACGCCATCGTCGCCAAAGGCAGGCTGTTGCTCAACCACGAAGTCAAACACCGGCGAGCCGTCGTTACGAACCGCTCCCCAATAGCCATTATTGCTTACCCACGCCACGCCCGAGTCCCCAAAGTGGGGTTTCTCGTCGAGTACAGCATCAAAGACTACCTCGCCTCCAACCGATAGGGCTCCCCAGCGACCATTCCAGCGAGTCCACGCCACACCCTTGTCGAACATCGGGTGACTATCCAACACGGGCTCGAAGATGACCTCGCCAAGAGATGAAATAACACCCCAGCCTCCCGACCAGCGTGCCCAAGCAACGCCCTCCGAGAAGTCGTCCATCTGTTCGATGACGGGTTCGAAGATGACGTTTCCCTGATAGTCTATGGCACCCCAACCCTCATTCCAGCGGGTCCAGCAGATGCCATTGAAGAATGCGGGGCGTGTAAACAGCACAGGCTCGAAGAGCACCACACCCTCGGGCGTCAGGGCTCCCCAGCCACCACCCCAATGTGCCCAGCAGACACCATCGGTAAACTTCGGTGTATCGTAGAGCTCAAAGCCGAATAGCACCTCGCCATCTTCACTAATAAGTCCCCAGCGCTCCTCCTTTTCGATCCAGGCGCGACCTCTCTCGAAGGTCGCAGGAGCGTGAAATTGGGGCGCGAAAAGCTCCTTACCGTCGGCACCTATCAAACCCCACTTATTTCCGTGTCCAACCCACGCCCTGCCATTTTCGAAGGGGGCAATGGTGTCGAACTGAGGCTCGAACAGGTACTCGGCATTACGACGCAAGACACCCCACTGAGAGCCATATTTAACCCTCGCCAGAGTGTCTTCAAATGGTTTTACGTCCGAGAAAATTGCTTTGATGATGGTTTTACCCCTCTCATCGGCATAGCCCCACTGTCCCCTGCGTTCGGTGGGAGTGAGTCTGCCTTCGAGATTTTTGCCTTTCAGGGGGCGCAGAATATGAGATTGAGCCTCAACAGAGAGTGTCGCGCACAGAGCGACAAGCAGCATCATCCCCACTCGGAGGATGCTCAACAGATTCTCTACAAGGCTTCTTTCTCTCTTCATCTAAAATAACAGCACCTTAACCGCTACAAAAGTAGCGTTCCAAAACGAAAAACGGAAAAATAAGGAACGAAAAAGATACGTTTTTGCTACAATTTGGCGAGGACTCTCTCCAAGCCCACACCTCGCGAGCCCTTAACGAGCACAAAAGCACCCTTCAAAGGGTTCTCGTCGAGCCACAGAGCCAGCTCTGCCGCACCCGCAAAGCGCACCACCCTACCATCAGCCACCTCTTCGGTTTTTGCGAAGTTGCTGCCCACAAGCAGTACCCTCTCTGCCGTACCTGCCAGAGCCGCCCGAAGCACCTCTACGTGCTCCTCGTGGCTCCACTCGCCGAGTTCGAGCATATCGCCCAATATCAGCACTTTATGCGGATAGTCGGGGTGAGTGGTTGCATTATGATTTGATATTGCCACGCCCATACTCGAAGGGTTGGCATTATAGCAGTCCACCGTCAGCAGGTTGCACTCGGTGGTCATCGACTGCGAGCGATTGTTGGAAGGGGTATAGTCGGCAATAGCCGCCAAGATATCCTCGCGCCCCACGCCAAAATACTCGCCCACCGCCACCGCTGCGGCAATGTTATAGCGGTTATAGTCGCCCACAAGGTTGCTCCTCACACCCTCGGCAAGCGATGTCTTATAACCCACTGCCTGCAAGCCATCACGCTCGGCAACCATTGCGCCAAGCACCTCATCATCCGCACGATAGAGAGCCACGCCGCCACTCCTTGCAAGAAAGTCATAGAGTTCGCCTTTGCCCTTGCGGATTCCCTCCACGCCGCCGAAGCCCTCCAAGTGAGCCCTGCCGATGTTGGTAATAAGTCCGTAGTCGGGAGCAGCAATGCTTGCCAAGAGTGCAATCTCGCCCTGAGCACTCGCCCCCATCTCCACAATCGCAAACTCGGCATCTGCGGGTATGGATAGCAGCGTCAGTGGAACGCCTATATGGTTATTCAGATTGCCTTGCGTATAGCAGGTGCGAAATTTGCGCGAGAGAACCGCTGCCACCAACTCCTTGGTGGTAGTCTTGCCATTTGTACCAGTTATGGCGAGCACAGGTATAGAGAGCCTTGTACGATGATAATGCGCCAATTCTTGGAGCGTTCTAAGTGTATCGGGCACAATAATATAGCGATCATCCTTCGCCACCTCCACACTATCCACCACAGCCCAACGAGAGCCCGCCTCCAAAGCCTTTGCGGCATAGAGGTTGCCGTCGAAGTTTTCGCCCCTCAGGGCAAAGAACATCTCTCCTCCGACAATTTTTCTACTGTCGGTCACAACGCCCGTCGAGGCAAGGTATTTTTCGTACAAACTTTCCATTGGAAATGCAAAATTCAAATGAGAGAAATGGGAGTTATGAGAGTTATGGGAGATATAGGGCTATTTTTCAATTTTCAATTTTCAATTCTCAATTCTCAATTACAAACACATTTAACTGCTTGGTATGCCAAGCAGTTAAATGTGTTTGTCGCCCGTCTCAAACTTCACCGTCTCCACAAATCGCTTAATATGCTGCTCCGCCTTGCGGGGGCAGACCATCAGCACATCATCCGTATCGACCACAATATAGTCGTGCAGACCCTCCAAGACGGCAACTTTGTCCGAGGGGAGTTTTATGATGCAGTTGTCGGTATCGAAGGTGAAAGTACCCGTACGGAGGGTGTTGCCACACTCGTCTTTCGAGGAGTGCTGGTAGATGGAGCCCCAGGTTCCCAGGTCGCTCCACCCGAAGTCGCTACAACGCACCCACACATTCGACGAGCGCTCCATAATGCCATAATCGACCGATATGCCTCCACACTCGGGGTAGACCCTGTCGAGCTCCGCCTGCTCGGTGGGGGTGCCATAGTGCTCTCGGATGGAGTCGAGAATGGTGTAGGTTTCGTTCTGGTGCTCGCGGAAGGCTTCGAGGATTGTCGGCACCTTCCACACAAAGATACCCGAGTTCCAGAAGTACTCGCCACTATCGGCAAAAATCCTTGCAAGCTCGGCGTTGGGCTTCTCGGTGAAGGTCTTGACCTTATTGAACTTTCCCGAGGCAACGTGTTTATTGACTTGGATATAGCCATATCCCGTTTCGGGGCGGGTGGGTTCCAGACCGATGGTCAGCAACGTGTCGTTCTTCTCCTCCACAAAGTCCATACATTGCTGTATAACCTCGCAGAAATGATGCTCGTTGAGAATAAGGTGGTCGGAGGGACTCACAACCATCGTAGCCTCGGGGCAGAGTGCCCTGATGTGCATTGCTGCATAGGCGATGCAGGGCGCCGTATTCTTGCCCATAGGCTCACATAGCACCTGCGAAGAGGCAATCTCGGGAATCTCCTCCAACACCATATCACGATACGCCGTGTTGGTCGCCACGAGGATGTTCTCGGTGGGAATAATGTTGGCAAAACGCTCGAAAGTAGCCCTCAGCAGGCTCTTGCCTGTGCCGAGTACATCGAGGAATTGTTTGGGGCGTTGGCGGCGACTGATGGGCCAGAAGCGGCTACCTACACCACCCGCCATAATCACACAAAATTGGTTGCTGTTCATTTTTAGGACAATGTTTTTGGTCGGTTGTGCGTTTTTTGCATAACTTCCCAAGGTTGCTATTGGACAAAAGTACGAAATTTTACTATCTTTGCCAATTATTAAGGTATATTATTTTGCCGTAAGGCTACTTTTAGAACGCTAAAATATGAAAATAAAGTATTTCACACTGCCCAATCTGCTCACGCTCGGCAATCTTTTGTGCGGAGCAATGGCAACAATCTGCACCGTTGCCTCGATTTGGGACAGCACCATATCCCTCAAACTGCCTCTGCTGTTCATACTTACCTCTGCCGTTTTCGACTTCCTCGACGGCTTCGCAGCAAGGCTCACGGGGCAGTATTCGCCTCTGGGTGTGCAACTCGACTCGCTCGCCGATATGGTTAGCTTCGGTCTTACCCCCTCGCTGTTGCTGGTGGCTATGTTCTGTGCTACGGGCGGCGTGGGTTGGTGGTGGCTCCTCTGCCTTGGTGTGGTGCTCTGCTCGGCACTCAGGCTTGCAAGATTCAACATCGACCCCGAACAGAAAGATAGCTTCATCGGACTGCCCACCCCCGCACTCGCCATTGCCATTGGCTCATTGGCGTGGGCTATGACGGAGGGAGTGCTCACACTCTCCCCCAGCATAATCCTTGCCATAGGTGTAGTGGGCGCGTGGCTGCTCATTTCGCCCCTTAGGATGTTCTCGTTCAAGTTCAAGAGCTTTGCTACAAGAGAAAACGCTGTGCGCTATGGCTTTATCATCTTGGCACTTACGGCTCTTATCGTGGGCGGTTTGGCAACCCTTTGGGTCATCATCGTACTCTACATCCTCACCTCGCTCGTGCAGCATATCGTAGAGGATTGCAAAGCAAAAAGAAACACCAGAGCATAAGACAAAAGCGTGAAAAAAGGACTCTACATACTCTCCACACTCTGTGCCACACTCCTGCTGGGCACCATCACTTCTCGCGCCCAAAGTATGGACGCCATAGACTACGGACGTGACGGTGGTGCTGCACTTGCGGCAGCAATGCAGAACGCCAACAACAACCCCTACTCGGGCGAGGTGGAGCTCGACGAGAACGGCAACCCCATAAATCAGGAACAGCAGGCTGACTCGGTGAAAATCAAAGAGATAATGCCCCTGGAATCCTACTTTTTTAACGACTCCATACGTCGCCAGAAGCACTTCCGCTGGGTACCAGACACCTACACCAACAACATCCGTATGGAGCAGGTCGACACCCTCTTAGGGCTCTTCTCGCGCGACTACCCTTTCCAGAGGGAGGATGTGGGTGACGCCAATGTGGGTATTTTGGGAGGTGTGAGCACCCCTCTGAACTTTGCCCGCCGCCCCCGAGGCAACGACTTCGACTTCGTGAAGGGATACTATTCCTACCTCTTCACCATCGAGAACGACTCGCACTACAACAACAAACGCCCCTACACCTCGCTCGCCTATCAGACGGGCGGTCAGAAGCGTTACGCGGAGGATAAACTCGAAGTGCTACACGCACAGAACGTCACCCCCTCGACGGGTTTCAATGTGCGCTACAACTCCTACCACTCGCGCGGCATCTACAATTGGCAGCGTGGCAAGGTGACCGATTTTGCGGGCAACGTGAACCATACGGGCAAACGCTATTCGCTCCACGCGGGAGTCATCGCCAACACCATATCGCAACGCGAAAATGGAGGTTTGGTGGAGGCGTGGCACATTACCGACACCCTCTACGAGTCGGCGCAGGGCGTGCCTATGAAGATGACGGATGCTCTGAACAAAGCCTCCAACACCTCGCTCTATGCGGTGCAAACCTACGGCATACCCTTTGTACCCCTCACGGACTCGGTATTCACTATGGCAGACCGCACAGCAATCCACTTCGGTCACGCCATAACCTACAACCGTTGGGGCAGGCGTTACAAAGATACTCGCAATGGCACCTCCTACAACATCACCGATCGCACGGGAGCTATTGTCGAAAAACGTAACTTCTACGAGAATTGGTATATAGACCCCAACCAGACGAGCGATACGCTCGCCGAGTCGTTGCTCTCGAACCGCCTGTTTGTGCAGTTTGTGCCCTACGACCGCAATGGTGTGGTGGCAAGTGTCGATGGCGGCGTGGGCTGGGACCATCGCCAATACTTCCAATTCCACCTGGATGACTACCTAAGCGGCTACCGCACCGAGAAATTCAACACCTACTACGCCTATGCCGATGCAAGGGGCTTTATGGGCAAGTGGCTCGATTGGCAAGGTAGGGCGAGGGTGAATGTTGCGGGCTACCGCGCAGGCGACTTGGACTTCAAGGCGAGGGCTAACCTGAGCCTCTACCTCAAAGAGCGACCCATAACCCTCTCGGGAGAGTTCTCCTACTCGCTGCAAAGCCCTTCGTATTGGGAGCAAAACTACTTCTCGAACCACTTTGCGTGGAATAACGACTTCGACAAACAGAGCTTTACGGAGCTGAATGTGACCCTCAGCATACCCCACACGGGCACACGACTTGTCTTTACCCAATCGCTGGTGGGCAAGCCCATATACTACGGCACCAACGCTATGCCCCAGCAGAGTTTCAGCACCGAGAGCGTAACGGGGCTCTACTTGGAGCAGAACTTCACCTTCGGAGGTCTGCATCTGGACCATCGTCTGCTGTTCCAATACAGCTCTGCCGAGGACATCTTCCCCGTACCTCGCCTGGCAGGTAACATATCGTATTACTATATGTTCCAGCCCGTTAAGAATGTGCTGACGCTGAAAATAGGTCTGGATTGCTGGGCCAATACACCCTACTATGCACAGGCATACAACCCTGCAACGATGATGTTCCACAACCAGAGCGAAGCAAGGATCGGCAACTATCCCTACACCAACATTTTCGTCACTGCCAAGTGGAAAACGATGCGTATCTTTGTGCAGTATCAGCACGCCAACGAGAACCTTCTGGACAACTTCAAGGAGTCGTTCAGCGTGCCTTTCTACCCCTACAATAGGGCTCTTATCAAATATGGTATCTGCTGGTACTTCGACAATTAGCCTCTGCCTATGACAAAACCCACACGCCACCACTCACTCCTCGCAGCCATCCTCCTACTCCTTGTTGCAATGGTCGGTTGCCACCCCGAGCCCCACAACTTCGAGGGCGAACTAAGGCTTGGCATATCGAGGAGCGCTGCGGGCTATGCTGTTGTGGGTGGCGAACACTACGGCTTTGCGGCAGACGTTGCCGATACGGTAGCTCGCTCGCTGGGCTGCAAACTGCGCATTGCGCCCCACCTTACGACCGATTCCCTAAGGCGCGGACTGCAAGACGGCACCATAGACATTGCCGTCATTCCTCGCTCCGAGAGGGTGCTGCTCCACGACTTCCCCTCGGAGAGTTTCTACACCACCAACTACTCGCTGATGCTCCCCTCGTGGCACATCAAAAGCATCGAAAACGGCAATTGGCAGGGCAAAACCATCCTCGCCGACAAACACTTTCAGGAGTCGCACGCCTTCTCGTCGCTCCAAGCAAAGGGGATTGTTTGCGACACCGCCCAAATGGACGGCATAGAGATGGCAAAACGGGTCGTGGCAGGCAAGGCTGCGGCTATGATTTGCGAACGCAGCGAGGCGGAACTCGTGCGTTTCCTCTACCGCTCGCTACGCGAGGTGGCGACCATCGAGGAGGAGTGCGAGATTATTTTGGTCTTCGGCTCCAAAGCCATAAAGCAGGCTTTCACCCAGCAGCTTGCCGAGTTTGCAGATACAGAGGAGTATGCCACACTCGTCGAACTATACTTTGGCAAAACATCTATTGCTGAACGATTTACACAGCTGCGCTATCGCCCCACAAGGGTCGTTGGTGGCATCTCGGTGTGGGACGAGCAGTTGCGTCACACAGCCCGCAGTGTGGGTGTCGATTGGCGACTGATGTCGGCTATGGCATACCACGAGTCGCGCTTCCGCAACGACCAAGTGTCGCACAAGGGTGCGGTGGGACTGATGCAGGTGACACCCATTGTTGCCGAGGATTTGGGACTCGATGAGGGCTACGACCTTGCCGACCCGAGCACCAACATATCGCTCGCAGCAAGGCTCCTGAGGCGTAGCAGCCGTGCACTCGGCTTTGGCGACTTTCCTGCCACCGACGACCAGATAGCCATCGTGGTTGCGAGTTACAACTGTGGCATCACGCGCACACTCGAAGCACAAAGGCTTGTCGCTGCCGAGGGCGGCTCGAAGGAGTGTTGGGAGGATATAAAACGTATGATGACCAATATGAGTCGCCCAGAGTGGATTGCCACCAGCGACTATAAGATGCGCCGCTTCGGCGACGCCCCCACCACCATTGCCTACACCGAATCGGTAATGGCGCTCTACGACACATATCGCTCCGCGATAAATTGAGAATTGAGGCAAATGCGAGTAAGCGAGGGCAGAGGCTGCTCGCAGACTATGCCGAGCGGGAGCATTTTAGAGCAGCCGAAGGCTGGTCAATTGAAAATTGAGAATTGAAAATTAAGGGTTCCTATGCCTTATATGCCCTATATGCCTTAGGACTATTGACGTTAGACGTTAGACCTTAGACGTTGGACGTTAGACGTTAGACGCTCGACAACAAATTTGGTCGTCATTTTGTACTTTTTCCGAAAAAAATACGTTACCTTTGCATAATGTGCGCGCGTGATGCGACGCACAACAAGACAGACAATACTTTTTGACACATTTTAGACACACCATAGACTATGGGAAAATTTTTGAAACTTGCGGGCAAAATTGTTGCTACTCTGGGGATTATACTCACCTCGGTGTGCTGCAACCCCGAGCCCGAAGCCACCGATTTGGAGTTTAGCTACACCTCTTTCAGTGCCAACGAGGGTGCCGACAAGGAGGATATATCGGTCTATCTGATGAAGTCGCCCTACAAATTTCCCGTAGTGGTAGATATCAGCGTGGAGATGCTCACGGGCAAGAACGACAAGGGCGAGGAGCTCGTGCTCGACCAGGTGTTGAAGTTCATCACCACCGACGAGAGCTACACCGTAACCTCAACCGGCGACCGCACTGCCCTGATTGAGGGTGTGGAGGTTACCTACACCAACTACAACAAGAAAATCTTCTTCTCGGTAGCGGACAACGACTACTTGCAGAACGAGACCATCACTATCCTCTTCAAAATCATCAAGGTGGAGGGCTCTGAGAAGGGTACCATTGAGAGCACCACCCTCACCATCGTCGATGACGAGAAGGCTCCCGCAGTGAAGGTTGGCTACTACGACACACGCTACACAGCACCCGCTGATGCCACTCGCGAGGGCAGGGGTCAGTTCTATATGCAACTCTACAAGGTGGGTAAATATGAATACGTTGCGGAGGGACTCTTTGGTCTTCCTCGTCCCCGCTTAGTGGGCACATTTGACCCCGTAGCCAAGACCATAGAGTTCGATGGCACCGACTACGACCACCGCCTATGGGCAGAGAAGACGGCAGAAAGCGAGAAACCCTTTGTGCCCGTCAATGCCTTCCAGAACGACACCATTTGGGGCTATGCATACAACTCCGACAAGGTTCCGACCCAGGCGCTCAAACTGCGTGGCACAGTGGTTGACGGCAAGGAGGTTATTATGATGACCACCGAGGAGATTGCCGAGAATGCCAAAGGCGTGATACTCTCTATCGACACCCCCTGCGGCTATGACATCCACCCCTACAACAACGGCAATGTGGGCACTATGCTCTTGGGCACCTACGACGCTATGGACAGGAGCGAGAGTGTTACTTTCAGCACCACCAACTACCCCACCGAGGTAGGTGCCAAACGAGCCAATGGTATCGAGGAGGTTCGCCCCCTCTCGGCTTGGCAAATTGAGGATATTAACCGATAAAAAAGTTAGCAGACGATGATAAAGAGAGTTTTATGTGTAATTATGGCGGTAGCGCTCTCCACCGCAACCTTCGCTCAGAGCGGCAGGAGCGCCAAGGAGATTCGCCAAGACAACTTCGTCTTTGGTCCAAAAGTGGGCGTTTCGCTGCCCTATCAAAATATCGTTACCAACACTACTGCCATTCGTGAGATGGTGGGTGGTGCCAACCTCGGCTTGCAGTTGGGAGGTTATATGAGAGGTATGATACCCTTCAAGAAGAGCAAATTTATGCTCTACGGTCAGTTGGAGGCTTCGTGGAATATGGACTTCTACTTCGGAGGCGGAGGTAACGCCTCGGCGGGCTACTTCAACTTCCCGCTGATGATTGGTGGTGGCTATAAGCTGACTCAGGATATTACGGTGCGTGGTGCGTGGGGTCCCACCTATACCATTAATATATATAGCACTGCCGATACCGCCTTCAAGGGCGAGGATGACGCATACCAATCGGAGGTTGCCGAAATGTTGCGCCGCGACCCTTGGGGCTGGGCTGCCGACCTCGGCGTGGATTGGAAAAATTGGACTGTCGATGTGAGGTATATGAACCAATTTCGCTCTGTCGACTTCAACCGCATAGCCGACCAAACCCGCTACATCTCGTGGGGTCTGACGGTCGGATACCGCTTCTAAAAAACAGGTGCGAATGCTTTGGGGCATTCGCACTTGTTTTTAGTCGAAGGTCAAAAGTCTAACGTCTAACGTCGCAGGCTCGGTTCTCCCATATCTCCCATATCTCCCATATCTCCCATATCTCCCATATCTCCCATATCTCCCATAACTCCTATAAGCCCTATAAGCCTTAGGACTCTTGACGTTAGACGTTAGACAAAAAAAATCTCGCCAAAAATTTGGTGGATAATTTTTTTTGCCTACCTTTGTAGTGTACTAATACATTAATACACCCATACACTATGATTAAAGTAAAGAATCTCGATTTCAGGTATCGCGCGAAGAGGCACATCTTCCGCGACCTATCGCTCTCAGTAGGCGCAGGGCAAATCTGCGGCTTGCTGGGCAGCAACGGTATCGGCAAGAGCACCCTACTAAAACTCATCAGCGGACTGCTCACTCCCAATGGTGGCAGTATAACGACTCTGGGTGCAGAGGCTCAGCAGCGCACACTCGCAATGCTCCAAGAGATCGCCTATCTTCCCGAGGAGTTCTCGCTCCCCAACATCCGCGTAAATGATTGGGTTGCAGTGACGGCTCCCTTCTACGACTCGTTCGACCACGGCTTTTTCGCCAAGGCTATGGGAGAGTTCGAGGTGAACGAAGGCGAAAAGTTCGGCTCACTCTCGATGGGACAGCGCAAAAAGGTACTCATAGCCTTTGCTATGGCGTGCAGCACCTCACTGTTGCTCTTGGATGAGCCCACCAACGGACTCGACATCACCTCGAAGCAGACCTTCCGCCGTCTGTTGGCTGAGTGGGCTACCCCCTCGCGCACCGCAATTATCTCCACTCACCAAGTGAAGGATGTGGAGAACCTCTTGGACTACATCATAATCCTCGATAACAATGGTGTGGTGGTAGACGCATCGACCTACGACATATCGCGCCACCTGAGGTTTGCCATAGAGAACTCGCCCGAAGGCGCCATCTACTCGCAACCCGCTCTGGGTGGCTATGCTACCGTAAGAGAGAACACCACAGAGAGCGAGAGTAACATCGATATCGAACTCCTCTTTGGCGCAGCGACCAAGGAGCCCAACAGAGTGAAAAGTATCCTAAACCCCTCAACTAAATAACCCCTATACGATTATGAAACAGACCTTTTCTTTCCGCCGTTTCGGTATGCTTGCCCGTAAGCACTACACCGAAAACCGCATCAACTACATCGCCGGCTTGGGAGGCTACCTGATGTTCCTCCTGCTGGGACTCTACGGCGCACTGCGAGAGGAGATGCCCTCGATCGCTATGTTCGAAAGCGGCATCATCTTCGTGGCGTTCTTTGTTCCTATTGCCGTTGCCAAGATGAGTTTTGTGCCCTACATCTACCCCAATCGCCAGGTGGAGGCTTTCACTCTCCCCGCCACAAGGGGCGAGAAGTATCTCTTCGGTATGGTAAATACTCTCTTGGTGTCCGCACTTGCCGTTGCCGGTATGGAGGTGGCTGCCAGCCTTGTTGCGCCCCACTGTGCTGTGTTGAATGATTTTGACTTTGTTCGCTCCATTGCGGGGCATTGGTTTGCAGGTCTTGGCGAGTTGTTGGTTATAATGCCATTATTCGCTTCGGTTACCATCTTTGCCTGCACCGCCTCGCGCAAGGGCAATGTTGCAATACCCATCGTAGTCACTTGGGCTGCAATAGCTCTACTCTACGCCCTCCCTACTCTAATACTAAATTACGACGGATGGAGCGTGGCAACGCTGGATTTCCCCGCCTTTATAACCACCTACAACAACCATATGGATGTGGGCAACCTCGTCTTTGAGTGCACCACCGAAAGGCTCTTTGACACCCGCTGGTGGCAGAGCCTGATTTTGCCCGCCGTATTGCTTGTGGCAGCGTGGTTCAAGTTCCGCGAACACGAAACCAAATAGGGAGGAGCGGATATGGACTTTACAACCAACAAACCCATCTATCAGCACATCTACGACATCGTGAGCGAGCGTATCATCCTCGGGCAGCTGCGTGAGGGCGACCGCGTGCCCTCCGTAAGGGAACTTGCCGTAGAGTTGCAGGTAAACCCCAATACCGTAATGCGTGCCTACGATGCGCTGTGCGCGGGCGGTATCATCACCTCCTCGCGAGGCATTGGCTACTTCGTGTCGGAGGGAGCTGCCGAGCGTGCACTTGCCGAGAGCCGCAGGGAGTTTATCGAGGGCGAAATGGTCACTCTCTTTCGCCGTATGACCACCCTTGGTATCAGTGCCGAGGAGCTCTCCACACTATACAACAACTATAAAACCCAACAAAACGATGAAAACAAGCAATAAAATACTCCTTGTGGCAGCCTTATGCTTTATGGCTTTTGCCACAATACAGATTATTGACGGTTACCGCCAAGTGCGCCAAACCCGCCAGATGATACTCCCCATTTTGGAGCAGATTGACAGTAGCGACATCCGAGTTATCCGTATGGTGCGCACCAACGACGACTATGTGGCAAGCAACAGTACCAAACACCACAAGTCGCGCCGCATCTATTTCAGCCACTGCAAGCCCGATGCCTCCTCACTCCGCATCGAGGGCGACACGTTGGTTGTGACCCACGAGGGGCGTGTTCTTGTCCACATCCCCAGCGCCACCCACGTTATTGAGTGGGACGGCACGGTGAGGGAACTGACCGACAATTCTCAATAGTGGAACGTTTTAGTTTGTGTCGTTAATAAAAGTAGGTTGGGCGACCCTTTTTCGGGGTCGCCCAACTTATCTATTGCACTTGCTACTTAGCCTCGTTTCATCTTCTCCACGCGGGGGCGGGCATAGTCGAGAGTTACGGTAAACTCCTTCAAGCCCGACGAGGGAAGGTCGAACATAGCATCCGTAACAATCGCTTCGCAGATGCTCCTAAGACCCCTCGCACCAAGTTTGAACTCCACTGCCTTATCGACAATAAGGTCCAACACCTGCTCCTCGAAGCGGATATCCACACCGTCCAACTCGAAGAGTTTGGTGTACTGCTTGATGATGGAGTTTTTGGGCTCGGTGAGAATCTGGCGCAGTATCTCCTTATCGAGAGGTTGCAGGTATGTCAGCACCGGCATACGACCCACGAGTTCGGGAATCAAGCCAAACGAGCGCAAGTCCTGAGGGGTGATATACTGCATTATGTTCTTGCGGTCTATATACTGCGCAGCGCCCTGGTTGTAGCCCACAACGCGGGTGTTGAGCCTCTGGCTAATCTTCTTCTCTATGCCGTCGAAAGCACCGCCACAGATGAAGAGTATGTTGCTCGTATTGACCTGAATGAACTTCTGCTCGGGGTGTTTCCTGCCGCCCTGAGGGGGAACATTCACCACCGTACCCTCCAAAATTTTCAGCAAAGCCTGCTGCACACCCTCACCGCTCACATCGCGAGTGATTGAGGGGTTGTCGCTCTTGCGGGCAATCTTATCCACCTCGTCGATAAAAACAATGCCCCTCTCGGCTTGTTCCACATTGTAGTCTGCCACCTGCAAGAGGCGCGAGAGAATACTCTCCACATCCTCGCCAACGTAGCCCGCCTCGGTCAGTACCGTAGCGTCTACAATCGTGAAGGGGACTTTCAGCAGTCGGGCAATGGTCCTCGCCAGCAGGGTCTTACCCGTACCCGTTTCGCCAACCATAATGATGTTGGACTTTTCGATTTCCACATCGTCGATGGTTGCCGACTCTGAGTTGGGCGAGTTCCTCTTGGCAGCGTTCTGCTTATCCTGAGCCGCAAGGAGGCGTTTGTAGTGGTTGTAGACCGCTACCGAAAGTGTACGCTTGGCGGCATCCTGCCCAATGACATACTTATCCAGGAATGCCTTTATCTCGGCGGGTTTCCTAAGGTCACTCCTTTGGAGCGCGGGCACTGCCCCACCCTTCTTTTTCTTGGAGGCACTCTGCTCTTGCAGCACCTCGTAGCCACGCTCCACGCACTCGTCGCAGATGGTCGCCCCATTCATACCCGAGAAGAGCATACCCACGTCCATCGCACTACGTCCGCAGAACGAGCAGGAGTCTATGCCACCGTGTTTGTGATTATCTTTGTTATTTGCCATTTTTAAGAAAAGTCTATTTGTGTTTGCGTCCAACAAGCACCTCGTCAATCAAGCCGTAAGCCTTAGCCTCCTCGGCACGCATCCAATAGTCGCGGTCGGCATCGAGTTCTATCTTATCGAAAGGCTGACCCGAGTGGTGGGCGAGAATCTCGTAGAGTTCTTGTTTGTATTTGAGGATTTCGCGTGCGGTAATCTCGATGTCCGACGCCTGACCCTGCACACCGCCCAGAGGCTGATGAATCATCACGCGCGAGTGGGGCAACGCCGAACGCTTACCCTTAGCACCTGCTGTGAGCAGCACAGCACCCATACTCGCCGCCATACCCGTACAGATGGTCGCTACATCGGGCGCAACGAGCTGCATAGTGTCGTAGATACCCAAGCCTGCCGACACACTACCGCCGGGCGAGTTGATATAGATCTGTATGTCGCGCTCTGCATCGGTCATTTCGAGGAAGAGAAGCTGTGCCTGGATGATGTTTGCCACATCGTCGTTGATGGGAGCACCGAGGAAGATGACACGATCCATCATAAGACGCGAGAATACATCCATCTGTGCCACATTCAGATTGCGCTCCTCAATAACGGTTGGCGACACGTAGCCATCCAACAACTGACCATAACGGTGCAGGTTGAGCGACGACACACCCTCTGAGAGGGCAAATTTCTGGAATTCGTTTTTCATATTCTTATGTACTATTGTATTATTCTCTGCAAAGGTTGCACCATAATAGTCACAACCCAACCACAAAGATACAATCAAATTGAAAATTGAAAATTGAAAATTGAAATTTTTTCAGGTTAGGCATCTTTGCCAAATTCGAAAATTTATGAGAGAGATGGGAATACTCACATTACTCCCATTTGCCCTATATGCCCTATATGCCCTATATAACCAATAAGCCTTAGGACTATTGACGTTAGACGTTAGACGTTAGACCTTAGACGTTAGACCAGAAAAATGCGAAGAATCGAGCGAGTTTTAGGCGGAGGTGTAACACCTCTTCTGTGAGGGTGGCTCCGAATACCCTAAAAAGCAAAATAACGGAGGGAGTTTGGTGCCAAAAGAAGGAGCGAGCCCGCAGTTTGCTTAGCGCAAATGAGGAGCTCGCTCTCTGAATTTTGGTGACAAAATCACCCGCTATTTTGCTTTTTTAGCCAGGATTTTGTTCAACTCAGCAATAGTCACACTCTTGTTCGACACCTTCACGAGAGGAGTTACAGCCTCGATAACCTTAGCCTCGTAAACCTTCTCGATGAGTTTGTTCGACTCCTCCTTGTTGGAGAGAATCTGCTGTGCGTAGTTGGCGAGCATCTCGTCAGCAACGTTCATCATACCATACTGTGCGAACTGTGCAGCAGCGTATGCCTTAGCCTCAGCCTCCATATCCTCGGGTTTAACCTCTACGCCGAGTTTCTTGGCGAAGAATTTGAGGATGGCGGTCCAACGCATCATATCTGCGAAGGGAGCAAAGTCCTTCTCGATCTCCTCCATAGTGAACTTACCCTCGTTGATGGCGAGCAACCAACGTTTCAGGAAGTCCTCGGGAAGTGTGAGGGCTGCTTTCTCCAAGAGGTACTCGCGAAGAGTCTGAGTGAAGACGTAGTCGCTCTCCTTTTTGAGCTCTGCCTCAATCTTCTTGTCGATCATCTTCTCGAACTCCTCGGCGCTCTTAACATCGCCTGCGGGGAATGCCATCTTGAAGAACTCCTCGTTCAGTTCGGGGTCTGCATATTTGCGGATTTTGGTGATGGTGAGGTTAAACTCGGGGTTGATATCTTTGAGCTCGTTCTCCTTCAAGCCAAGTACCGAAGCCCTCTGCTGCTCGCTCTTGTAGAGTTCGTTTACGTTCACAATCATCTGGTCGCCAACCTTCTTGCCGATGTAGGGCTTGCGCTCCTCGTCGGTCATACTGATAAGACCAACATAAGCATCCTCGCTCTTAATCTCGCCGTTGTCGAGAGTGCACATCACAGCCTCATCTTTCTCCACAACGTCTACATCTACGAGTTTGCCGTAGGTGCGGAGGAATTGGCTACGGTAGCCCTCGCGCATCTCCTCGTCTACTTTGATTTTGTAGCGGGTAACCTTGTCTTTCTCGGTAAGTTCGAGGTCCACAACGGGAGCCAAACCTACCTCGAAGATGAACTCGTGGTCGGTGTTGTTGTCGAAGTCGAAAGCACCCTGCTCGTCGCTGGGCATAACGTCACCCATATAGTCGATACCCTCTTTCTCGATGTAGGCGAAGCAGTTGTCGGAAGCCATCTTATAGGCGGTCTCAGCAACTACACCTTTGCGGTACATCTTGTTGATGATACCCATAGGCACCATACCGGGGCGGAAGCCGGGGATGTTAGCTTTGCGTTTGTACTCACGGAGTTTTTTGTCCACCTCTGCTGCGTAGTCAGCCTCCGAGACGGTGATTTTGATAATCGCGGTTTGGTTTTCGCGAGCCTCTTTAATGATGTTCATAGCGTATTTATGTGTTTTTGTTTTGATTATCTTCCTTTTACGCGCAATTTATGGAGTGCAAAGGTAATCATTTTCCGTCAAATATCAACCTCCTATCAAAAAAAACGCACGTTTCGGGGTGTAGCAGCACACAAGAGCTCCCCCGAGGGCGCCGGACAAAAAGGAGGCGCGCCCCTCCATCGGGTCGCGCCTCGCAATTATCGGTTGAGTTTTTCTACTCCTCCAAGACTACTTTTTGGTCAAAGTGATGCCCTTGTAACCGCTGGGGAAGTATCCATAGAACGTAACGGGAGCAAATTCCTCGTTGGTCTGGTATACAGCAAATGCCAAGATGAGGTCCTCGGGGAACTGGATAGTACCGGCTTCGATATCATACTCCAAAACAACCCTTTCATCGGTGGCGAGATCGAATGCCTTCTCATCTTTGTTCAACTTGGTGTAGAAAGCACTGTAAATTAATAAACCATCAGCAGAGCTATACCACATCAGAGGCTCCCAGTTATACATATACATAGTCTGAGTACCCTCATCCCAATATGCGTAAGCGCCATCTACCCAATCACCAAGTGCGTCAAATTCGAAGCAGCTATACTCAGCACTCCAAGAGATCTTGCTTGTCCAAGTCTTCTGTTGCTCTGTATCACCAGCGGTATAGATATTGGTAGTACCAACGCCGGTGTAGGTGCCACAAATGCGGTCGCGGGGACCCTTAGAAAGCTCAACCCTGCACTGTTTCTGCTCGCCAATGGTAGTGGTAGCCGACTCAATCTCGAAAGTGAAATTCATCAGCTCGGGCTTGTCGTTGAGAATCATAACCTCCATATAGACGGTTTTAACCCACTTGCCACTCTCGGTCTTATACTCCTCGGGGAGTTTCTCGTTGTAATAGTTGCTAAAAGCAGGGAAGTTAACGTCGAGCGAAGTAACGCGATAGTCACCGCTCAAACCATCCAAATCGGGAGTACCCTCATTAGCCTCGCCGGTGGTAACAACCTTCACCTTTGCCTGTACCGAGCAAGAGTTCATACCCTCTTTGGTATCAGACTCAATGGTCAGAGGCACATAGAATGTACCTGCACCAAAGCCTTCCTCCACAACAGCCTGTGCAAACTGCACTGTTGTCTTACCAGGAGTGCCACCTCCCTCGCCAAGCTCGCACGAAGCAAGACCAATGGTAAGCAGAAGGGCGGCTGCAAAATATTTAATGTATTTCATACTCTTAAATTCTTTTAGTAGTTAATACCTATTAATAAATTAATAACCGGGGTTCTGCTGATTCTTAATCTGGGGATTGACATCAATCTCTTTCTTGGGAATAGGCCATACACAACGCGAGTCGGTCATCCTCTTTTCGAGACCATCGTAGCCGGTTTCACCCTTGGTCATAGCAGAATTCTGCGAAGTACCACGAACCATAACAGTGTCGTCATTAGCCCAGCGTTTGAGGTTGATCATACGGAAGCCCTCACCGCAGAACTCGCGAGCCCACTCCTGCTGAATTGCAGTAAGGATATCTTTGTCGGTGAATGCCTGATCCTCATAGTCTGCGATACGAGCAGCACGGAGAGTATTAAGAGCGGTGGCAGCAGTCTGCACACCAGCGCCACCCTTCATAGCAGCAGCCTCAGCCAAGGTGAGGTACATCTCCGAGATACGGATCTTACCTGCGTTGATATAGTTGAGCTGAGTCTCGGCGGTACGGAATGCGGGGTTACCAACAAATTTCCAGAACAGTTCGAGGTCTTCGGTACCTACGTTCTCAACAGTGATACTCTTGGTCTGGAAGAAGATAGGATAACGCATATCCTTCTCTGCATCGTAGAGGTCCAAGAGGGTCTGCGAAGGAATGTACTGAGGATCGGGGGTCGAACCGTCGCGTTTCTCGCTATCGTAGATATACATCGAACCGGTGGCACCGGGCTTATCGTTCTGCGAACCTGCAACAACGAAGAGCAACTCGGTCGACTGGTCGAGATTGAAGAGGCTCTGCAACTTAGCACCGTCGTCTGCCAAAGCATAGGCAGCACTACCAACGAGCTCCTGAGCATTCTTGATGGCGTTGTCCCAATCTTTCATATTGAGGTATACGCGAGCCAAGAGAGCTTTAACCACGTCCTTGGTGAAGTAGTTGGAGTTTGCCTTACCAGGAGTCGAGAGGTCCAAAGCTGCCAAAAGGTCGTCTACGATAAGTTTGTAGGTCTCTGCGAGGCTGCTACGACCGGGATATTTGGTAACATCCGAGGTGGGGTTGTAAACAGTCTGCAAGGGAAGACCGAGAGTCTCCGAAGCAGTTGCGGGGTCATAAGCCACGCAGAACTTGGTTACCAAATCCCAATAGAGCAATGCACGGGTAACGCGAGCCTCTGCAAGGAAATCTGCGAGTTTAGCCCTCTCTGCATCGCTAAAATCAGCCTCGGTGTCTGCCAAGAGTTTCTCGTAAGCACCAATAGCGTAGTTTACGCTGGCGATGCCGCCGTAATCGCTATACCACAAAGACTCAACATCGGTGTCGTTGGCATTCATAGTCCAAGAGTGGAATTTACCATAGAAGTTGCCGAAGTCCGACATAGCATTGAACAAATCGGCACGCATCTCTTCGATATCAACACGGCTACCAGCCAAGAGGGCTTTGGTAGGAGTATAGATGCTCACACGCAGCTGCTCTGCGTCCGACATCGTCTTAACGCCTTCCGACTCCAAAATCGAGCTGTGAGGGAACTTGTCCATATTGCACGATACCATAAGAGCCGTAAGCGCACTAACTGCAATAAAAAGTATCTTTTTCATAGTCATATCTTCTTTTAAGAGGTTTAGAACGACAATTCAAGACCAAAGGTGTACTGGCGCGAGTTGGGATAAGTACCCTGGGTACCGTTGCTCAAATACTCGGGATCCAGACCAATGAAGTTAGTAAAGGTCAAGAGGTTACGACCAATTGCATAAACCCTTGCACCCTGGATGAATGCACCATTACCAAACCAGCTACCGGGAATGCTGTACGATACGGTTACGTTCTTCAAGCGCAAGAACGCTGCGTTCGAGAACAAGCTGCTATCCAACTGGAAAGGAGAGCCCTTCCTGGGGATAGTGGTAACCTGACCGGGCTCTGTCCAGATAGTGTTCATAATCTTGGCAAAGTGAGCCGAACCGGGAGTGTTGATAAGAGTAGACTCGGTGATGAGTTTCTCGTTGATCCACATATAGCGGTCACCAACCCACGAGAAGTCTGCCATTACCTGCAAGTTACCCCACTGCAACGAGGTACCGAAACCACCCGACCAGTCTGCAATCGAGCTCATACCCGACCAAGTCGCGTCCTGATCTGAGTAGCTCTTAGTAATGTTACCGTCGATGTCGTACCACATAGGAGCACCATCTCGGGGGTCAACACCTGCAAACTTAACAACGTTGAACTCGCGTGCGCTGTGACCTACGCAATAGCGGAAACCGGTCAGACCGTCTACGATATCGGTAGTCTCGCCGTAGAGCTCCAAGAGTTCGTTGTGGTTGTACGATACGTTGCCGTAAACGCTCCACAACATATTCTCTGCCTGTACGAGGTCGTAGCTGAACTGCAAATCAACACCACGGTTGAGCATCCTACCTACGTTACCCCAACCAGCACTGTAACCGGTAGTTGCCGAGTAGGGAACCTCCATCAACATATCCTCGGTAACACGGTTGTAGAACTCAGCCTCAATGCTCATTCGGTTAAACAAACGCATCGAAAGACCAACGTTCAGGGTCTTCATAGTCTCCCAAGTGATACCCTCGTTGGAAGCAGCACCGATACCCATACCAACCTGACCGTTGTACTGACCACCTACGCCGATAGTACCATAAGGCATATAGTTACCGATATCGGAGTTACCGGTGGTACCGTAAGATGCTTTCAGACGCATATCGTTGATGTAGTCGTAGGGCAACATAAACTCCTCACTCTTCACGTTCCACATACCACCGAGCGACCAGAAAGTACCCCAGCGGTAGCCATCAGCAAAGTGCGAAGAACCGTCGGTACGCAACGAAGCGTCAACGTGGTACTTGCCATCGTAGTTGTAAGATACACGACCGAAGAACGAGTTGAATACTTCCTCAACCAACGAGTGACCACCAAGAGCAACCTGCTCCATATCACCTGCGGTCATCATCGTTACGCGGTCATCTTTGATACCTACAACGCCAACACCGAAGCTCTCGCCCTCAGCCACAATCGACTCGTGACCTGCAAGCAGTGTCCAGTTGTGCATATCATTAAGGCTGAACTTATACTCGATGGTGTTCGACGAAGTGAGCTGATAGTAGCGCGAGAAGCTCTCCGAACGCTGACCATTACCCTCAACAGGCTCGTACGAAGGCAGGACGATTGCAGTGTTGCGGGTGTCGCTTGCATCGATAGCCTGAACAGCTTTGATGGTCAAACCGGGCAGAGGTTTAATCTCCTCGTAAACGCTACCGTTAAGACCAACCGAGTTGTTAGCATAGGGCTCTTTCGAGAGAGTGTAGTAGGGGTTGTAACCCTCGTCTACGAAACCGTGCTCTGCGTCGAAGTAGGTCAACTCCTCACCATAACCGGTGAATTTACCATTCTCGTCAGTCAAAATCTCGTAGGGAGCAGTGTAGGGGGCCTTACCATAGAGGAGACGGTCGATAGAGTTAGCATACCAACCAGTAATAGTAGTATCCCACTCCTGGTAGTTAAGACTGATATTTGCACCAATCTTCAACCAGCTCTTAACCTGCGAGTCTACGTTAGTACGGAAGTTGTAACGGGTGTTCTCCGAAGCAGGTGCAATACCCTCGGTATCGAGATAACCTGCCGAAATGTAGTAGTTAAGACCATTTGCCGAGCCTGTAACCGAAGCGTCGAGACCCCTCACAGGAGCATCGTTGCTGTACGCATAACCCATCCAGTCAAACTCGAAGTTATTCTCCTCAACAAACCTCTTCTTGCGCAACCAGCTGTCGGCATTGGGACCTTTGATGGTCAACTCGGGCCATACTTTCTCCTCGAATGCCATCTGCTCTTTCGAGCTCATCAGCTGATAGTTGGGGTTCTTAGCCAGCGACGAGAAACCGCCCTGCATACGAATCTGAACCAACGATTTGGCAGCGGCACCGCGTTTGGTGGTAACGTACATAACACCGTTGGCAGCACGCGAACCGTAGATCGAAGTCGAAGCAGCGTCTTTCAACAGAACAACGCTCTCGATATCGTTGGGGTTGATGCTATTCAAAATGCCGCTCGATACGGGGGTACCATCCAAGATAACCAGAGGCTCGGTACCAGCGTTGAACGAAGATACACCACGCATCATCATAGTCGAACCTGCTGCGGGCTCACCCGAAGAAGTGAAGACCTGCAAGCCAGGGATCTTACCTTGCAATACGTCAGCCACGTTAGCTACGGGAGTACTTGCAACCTTATCGCCCTTAACGCTCGAAACCGAACCTACCAGCGATTTGGCAGCAACACCCGAACCATAACCTACGACAACCAACTCCTCCATCTGGTGAGCATCGGCCTTCATCACAACATTGATAGTTGTGCGACCACCTACTGCGATGGTCTGAGTAGCCAAACCCACATACGAGAATTCGAGGGTAGCCTTTTTGTCCGCCCTAATCTCGTACTGACCGTTGAAGTCAGTAATCGTTGCCGTTGTCGTACCGACTACCGATACGGTTGCGCCGAGAACGGGAGCTCCACTCTCGTCGGTCACCGTACCACTAATTCGCTGACCTTGTGCCACTGCACCCACGCAGAACATCAAGACCGCAAAAATTGATAGTACAATTTTTCTCATACGATTAATTTTTAGTTTGTGTTGTTAATAAAAGTTTTTGTTAGTGTTGTGTCTTTTCATCTGTAACGGCGCCTAACTTTTCATCCTCACACTTTCTTGCATCCCGCGCCGTCTGTATTATCATATCTCTCTTCTTTCGCTTCGTTTAACCTCCTTACCTCATTTTCCTAACATCAATTCCAACCTTCCGAGGGAGCCTCTTTGTGGCAAAAAACAAAACGCCACCCGCTCCAAACAAAATTTATTACGCGCACGCATATACAGCGCAACTTTGGCACTCTCAATCACTTACCGCCAAAAATACCCGCCTCAGCCATATTAGAGGCGCCTTTTAGATTGTAAAAGTACACAAAAAGTTCGAAACATACAACTCTTTGCTAAAAAAAATCTCACAACTTAGCTTTTTTGTCCGTCACCCCCAAAGCCATCCCCACATCCACCCTCACTGAACCCAATAGCCCAGAGAACAGTCCCGATTGTCGCAAATGCGGGCAAGCCAGAGCGCAACGTGCGAGGAGGTTGCATCAAGTGAGAGCATTTTAGACAAAAAATTATATTTTTTCGCCAATTCTCAATTCAAAATCCTATCTTTGCAGAATGATTGATGCGAAAATCAAAGAGAATATATTATAGTTCAACACAAAAATCCATTCGTTATGAACAACCAAATTTCGCGCAAAGCGGCAGACAACATCCGAATTCTGGCACTCTCAATGGTCGAAAAAGCCAAATCGGGACACCCCGGTGGCGCTATGGGTGGCGCTGATTTCATCAACGTACTCTACTCAGAATTTCTGCGCTACGACCCCGACAACTACGCCTATCCCTTCCGCGACAGGCTCTTCCTCGACCCCGGTCATATGTCGCCAATGCTTTACAGTGTTCTGGCGCTCGCCGACATTATGCCTATGGAGGAGCTCAAAAACTTCCGTCAGTGGGGCAGCGTAACGCCCGGTCACCCCGAGCGCGACTTGGCACACGCCATCGAGAACACCTCGGGACCCCTCGGACAGGGTCACGCAATGGCTGTTGGTGCGGCTATGGCAGAGCGCTTCTTGGCTGCTCGCTTTGGCGAGTGGACAGCCCACAAGACATACGTTTACATCTCGGACGGCGCCGTAGAGGAGGAGATTTCGCAGGGCGTAGGTCGTATTGCAGGTCACCTCGGACTCTCCAATATGATTATGTTCTACGACTCGAACAACATCCAACTCTCGACCACCGTAGAGGATGTCGACACCGAGGATATCGCGATGAAATATAGGGCTTGGAATTGGAATGTTTTGGAGTGCGAGGGCAACTCGGCAGAGAGCATCCGCGAGGCTCTTCGCGCAGCCCTCGACGAGCAGGAGCGCCCCACCATCATCATCGGCAAAACCCTTATGGGTCTAGGCGCAATAGATGCAAATGGTGTCAGCTACGAGAACAAAATTTCCACCCACGGACAGCCCATTTCGGCAGCGGGTGCAGACGCCAAGAAAACCATCGAAAATCTGGGTGGCGACGGGGAAAATCCCTTCGTGATTTTCCCCGAGGTTGAGGCACTCTATGCAGCTCGTCGTGAGGAACTTAGGGCTTGGGCAGCAGAGCGCAAAGAGGTGGAGCGCAAGTGGCGCGAGGAGAACCCCAAACTCGGCGCAAAACTTGACCTTTTCCTGAGCGGAAAAACCCCCGAAATTGACTACTCGAAGATTGAGATTGCAGCAGGTTCCGCAACCCGCAACGCATCGGCTACGGTGCTGAGTGCTTTTGCCGAGCAGGTGGAGAATATGGTAGTTGCAAGTGCCGACCTGAGCAACTCCGACAAGACCGACGGCTACCTCAAAAAGACCCACGCTTTCCGCAAAGGCGATTGGAGCGGCAAGTTCTTCCAGGCAGGCGTTTCGGAGCTCACGATGGCTTGTATTATGAATGGTATGGCTCTCCACGGTGGCATCATTCCCGCGTGCGGTACCTTCTTTGTCTTCTCGGACTATATGAAACCCGCAGTGAGGTTGGCGGCTCTTATGAGGGCACACGTTATATATATATGGAGTCACGACTCGTTCCGCGTGGGCGAGGACGGTCCTACCCACCAGCCCATCGAGCACGAGGCACAGATTCGCCTTATGGAGCACCTGAGGAACCACCACGGCGAGCGCAGTATGCTCGTGTTGCGTCCCGCAGATGGTGCCGAGACTGTTGAAGCGTGGAGGTTGGCAATGGAGGAGGAGCGCCCCGTAGCTCTTCTCACCTCGCGCCAGAACATCAAAGACCTCCCCACCCTGTCTGCCGACCGCCGCACAGAGGCAGCCGGCGTCGCAAAGGGTGGCTATGTTGTTTGGGATTCCGAGAATGCTCAGGCAGTACTCTTGGCAAGCGGCAGTGAGGTTGCGACCCTTGTGGAGGGCGCCGAACTGCTTAGGGCAGAGGGTGTTGAGGTGCGCGTAGTGAGCGTTCCCAGCGAGGGCTTATTCCGCGACCAGAGCAAGGAGTATCAGCACGAGGTGCTGGGCGACCTTCCCCGCTATGGTCTTACCGCAGGTCTGCCCGTGACCCTTGCAGGTCTTGTTGGCGAGAGTGGCAAGGTACACGGCGTGGACCACTTCGGCTACTCGGCTCCCTATAAGGTTCTCGACGAGAAGTTCGGCTTCAACGGTGCAACTGTTGCTGCCGAGGTCAAAGAGATGCTGTAAAACACCTTTTTTACGAGGAATGATTGAAAAAAGTTGAAATTTTCAATTTTCAATTTTCAATTTTCAATTTAATGCGTATATTTGCGGGCTAATTTTAGCTAAATTTAATTTATAAACTATGTACGTAATAGTAGAAATCGCAGGCCAACAGTTTAAGGCTGAGAAAGGTAGGAAGCTCTACGTAAACCGTCTCCACGAGGAAGTAGAAACCTCGGTGAGCTTCGACAAAGTCCTGCTGGTAGACAACGACGGTCAGGTTTTGGTAGGCACACCTGTTGTAGAAGGTGCCTCTGTAAAAGCTAAGGTTCTTCGTCACCTCAGAGATGACAAAGTGCTCGTTTTCAAGAAGAAACGCCGTAAAGGCTATCAGAAATTGAACGGTCACCGTCAGTATCTTACTCAGGTGGTAGTAGAGGACATTATTGTTGCATAACTAAAAAATTCACAGACAATGGCACACAAGAAAGGTGTAGGTAGTTCAAAGAACGGCCGTGAGTCGGAGAGCAAACGACTCGGCGTAAAATTGTTCGGCGGTGAATTTGCAAAAGCAGGCAACATTCTGGTCCGCCAGCGTGGTACCGTACACAACCCCGGCGAGAACGTGGGTATGGGTAAAGACCACACTCTCTTCGCTCTGGTAGATGGCACCGTAACTTTCCGCAAGAAAGAGGGTGGCAAATCTTTCGTGAGCGTTACTCCCCTGAGCGAGTAATTGAAGAACTCTGAAAAAAGAAAAAACGACCGTCGGATAACCGATGGTCGTTTTTTTGTTCTTTTGGGTGGAATGGGAGTTATGAGAGATATGAGAGATATGGGAGATATGGGAGATATGGGAATCATCCTACATGCCCTATATGCCCTATATGCCCTATATGCCTTAGGACTATTGACGTTAGACGTTAGACGTTAGACTATAAAAATAATCAATATCACGGAGGAAATTTTGTGCCAAACAAGAAGGCGAGTCCGCAGTTTGCTTAGCGCAAATGAGGAACTCGCCTATCGCAGTACGGTGCAAAATTTACCCGCGAGATTGGTTATTTACCGCTGCGCACGCGCCACATTCGCCATTACAATCGGGATTGGTGTCGCACGACTCCAACCCCATAGCCTCCATCTGAGCCTCGCGTTCTTGCTGCATAGCGCACTTTATGCCCAAAGCCTTCATATTGGGATTGGTGGATATTTCGGATTGTATGGGATGTCCTTTGATCATTTGTGTGAGCGAGAGGGCGAGCATAAAAAAGCCCACCACACCGATACTTATGAGAATTACTATAAAAGTTGCCGACATTTCCTTGGTAAAAATTGGTTACTTTCGCGCAAAAATAGTATTTTTGCGTGATATTGCACCCAAAGTGCTCACAAAAAGTTTACCGAGGTTCACAAAACCCCAAAAAATAACAACCTTTCTATGCGAATAGTTATTGCAGGTGCCGGCGAGGTGGGTAGCCACTTGGCGAGGATGTTGGGCGAGAGCGCCCACGATATTACGGTCATCGACGACGATGCCAAACTGCTCGAAGATGTTACGGGCGTGGCGGATGTAGTGACGGTCAATGGCGACTGCACGACCTTTGCGACACTCAAAAAGGCATCGGTGCGCAAGGCAGACCTCTTCATTGCCGTAAACCGCGAGGAGAGCCCCAACATCATCTCGGCGATGCTCGCCAAACAGCTGGGCGCCAAAAAGACCATCGCACGCATAGACAACAACGAGTATCTCGAACCCAACAACAACGAGGTCTTCATCAATATGGGTATAGACTACCTCTTCTACCCCGAAAAGATTGCCGCCTTGGAGGTTGTGAACCTCTTGGGTCACTCCTCCTCTACGGAGTATGTTGCCTTTTCGGGCGGCAAACTCGCCTTGTCGGTGTTTAGGCTCGATGCGGGCTCACCCTTCATTGACCACTCCGTTGTGGAGATTAACGAGCAGCTGGTGGGCGTACCCTTCCGTACGGTAGCCATCGAGCGCAACGAACAGACCATCATACCCCACGGCAACGACATCTACCACGAGGGCGACACCATCTATGTGCTGACCAACTCGGTCGATACCTCGCGCCTTGTGGAGTATAGCGGTATGACCGACATCTCGATTGAGAATGTTATGATATTGGGCGGCAGTAAGGTTGGTGTCCGCATAGCCTTGGAGTTGCAGGATAGGCTGGGCGTAAAACTCGTGGAGTACAATGCTGAGAAGGCGTATAGGCTGGCAGAAATTCTCGACAGCACGCTCATCATCAACGAGGACGGACGCGACATTGAGGCAATGTTGGAGGAGGGCTTGCAGAGTATGGACGCCTTTGTGGCAGTTACGGGCAGGAGCGAAACAAACATCCTCACAGCGATGATTGCCAAGAAGATGGGCGTGAAGAAGGTCATTGCCGAGGTCGAGAACCTCAACTATATAAACCTTGCCGAGAGTATCGGTATCGACACCATCATCAACAAGAAGATGGTCACTGCGAGCAACATCTTCCGCTTTACGATGAATACCGATGTGCAGGCTATTCGTTGCCTTACGGGCTCTCAGGCGGAGGTCTTGGAGTTCATTGTAAAACCCAACTCGCCAGCCACGAAAGTACCCGTAGCGGAGCTCGGCTTCCCCACGGATGCTACGATTGGTGGCGTTGTGAGGGCAGACAACGTATTCCTGGTTGGCGGCTCCACTCAAATCAACGCCTATGACCGCGTGGTGGTATTCTCGCTGCCTGGTGCAATAGGCAAGATAGGCAGATTTTTCAATTAGGAAGAGATAGACACCCAAACGCAATCAAACACCCCTCTGACACCAACTAAGAAACTGAGTGACCAAGAAAGAAGAAAACAGACAAAAAAGAAGATGAAACTTGTAAACAGACTCCTACAACTCTATTTTGCCCCACGCCTAAGGAAAATTGAGCACTTCAAACAACACCCCCACGAAGTGCAGCAAGAGCAATACGCCCGACTTGTGAAGGCTGGCGAGCAGACCGCCTTTGGCAGGGAGTATGGTATTTATCGCGGTATGCCCTATGCGGAGTTCCGCAAGAGGGTGCCCGTAATGGAATATAAAGACCTCGCACCCTGGGTGGAGCGTATCCAGAAAAGCGAGAAAAACGTCACTTGGAATAGTCCCGTAGGTTGGTTTTGCAAATCTTCGGGCACTACCGAAGGAGCCTCGAAATATATCCCGCTGACCAAACGAGGACTCAGGGACTCTCATATGCGAGGACCTCTGGACGTGACCGCCATCTACACCCACCTCTACCCCAATGGCGGAGCCTACCTGGGTAAGACGTTAATCTTGGGCGGCAGCAAGAAGTTGGAGAAGAAGGGCGATACGATACCGAGCGGTGACCTTTCGAGCATCCTCATCGACAATACTCCTGCCATAGGAGCTCCAATCCGTGAGCCACACAAAAGCATTGCATTGTTGGCAGACTTCGACAAGAAAGTAAGCCTCATCTGCGAGAAATGTACCAAAAAGGATGTGAGGAGTTTGGCGGGTGTGCCGAGTTGGAACCTTGTGATGATTGAGCGCATACTCAAATATACGGGTAAGGATAACTTGTTGGAGGTATGGCCCAATCTGGAACTCTTCGTGCACGGTGGTATGAGTTTCAAACCATATAAACGTCAGTTCGAGAAACTCATTCCCTCGGCGAATATGAAGTATATTGAGACTTACAACGCCAGCGAAGGATTCTTTGGTATTGCCGAGGAGCCCTACACTGACGAGATGCTCCTGATGCTCGACTACAACTGCTTCTACGAGTTTATGCCCACCGACGCTATGGGCGACAAACAGAAGATTGTCCCCTTGGAGGGCGTCGAAAAGGGTAAAAACTATGCACTAATCATCACTTCGAGTAACGGCTTGTGGAGGTATATGATTGGCGATACGATACGCTTCACACAAACCTCGCCCTACAAGTTCCGCTTCACGGGTAGAACCAAACTCTTTGTGAACGCCTTTGGCGAGGAGATAATCATCGACAATGCCGAGAGGGCTATGGAGCAGGCTTGCAACGAGTGCGGTGCAGAGATTAAGGAGTATACGATGGCACCCGTTTTTATGGGCGAGATTGAGGGTGAAATGGCTAAGGGCTCGCACGAGTGGGTTGTAACTTTCTACAAGCAACCCGACTCGTTGGAACACTTTACCGATGCGCTTGACAGAGCTATGCAGGGACTGAATAGCGACTATGCAGCCAAACGCAAGAACAACTTTACGCTCCTCCGCCCCATAGTCACCGTCGTTGCCGAAGATACCTTCGAGGAGCTATTGCGCTTGGATGGCAGACTTGGCGGACAGATTAAGATACCCCGTCTAAACGGCACAAGGGACTATGTCGAAAGGCTCAAAGAGTTCCACAATGCGAGGAAAAATAATAATCAACAAGACTAACAACACATACAACACCTAAACTTATTATGTATATAGCAATTGCAGGCAATATCGGTAGCGGCAAGACCTCGCTGACCGAGATACTCTCCGCCCACTACGGAGCAAAGGCATACTATGAGGATATCGACAATCCCTACATCGCCGACTTCTATGAGGATATGAACCGTTGGTCGTTCAACTTCCAGATGTTTTTCCTCGGCAGCCGCATCAACCAGACGCTCCAAATGCTCGCCGAGAGTACGGGCAACGTGGTGCAGGATAGGACCATTCACGAGGATGCCCACATCTTCGCCGGCAACCTCCACCAGATGGGACTTATGAGCAGCAGGGACTATGGTACCTATATGAAGATTTTTACTCTGGCTACCGACCTTGTACCCTCGCCCGACATTCTCATCTACCTCAAAGCGAGTGTTCCTACCCTCGTGCGCCAGATTCTCAAACGAGGCAGAGAGTACGAGAAGAATATCGACCTCGAATACCTCGAAAGGCTCAACAACCGCTATAACGAGTGGATTTCGACCTATAAGGGTAAACTGCTCACCATCAACATCGACGAGATAGACTTTGTGGGCAAACCCGAGATTATAGACACCATCATCCGCAACCTCGACGAACTGAACAAAGCCGAGGGCAGAGAGGTGCGAACTATTGGGTTTTAAGAGAATTGACGAAAAAAGATTTTTTTCGTCTAAAATGCTCACGCTCGGCAGAGAAAACTTGCTTTCTCTGCTCTCGCTTACTCGCATTTGCGAAAATTGAAAATTGAAAATTGAAAATTGAAAGTTTTCTCATATCTCCCATAACTCCTATAAGCCCTATAAGCCCTATAAATAAATGACAAACACCGACTTTATAGAACTCCTGAGGGAGCAGATGCCCGAGGAGGAGGTGCAAAGGCTCATTGAGGCTTTGCAGAGTACTCCACAACCTACCTCCATAAGGCTCAATCCCCACAAACCCTACCTCGCACCCGAAGGCAGGGAGGTTGGCTGGTGTCGTTGGGGTCGCTACCTTGCCGAGCGTCCCTCTTTTACTCGCGATGGACACTTCCAAGCGGGTGGCTACTATGTGCAGGAGGCGTCGTCGATGTTTGTGGGCTACCTCTTGGAGCAGGCTCTGGGGGGCGAGGTGCCAGAGAGGTTGCGCCTCTTGGATATGTGCGCCGCACCAGGGGGCAAATCGACACTTTATAGCTCCATTGTGGGCGAGCGAGGGCTGGTGGTTGCCAACGAGGTCATCCGCGCAAGGGCTCTGACACTTGCCGACAACATTATGCGCTGGGGCGTGGGCAACGCGGTTGTCACCTCCAACGACCCTTCTCACTTTGCGGGCTCTTTGGAGGGGTGGTTCGATGTGGTGGCTGTGGATGCGCCCTGCTCGGGCGAGGGTATGTTCCGCAAGAGCGAGGAGGCACGCGAGAATTGGAGCCTCGACAATGTAAGGCTCTGTGCCACACGCCAAAGACGCATTATGGCGGATGCTTGGGCTTCGCTCCGCGAGGGCGGCATCTTCATCTACTCCACCTGCACCTTCAACAGGGCTGAGAATGAGGAGAATATGGAGTGGCTGTGCGGAGAGTTTGACTGCGAGAGGATAGAGATTATCTGTCCCGAGGAGTGGAATATAACCCGCACCGAGGCAGGTGTTGCAGAGTGTTTTCACTTCTACCCCCACCGCACCGAGGGCGAGGGATTGTTTGCTGCCATTGTGCGCAAAGGTGGCGAGAGGGGCAACAGGCGCAAGTCGCCCAAGAAGGCTCGCAAAAACCCCTTTGGTGAGGTCGACAAGAGGGTGGCAAAGGAGATTGCAGGCTACCTAAAAGAGTCCACCCCACTCCACTTTGCGACCATAGGAGAGAGTATCTACGCCTACCCTGCACAGCTGTGGGAGGATGTGCGCTCGGTGGCAGAGCAGATGAGTGTCCTCTTTTCGGGCGTGAAGGTGGGCGAGATGTTTGGCAAAAAATTCCGCCCCGACCACTCGCTGGCACTCTCGGCACACCTCAATATGGAGGCTTTCCAGAGAGTTGAACTCACAGCGGAGGATATGCTGCGCTACTTCCGTAGGGAGGAACTCTCGTGCGTGACAGCACTCGGCGAAGGACTCAACCTCCTACTCTTCGAGGGTCAGCCCATAGGTTTCACTAAGCGTATCGGAGCACGCACAAACTCCCTATTGCCCAAAGAGTTGCGCATACTAAGTCAAAATTTCTAAGAGCAGACAGAAACATTATGAATAAAGCCATCTTACGCCTTGCGGTGCCAAATATAGTGAGCAACGTGACCATCCCTCTGCTGGGTATGATTGACATTGCCATTGCGGGTAGGATTGGCGATGATGCAACTATCGGTGCATTGGCTATCGGCACCGCAATTTTCAACTTCATATATTGGAACTTTGCCTTCCTAAGGATGGGTACAAGTGGCTTGGCGGCACAGGCTTACGGTGCAGACAACAAACGCGAGTGCGCAAGCATCTTGGGACGCTCTATGCTTGTCGCCCTCGGCATCGCCCTGCTGTTGCTCATCTTCAACCGCCCCATAGGGTCGCTGGCGATGAAGATTATGGAGGGATCGGAGGGTGTTATGACCTTGGCAGCGGAGTACTTCTTTGTGCGCATCTGGGCAGCCCCCGCAGCCATAGGCATCTTCTCGTTGCACGGCTGGCTGACGGGTATGCAGGACGCCACAACGCCTATGGTGGTTTCTATACTGAACAACCTGATAAACGTAGGAGCTTCGCTGTGGTTTGTCTTTGGTATGGATATGGGTGTTGCTGGTATAGCCCTCGGAACGGTGGTGGCGCAGTATGCAGCACTGCTCATAACGTTCATAATCATCGCCTTGCGCTACAAAGCCTACCTTAGGGAGATGTCGCTCCGCGAGTGTTTGGATATGGAGCCCCTTGTGAGATTCTTCCGCATCAACTCCGACGCCTTCCTGCGCACGCTGTGTGTCTGCACGGTCTACACCTGCTTTACGGCATTTTCGGCACGCTTTGGCGACACCATACTTGCCACCAACGAGCTGCTGATGAACCTCTTTATGCTGTTTAGTTATATGCTCGACGGCTTCTGCTACGCTGCCGAGTCGCTGACAGGTAGGTTCATTGGCGAGAGGAACCGCGAGGCGTTCCGTAGGTGCGTAAGGCTGCTGCTGGTGTGGTGCGCTGTGGTGGCGGCGATATACATTGTCGCCTATATCTTCTGGTGGGAGCCAATCTTGGGTCTCTTCACTTCGAGCCCCACGATTATGGCGTGTGCCGGGGAGTATATATGGTGGATTGTTATGGTGCCTCTGGTGGGTTTCATCCCCTTCCTCATAGACGGCATACTCATCGGTGCCACCAAGACACGCATTATGCGCAACACAACCTTCTGGGCACTTGTGGCGTTCTTTGTGCTCTACTTCGCCCTGCGCGGAGTGCTCGGCAATAGGGGCTTATGGATAGCCTTCATAGGCTTCATTGTGGTCAGGTTTGTGCTTATGCTGGTGGCAACAAAGGGTATGAATACGGAACTACTGATGAGAATTGAGAATTGAGAATTGAGAATTGAAGCAAATGCGAGTAAGCGAGGGCAGAGGGCACTTGTGCACTATGCCGAGCGGGAGCATTTTAGAGCAGCCGAAGGCTGGTCAATTGAAAATTGAGATTTTTCTCATAATTCTCATATCTCCCATTAGGGTTGAGCATAGGCTACACTAAAAATTTTTGGGCGACTTTTTATAAAAAGTCGCAAGAAGAAAAATGGAAAATAAAGAGAAAAAGTTTAAGAGCGGTTTTGTGAATATCATTGGCAACCCCAATGTGGGTAAATCTACGCTGATGAATGCTCTGGTGGGCGAGAGGCTCGCCATCATAACTGCCAAGGCGCAGACCACGCGCCACAGAATTATGGGTATCGTTGGGGGCGAGGACTTCCAGATTGTCTACTCCGACACCCCGGGTATTCTGCGCCCTTCGTATAAGTTGCAGGAGAGTATGATGGGCTTCGTGAGGGGTGCCCTTAAAGATGCCGATGTGATACTCTATGTTACAGACACTGTCGAAAAGGGCGATGAGGCAAGCGAGGAGATTGTCGAGAAGATAAAACTCAGCGCCATACCCACCATTGTGGTTATCAACAAGATAGACCTCTCGAACCAACAGGGCTTGGAGGCTCTTGTGGAGTTGTGGCACCAGAGGCTTCCCGAGGCTCGTATCATTCCCGTTTCGGCACTCGAAGGGTTCAACATCAGCGGTGTTTTCGACACCATTATGACTCTTTTGCCCGAGGGTGCACCCTACTACGAGGAGGGCACGCTTACCGACCGCCCAATGAGGTTTTTTGCCAGCGAGATAATACGCGAGAAGATATTCCTCAACTACGACAAGGAGATACCCTACTCGGTGGAGATAGCCATTGAAGAGTATAAGGAGGAGCCGACCATCGACCGCATCAGTGCCGTCATATACGTTGCCCGCGACTCGCAGAAGGGCATCATCATAGGTCGCAAGGGCGAGATGCTCAAAAAGGTCGGCACGGCAGCCCGCCTGGAACTCGAAAAGTTTGTGGGCAAAAAGATTTTCCTGCAACTCCACGTCAAGGTAGACGAAAATTGGCGCAACAGCAGCCGAGGACTTAAACGCTTTGGATATATCGAGTAACACAAAAGGCGCACTTTCGGGTGCGCCTTTTGTGTTACTCTCGACCTAACTTTTCTATCGCATCTGCCGTAGCCTCCCACGAGAAGCGGTGCTTCTCTTTACGGACGCCTTCGCGATAACGTTCCAGATTGTCGCCCTCGTAGACCTTGGCGATGGCTACGGCAACGCTCTCGGCATTAACATCCGCGAGCACACCCACCACATCATCGGGCACCATTTCCGCCAAGCCACCCACACGGGTTACGACCATAGGCACATCGAAGGCGTATGCCACCTGCGTAACACCGCTCTGGGTTGCCGACTTGTAGGGCAGGGCAACCACATCAGCCACCGAGAACCACTCGGCAACCTCCCCATCTGGCACAAAGCGGTTGTGGAACACCACATCCTCGCTCAACCCAAGTTGCTCTATCTGAGCGTGGTACTTATCATCCGCACCATAGACCTCGCCCACCACAAGCAGGCGTTTTCGCTCGGTCCTACCCTCCGCTTTGAGCCTTGCCCACGCATCGAGCAGTATATCCAAGCCTTTGTAGTCCCTCACATAGCCAAAAAACATCACATAGCCGAGCGAGGGGTTCAAGCCCAACCTGCGGCACGCCTCCTCGCGGGGCATTTTCGCGCCATAGTTGTCGAAGAGCGGATGGGGCGAAAAGAGTGCCCGAGCATTGGGCATATAGGTGCGAAGGTCATCTCTGACCGCCTCCGACATATAGACAAAACCATCCACCGCACGCAGGAAGTAGCGGTTCAGCGGGCGGTCGTAGAAGTGTGGTTCGTGGGGAGTTATGTTGTCGAGATGGACAATGACTTTTGTCTTGCCATTCTTGCGTGCCAGGCGGCAGATAGTCCCAAAGCAGGGAGCCATCAGGGGGGTCCAATACTTCAAGACGAGCATATCGGGAGCCTCTCTGCGCAAACGCCTGCCCACACGCCACCACGAGAGGGGGTTTATGGTGCTGACCTCGCGAGTTATGGTAAGTCCTTCGGGAGCCTCGCCCGTGCGGTATTGGCTCTTGCCGGGGAAGAGCAAACGAGGATATTGGAGCGAGAAGGTCTTTATCGCAACCTCCGCACCCCTCTGCTGAAACACCCTCGCAAGGCGTTCTATGATTGTCGCCAGCCCTCCCCTATACGGGTACGCAGGACCAATAAATGAAATTTTCATTTGAATTGAGAATTGAGAATTCTACTCTTGTGTCATCTCTTTGAGTTTCTCGCGGTAGGCGGTAAGGATGCGCGACTTGCTCACAAAGCCCACATAGTGTCCCTCCTTATCGGTTACGGGCAGGTTCCACGCGCCCGTATTCTCGAACTTCTCCAAGACGCTCGACGCCGACTCATTATCAATAATCACGTCGGGCGGAGTAATCATATATCGCTGCACAGAGTTGGGGTACTTAGTTTGGTCGAACATATCCTTGCGCAGCCTGTCGAACTCCACAACGCCCATCAGCCTACCCTCTGAGTTAAGAACGGGGAAGATGTTGCGCGTAGTATGAGGAATGACCCTTACGACCATATCTCCCAGCGTGTCGTACTCGCCGACACTGAGGATATTGGTCTCAATCAAAGAGCGAATGGAGAGCACCACGCTGACGGCTTGGTCTTTGTCGTGGGTGAGGAGTTGTCCCTTTTGTCGGAGTGTTTTGGTATAGATGCTGTCGGGCTCCAAATAGCGGTTGATGACGTACGACACGCACGACACAAGCATCAGAGGAACAAAGAGTTGATAGGCACTCGAAATCTCGGCAATGAGGAAGACTGCCGTAAGCGGAGCCTTCATAACGCCCGACATCAAGCCCGCCATACCAACCAGCGAGAAGGCGGCAATCGAGAGGTCGGCATCGAAGAAAATGTTGCCAACGTATGCCACAATAGCACCCATAAAGGCACCCACAAAGAGCGAGGGTGCGAAAGTACCGCCCACACCTCCCGAGGCGTTCGTCACAGCCATAGCAATAGCCTTCACGAACATAATGGCGAGCAGGTATCCCAAAACCACCCAATGGTTCTCCCTAAAATCGTAGAAGCCCGAGTTGTCGAAGACTGCCTGCACATCGCCCTTCATAAAGTGGTGGAAGATGCCATAGCCCTCGCCATAGAGCGGGGGGAAGAGCATAATCATCACACCCAGAGCCAAACCACCCACAATCCACTTTTTCCATTGCTTGCCGAGGCGGTCGATGAGTCCCTTCACGCGGAAGTTTACCCTCATAAAGTAGTAGCACATAAGACCACAGAGCACCGCAAGGAGGGTGTAGATGGGGATATGCGAGAACGAGAGGTCGCCAACCGTGCTTGCCGAGAGCATAGGCTCAAAACCTCTTACAAAGAAGGTGAGGGTCACAGCCGTAACCGACGAGATGATCAGAGGGATGATGGCAGTCATACTCATATCGAGCAGCAGAATCTCCATAACGAATATCACACCCGTGATGGGAGCCTTGAAGATTGCCGAGAGTGCTGCTGCCACACCGCACGCCAGCATAAGCGTCATATTGCGGTAATTGAGCCTCATAAGCCTGCCGATGTTGGAGCCTATGGCTGCACCCGTCAGGACAATAGGAGCCTCGGGACCTACCGAACCACCAAAGCCGATGGTCAGCGCACCGCCTACCACCGAAGAGTAGCAGTTGTGGGGTTTAATCTGAGAGGAGGAGGTACTCATAGCCTTCAAGACCTTCGTAACGCCCTCCGAGATGTCGTCCTTCACGATAAACCTCACAAAGAGGCTCGCCAAGATGATACCCACCATAGGGTACAAGAGGTAGAGCCAGCCCACATTCTCCTTTGGAAACCAGCTTGTAAGTCCGCCCTTGATGAGCCCCAGCAACCACTCGAAGATGCAAGTCACGCCTCCCGACACCAAGCCGACAACAATCGCCAGCACAAAGGTAAGTTGTCTGCCACTGATGCGCCTTGTCTGCACATTGAGCCACAGGAGCAGTCGCTCCAATGGTCGCATACGCTCCGTATTACTCCCCGTCATCACTCTTATTGTCTGTATTGTTTAAGCCCCGCACTCGGGCGGGGCAAAGTTTTTTGTGTTTCTCTTGTTAGAATTTGTAGATACCCATTATGCGGCGCACCTCTTCGATGGTCGCGCGGGCACTGCGGCGAGCCTTCTCGGCACCCATCTCGGTCACTTCGTGGAGGTATTTCTCGTTGGCACGAATATCCTCTATGCGCTCACGAATGGGGGCTACGGTAGCGATAATATCCTCTGCCAACTGTTTTTTCAGGTCGCCGTAGCGAATCTCGCACGAGGCGTATTTCTCCTTGAAGTACTCGATGGTGTCGGGCGCAGACACCGCCTCCATAATGGTAAAAATGTTCTGTATGGGCTCCGAAATGGGCGAATTAGGCTCAGTAGGACCGCTGTCGGTCACAGCTTTCATAACCTTCTTGCGGATTACATTGTCGGGGTCGGAGAGGTAGATACCGTTGCCCTCGCTCTTGCCCATCTTGCCCGAGCCGTCCAAACCGGGAATCTTCACAAGGTCTTTGCCAAAGTTAAAGGGGGCGACCTTCTCGTTGAAGAAGTCGGTCTTGTAGATTTGGTTGAAGCGGTGTGCCAAGTGGCGTGTCATCTCCAAGTGTTGTTCTTGGTCCTTACCTACGGGAACGTAGTCTGCCCTATGGAGCAGAATATCCGAGGCCATCAGCACGGGGTAATTCAGCAGACCGATGTTTACATTGTTGGGGTTCTTGCGCACTTTGTCCTTGAACGATGCTGTGCGCTCCAATTCGCCCACATAGGCGTGCATACCCAGCAGCAGCGAGAGTTCTGCCACCTCAGGCACATCACTTTGCACATATATGGTTGCCTTTTCGGGGTCGATACCTGCTGCGAGGTACTCCGAAAGGATATTTCTCACGTTACCGTGTAGAACTGTTGGATCGGGATGGGTAGTGAGCGAATGATAGTCGGCGATGAAGAAGAAGCACTCTGCTTCGTCTTGGAGCCTTACAAAGTTACGCAGTGCGCCAAAGTAGTTTCCAAGGTGTAACTGACCTGTGGAGCGGATGCCGCTGAGTACACGTTTTTTCATAAATTCTATTTCGTTTTCTTGTGTTTCGTCTGTTCAATAGTACAAAAATACACTTTCTTTGCCAATAAACACAATTATTTGTGTACTTTTGCGTATATTTTTGGCACTAAAATCCAAACACAAGCGAATAATAACCACTCTTTTGAAGGATGAAAATATATTGGCGATTGTTGGCATTTGCCCGACCACTCGGTAAATATGCCATACCATACTTCTTCTACACACTCTTCTATGCTCTGTTCAACACCTGTAACTTTGTGTTGATTATCCCCCTGCTGCGCACCCTCTTCGACCAGGGCGCAATGCTCGAAGTGGTCACCACCCCACCCCCCTTTGAGTTGAGCGTAGACTATCTTACCGAACTTCTGAACTATTGGCTCTACTGCCTCTACGGCTCGGAGTACAATACGATGAACATCCTTGTGTTCCTCGCCGCCTTTGTGACCTGCTCGGCACTGCTGAGCAACGTCTTCCGCTACCTCGGGCAGCGCACAGTCGAGAACCTTAGGATAAACTCCTTGCAGAGCATCCGCAACGCAGTGTTCGACAACGTAATGGGACTGAACCTCTCCTACTTCTCATCGGCACGCAAGGGCGATATGATGTCGCGCATCACCTCCGATGTGCAGACCGTAAGGTTCTGTATTGTAAACACTTTGCAGGTTGTCTTTCGCGAGCCTTTCCTCATTGTGGGCTACATTGTGGCAATGGTCTCCATCTCGTGGAAACTATCGTTATTCTCGATTATCTACCTGCCCCTGATTGCACTCATCATCGGCAGAGTTGTCAAGAAACTGCGCCATCCCGCACTGAAAGCACAAGAGAACTTTGGCGAACTAACCTCCGTACTCGATGAGTCGCTAACGGGTGTTAAGGTCATCAAGGCGTATGGCGCCGAGGGCTTCTTCCGCAACCGCTTTAAGAGCATCAACCGCAAGTACTCCGACATCTCGCGTCGTATGATGTACCGCCAGCAGATGGCGTCGCCTATGAGCGAGTTTTTGGGCATTGCCGCAGCAGCGGGTCTGCTTATTTTTGGTGGCACGCTGGTGCTCAGTGGAAACGGCGGTTTGGACGGTAGCGGCTTCATCGCCTACATCGCCATCTTCACACAGATTACCCGCCCTATGCGCTCGTTTATGGACGCCTTTGCAAATATCAATCAGGGTATTGCCGCGGGTGGCAGGGTGCTCGAACTCTTGGACACCAAGAGCAACATCACCTCGCCCAAAGATGGTGGCAAAGAGCTCTCCGAGTTCTCCGATAGCATCGAATTCCGCAATGTGAGGTTCTGCTACGAGGGCGATAGGGAGGTGCTGGGAGGTATCAACTTCACAGTCCGCAAGGGCGAGACTGTGGCACTCGTGGGTCCTTCGGGAGGCGGCAAATCTACCACTTCCGACCTCATACCCCGTTTCTACGATGTTACCTCGGGCGAGATACTCATTGACGGCACCAACATCAAAGAGTACAACCTCCCCTCATTGCGCAAAGCGATGGGTATCGTCTCACAGGAGACCATCCTCTTCAACGACACCATAGAGAACAACATTCGACTCGGCAACGACTCCGCCACAATGGAGGAGATTGAGAGGGCTGCACGCATCGCCAACGCCCACGACTTCATCGTGGAGAGCCCCGAGGGCTACCAGACCAATGTGGGTGATAGGGGTACGAAACTCTCGGGTGGTCAGCGACAGCGACTGAGCATAGCTCGTGCAGTACTCAAAAATCCCGACATCCTCATTCTCGATGAGGCGACAAGTGCTCTGGATACCGAGAGCGAGAAACTCGTTCAGGCGGCTCTGGATAAACTGCTCGCAGGTCGTACCTCGGTCATCATTGCCCACCGACTGAGTACCATCAAGAATGCCGACAAAATCATCGTCATTGACCAAGGTCGTATCGCCGAAGAGGGCACACACAACGAACTGATAGAGCGCGGCGGAATATACGCCAAACTCGTTGCGCTACAACAGGTTAATTAACAAAAAAGAAAGGACCGACTTTTTCAGTCGGTCCTTTCTTTTGGATTGTAACCCCACGCTACATTCTGGTCAATGTCATTCGCGAAGACCCTGCAATGCCATCTTCCATAATCTCCTGATCAAGCACGAGGGTGGTATCATCAAGTCGCGCAATGGTAGAAGTGTTAGATTCGCCCTCTGCCGTCATAGTAAGGGTCATCGTGTCGCCATTGCTCGCAACACTATAAGTACCATTTGCAGTTTGAGACTCACCTTCGGCAGATACCATAACAGTTATCGTACCATCTGCCTTGAAAGTCATAGTGTACACCACTCCCATCTCTGCGGGATCCATATCCATAGTCATACCTTCGTAACTTATAGACATAGACACAACCTTCCAAGTACCCACAATGAGTTCTGTGGGCTCCTTCTCACACGAAGTGAGAGCAAACAGCGACACCATCGCCGCCATCATCATCGTAAAAATGTTTCTTTTCATAGTCATAGGATTTTGAGATTTATAATGTGGTTTTTGTTGCTTGCTTCTATCTCGATAGGGGTGCACCCCACCTTTTTTTACTTGTTCCTTACACGAAGATAGCAACTTTTTGTAATTCTTACAAATTATTTCGCAACTTTTTTTGTAATAAGTTCAAAAATTGTATGAACTACCCAACATACCTCTCCCGCTGCTTCGCAGCACCCTCCCCTAACTTAGGGGAGGGTTATAGGAGTTACAGGAGTTACAAGAGTTACAGGAGTTACAAGAAGAACAAGAAAGCCCTGTCACACTTGTCACTCTTGTCACTCCTGTCATTCTTATCACTCCTATAAACCTTAGGACTATTGACGTTAGACGTTCAACTCAAA
>JAZSAY010000046.1:0-89353 GCA_045602145.1 Tidjanibacter sp.
GTTCACATAGAACAGCACCTTAAATGTACTTCGCATAATCCAATTCTTTTTGGTTACAAAATTAGTTATCAGCGAGTTGTACATTGTTATGCAGAATGTAGCAGAGAGTAGAAATGAACTCCAACAACCTATAAACTTACCTCTCTATCGGGTAATGATTTGAAAACCGTTCGCCCTCATTACCTTTCATTTCCTTGCACTTTCGCATCGGCGAGGCTTTCATCAAAAGTCCTCATAAGTCACTGAACACCAGTGCCACCATCATTATTTTCCCTCATTCGTTGGATTTTTCCAGAGATAATCGCTATTTTTGTGGAGATGAAGAGATTGTTCTGCATACTTGTGGCAGTTTTTGTCGGTGTGCTCTCGCTCTCGGCTCAGAGGGCAGAGGTGGGTTCCTATGCACCCTACATTGGTGGCGTAGAGTGGATTAGCGACCGACTCGAAGAGAGCGACAAAGCACTGATGGTGGAGTTTTTCCACTCCTCCAACAAGGATTGTCGCGACCACATCGAACACCTCAACGCCCTGGCGTGCGACTATCGCTACGATATGGACGTATTGATGCTCACGCGCGAGCCCGCCGAGCAGGTGGCAGGGATGTTGCTGCACGAGTACCAATACTTCTATGTCGCCATTGACGAGAGCGGCAAGGTGTTCCGCGCCTTCGATGTGTCGCACGTTCCCTATGCCGTAATCATCAACCCCAAGGGTATTATTGTGTGGGCAGGCAACCCCCTCTCACTAACAGATTTGACCATAAAGAAATTACTACACAAATGAGTTCCAACCACATAGACCACTTCGAGTATCATCATCGCGAAGAACACGGCGATAGTGCGCTCAACGTCACCGACGGCGTAGAGAGCCAGCCCATCGTAAATCCCTATTTCAAGCGCGTGAGGAGGCGTGCGCTCTCCACAGAGGAGTACGTCAAGGGTATCTTGGAGGGCAACATCACCATTCTCTCGCAAGCCATAACCCTCATAGAGAGCAACAACCGCGACCACTACGCACAGGCACAGGAGATTATCGAGAGGTGCCTACCCTACTCGGGCAAATCTATGCGCATCGGTATTACGGGCGTTCCGGGTGCGGGCAAATCGACCTTCATTGAGGCTGTGGGTGGTATGGTCACCGACCTCGGGCACAAACTTGCCGTTCTTGCCATCGACCCCTCATCGGAGCGCACTGGAGGCTCCATCTTGGGCGACAAAACCCGTATGGAGACCATCTGCAACAACCCCAAAGTCTTCATCCGCCCTTCGCCGAGCGCAGGCTCGTTGGGTGGTGTGGCACGCAAGACCCGAGAGTCCATAGTGCTGTGTGAGGCTGCGGGCTTCGATGTGGTATTCATCGAGACTGTGGGTGTTGGTCAGAGCGAAACTGCCGTACACTCTATGGTGGACATCTTTATGCTCTTGCAGATTTCGGGCGCAGGCGATGAGTTGCAGGGCATCAAGAGGGGTATTATGGAGATGGCAGATGTGGTTGCCATAACCAAAGCCGATGGCGACAACCGCCACCGCGCAGAGTTGGCAAGGGCGCAGATTTTCAACGCACTGAAACTCTTTCCTCCCACCGAGAGCGAATGGACACCTCAGGTGTTGACCTGTTCGAGCCTTACGGGCAAGGGCATTGGCGATGTGTGGAACACGGTGGAGGACTTCATACGCCACACCAAGCAGAACGGCTTTTTCTGCTCCAACCGCAACCATCAAGGCAAGTATTGGATGTACGAGAGTATCAACGAGAGCCTCAAAGCGGGCTTCTATGGCAACCCCACGATTGCCGAGCGGCTGGCGTGCTACGAAGAGGCAGTGCTCTCGGACAAGATAAGTTCGTTCATCGCCGCCAAAGAGCTCCTCGACCTCTACAATCAAAATTAGAGCAATACACCCAAGCAGTTCACGCTGTGGGCTGAGGGAGTTGCATCGCAAGACTCCCTCCGAATGGCACCCTTTTTGTGTTTGTCAGTCTATGGACTAACACAAAAAGGGTTTTCGTTTTATTATGGACAAGAGTTTTATGCAGGCTATGGAGCATCGCCGCACCTATTATCACATAGGGGATAAGTGCGGCATTGAGCAAGGGCAGATTATTGATATGCTCGACAGGGTACTGCTATCGGTACCATCGGCTTTCAATGGGCAGAGCACACGACTTGCGCTACTAATGGGTAGCCACCACCAAATGTTATGGGAGATTGTCAAACACACCCTCTCGGAGATAGTCCCCGAGGAGGCTATGGTGCGCACACGCGAAAAGATTGACAAGAGTTTCTTGGCAGGTTGTGGCACCATACTATTTTTTGAGGACAGAACTGTGGTGGAGAGGCAGAAGAGAGAGAATCCCAAGTATGCCGAATCTTTCGAGATGTACTCCGCCCAAACCTCGGCAATGCACCAATTTGCCATCTGGACACTCTTGGAGGATATGGGCTTCGGAGCCTCGCTGCAACACTACAATCCACTGATAGATAGCCGCGTGGCGGAACAGTGGAGCCTCGATACCGAGTGGCGACTTATGGCACAAATGCCCTTTGGCACCCCCCTCTCTCTGCCGTCCGAAAAGGAGCAACTTCTACCCTTACACCAGCGCAGACTCATCTTCACACGTTAGCACACAAACGACACTACCCCGCAGAGCTCTGCGGGGTAGTGTCGTTTGTGTGTATGCCACATTGGCTATTCGTCAGGGGTAGCAGTGGAGGGTTTGAACTCCACCCAATAGTATTCTGCATCGGGCTGTGTGATTGCGCCCGTTGCGACATCTATTGCCCAGCCGCAAAGGTCGGCAAGGTTGAGAATAGACCAAGGATTGAAAGTCTTGTTGATATACATCGTTACGGTCTGCTCGCCGTCGGCTGTGATGCGAACGACCGAGTCTTTGAAACCGCGTTTTATATTTACTTTGTAGGGGAATTTAACGTTCTGATAGCGACGACCGTCCACAATCATCGTAGCGCCTCCTTTGTGGTCGCTGTCGAAAGTCACCTTTTTGTGGGTGCCGCTGAGAATCGTTGC
The DNA here is from genome assembly GCA_045602145.1 of Tidjanibacter sp. GTDB lineage: Bacteria > Bacteroidota > Bacteroidia > Bacteroidales > Rikenellaceae > Tidjanibacter. The sequence goes on from JAZSAY010000046.1 coordinate 3,027, forward strand.
ACACGAGGTGCAGGCGAGCATACAAATCGCAATGAATAGTAGTTTCTTCATATTTTTTGGGGGTCTAAAAAAGTAGCCCGCCCCAGAGGGCAACACCCACAAGCGGGCTACTATTGCTGCAACGCATCCACAGGCGTGCTCCACAATCGTAGCAACACTCGGGAACGCCACAAGACAGCAGTTTAAAAATTGTCCTTCAAAGGCTCAAAGTAAGCCCCTCGGCGCAAGCCGTAAGTCCCCCTTTTTCAAAGGGGGATTTAGGGGGAATGTAAACGCTGTGCAACGCACCCACAAGCGAAACTCCAAAAAGGTGGTGACGCATTGGGGCACTACACGGTTGTTCTAAAAATTGTCCTTCAAAGGCTCGAAATATGCCTGTGGGTGCAGGCAGGCGGGGCAAGCTTTGGGAGCCTCTTTGCCTACATAGATAAAGCCACAGTTGCGGCACTGCCAAGTGATTTCGTCTTTGCGGAGGAATACCTCGCCGTCCGATACACGGGCATAGAGCGCACGGTAGCGCTGCTCGTGGTAAGCCTCAACCTTTGCAACGTTGCGGAAAGCGGCAGCAACAGCGGGGAAACCCTCCTCGTCTGCTACGGCTGCGAACTCGGGATAGAGGTCTGCCCACTCCTCGTGCTCACCAGCAGCGGCTGCTTCGAGGTTGGCTGCGGTGTCGCCAATGACACCTGCGGGATAGGCAGCTGTAATCTCCACCATACCTCCTTCGAGGAATTTGAAGAACCTCTTAGCGTGCTCTTTCTCCTGCTCGGCAGTCTCCATAAAAATTGCTGCTATCTGCTCGAAACCCTCCTTCTTTGCCTGCGAAGCGAAGAATGTGTAACGACTCCTTGCCTGGCTCTCGCCGGCGAATGCTTTGAGCAAGTTCTGCTCAGTAAGCGTACCTTTAATACTTGCCATTTAAATTTTGAATTATGAATTGTGATTTGTGAATTTTATCTATCCGCGCATTCCGCCGCAACAAGCGATGGTCTGACCCGTGACATAACCACTCAGGTCACTACCCAAAAAGAGTGCCACACCTGCCACATCCTCGGGAGTTCCTGCTCTGCGGAGCGAGATACCTTCTATAAATGAGGCTCTAATCTCTTCCGAGAGTACGGCGGTCATATCGGTCTGAATGAAGCCCGGTGCGATGCAGTTAGCCCTCACACCCCTTGCGCCAAACTCCTTAGCCACCGACTTGCTGAGGGCAATGAGTCCCGCTTTGGAGGCTGCGTAGTTTGCCTGACCCACATTGCCACCAATACCTACAACCGAACTCATATAGACAATCGAGCCACCTCTCTGGCGAGCCATAACGGGGGCTACGGCGTGGGTGATATTGAAGGCAGATTTGAGGTTGGTGGTAATCACCGTATCCCACATCTCCTCGGTCATACGCATCAGGAGCGTATCGCGCGTGATGCCCGCATTGTGCACCAAAATATCTATCTTACCGAAAGCATTCTGCACCTCCTTAACGAGTGCGTGAGCCTCCTCATAGGACGAAGCATCGGAGCGGTAGCCCACAGCCTTGACGCCCATTGCCGAGAGTTCTCCAACGAGTTCGTCAGCAGCCGAAGCCGAAGAGAGATATGTAAAAGCCACATCGGCGCCTTCGGAGGCGTATTTGGTGGCTATTGCTCTACCAATACCGCGTGTTGCACCCGTAACGAGCGCTACTTTACCTGATAAAAGTCCCATAGTATTACTGAGGTTTATTTCATAAAAGTTTCTCAAAGATACGAAAATTATTTTATGAAAAGAGCGCAGGTACGGAAAAAATGCGTAATTTTGTAAATCTCTTATCGGAAAGACACACTAAACTTGAAACTATAAAAACACAAAAAAGCAATGAAACACGACAACGAAATTTTCGACCTCATTGGTGAAGAGCGCGCACGCCAAACCAACGGTCTTGAACTCATCGCCTCGGAAAACTATGTGAGCGAGCAGGTTATGCAGGCTATGGGCTCTATCCTCACCAATAAATATGCCGAGGGCTATCCCGCAGCACGTTACTATGGCGGTTGCGAGGTTGTCGACAAGGTGGAGCTCTTGGCTCAGGAGAGGCTGAAAAAACTCTACGGTGCAGAGTACGCCAACGTGCAGCCCCACAGCGGTGCTCAGGCTAATATGGCAGTATTCTTCGCTTGTTTGAAAGTGGGCGACACCTTTATGGGCTTGGATTTGGCACACGGTGGTCACCTCTCGCACGGTTCGCCTGTAAATATGTCGGGTGTGAACTACAAGGCAGTAGGCTATCAGCTCAACCCCGAGACCGGTACCGTAGATTACGACCAGATGGAGGCTCTCGCATTGGAGCACAAGCCAAAACTCATCATCGGTGGTGCTTCGGCTTACTCGCGCGAGTGGGACTACAAGCGTATGCGTGAGATTGCCGACAAGGTAGGCGCAATTCTGCTCGTTGATATGGCTCACACGGCAGGTCTTATTGCCGCAGGTCTTTTGGACAACCCCGTGAAGTATGCTCACATCGTAACCTCTACCACCCACAAGACCCTCCGCGGTCCTCGTGGCGGTATCATCCTTATGGGTCAGGACTTCGACAACCCCTGGGGTCTTACCACTCCCAAAGGCGTAGTGAAGAAGATGTCGGCAGTTCTCAACTCGGCAGTCTTCCCCGGCATTCAGGGCGGTCCCCTCGAACACGTCATCGCAGCTAAGGCTGTGGCATTTGGCGAGGCTCTCGACCCCTCCTACATCGAATACCAGAAGCAGGTGCAGAAAAATGCTGCCGCAATGGCAGAGGCTTTCGCCAAGAGGGGCTACAAGGTTGTTTCGGGTAAGACCGAGAACCACCTGATGCTTATCGATCTGCGCACCAAGTTCCCCGAGCTGACCGGTAAGGTGGCAGAGAAGGTGCTCGTAGCAGCCGACATCACCACCAACAAGAATATGGTACCCTTCGACAGCCGCTCGCCCTTCCAGACTTCTGGCTTGCGTTTCGGTACTCCCGCAATCACTACTCGTGGTTTGAAGGAGGACAAGATGGACTACATCGTAGAACTTATTGACCGTGTACTCTCCGACCACGAGAACGAGGAGAACATCGCAGCAGTAAGGCGCGATGTTAATGCTTTGATGGCAGATTATCCTCTCTTCGCCTGGTAAAGAACTAATATAAGCGGCGTCTTTGGCGCCCAACTTCGATAAATCCCCTCCTCATTTACCTTTGTAAACTGCGGAGGGGATTTTCTTATGCGCCTAAAACTCGCCTCACAAAACCCACTCGCCGGGATTAGGGTCGAACGTCTAACGTCTAACGTCGATAGTCCTAAGGCTTATAGGGCGTATAGGAACTCTCCCCCTAAGTTAGGGGGAGTACGCGAAGCGGGAGGGGGTCTGTAAAAAAATCGCACTTCGCATCGTCGGCAGAGAAGCGACCGACTCGGCGGTCGTGGCGAGGGCGAAGCAAAAAGTCAAGAGGAGCAGAAACGCATTCTGCTCCTCTTGACTCTCTTATCACGCTCGGGGTGTTACAGCACCCTGCTTGGCGAAATCGCTATTTTGCAAGAAGCATAAAGCCCCAAGCTGCGAGCTCTACCTCGTCTCCAGCCTTGAAGCTCTTAGCCTCGCCGCAAGCGCACTTGTAGTCGCCAGCCTCAGCCTCGGTAAGGGTAACGGTGGTGGGCTCTGCCGAGAAGTTGAAGAGGCACAAAACCTTGTTGTCCTCTTTCTGGCGAGTAAATGCCAGCACATTCTCGCCTACACCCTCAACGAACTCCACGGGAGCCACATTCTCGCCCGCAGCCAAAGCCTTATTGGCGTGGCGGAACGAGCAGAGTGTGCGGTAGAAGTTGCGGTACTCCTTGCCATACTCCAAGTCCACGAGTTCCTTTACGGAGTCCTTCTCGAAGAACTGCAAGCGGCGCGAAAGGGCAATCTCCTGACCGGTATAGATGAGGGGCTGCGACTTGGGCATAACGAACGTAAGGGCTGCCAGAGCCTTGTGTGCATCGCCCATACGCTCAAACTCGGTACCTGCCCACGAGTTCTCGTCGTGGTTGGAGGTGAACATAAGGCGCATAGCGGGAGCGGGATACCTCTCGTCGTCGCGTACCATATACTCTTTCAGGTCCTTAACGCCCTTTGCGTCGGTCTTGATGGTGCCGTCGCCTGCCACGTTCTTGGTCTCGCTACCGCCCTTAGCCATAGCGTTGAAGATGTGGTGGAGCTCCCAAGCGTAGGTGGCATGAAAGCCCGACTCGTGCAACCAAGTCTCCTCGCCCTCTGCCAAGAGGTATACATCGGGGTTAATCTTGCGAACCTCCTCCCAAGCCTTCTTCCAGAAGTCGCCGGGGACATTCATTGCCACATCGCAGCGGTAGCCGTCGACACCCTTCTCGATCCAGAATTTCAGAGCGTCGAGCATTGCCGCACGCATATCCTCGTTCTTGTAGTTGAGTTTTGCAATGTCGGTCCAGTCGTACTCCACAATGGGAAGACCGGTCTTCTCGTCCATCACATACCAATCCTTCTTGCCCTCTTTCCACCAATTAGCATCGCGCGAGGTGTGGTTTGCCACCCAGTCGATAATCACTTTCAGACCCAGGTCGTGAGCCGTAGCGAGGAAGTGGTCGAAGTCCTCCATAGTACCAAACTCGGGGTTCACAGCCTTGTAGTCGATGATGGAGTAGTACGAGCCGAGGGTGCCCTTGCGAGCCTCTATACCAATGGGGCTGATGGGCATAAGCCATACTAAATCCACGCCCATTGCTTTGAGTTCGGGCAGGTACTCCTCCGCAGCTGCGAAGGTACCCTCCTCGGTTGCTTGGCGGATGTTCAGCTCATAGACAACCGAGTTAAACTTGTCGAAAGCCTGTGCGCTCTCGTTGTTGCAACCGATGCAACCCATCAATGTCGCAACGAGGGCGACCAATGCAAAAAATCTCTTCATAGTCTTTTTATTTAGGTATTTGGATTATTTATTCACGATAACATAGCCGTAAGCGGGGATATTGATGCTCAGGTTGCCACCCGCAAGCGCAGCCTCGCCACCCTCTGCCGAAAGAGCCACCTCGGCACTCTTGGCACCGACAAACTCGGGCATTGCAATCTCCACCTCGCGTGCCTCGGGGCGGATATTCAGAGCAACCACAGCCCACTCGCCCATATAGTGGCGCAAGAATACAAACACATCATCATCTACATACAAGGTACGGTAGTCGCCATACATCAGAGGCATCGACGCGCGGCGATACTTGAACATCGCTTTGGTGGTGGCAAGTTCCTTCTGCTGATACTCGTTGTAGCCATCGAACTCCATCATATAGCGGTTGTCGGGGTCGTTGGCTCCGGGGATACCATACTCGTCGCCCTGATATACGCAAGGCACACCGGGAACTGTCGAGATGATGGCTTTGAGCAGCGACAAGCGGGCATAACCCTTATCGTTATCGCCCACACCCACCTTGCGGTGCCAGCCCTCAGCCTTATCGTCGGGGCACCAGAGCGACATATCACCACCCGCCAGCGACAAGAAACGTGGTTTGTCGTGGTTGCCTGTGATGTTACCCATCGTGTGGTGCGAGCCGTAGGCTGCCTCCGCCTCCTCAACCGCCTTTGCGATATCGCGCATCGAGCGGCTCTCGTCAACGATAACATCGCGCGAGGTGTGGTAGAGGTTGAAGTCAAATTGGGCGTCAATCATACCCGTTTTAACATAGGAGCCGATGAGTTCTACATCGCCGTAGGTCTCGCCAATCTGCCAGAGTTGGCGGTTGGGCATAGAGGACTTCATCTTGTGAGTAAGCATACGCCAATAGTTCAGAGGAATATGTTTGCAGGCGTCGTGGCGGAAGCCATCGAAATCGAACTTGCGTACCCAAACGAGAGCCGAGTCGGTCATAGGCTCGCACACCTCCTCGCGGCGGGTGTCGAGAGTGGGAATATGCTCATCGAACCAAGTGGTAAGGCGTGTTTCGCCATCCCACAGACCGATATTCTTGCGACCATCGGGCAACATAAGGTCGGTGGTCCAATCGGGGTGCTCTTTCAGCACAGGGGAGTCAATGTGCAGGTGGTTTGCAACATAGTCGAGAATGACATTCATCTCGCCCTCGTGAGCCGAGGCAAGCATCTGGCGCAGTTCCTCCTCGGTACCGAAACGCTTATCGACAACGGTGCTGAAAATGGGCCAATAGCCGTGATAGCCCGAGAATTTGGTGTCGGGGTTGCGGTTCTGACCCCACGCATCGTAGGGATTCTGAGTGATGGGCGAAATCCAGATGGTTGTGATGCCGAGGTCGGTAAAGAAACCGTCCTCAATCTTCTGAGTGATACCTACAATATCGCCACCCTGATAGTCTACCTTATCGAGCACCTCGGGGGAGTTGATTTTCCAATCATTCTCGGTAGTACCGTTATTGAAACGGTCAATCATCAGAGAGTAGAGAATTTGCGATTGGAAGTCCTGGCGGCGGATATCTTTTGCATTGACTACCACCTTTCCATACTCCAAAGGCAACAGAACATCGTTGAAGCGTCCCGACTCCGAAGCAGCAAATACGCGCAATGCCGAACGCTTGTAGCCTTTGGCTATCTCGGGGACGGTAACCTCGATGGTGTTACCCTCAACCTTAACATCGCCTACTCTCTCGTTCTGCCACATTGCCACAGCCTCCACAACGGGTTTCGACGCAACGATAGTCACAACACCGCCCTTAGCCTTTGTGGACGACATATAACTGCCCTCGGTGTCGCGCTTGCCACCAAGCACCACGATTGAGAGTTTGCTCTCATCGTGCCATACGTCTATCGTAGACACCAGCACCTCGCTCTGGGTAGTGATGTCGAACTGCTCCCAATTGTCGGTGGTGGGAGTGAGCAGGAGTCGCTCGTCGTCAGTTGTGAGGTTTGTTGCACCCTCCCACTGGGGATAGTAGTCGGTCAGAAAATGCGCCGTGGTGCCTGCCTTAATAGTCATTGGGATTACCGTAGCACCATTGCCAACGGCGAACTCTTGTGCGGGAGTGCACTGCACAAAAACAAGCGTTGAAAGCGACAACACCGCCGCCGACAACACACAAAAAAGGGTCTTAGGTTTCATATTATTATTCTTTATGCTTTTGATATAGTCCCACTAAGGTAGGCAAAGATACGAATTAAAAAACAAATAAAGCATATATGACCGAAAAACTCGTAATATTCATTCCCACAAATAACCTCAAAAGTTTCGCTTTACAACGCCACCAATCTCGGTGCGCCAAAGCTTGGGGCAAAGGTAAGTAAAAATGATGAAATGTGCAAATTAAGTATTTAAGTATCAACAAGATAAACTCTTGTGCTAACCATATAAGTGCAGATGCCCTCCCAAAACGCGCATAGTTTGATAATCAGCGACTTTCATAATTCGACAAAATGATACACTCCCAAAGTTTTGGTTAGTTCGATACGTTTGTAACTGCCTAAGAATACGTAATATGGCGGCAACTTTCATAACAAGCCATCTCCACTTGGGGCTGATTGTCGAGTCGAGAATATTTGTATCAAAATCACATATATTGTGTTTTGTTACAAATGTATCATTCTTTGGGCGATTTGTTTTACTCGTTTTCTCCAAAAATACGGAATTTTGCGGTACTAAAACGAAGACACTCTTACACAATTACATATTTAAACCAAAATTATTAGCACTATGAAGAGACTTTTTTACATTCTTTCAGTAGTAGGCATTGCAGCCTTGTTATTTGGTTGCGAACCCGAACCCGTAGACCCCAATGTGGTAATTACCACCACCGAGGTTACTGAAATTACCGAAGAGAGCGCAGTTAGTGGCGGTAATGTCACTTACGATGGTGGCGCAGCAATCTCCGCTCGCGGTGTATGCTGGGCGGCAGGCAAAGAGCTCCCTACCATTGCCGATAATAAGACCGAGGACGGTAGCGGCACCGGCGAGTGGGCTTCCGAAATCACAGGTTTGGAGGTAGGTACTATCTATTATGTTCGTGCGTGGGCTCAGAACTCCAATGGTGTGTGGTATGGCGAGGCAAAAAGTTTCACAACCCTCTCGACCGTTCCCGTAGTTACCACCACCGCTATGAGCAATGTAACTTTCGAGACCGCCACTACGGGTGGTACTATTGTTGCAACCGGTGGCGAAGAGATTACTGCTTGTGGTGTATGCTGGGGTACCTCGGAGAATCCCGATCTCACAGGTCTTTACACCATTGACGAAGCTAATGATGGTGTCTTCGTGTCGGAAATTGACGGCTTGGAGCCAGATATGACCTACTACGTACGCGCGTACGCGACTAATAAGAATGGTACTGCCTATGGCGAGCAGATCTCCTTCTCGACCTCGACCGAGCCTACCGTAGAGGTGGAGGACGCAGCATTGCAGGCATACCTCATCGAAAACTTCGACCTCTCGAACGATGGCAAGTTGCAGATTAGCGAGGCAGAGAGCGTTGTAAACATTGAGGCTCCCGACCGCGGCATTACTACCATTGCAGGTATTGAGCAACTCACCGCCTTGAAAGAGTTGCGTTTGCACGTCAACAACCTGACTGAGGCTGACCTCTCAAAGAACCCCGCATTGGAGATTGTTTGGCTCTTCGACAACGCCAACCTCACAACTATCAATACCGCAGGCTTGGAAAACCTGAAATATCTCCACGCATACAACACCGCTCTAACAGGTGTAAATGTCGAGGACAACACCCAACTCATCGAGCTTAACATCCACCACACTCAGGTTAGCGAAATTAACGTGGCTAACAATCCTCAGCTCGCAATTCTCGCTTTGCAGTTCACCAACATCAAGAACATCGATGTTAGCAACCATACCGCACTGAGCGGTTTGTGGGCAGACAACTCCACTCTCGAAACTCTCAACATTCAGGGCTGTACTGCTCTTACCGAGTGCTACGTTCAGCAGTCGAGAGTCCAAAATGTAGATGCAAGCGGTTTGGAGAACCTCAGAGTTCTCTGGTGCTGGGAGCGTCCCGAGGATGTATCGGGTGGCGTTGTAAATGTAGACGGTTGCAAGTCGCTTACACACCTCTTTGCTCAGGGTTCGCACTGGGACAGCGTGAGCGTTACCGGTTGTGAGTCATTGCAGGTCTTCAACGCATACTGGACCAACACCAAACGTATTGACGCTTCGGCACTGGTAAATTGTACTGAGATAAACCTTGACCAGGCTCCTCTTGAAGAGTTCATCATCCCCGAGAATGGATTCCCCGCATTGCTGTACCTCAATATCCACTGCAACAAACTCACTTCGTTCGATTTAAAGAACTCTGCGGCCCTGAAATACTTCCACTGCGGCTCGGCTCCCGACCTCCAATCCATCAATGTAAAAGGTTGCTCGGCTCTCGAAGAGGCTTACATTATGAACAACCCCGCTTTGGAGGCTACGGATTTCTCCAATATGCCTGCTCTGCGTACCGTTTGGCAGTTCAACAACTCCTCAATGAAATCGACCACATTTGAAGGTTCGTCCAACCTCTACTATATGGATATGAACAGTTCTCCCGTAGAGTGCGATATGAACTTTGTGGATATGCCTGCTCTCTGGCAGACTATCTGCTGGGGCACCAACGTAGGCAAAGTAACCTACAAGAACTGCCCTGTTCTCGACCACATCAACTATGAGGACATCAACCGTTGGGAGGGCAACAGTGTGGATGAGATTACTATCGAGAACTGTCCCTTGCTCCGCGACATTCGCCTGATTAACACCAATCTCACAAGCGTATCGCTGGATCTTCCCGGATTGGTTTATCTGGCAGTGCGCGACAGCCAGAAGTTGGAGAACATTACCCTCAATACTCCCCTTCTGAACGAATTCTGGGGCTTCACTTGCAACTTCACTACCGTTGACGTTAGCCAGTGCGCAGACCATATGTTTATTGTAAACCTCGACAATAACATAAACTGCACCACTCTCTACAAACGTGCCAATCAGGTTATTGATGCCGTATCGCTCAACAACACCAACAACTGTGAAGTGATAACACGCTAATTATTCACTTCTGTGTGGGCACCTGCCCCACAGAAGCAAGTTCTAACCCATACAAACCTCCCTGCTCTTTTGCAGGACAGGGAGGTTTGTATAAACTTAAAGAAGACTATTTACGACCCAATAACAACGGCGTTATGAAGAAACGTTTACACGCATTATATAGGGCTATGGTGATGCTGCTACTGCTCGCGCAGAGTAGCGTAGCAATGGCGCAGTCGGCGGGTGAGCTCAGCGGTATGGTTGTCGATATTGACGGCAACCCAATGGTGGGCACCAGTGTCATTGTAAAAGATTCAACCAAGGGAACCATAGTCGCAACCGACGGCACATACACCCTCTCGGGACTCCAAAAGGGCGACATCGTGCTCTATGAGTATCTGGGCTACCAAACGGTTGAGTTGGAATACACCTCCCAAACCACCCACAACGTAGTTATGCGCTCTTCGGGTCAGGTGCTCGAAGATGTGGTGGTCGTAGGTTATGGCGTGCAGAAGAAAGAGACCGTAACGGGAGCTCTCTCGCAACTTGCACCCGAAAAGCTCGAAAGCCGTCCAAGTGTGACGCTCTCGAATGTATTGGGTGGTTCGATGCCCGGCATCATAAGTCGACAATCGACAGGCGAGCCAGGTAACGACTATGCCACCATATATATTAGGGGTATGGCAACCTGGGGTGACAAGGCGCCCCTGATAATGGTCGATGGTGTCGAGCGCGACCTCAACCTCATAAACCCCCAAGAGATTGAAAGTTTCACAATCCTCAAAGACGCCTCCGCAACCGCAGTATATGGTGTGAGGGGTGCAAATGGTGTCATCCTTATCAACACAAAAAAAGGCTCTATGGGCGCCCCGAAAGTGACTATTCGCACGGAGTGGGCAAGTCTGGAAGGACTCCGCTTTCCTCAATATATCAACGCTTATGAGTTTGCATCGCTTATGTGTGAGGCTGTAACCCACGCAAAGGGCGAGGGGGCGACTCTCCCTTGGTATCCCGAAGAGTTGCAGAAATTCAAAGATGGCAGCGACCCCTACCTCTATCCCAATGTAAACTGGATTGACGAGGTACTCAATCGCACTGCCAACCAAACCATCAACAACGTAAACATCTCGGGCGGTAACGAAATCATCCGATATTTCCTCAATGTGGGATACACCAGCCAGAGCGGTCTATTCAAAGAGGACCCTGCCTATAAGTATCGTACAAACACCCGCTCCGACCGCTACAACTTCCGCTCCAATACGGATGTTAATCTCTCCAAAGACATTGTCTTCAATCTTTCGCTTGGCGGTATCTTCCAAGACAAAACCTATCCCGGCACTGCTTCGAGCACCATCTTTGCTGCAATGCGTCAGAACTCACCAATCTCGTCGCCCGTGCGCAACCCCGATGGCACACCCGGTAGTGGCGCGTCGGCCATTGTACTAAACCCTTGGGCTCTTACAACACAGAGTGGTTATGCAAAGCAGTTTATATCGACCATCCAGAGCACTGCCAACATTCAATGGGATCTCTCAAACCTGATAACCGAAGGACTCTCTTTCTCCTCGAAGTTCTCGTACGATATGATGTACGCCAATTACAGCAACCGCTACATCAGCTACGGGATGAAACGCTATATGGGTAAAGACGAGAATGGCGAAGATCTCTACAATGTTGTTCGCGAGCAGGGTAGTATGGCGTATAGTTTCTCTAACTCCTCTAATCGCTCATACTACTTCGACCTCGGTCTTAATTGGGCTCGTACGGTCAACGAGGAGCACAACCTTTCGGCGATGTTACTCTTCAACCGCCGCGACTATAAAAACCTCACTGCGGGCTCTTCCATTCTCAACCTTCCTTACCGTCAGCAGGGATTGGCGGGTCGTATGACCTACGACTATGCCCACCGCTACATGGCTGAATTCAACTTTGGCTACAACGGCTCCGAGAACTTCAAGAAAGGTAACCGCTATGGTATGTTCCCCTCCATCTCGCTAGGTTGGGTCATTTCGGATGAGGATATTTGGCAAAGGTTTTTCGGCGATACTGCTTATCTGAAAGTGCGTGGCTCATATGGTGTTGTCGGTAACGATCAGATTGGTGGCGACAGGTTCCTCTATGTTTCGACCGTAACGTATGGTCCTGGCGCGTTATTCGGCACGACCCAGCAGTCCTACTCGGGTATCTACGAGGGCAAACTCGCAGCCGATGTAACCTGGGAAAAGTCATACAAAACCGATATTGGCTTCGATCTGAGGCTCTTCGATGAGGCTCTGAGCCTCCAATTCGACTTCTTTAATGAGGATAGGAAGGATATTTTGCTCACTCGTGGCACCATTCCGATTGTAACGGGTATTACTGCCGCCACCTACGCCAACCTCGGCGAGGTAAACAACAAGGGTTTCGATGCTATGTTGGAGTTCAAAAAGACCTTCAACAATGGGCTATTCTTCTCTGCCTATGCAAACTATACCCATGCACACAATGTCATAATTGAGGATGACTCGCCACAGGCTAAGTGGGCTTACCAAAACACTCGCGGCACAAGTATCGGTCAGCCACTCGGATATGTGGCAATAGGCTTCTTCGAGGACGAAGACGATATCAGAAATTCGCCCACCCAGAAACTCTCCAAAACGGTATATCCGGGTGATGTGAAGTATAAAGACAAGAACCGCGATGGTGTTATTGATGCCTACGACAGGGAGTATATCGGCTATGGACGTATGCCCGAGGTAATGTTTGGTTTTGGTCTTTCGCTCTCTTACGGGCAGTGGGATTGCTCGCTCGGCTTTACGGGAGCCACCAATGCCAATATGTTCCTCACGAGCGAGGATATGTGGCCCTACTCGTTGGAGTATCCCCGCTACAACATCTCGCGCGAGTACTACGACAACCGTTGGATACCCGGTGCAGACAACTCAAATGCCAAGTATCCCGCAGTTATTGATGGCAATAACCCAAATAACTACGTCATCAGCACACTCTATATGAGGGATGCAAGTTACCTGAAACTCAAAAATGCCGAGATTGGCTATCGACTTGCAGAGCGAACCTCTCGCAAGCTTGGCATTGCAGGGGCAAGGGTGTTCATCAATGGTATCAACCTACTCTGCTTCGACCACTTAGGATTCGTAGACCCCGAGGTGGATAGTGGTACGGGTAACTATCCCCAACAACGCACCATTAACCTAGGCTGCCAGATTGATTTCTAAACCTCCTATGTAACAAAAGAAATGACTATGAGAAAGATATATCGTTTGTTTGCTATTGCAGCAGTTATTGTTGGAACGTACGCTTGCGAGTCTTTGGAGGATTACCTCGAAAAGACTCCCGATGACGATATGACCAAAGACGAAGTCTTTACCAACCCCGAATGGGCTCGTCAATGGCTCTGGAACTGCTATTCGTGGTTACCCTCGGAGGCTAACTTTGCCGATGATGGTGCGTGGCGTTCGCCTTTCACGGGTGGTTGTGACGAAATGGAGATTGCCTTCGGAGCCTCATACGCCCACCTTATCAATGCAGGTTCGTGGAATGCCACCAACATCACCAGAGTCCCCGTATGGGCAGAGACCTACTGTTCGCTTAGGACTATCAACACCTTCCTCGCAAACATCTCGCGCGTTCCCAATATGGAAAAAGCCGAAATGGATGAACTCTCGGGCGAGGCGTATTTCCTGAGGGCATTTATGCACTTCTTGTCGTTACGTTGCTACGGACCTATTCCAATCATCGACTATGTGGTAGCTACCGATGACGACTGGGGTGCCATTGTCCGCAAACCCTTCGACGAGTGTGTAGAAGCCATCGTGAAAGATTGTGAGGATGCATACGATTTGTTGCCCACCAAGCGTGCGACCACCGAGTATGGTCGTCCCATCAAATCGGCAGCCTATGCTTTGCGTGCCCGCGTTCTGCTCTATGCAGCCAGCCCGCTCTACAACGGCAACACCGAACTCGCTCGACTTAAAGACCCCGACACGGGCAAAAGCCTCATCTCGCAGACCTACGACAAAGAGAAGTGGAAACGTGCCGTAGATGCCCAAATAGATGCCTTAGAAGAGTTCGCCAAGGCAAACTTGAAACTCCATTACAGCGCCACACAAGATCCAATGAAGAACTATGAAGAGGTTTTTATTGAGAACTGGAATGACGAGATTATCTGGGCTAAGAATATGGGTGACTATTGGCACCACATGTGGTGCTCCGACCCTATCAGCTATGGCTGTCCTTCGATTTTCAACCCCACACAAGAGTTGGTTGATGCCTACCAGATGGCAAATGGCGAGTCGCCCATCCTCGGCTACGAGGCTGACGGCAAAACTCCCATCATCAACCCCGCAGCAGGATATATGGAGAATGGATACACCTCCTCGGCAAATGCCAATGGTTATTGGCCCTCGGGTGTGAGAAATATGTATGTCAATCGTGAGCCTCGTTTCTATGCGAGTATCAACTTTGCGGGTCAAACCTGGAAACACGGTCACACACTCGAATTGTGGTATAATGGCATTGATGGCAAGAAGTATGGCTCCTCGGACTACTGCAAGACAGGTTATCTAATGCGCAAACACAACAACATAAACATCACATCCACCCCCTTTGTAGCAACCAGGACCACTTGGAACTATTTCCGTGTGGGCGAGTTCTACCTCAACCTTGCGGAGGCCATCAACGAGTACTATGGTCCTACCGAAGAGTGCTACGAGGCTGTGAATGCCATACGCGAGAGAGCTGGTCTTCCCGAGTTGCCCAAAAACCTCTCTCAAGACGAGATGAGGGAGCGTATCCGTCACGAGAGGCGCATAGAACTCGCTTTCGAGAACCACCGTTTCTTCGATGTTAGGCGTTGGAAGATTGCTCCCCAGACCGAGGGTAAAGCCGTACACTGCCTCAATATTATGGAGGGCTCTTCGATAAGCGATGATGCTTTCTATGAGAGAGTTATGTGCGAGGAGCGAGTATTTGAGGCACCAACTCACTACTTCTTCCCCATTGCTCAGAGCGAGGTGGATAAAAATCCCGACCGGATGGTACAAAACCTCGGTTGGTAGTTGAGTATGTTTCCCATCCTGGAAAAACAAGTAAAAGTATGAAACGAATTAATACGATATTGGTGGTGTCCGCGTCCCTGATTATTGGGATGCCAACACTCTGCTCGTGCCAGCCCGATGTCGATCCTCAGCCTCAGGATAAGGAGGTCTGTGATGTGTGTGGCAAAGAGGAGTGCGAGTGTAGCAAAGAGCCAACACCCGATCCAGAGCCAATAGTTCCGGTTACCATAACTCTTAGAGGGTTGTTGGACGAAATGATCTCCGATGACGAGATGACACGCTTCCCATCGGAGGAGTACACCCAGCGGCAGGCGAGTAGTTACGACCGCCGCTCTGTAACACCCAACGACCCAGAAAATTGGTTTCGCAACGATGATGGCTGGGGCTACGAACGTTTCGAGCAGCGCGACAACCGACTCGAAAAAGTGATTTTCGAAGAGGAAAATCCGGGAGTCATCACGCGCATCTGGCTCACCTCGTTTGGCAGCACAAATACGGTCATTCGCTTCTACTTCGACGGCTCTATTACTCCGCAGTGGAAAATTTCGAGTTTCGATTTGCAGGACTTTGCGGGCGATACGGGCGTAAGACTCGGCGATGGTTTGGTACAGCCCGGCAATAATTGGATTAGGGGTAGTGTTCTCTACCTGCCCATCCCCTACTCCACTTCGTGTAAGATTACCATCGAGGAGCTCACCGACGACCCATACACCACCTCGCGCTACTACCATATCAACTATCGCCGCTACCGCAAAGATGCCAAAGTGAAGACCTTCTCCAAAGATCAGTTGATTGCCAACAAGAGCAAAATAAAAGCCGTTAACGAAGCATTGCTAAATCCTGCGCCTCGCGTTAATAGCACCTACGAGAATGCGATGGCTCTTGCAACGGGAGAGCAAAAGGGTTTTGAGCTACCCTCGGGTACAAGAGCCATCTCCGAGTTGAAGGTGTCGCTCAGCTCAAAGGCTCATAATACAGCACTGTTGCTTGACAGCATCATTGTGAGGGCAACCTTCGACTCCAACACCACCATAGAAGTTCCTCTGTCGGAGTTGGCGGCTGTGGGTATAGGTGGTTACTACCAAAAGAGTGCACGCTACACTTCCGATGGCAAGGGTGCTATGGCTGTACGTTGGCTGATGCCATATCAGTCGGAAGCCAAGATAGAGTACCACAACATATCGTCGCAGGATGTGAATATCGCCTCCGTGGTGTCGCTTGCAGATTACGTATGGGATGCACGCTCGCTCTACTTCCACGCACGCCACAAAGAGGATAAGGATGTGACGGTAAAACTGTGGTACGACTACATCAACGGCTACGAATGGGATTTTACGCGCATCTCGGGTGGCAGAGGAGTATTCGTGGGCGACGTCTACACCATTTGCAGTCCCAATTCGGACTGGAATGGCGAGGGTGACGAAAAGATATGGGTCGATGGGGAGGATTTCCCCTCGCATTATGGTACGGGCTTGGAAGACTATTATAGCTTTTGTGGTTACTTTCGCTTCAACGCACCACAGAGTGGCGAGCCCAGACTTGACGAGCCTAAATTTAAAGGGAATAATACCCACTATCGCTGTCGCTTTTTGGATAAGATTCCTTTCTCTCGGTCGCTCCAATTCGACTTAGAAATGCAGGGTCAGGAGTGTTTGTGCGACCTTGCGAACACGATATTTTGGTATGGTGATGCACAAACGCTGGCAGAGGATATGCCTGCGGTTGATTATTAATTAGATTTACTGTCACCCATTATGAAAAAGATAGTTGTAATTATAGCACTAATGGTAGGTGTTTTGAGTTGCTCGGAGAGTGGCAAGATGCTTACCATAGAGGATTTCTTGGACGAGATGGTTTCGTGGGAAAGCGTGTGCGAGTTTCCCAAAGTGGAGTACCAACAGATGCAGACAAGTAGCCACGACCGTCGCTCGGACAACCCTCAGAGCAAAGAGGATTGGTTTGCCAACAACGATGGTTTCGGAATTATCCGCACAGACACCATTGACGGGAGGGTTGAGAAAGTTATCTTCGAGGAGAATCACCCGGGCGTTATCACACGCATCTGGATAACCACCCACTCACCACGCTCGACACTGAGGTTTTACTTTGATGGTCATCTTGAACCCGACTGGATAGTCCCCGCCTACGACCTCCACCGCTTTGGCTTGTCGGCTCTGAGCGAGGGTCTGCTCAATACGCACACAAGTTACGAGGTGGGCGTAAAGGGCGGTAGTACGCTCTTCCTCCCCATTCCCTATGGTCGCTCGTGCAAGATAACTCTCGAAGAACCACAAGGCTGGAATGGTGTACCTCGCTATTTCCAAGCCAACTTCCGCCGCTATGCAGATAGTGTGCAAATAGAGAGTTTCTCGGTAGAGGTGGCAAAACGCGCCTCGAAAAAGATTGCCGAAACGGTCAAAATCCTAACCACCCCCATATCCGTCAAGGGACGCACCACAAAAAGTGGTGGTGTGCTCTCTCCGGGCGAGAGTCTTAGGCTTGATATGCCCAAAGGCGAGAGGGTTATTAGGTCTATCGTCGTCAGGTGCAAAGAGGTGGATGATTGGGGCGAGGCTACACGTCGCCTATTGGTCCGTATGTCGTTCGATGGAGCACATACCGTATGCGTTCCCTTGTCGGACCTTGCAGGTGCCGGAATGGGTACACCCGAAGTGAGGAGCCTATGGCTTAACTCAGACGGCAAGGAGAGTGTGAGCATCAATTGGCTTATGCCCTATCGCAAGGAGGCAACTCTCTCAATAGAAAACATTGCCGATAACAGTGCTACCGTAGAGGTGGAGGCTGTTACCTCTCGTTACAATTGGAACGAGCGCTCGCTCTACTTTCACTCTGCGTGGCGTAGTGAGTATGGGCTGCCTGTGACCAACAACCACTCGGAGTGCTACGACTGGCGCTTTGCCACACTCAAAGGCACAGGTGTCTATCGTGGCGATATGCTAACGCTCTTCAACTACGCCAGAGCATGGTACGGCGAGGGTGACGAGAAAATATATGTTGATGGCGAAGAGTTCCCCTCTCACTTTGGTACGGGCACAGAGGACTACTACAACTCCTCGTGGGCTCCCGTAGTACCCTTCCACACCCCATTTGGAGGTGCACCTCGTGCCGACTTGGCATCCTCGAAGGGTTACAACACTTGGCTACGCACACGAGCACTCGATGCTATACCTTTCAAAGAGAGTCTTGTTTTCGACTTGGAGATGATTAGTTGGGTGCCGGGCGCAGTAGACTACTCCACTACGGTCTATTGGTATGGCGACATAGATTCTGTGGCAGAGGATACCACGGATATAATGGAGGCTAAGCGCGAGATGCCCACTCCCCCCGCAGACCCCGCAAAATACACCTTTCCCAGCTCGATAGAGATGGAATCGCTCGAAGTGGCTGCCAAGTCGCAGTCCCTACAAATAGACCGTCAGAGTATGCTCGGTTTCCCCGATGGTGTGTGGAGTGGCGGCAAACAGCTGACATGCTTTGGTGGCACAACGGGCGACTGGATAAGAGTAGTTATTCCCGTCAAGGAGAATGGAACATATAATGTAAAACTCCACGCCACAAAGGCTGCCGACTATGGCAAAGTGTTGTTCCTACTCGGTGGCAAGAAGACAAGAGTGCTGGACAGCTATTTTGCCGCAGTAGTCAATTCGGGCGAGATTGATTTGGGCAAAACCACTGCCAAAGAGAATAAAATCTTGCTCGAAGCAAGGATTGTTGGCAAAAATCCCGCGTCGCTTGGCTATATGTTCGGTTTGGATTGCGTGGTATTGGAAAAAGTGGAATAAGTAATCGTGCTAAGATATGAAATTTGGACTTAATATAACACTTTTGTTGGCAGTGGAACTGCTTGCAATAGGCTGCACATCGGAAATTAGTGTCAAACACGCGAACAACCTTACATCCGTAGTTTCGGTTTCAGAGTCGGTGGAGTGCTTATGGTTACCCATTGAGGAGAGTGCTCCCGAGGCACAAGTTACTGCTGTGGGTGCCAATGACCGCATAGCTCCTTTGAGTGTCCGCTTGTCACAAACCAAAGTGGACTACTATATGCCCATTTCAATGCAGGGGGTGGAGAGATTAAGGGTAGAGAACTGCTCATACGAAAACATTTGTTGGCAGCAACTCACAACCACTCCACAAGCACCAGACAGTTCCTATCGCCAAGATGTTCACTTTTCGCCCGAGAGGGGGTGGACAAACGACCCCAACGGAATGTTCTACAAAAACGGCGAGTGGCACCTCTGCTATCAACACAACCCTTATGGCTCAAAGTGGGGCAACCTTAGTTGGGGACACGCCGTAAGTCGCGATCTTGTGCATTGGGAGCATCTTCCCGACATACTCTATCCCGATGAATTGGGAGCTATATTCTCTGGCTCGGCAGTGGTGGATGAGCACAATACGGCTGGCTTTGGCGAGGGCGCAGTGGTGGCAATCTACACCTCGGCAGGCGCACACCAAACACAAAGCATCGCTTACAGCCTCGATGGCGGAATGACCTTTACGAAATACGAACACAACCCCGTACTCACAAGCCACAGGGCAGATTTCCGCGACCCGAAGGTCTTCTGGTACGCCCCACGAGAGCGCTGGGTTATGGTGCTTGCCGCAGGCAACGCTATGGAGATATACTCTTCCGCAAACCTCACGGATTGGACGTTTGAGAGTCGCTGTGGCGAGGATTATGGCTACCATACGGGAGTGTGGGAGTGCCCCGACCTCTTTGAGTTGCCCTATGAGGATGGCACCAAGTGGGTATTGCTCTGCTCGCTAAGCATCCCCGAGAGGGGTGGCTCCTCGGTGCAATACTTTGTGGGTGAGTTCGATGGTCATCGCTTCACGCCCGACAAAAAACAACCTGAGGCAGACCTGCTCAACTATGGTCGCGACTACTATGCCACCGTATCGTGGAGTGGCGTGGAGGATGGTCGCAAGGTGGTGGTCGGTTGGCAAAACAACTGGGACTACGCCAACGACCTTCCCACAACGAGTTATAGGGGTTATATGTCCATACCTCATCAACTCAAACTTGTAAATTACAGCGGAGAACCCAAACTCGTAGCTGAACCCGCCCAAGAGGTTATGGCTCACAGCCGCACCCTTGTTTCAAAAGAGGTCATTGAGATTAAGGACAAATATAATGCTTGGCGACACAATAGCGACGAAGGAGCGTATGTGGTTGAGTGCAATATCGAGAACCTTTCGGCTCAGGTCGTGGGGCTCAAACTCTTCAACGATAGTGGCGAGTGGGTGGATGTATGCTTCGACTTTATAGATGGTCTTCTGAGAGTAGACCGCACCCATAGCGGCGAGTTGGATTTCAACCCTCGCTTTGCTTCAATATCGGTTGCACCACTTTCGGAAGCCACAAGGCAGAGTATCACCATAGTTGTAGACCGCAGTTCATTGGAGTGCTTTACGGACATTGCAGCCCTATCGAACCTTGTCTTCCCCAATGAGTTCTACTCCCGCCTAAGCTTCTACACCATAGGCGGTAGCGCCGCAATTAACAATCTGACAATTAAGAAACTATAAAAAACACTAAATTATCACCCTATGAAAAACAAGACCCTAATTTTCTTCTACGCCTTTGTGGCGGCATTTGGTGCTTTGGTTGTCGGTCTGAATATGGGCGGCATCTCGGGCGCAATTGACATCATTGTTGCAGAGTTCTCGCTCTCGGCTTTGGCAAAAGGCTTCGTAACAGGTGCTCTGATGGTAGGCTGTCTTATCGGTGCACTTGTGGGAGGTGGTATGAGCGACCGCTACGGACGCAAACCGATGCTCTATGTGTCGGCTCTATTGCTCGCTCTCTCGGCGACGGGTTGCGCCGTGCTCTCGAATGGTGCTGCTGCACTAGTTATATACCGCTTTATTGGCGGTTTGGGTGCCGGAGTACTCTCGGCAGTTATTCCCACATATATCTCCGAGATTTCACCTGCCAAACTACGCGGCACATTCGTATCGTTCTATCAACTCTTTATTGTTATTGGTATCTTGGTAGCATACTCATGTAACTACCTCTTCGCCCCAATGACTCTCTCGTGGCATCTGATGTTGGGTCTGCCTTTGGTAGCTGCCATTGTGGACATACTTTTGCTGCTGATACTCCCCGAAAGCCCACGTTGGCTCGTACAGCGTGGCAAGATGCAGGAGGCAGAGAAAGCCATCTCGCGCTACGGCTTCGACAACGAGGAGCGCGAGGTTATTCTCGCTTCGGCAAATGAGAAAAAGGAGAAAGGTGCCAAATTCTCCGAACTCTTCAAGGGTAAAATCGGCAAGGTCGTATTCCTTGGCTCTATGCTCGCCTTCTTCCAACAGATTACCGGCATCAATGTGGTCATTAACTATGCACCCGGTATTCTTGGCAGCCTCGGCATTGCAGGTAGCAATCCTCTCTTGCAGACCATCTATATTGGTGCCGCCAACCTCCTCTTTACGGTCATTGCCCTATGGCTGTGCGACAAGTTTGGCAGGAAGACACTGCTTTTATGGGGCTGTGCGGGTCTAGTGGTTTCGCTCTCCTACATCGCCTATGCATTCTCTACTCCCAACCCAAATGAAATTGGTATCCTTGTGGCAATCGTAGCCTACATTGCATTCTTTGCTCTCTCGCTCTCGCCACTTATGTTTGTGGTTACCTCCGAGATGTATCCATCCTACATTCGTGGTACGGCAATGGCTCTCTCGACCGGCATCAGTTGGGCTTGCGCCTTCATCTGCGTACAGTTCTACCCCTGGGTTGAGAGCACGCTCGGTACGAATGTGGCTTTTGGCATCTTCGCGGCACTTTGCTTGGCTGCTGGCTTGTTCATTAAGTTCTGCATCCCCGAAACTAAGGGCAAATCGCTCGAAGAGATTGAAAAAGAACTCAAATTGAAATAGAGATTTACGGTTAGTTTTATGTTAGTGAAGAAGGTAATTGGACACTTTGTATGGGTGGCTCTCTCGATAATGCTTCTTATCTCTTGCGGAGAGTCCCCCGTACAAGGCGGAGGAGATGGTAGCGAGGATGTCCTACCCACGCCAACACCCGAGCCCCAGGAGAGTCATCTGCCCCGTGCCTCAGCAGAGGAGATGTCGACTTTTAAGAGGTTGGGCGACCTTGTTTTTCAGGATGTATGGACCGAGGCGTGCTATGAGCTCCATAGCCTTATGGTAGTCAGAGATGGTAAAGTCCTCTATGAGCGTTGGGCAAATGGTCACTCCCCCGAAGAACTCCACATCTTATGGTCGGTAAGCAAGACTTTCACTGCATTGGCTGTGGGATTGGCAGTTGATGAAGGGCTATTGAAGGTTGAGGATGCCATCAAACAATTCTTCTCGACCGAAGAGCTGCCCGAAAGCGAAACTGTATGGGGCAACAAGATGAACGTGTGGCACCTGCTGACGATGTCTTCGGGCATTGCGGGTGACTACATCGGCTTGGGCGTGGGTGGTCACGACTTCGATTGGGCACAAAAGACCCTGCGCTCGGGTATCTCGTTTGCTCCCGGCAGCAAGTTTCACTATAACTCGATGAATTCCTATCTACTGTCGGTTATTGTCAGCCGAGTTACGGGTAAGAAGGTGGTCGATTATTTGGCAGAAAAACTCTTTGAGCCTCTCGGCATTGTGGACTATATTTGGGAGGAGTCACCCCAGGGCTACAACTCGGGAGGTTGGGGGCTCTACCTCTCAACCGAATCTCTCGCCAAAGTGGGACAACTGATGCTTCAAGGTGGCGTATGGGAGGGGGTTCAGCTCATCTCCCAGGAGTGGATAAAGGCAATGATGGCACCCCAGATTATGCAGTATAAGGGTATTATCTTTGACGAGCAGGAACAGCAGGCTATTGTAGCTTCGGGCGACCAAGGACAACAGGGCTACGGCTACCAGATGTGGTGTTGCACCAATGGTGCTGTGAGAATGGATGGTGCGTGGAGCCAATTTGTGATACTCTTCCCAAAACAAAACTCCGTTGTCGTCACAACAGCACACTCGGCAAACAACTCAGGACTCCTTTCGTCCATTTGGAGTAGGATATATCCCAACTTGTAATAATGTAGAATATGGTCAAACAATTTTGGCGTTAATATGGAATAATTCTTTGTGAAAATGTAAATTTGTAAGTCAAACGATTGTAGTAATGAAGAGATATAGTAATAGTTGCTTTGGTGTTTTGGCTATGGCATTGGGCGCCATTGTGACGCTCAATGCTTGTAGCGGAGATTCTCTGCCACGAGGCTCGGCAGAGGAGTTTGCACGCTTCGAGGCGGCAGGCAACAGAGTCTTCGAAGATACTTGGAACGAGCCGTGTAACGAGCTCCATAGTCTTATGATTGTCAAGGATGGCAAGGTGGTTTATGAGAACTATGCCCCCTCGCACTCGGCAGACGAGCTTCACATTATGTGGAGCGTGAGCAAAACCTTCACGGCTACGGCTGTGGGTTTTGCGGTGCAGGATGGGCTCCTATCGCTAAGCGACAAGGTGGTGGATTACTTCCCCGAAGAACTCCCCACAGAACCCCACGAGTGGCTCCAAGAGATGACTATCCACAACCTTCTGATTATGTCCTCCGGTCTGCGCCACGACTACATTGGACGTGCTTCGAGCGGTCAGCACTTCGATTGGGCAAAACAAACCCTTGCGGCACAGTTCGACTTCCGCCCGGGCACAATGTATCACTACAATTCGATGAATACATATCTACTCTCGGTAATTGTATCTAAGGTGACGGGCAAGAAACTCGCCGACTATCTGGACGAAAAACTCTTCACACCTCTTGGTATAGAGGAGTTCATCTGGAACGAATCGCCACAGGGCTACAACGCCGGTGGCTGGGGATTGCATATCTCCACTGAGTCGCTCGCCAAGATGGGGCAATTTATGTTGCAACGAGGTAAGTGGAGAGGTGAGCAACTTCTCTACCAGGAGTGGTTCGACGAGGCTATGTCGCCCCAAATAATGCAGTACGAGGGACGTATTTCAGACCCTATTGAACTTGAAAAATTCAAAGAGAAGATGGTGCGCGACCAATGGCATCAGGGATATGGCTATCAGATGTGGTGTTGTACCGATGGGGCATACCGCTTAGATGGTGCGTGGAGCCAACTTTGCGTCATCTTCCCCGAACACGATGCGGTTGTGGCTGTTACCTCGCACGCAGGCAATGGCGCCACAATCCTAAACTCCATCTGGACTAACATACTACCATTGATTAACGACTAAAACACAATAACGATATGACGCAGACTAAGAAGATTGTAGTTGGTATGGGCGAGGTTCTTTTCGACGTATTTCCCACAGGCAAGAAGATAGGTGGTGCACCAGCTAACTTTGCCTATCACGCTGGTCAACTTGGCATAGAGAGTTATGCGGTAAGTGCGGTTGGGTGCGACCCTTTGGGAGATGAGATTCTCTCCATATTGGACCAGAGAGGTGTGGGATACATCATTCCCCGCGTGGAGCAACCTACGGGTACCGTACAAGTGACTCTCAATGAGAGAGGAGTGCCATACTTCGAGATTTGCGAAGGTGTAGCGTGGGACAATATTCCTTGCAGCCAAAGGCTTGTAGAAACTGCCAAAGAGTGCACAGCTTTCTGCTTTGGCGCTCTGGCACAACGTTCCGAGCAATCCAGAAGAGCTATCCATCTTTTCCTCGACTCTATGCCACAGGACGACTCCGTATTGAGGATTTTCGATATCAACCTTCGACAATCGTTCTACTCGCGTGAGATTATCGAAGAGTCGCTCAAAAAAAGCAACGTACTGAAAATTAACGATGACGAATTCCGCACCGTGGGCAATATGCTCGGCTATGATGGTGAGGATTTCGAGCGTGGTAGTCGCCTTTTGATGGAGCGCTATGGACTCAAAATGGTCATCCTCACCTGTGGCGAGATAGGTAGTCATATCTTCTACGAGGGTGGCTCTTCGTTCCTGCCAACGCCCAAAGTGGAGATTGCAGATACGGTAGGTGCCGGCGACTCATTTACGGCTGCTTTCGTAGCATCGCTACTTAGTGGCAAATCTATCGAGGAATCTCATCGCAAAGCAGTAGAGGTATCTGCCTATGTTTGTACTCAGAGTGGTGCTATGCCCATCATTCCCGAAGAATTAAAGGCATAAAGAAAGGCGGTCAAGAAGAGGTATTAAGATGCGGACACTCAGAAATATATGCAGATTGGCGACCTTCCTGATGGGAGTTGTTGCACTTTCGGCGTGCGATAGGCTCTCGATGGAGAAAGAGATGTTTCATGTGGGCTTTTCGCAGTGCACGAACGACGAGTGGAGAGATAAGATGAACCGAGATATGTTGCGCGAGGCTATGCTCTACGACAACATATCGCTCGACATCCGTACCGCAGAAGGCAACAATGCTCAGCAGATAGAGGATATACGCCACTTCATAGAGAGTGGTGTAGACCTACTTATCGTGTCGCCAAACGAGGCTGTTGCCATAACTCCCGTCGTGGAGGAGGCATACAATAAGGGTATACCCGTCATTGTCGTAGACCGCAATGTGCTGACAGACTGCTACACTGCCTTTGTGGGTGCCAACAACTACCAGATAGGTCAGGCTGTTGGTGGTTACGTTAGAGGTATGCTGCCACGAGGAGGCAAGGTGGTGGAGATTACGGGACTTATGGGTTCTACACCTGCCATAGAGCGCCATCAGGGTTTCCTCAATGTAGTACGAAACGCAGAGGACATAGAGGTACTCTGTTCAGAGGATGCTATGTGGATTGAGGATAGAGCGTACTCTCAGATGCTCTCCATACTATCCGAACACGACAACATTGACGTAGTCTTTGCCCACAACGACATTATGGCGTATGGAGCCTATCGTGCCGCCAAAAGTGTCGGCAGAGAGAAAGGAATAAAATTCCTGGGCATTGATGCTCTACCGGGCGAGACGAATGGTGTGGGATTGGTATCGCAAGGCATCTTTGATGCTACTTTTATGTACCCCTCGGGAGTGGATGTGGTTCTACGTACTGCACTCGACATTCTCGAAGGTAGGGGTTTTGAGCGCGAAACTACACTCAGCACAGCCATTATCGACAAGACCAACGTAAAGGTTATGGAGTTGCAGGGACTCTACATTACCGAACAAGAGGTCAAAATCGAACAGCTCAACCAGCGTGTTGGCGCCTACACTAATGCCTATTCGAGCCAGCGAACAATTACGCTCCTCAGTATGCTCCTCCTGGCACTCGTAATCGTTATGCTCGTCATCCTCGCCTCTGCCCTAAAATCCAAAAACCGTCTCAATCAGAAGCTCTTGGAGCAAAATCAGGATATTACGGAGCAAAAGAGTCAGCTCGAAGCACAGCGCGACCAACTCATTGAACTCTCACGTCAAGTGGAGGAAGCAACACAGGCTAAATTGGTATTTTTCACCAACATATCTCACGAATTCCGCACACCTCTCACCCTTATTGCCGATCCCCTCGATAGGCTCTGCAAAGAGAATCTCCCCGAGAAGGAAAGGCTCTACCTTATGGGGCTCATCAGTCGCAACGTAAACATCCTACTACGACTTGTAAACCAAATTCTCGATTTTCGCAAATACGAGAACGGCAAGTTGCAACTCCACTTTTCGGAGGTCGACTTTTCCCAAAAAGTAGCAGAGTGGAATGACTCCTTTGTACCCATTTTCAGGCGCAAACACATCGACCTGCGCGTGCAACACACGACCAATGGGAACTACTCCATAATACTCGATGAGGACAAGGTGGAACAGATATACTACAATCTTCTATCCAATGCCTTTAAATACACCCCTGAAGGTGGCGTCATTACGATTATTATAAGCAACTACGAGGAGGAAGGTGCAGCACCTTGCATCCAACTCGAAATGAACAATTCCGGCGCCTACATACCTCTCGACAAACTCAATCAGATTTTCGACCGTTTCTATCAGTTAGAAGGCAACACCTATGGTTCGGGTATTGGTCTGGCAATTGTCAAAGCTTTTGTAGAGATGCATCAAGGCACCGTATTTGCAAGTAGCAACCCCGAGAGCGGTACAACAATTACCGTTAGACTGCCACAAATGGAGCGTATGATTGAGGGGGGAACACTCGACAACAATACCTACACCGAACAACTCTCCCAAAGCAAGGATACCCACTTCGAAGTGGACGACAGAGATGAGAGTGAGCCTATGCGCCCACGAATACTTGTGGTGGACGATAACGACGACATCCGCTCTTACATAACTCAGTACTACCACAATGACTACGAAGTCTTTGAGGCGTCCAATGGTGTAGAGGGGTTGGAGATTGCACGTAGATCTATGCCCGACGTGATACTGATGGATGTTATGATGCCGGGGATGAATGGTTTGGAGTGCTGTAAACGCCTCAAAGAGGATAGGCTTACCTGCCACATTCCTGTCATAATGCTTACGGCACGCTCGGTAGAAGCACAACGTGCAGAGGGATATCAATATGGGGCAGACTCATATATCACCAAGCCTTTTAGTTCGGATGTGCTCTCGGCACGCATACACAACCTGCTCGAAGCGCGCAGCCGTATGCAAAAGATTGTTGTTGAGGGCGCTGTGCTCTCGAAAGATGAGATGATAGATATGGACGTAGAATTTATCGAAAAACTCAACGAGTATATCAATGCCAATATGACCAACTCGCAATTAGATGTAGAGTCTCTCTCGATCAATATGGCAATGAGTCGTATGCAGCTCTACCGCAAAATAAAGATGCTTACAAACTACTCCCCCAACGAGTACCTGAGAGTAGTGCGACTCCGTAAGGCAAAAGAACTTCTACTGACAACAACGCTCTCCATAGCAGAGATATGTTATATGACAGGCTTCTCGTCACCATCTTACTTTGCAAAGTGCTTCAAGAGCTTCACAGGCGAACTCCCAAGCAAATATCGTTCGTAGTTACCATCTCAGAACATTGTATTTTCTCGTAATGAGACGGCTGAGACAACACAACGCATCTTCTTATATTCCGTAATCGCGTTGGGATGGCATAGGACTTGCCTATGCTATCCCTCGCTTTGGTCCATAATTGCTCAAAAACACTTAACACAACTCTCGAAGCGCCCTCAAAATGCCTGCCCATATCTCAAACAACCACAAACAGATAGTTCGTGCTCTTCGACTATCAGAAATTCAAATATGATTTCATTTCAGACTTAATGTTATCAAATACTTCGAGGCTAGAACTATCAGATTTTAAGATATTGATACGTGATTCATATCTTTTGACAAACTTGTCATAGCCTTCCTTGAAGGAAAGATTAATCAGCAACTGCACCTTTTGTGCAGGGGAAGTATTAGAGTCAATATAGATATTGCAATTATGTAAATATAAATGGTAGATGGATATTCGCTAATAGATGCAAAATAATAATGTCCGCACTTCCGAATGGCTGTGCGGACCTATTATTTACCCATAGCAGTTACTTCAAGGTCTGAAGCAGAGCTAAACCCTTAACTATGAGTTGATATTTTTGACGGGGATGGCGCGGAGTGTTGGGATAGAGCATTCGGACATAACCATCTGCTATTGCAGGGTTCAAAGAATGCTCCATAAAATTCTTTCGATCTCTCAATCCTGCACTTTGCATCATCTCCTTGATTGATAACTCCTTGTCACCTAATACTCGAACCAATCGGATAGTGTTATCGCTGACGGTTGCCCATAGGACATCTGAACTTGTAGGGGTACTTGTGGGGGTACTTGTGGGGGTGTTGCAGATAATTGGTATCTTTACAGCTCGAACTCAAAACTTTCGCAAAGTATGAAGATTCCAACTGTTAGTATTCACAAACGCAAAGACCGAAGGGTATCAATTAATTTGTAAAGTTGTGATTTTTGAGTAACTTTGTGGAAATCAAATTCAAAAAACGACTTTCCAAATGAAAGAAGCTGGCTATGTTTATATTCTAACTAATCCGAGTTTCAAAGAGGATTGGGTGAAAATAGGTAAGAGTTCTCGCCCCGTAGATATCCGCTCAAAGGAGTTGGACAACACCGCGGTACCCCTGCCATTCGAGATTTACGCAACACTGAAAACGGTTAAGTATGAGCAAGTTGAGAAGCTTATTCACAAGACCATTGACCGCCTGACAGACTTGCGCATTCGCCAGAATAGAGAGTTCTTTAATGTGTCGCCAGCAAAAGCACTTGATATACTGAAAGACATCTCGACAACTCTCGATGATGCCGTAATTGATGAAGTATATTTGGGCGAGCGTAGGAGTGAGTCAAACAAATCTTCAATTTCATCTGCACCAGAGTCCAGAAAGCAAAGACCTCGCTTCAAATTCAGTATGGTAAATATTCCTATTGGAGCTACTTTGATATTCGTTCCTACGGGAGTTGAGGTGCGCGTTGCAGATGAAGACCACGTTGAGTATCAGGGTCGTATATACAAACTTTCGCCATTTGCTGGCACATTTATGCCAGAGGATAAACGCAATACGTCGGGAGCATATCAAGGCACACGTTATTTCACATACAAAGGAGAGGTTCTTGAAGACCTTCGTACAAAAATGGAAAAATTGAACGAGTAACAATCATTCAGAGCAAAGCGACAAGTCCCCCTTTGACAAAGGGGGATTTAGGGGGAATGTCAATACTCGTATCACAAAAAAGGAGTCGAAAAAATCGACTCCTTTTTTGTGATCCCGTTGGGGCTCGAACCCAAGACCTACAGCTTAGAAGGCTGTTGCTCTATCCAACTGAGCTACGGAACCAATTATCTATGTCGGCAAAGTGGAGGGGTGTGCGAGTGCAGTGGCTCCGAGCAACTTTGCGGTGGCAAAATTACGACTTTTTTCCGTCTTAGCAAACAAAAATTAGTCATCCGTAACAAATTCCTCGCTATCTCGCCACAAACCCTCACTCGAGCCGTACTAATCCAAGAACGTGTTGGGCGCAAATGAGGCATCAGGGTGATGCTTTTGTGCAGGGATTACTTAGCAATGTAAAAAACGCATAGAACGGAGGGATTTTTGTGCCAAACGAGAGAGCGAGTCCGCAGTTTACTAAAAGTAAATGAGGAACTCGCTCTTCGAAGTGCGGTGCAAAAAGCACCCGTTATATGCGTTTTTAGAAGAATTTGACGCGCTCGTCTTCAATCTCCGCACCCTCGCTGAGAGCCTGGTCGATGCGCTGGTTGAGATAGTAGAGCTGGTACGAGTCGAGGCGTACTTTCTCGTTCTCGGCAGTTACATTCTCTGCGGTGGTACGACCGTCAACCGACAGCACGTATACGCCGTAGTTACCTGCGATGGGGTTCACAACGACACCCTCCTCGGCAGCGGCAATAGCGCCCACGAGTTTCATATCGGGACCTACGCCTACAACGTTGTTGGCATTACCCAGCAGAGCCTCAACCTCAACAACTTTGCCGTCAATCTTCTCGGCAGCCTCCTCGATAGTAGCAACGCCTGCAACCTGCTCGGCAACCCAAGCGGTCTTAGCCTCATTGCGGAGGGTGTTGATGATACGGTTCTTAACCTCTGCGAGGGGCATAGTACCCTCCCTGCGGATTTTGGTAAGGGTGGCAACAACATAGTCGCCATCGATATCCATAGTACCGGAGATTTTGCCCTCTTTGTTGTTGTAAGCCCAACGTACGAGCTCGCGAGCGTCGTCGAAACCACTAACGGTGCGGTCTGTATTGCGGATGCGTGCGGTGCGTTTTGCTACGCCGAGTTCGGCAGCAGCAGTTGCGAAATCGCTATCGTTAGCGGCAGCGATGAACTTGTTAGCCTCGTTGGCAGCCTCCTGAATGGTAGCGTCGCCTGCTACAACCTCGTAGGTGATGGTTGCCACCTGAGCCTTGCGAACACTCTTCGAACGCGAGGTGAGTTGTGCGATGTGGATGCCGAACTGACTCTCCACCTTCACAATCTGGTTGAGTTTTGCGTCCAAGAGGGCATTGCTGAACTCGGGAACCATAACCTCGGGGGCGAACTTACCCAAGTCGCCACCGTTCTGTGCCGAGCCGTCGAGCGAGTATTTCTCGGCGAGCTCTGCAAAGTTTTTGCTATTCTTTCTGAGAGCGTTGTAGAGGCTATCTGCCAACTCTGCCTGGTCGAACGAGAGGAGGATGTGGCGTGCACCAATCTCGTCGGGCATATTGCGGATGTCGGAGATGCGAGCCATAGTGTAGGTGTTACCCTCCAATACGGGACCGTAGAGTTGACCCTTCTTGTTGCCGAAAGCGTAGGGTTTCATCTTAGCGTCAATCTTCTCAGCCGAGAAGTAGGCGTTGTCGGTGGTGCTGTGGCTGTTTGCGGCAGCAAACTGCAAAGCGTTGTCGGCAGCCTTGAACTCCTCTGCGAGGGTCTCCACAGCCTCTTTTGCCTCTGCAAAGTCAGCCTCCGAAGGCTCAACGTTGAATACAACGTACTCAACCTCGCGATTTGCGCTCTGGCGGAAGAGGTCTTTGTGCTCTTTGTAGTATTTCTTTACTGCTGCATCCGAGGGGGTAGCAACGAGCGAGTCGGCGATGTTGTAGTAGGGTTTAACCACTACCTTAGCGTTCGAGGCGGTGTTAGCAGCCTCAACACTCCTTGCAACCTCCAAGTTGTTAGCCACGAAACCGGCACCTACCAAGGTGGTGAAGTTCGACACAAGGCGCTGCTCGGCAGCTTTCTTCTTGATGTAGTTCCAGAGGTCGAAAGCCATTTGGTTGCCCTCTACCTGAGCAAGGAAGTTTCTCAGCAGTGCAGGGTCGTAGGTGCGAGTTGCGGGATCCGAGAAGAAGGAGGTGATGACGGGCGAAAGGAAGCCACCCTGAATCATATCCACAACCTCCTGGTCGGTAACCATAAGACCCAATTTCTCGAACGAGGGAGCGTAGGCGTTAGCCATAATAAGGTCACTCCAAGCCTCGTTGTAGATTGCGTCGTACTGAGCAGCGTCGAAAGCGCTCGAACCGTAGAGTGCGGTATAGATGTTCTTCACATACTCGGTCTGGTAGGCGTACTCTTGGTACTCGATGTTCTGACCGTTGATTTTACCTACGCGGTTAGCACGCGAAGTGAAGATGCTGCCGCTGCTGAAAAGGTCGCCAAGCAAGAAAGCGACAAGACCAAGTGCGATGACTGCGGTTACAAGAACGCCACCTTTGGTCCTCAAATCATTTAATGTTGCCATACGTTGAGTTAAGTTTTTATTGTTATTATTATTTGTTTCGTTTTTGCGTTTTCACAAAATCAGCCTCAAATATAGTGATTTTCTCGATATATGCTATCACAAAACCCTAACTTTTGCCAATTCTACCCTCGAAGAGGTAGATTTTAGGATTTTTATCTCTCTTCCTTCGCACTCTATGACGGTGCCGACAGCGGGTATACTGCCGTAGTGGTCGATGATATAGCCCGCCAGAGTGTCGTATTCGCCCTCCTCCGAGAGCCCCAAATCGTAGCGTTCGTTCAAGTACGAAACCTCCAAGCGGCACGAGAAGACCCACTGTTTATCTTTGAGCACCTTCTCTACCAACTCGGGTTCGTCGTGCTCGTCCTCAATCTCGCCCACAATCTCCTCCAAGACATCCTCCAAAGAGATGATACCTGCCGTGCCGCCAAACTCGTCGATGACCACTGCCACGCTCTGTTTCGAGCGTATCATCTCGCCCATCAGTCGCTCGGTAACCATCGTTTCGGGCACATACCTCACGGGCATAAGTATATCCTTGATGCTCTTAGGGTTACGGAAGAGGCTTTTAGTAGTAACATAGCCCACAATGTTGTCGATACTCTCCTCCCACACAAAGAGTCGCGAGAAGGAGGTTTCGATAAAACGCTCGGTGAGTTCCTCGATAGTGATGGTCGCCTCGACAGCCTCCACATCTACCCTCGGAACCATACAATCTCTCACTCTCAGATCCGAGAAATCGAGAGCATTTTGGAAGATTTTTATCTCATTATTTTGTGCCTTTTCGCCACCCTCGGCGCTCTCGTCAATAAGGTTTTCGAGGTCGAGTTTGCCGAAACTCTTAATGTTGTGTTCCTCTCTAACCTTCAATCCCACAAGTCTCAGAATACCAAAAGAGAGAGCTGTGGAGAATTTGGCTATCGGGTAGAGCACAAGGTAGCAAAGGTAGACAGGCAGAATCAGCGCCCTGAAAAAGGCATTGGGACGCATCTTAAAGACGCTTTTGGGAGTGAACTCGCCAAGGAAGATAATGACGAGTGTCGATATGAGCGTTTCGACAACCACCGCATCCTCCGCCATAGGCACACCCATACGGGCGGCGAGCAGGTGGATGAGTTTTGCCATAAAGGTCGAGTAGACCACCAGCACAATGTTATTACCCACAAGCATTGTGGTGATAAACTCGCCGGGCTTGGAGGCGAAGCGCTCGATGATGCGTCCCACGACTCCTCCCCTCTTGCGATCTATCTCCATACGCAAGCGGTTGGCACTCGTAAAGGCTATCTCCATACCCGAAAAGAAGGCAGAGAGAGTGACCGATACCACCACAATAACTATTACACTGAGCAAGCTCTGTTGCATATACTTCTGTAATCTAATTAGAGGAGCCACCTAACGGGTTCAGCTGGGCGCCTTGATTTATCCTAAGACCCTCCCCTTCGCCGTCTTGCATTGTGCGGCGCATCTGGCGTTCCTGCATTCTCTCGTCGCGTTTTTCGGCTCTTTCCCTATCGCGCTGTTTCTCGCGCGGGCTGCGCGAGGGGCGTTGTTTGGCGCGTCGTTGGCGTTCCTGTT
This sequence comes from Tidjanibacter sp., assembly GCA_045602145.1. Lineage (GTDB taxonomy): Bacteria > Bacteroidota > Bacteroidia > Bacteroidales > Rikenellaceae > Tidjanibacter. Next base: position 36,782 of record JAZSAY010000046.1, read on the forward strand.
CTTCGAGGTAGCTTTGGGGCTTAGGCTCCTGTCTCTGTTCCTCTACCATCTCCTTATCCTCTGCGGCTTCGTCGTTGTTGTCGGCTTTGGGTTGTGGGTTCTCGCTCTGCGAGGCGTCCACCCACATTCTGCCCTCGCTCTCGCGGAAGAGCCAATCCTTAAACTCCGAGTCGGACTCAAAGCCCTCGCCCACAAACTCGTCATCGCCATCAACAATCCTACAATCTACATTCGAGTAGACCTTATCGGTCTTTTGGTCCCAAAAGAGTTGCTGTGTGAAGAGTTTACGTCCGTCGGCACCCTCGCCTACAACATTACCTCTTGTTTCCCACAACTCCCTCTTCTCGTAGAAGATGGCGTAGTCTGCCCTCAGGCGCGAGGCGTCGCCGCCCAGAGAGTCGAAAGTTATGATATTGATGCCATAGCGGAACTCCATATAGGGGTCCCTGGCAAACTCGTAGCGTTCCATCAGCGGTGTCCAAAAGCGATACTCCTTCACTCCGTTCTTGGTGTAGACCATCGTGAGGGTGTCGCTCTGCTGCGTAATCATCGTCTGCAAATTGACCTCCCTGGTCTTCTTACCGCCCGAGCACGAAAACAGCAAGATAGCACCTCCCACAAGAGATGCTACCATTGCCATCTTATATATCTGTTTTAGCGACACTATTTTATAGGTCTAACAGTAGTAGTTCCCGATACCCAACCGCAGTTTACGGTGTAGTTGTCGCCCTCCTGCATACCGCGGAAGAAGCAATCCGACTGTTTGGGGAAGTAGTTGCGGTAGGTGTTGAGCAGGGTGTTGCAAACCTCCTGCTGGGTCTCGTTGCCCTCGGAGAGGGTGCGAGCCTTAGCTACCAAGTCGTAAGCCAGCCAGAATACGGTCTGTTTGTCGAAGCCCTCGCAAGTGGAGCCATCAACATAAGACTGTGCCAAGCAGAGGTAAGCCGAAGCGCTCTCGGGGTTGAACTCGATTGCCTTCTTAGCCCAAGTAGCAGCCTCGCGAGGAGCATTAGCCGAAAGCTCGGTATTGGAAATCTGGATGCAGAGGTTTGCTTTGGTCTCGGGGTTCTCCTCAATATCTACTGCCGAACGGAGGTACTCCAACGCTTTGTCGAACTGTTTGTTAGCCTCGAAAGCACGGCTGAGCAACTGTGCAGTAAGGGTCGAGGGGCTCTGTGCATAATACTTCTCACCCACCATCAGGAAGAACTCGCTCTGGCAGTTGTTACGAGCCATAAGTTTGAATGCCTTCTCAATCTGCACTGCGTCGTCGGGGTTCTTAGCCAAACGGTCGCCGAAAATGGTTTCGAGGTTCTGGCAGTCAGCCGCACCCGAAGAGATCAGCAGAGCGTCGAAAGTGGTCTTAGCCTCGGCGTCGGTCACCTGATCCATCTTCGAAGCCATAAACTCATACTCACTCATAAAGTGGTCGGTCTCCACGTTCAGTGCGTTATACTCCTCAACAAGCACGGTGAAGTACTGATTGATGAAGGTTGCGTCCACCTCTGGGTCCTTCTCGATGGCCGTACGGAAGAGTTGGAGCATACCCTGCTTATCCTCAGAGCGGTATTTGTAGTAATCTTTGGCTTTGTTTTTCAGGATGTAAACCTCGCCATACTTCTCGTCATCCGAGAAAGCCTGCAAGCGCAAATCCCAAAGGTTCATCAGTGACTCGATGTGACCCACCTTCTCGTCCATACTCTTCGAGCGAGCAATTTTGCTACGAAGGATGTTAGCACCGTTCGAGTAGACACTACTACGAGCCTTGGGGCAGTTCTGAATCAGAGTGTACATATACTCCAATGCCTTGTCGTAATCTTTGTTGTTGTATGCATCGGTGAAGAAGTTGAAGATACGCACGTTCTCCTCCCTCTGGGCTGCGGTAGCATTCTCGCCCCACTCGGGACCAAAGGTTGTTGCGGGTTTCTGCTCCTCAACTACGCCATTCTTGGCAGCAGCAGCCTTCTGAGCAGCAATAATTTTTGCAATTTTCTCCTCCTCAGCCTTGCGAGCCTTCTCAGCCTTCTCGGCAGCCTTGCGAGCCTTCTCAGCCTCTTTGGCAGCCTTCTTCTCGGCTTTCTCGCGAGCTTTGCGCTGTGCGGGGGTCTCCTCAATCTGCTCGGTCTGCTGGCTCTGAGCCAAAACCGACACGGTGTTCATAGTGCCTGCTACTACGAGCGACAGCACAACCATCGATTTGATTACAATCTTTTTCATTGGTGTTTAGGTATTCTTGTTTGTTTTATATGTAATTTGTTTTGTTGTTCTTTCTTCCTTCCGCTTTTTGTAAAAAGCGGAACCAAAAACTTTTAGTGCAACCAACGCCTTGCAGTTCTATCCACCGCTTTGCTTCGGAGCCACCTACACAAGAGCGTCACTCTGACGCCTTTTTGTAAAAAGTCGCCCAAAAACTTTTAGTGTAACCCTTGCTCTGCTCCAATGGGAGTAATGAGAGATATGGGAGATATGTGATTATTTCAACTCTCAATTCTCAACTCCGCGAATGGGTTTTGTGGAGGGATTTTTGTGCCAAACAAGCGAGCAACTCCGCAGTTTGCTCAGCGCAAATGAGGAAGTTGCGATGCGCAGTTTGGTGCAAAAAGCACCCACAAGGTACACTCGCCAGCGAGATGTGCTTGTTAGTCGTATTTGGCTTTCACAAACCAATAATCCTCTCCAAACAGGCTGAAACCTATGGTAAATTTCAAGTAGTTCTCCTTGGAGAGTCCTGCCTTGGTGGTACCCCTTTGTCCCAACTCCAAGCCGAGGTTGACGTTCGACAGACCCGTCATTCGCAGAGGTATGCCCAGACCAAAGGTTAGTGCCACATCACTGATGGGTTGGTTGTTGAGAACCATATAGTATTCGCTCCAACGCACACCTGCACGATATGTGAAGCGGTTGAAAGCGTTACGTACGTCGCCAGGGTTGGGGGTGTACTGACCTCCCACGCGCACGGTGTTGGTATTGCGGAACGAGAGGTTTTCGGTAACATCCTGCTTGTTGCGCGAGCCCCAATCGGCAAACTCGTAATCTGCGCCGAGGCTATACTTGGGAGTGTGGTAGAAAACGCCCACTGCATACACCGAGGGCATCGAGAATGTCGAGGTGTAGGTCACATCGTCGGCATACTCTCCGGGCAGCAGGGTGCTGTTTACGGGTATGCTCCTATGAATCTCGCTACCCAACTTACCGCCCAGCTGGTAGGTTGCACCAACGGTCATAACCCTATCCTCTGTGGCGAGAGGTGTCCACTGCAAGCCGAAACGGGCGTAGAAACTGTTGACCCTCTCCAACTCCGTACCATTGACCGAGTAGTAGGAGCCGTTGCCCGTAATTGTTGTAGGCTGTGCCGCAAAGTTGCGCTCGATACTTCCGTGGAGGTAGATCAGGTCGGCGCCGAGCGAAAAGTTCTTAAAGAGCTCATAACCCACACCAGCCTTGAACTGTGTAACATCGCCCGAGCCCGAGTAAGTGTAGAACATCTGACCGATGCCTGCCTGCACGTCTGGATTGGGATCGTAGTAGTTGACATTGTAGCCCACCGAACTAAGGGGCATAACGCTCACTGCGGCACCCATCCTCTTTGCCATAGGGAACGACATCGAGATGTCGCGGATGTTGAAAGTGTTGAACGAGGTCTTGGCGTCGGTGGTGCGAGCGTAGAAGTTCTGACCCTCCATATCGAAGTTCGAGAGGAAAGAGTTGTTCCTCACGGAGCTGTACGATGCAGGGTTGATAGTGTTGACATAGAGATAGTTGCGGAAGCCGACACCTGCGCCACCCATAGCCCTGAGCACCGCATTACCCTCGTTGTGGAGGTCGCCAATGCCGTAGAATGTGTAGGGCGAGTAGGTATTAAGGCTACTACTCTGCGCCACAATGGGGGTTGTGCCACACAGCACAGCCACCGCAAGAATCACTATCTTATCTCTGAGTCTCATTCTTTCTCTCTTTGCTTTTCTTTGCCACTCATAGACAAAGTCTATGATACATTTTGCAAATATCGTGTTTTTAAATCTCTTTTCAAAGTATTTTGCTCTCTTGGGCAACATTTTTACCATTTTTGGTTGTGGTGCTACTTGCGTGTCGCCTGTTTTTCGCTCTCCAAGGCTGCCGCAATGTCGTCGAGCACCCTGCAACCCTCGGCAAGGGAGTCTACATTTCTAACGGTCATATAGACCTTATTGTTGTTCTGTTTGAGAACAAATCTGTCGGCGTGGGCGGCTATGTGGCGCAGTATACCACCGAAGAGCGAGCTCTTGTAGTAGAGGCTTCTGCCGTCCGAGGGGAACCAGAGGAGCATAAGTCCGTTTTTGACCTTCGCACGCTCAATGCCCAGAGCCACTGCCCTCCACCTAAGGCGCACAATATCCACCAGCGCCCGAGCTTGCTCGGGGAGCTTGCCGAAGCGGTCCTCCAACTCTGCCACAAAGCGGCTCATATCCTCCTCGCGGGTGATGCCGTCCAGACGGCGATAGAGTTGCAACTTCTCGCTCGCCTCTCCAACGTACCTATCGGGCAGCAGCGCTACTTGGTCGGTATCGACCTGACAGTCCGTAACATAGCGCATCGTATCGGGTAGCGCCACCTCCTCTCGTTCGGTGGAGAGAATATCGTCAAGACCCTCGGCACCTTCGGTGCGCAGCTCTGTTATAGCCTCGTCGAGGATTTTCTGATAGGTCTCGAAGCCCATATCGGCGATAAATCCGCTCTGCTCGGCACCCAGGAGGTTACCCGCGCCGCGGATATCCAAATCCTGCATTGCGATATTGAATCCCGAGCCCAAGTCGGAGAACTCCTCGATAGCCCTCAGCCTGCGCCTTGCGTCGCCCGTAAGGAGCTCGTCGGGGGGCGAGAGCAGGTAGCAAAAACTCTTCCTGTCGCTCCTGCCCACCCTACCTCGGAGTTGGTGCAACTCGCTCAGTCCGAAGCGGTGAGCGTTGTTGATGATGATGGTATTTGCGTTAGGAATATCTATGCCGTTTTCGATGATGGTCGTTGCCACCAGCACATCGTACTCGCCATAGATGAAGTCCATAATGAGCCTTTCGAGCTGCTGCGAGGGCATCTGTCCGTGTCCTACCACCACTCTTGCCGTGGGGCGCAGTCGCTGCACAAGGGCTGCAATGCGGTCTATATCTTCCACCCTATTATGGAGAAAATAGACCTGACCTCCCCTATCCAGCTCAAAGTCCAGAGCCTCTTGGATAATAGCCTCGTCGAAGGTATGGCTCTCTGTGACAATAGGTTGACGATTGGGCGGAGGGGTGGAGATGACCGACAAGTCGCGAGCTCCCATCAGCGAGAATTGGAGCGTGCGGGGGATGGGCGTTGCCGTCAGAGTGAGCGTATCGACACCCACACTGAGGGTGCGCAGTTTCTCCTTGGCTGCCACGCCAAACTTCTGCTCCTCGTCAATGATGAGCAGTCCCAAGTCCTTGAATTTAACCTCCTTACCGAGTAGTTTATGGGTACCCACAATGACATCTATCTTACCCTCGGCGAGGTCCGCGAGAATCTGTTTTGTATCCTTCGACGAGCGGGTGCGCGAGAGGTAATCAACCCTTACGGGCAGTCCCCTCATACGCTCGGCAAAGGTGCGGTAGTGTTGGAGCGAGAGGATGGTCGTGGGCACCAGCACCGCCACCTGCTTGCTGTCGCAAGCCGCCTTGAATGCCGCCCTAATTGCCACCTCAGTCTTACCGAAGCCCACATCGCCACACACGAGTCTATCCATAGGCTCGCGCGACTCCATATCCGTCTTTATCAGCTCAATAGCTTTCTGTTGATCGGGGGTCTCCTCCCAGGGGAACGAGCTCTCCATTTCGTATTGCAGATAGCTGTCGGGCGAGAAGGCGTAGCCGCCGCTTGCCTTGCGCTCGGCATAGAGTCTGATGAGTGAGCGGGCGATATCCTTGACCGCCTTTTTGGTCGCCTCCTTGACCTTCTGCCAAGCCCCCGAGCCGAGGCGATAGACACGAGGTGGTGCATCGCTATCCTTGCTCTTGTATCGCGATATGCGGTGGAGCGAGTGCACATTCACCAAGAGCACATCGCCCTCCTTGTAGACAATTTTTACCGACTCCTGCTCCTTGCCGTTCTCCACCGAGCGCAGCAGACCGCCAAACTGACCCACGCCGTGGTCTATGTGGACTACATAGTCGCCAATTTTCAGTCGGTTGAGTTCGGCTATCGTAAGGCTCTCCTTGTGGTCAATTTCGCCACGCAGCGAGTAGCGGTGATAGCGGTCGAAAATCTGATGGTCGGTGTAGAGGCTAACCCTCAGTGTCCTATCCGTAAAACCCTCGTGGAGAGTCATTTTGAGCGTCTTAAAGGGTGCTTTGCGGTGGGTGGCTGCAAGCAGATTTTCGAGCCTTTCGCTCTGCGCCCTATTCTCCGTGAGGAAGTAGGTGGTATAGCCCTGCAAAGCCCTCGCCTCGATATCCTCGGCAAGCAGGTCGTACTGTCGATTTATTGCCGCCTGAGGCACCGTATTGAACGCCACCTGAGCCTCCGAAGGTCGCTTGGCACTCGCCTTGCGGAGTACCATCCTCTTCCCTTCGGTATCGCCCATAAAAGCCTTAGCCGAGGTCACCCTTCGGGCATCTTCGGCTGGCGACTCGCTCTCCGAGAGGAGTTTGCGGCGCTCCTCGTCGAGCCTTGCAAGCGTGTGGTCCAAGTTCTCCATCCACCACACCACATCGCCCGCATAACTCGCCACCGAAACCTTCGTGCTGCTCTCAAAATTTTTCAGATTGGGAAGTATCCTCACCCTCTCCAATCGTTCGGTGGATAGTTGCGAGGAGAGTTCGAAGCGCCTTAGGCTATCTACCTCATCGCCAAAGAAATCCACCCTAAAAGGCTTATTCTCCGAGTAAGAAAATATGTCGAAAATACCGCCACGCATCGAGTACTGACCGGGCTCGTGGACAAAATCGACCCTTTCGAAGCCTGCCTCCTCAACGCGGTTCTGCAAGCTCTCCATCGAGAGTCTGTCGCCCACGCCGATCTCCACCACAGCCTCCGTGACGCTCTCTGCCGAGACCACATTCTCGAAGAGCGCCTCAGGGTAGGTGCAGACTACCAAGTAACCCGAGCGGTGGTTGCGTACCGCCTCCAAAGCCGCCGTGCGTTGTACCACGCCCGAAGGGTCCTCGCCACCATACCTTATGGAGCGTTTATAGCTCGAAGGCAGGAACATAACCCTCTCGGGCTCCAAGAGCGAGTAGAGATCGCCCGCAAGATATGCCGCCGAGTCCCTATCTGCCGACACGCACAGGTGCACACCGCCATTTTTTTGCGCCACAGCAGCCAGATATAGAGCAAAAGCCGAACCCGCCAGAGAGGAAATCTCTGTCACGGTTCGGCTCTCAATCTTCTCTGCCAACTCTTTGAGTGCAGAGGTGCGCAAGGCACGCTGAACAATCTCCCGTATGGTAGTATTCTCGTTTTTCAATAGTCTTGCCTGTCAACTATTTGAGTTCTTGGCGTTTCTTATCCACCAACTTAAATTCTATCATACCCATCGATTGGTCTACAAGCAGTTTTATACGGCACAAGTAGCGGCGACACCACTTACGCCTAATGCTCCACAGACCACCCTTTTTGAGGTAGGCAGCCAAAATGGGATTGACCACAATCCCCAATCGGCGTTTGCGTTTCTCGATGGCATAGTAAGCAATCTGATTCTCAATCTGCTTGTCGATAAGTATCGAGGGCGAGATTTTACCCGTACCACCACACGTCGGGCAGGTCTCCTCCGCCTTGCTGATAGCCTCGGGGCGCACCCTCTGGCGGGTAATCTGCATAAGTCCGAACTTCGTAAGGGGCAGAATGGTGTGCTTTGCCTTGTCGGTAGCCATCAGTTTCTGCATCTCCTCGTAGAGTCTTTGGCGGTTCTCTGCCTTATGAAGGTCGATGAAGTCGATAATCACAATACCGCCCATATCGCGCAAGCGCAACTGACGGGCGATTTCGGCTGCTGCCGAGAGGTTTACATCCATAGCCGTACTCTCCTGGTCGTCTGCCACCTTGGCACGGTTGCCACTATTGACATCGATGACGTGCAGAGCCTCGGTATGCTCAATGATGAGGTAGGCACCCCTTTTGAGCGACACATACTTGGCAAAGAGAGATTTAATCTGGCGCGAGATGTCAAAGTTGTCGAAGATGGGCTGGGAGCCCTTATAGAGTTTGACAATTTTGAGTTTCTCGGGCGCAATGACCTTCACATACTCCTTAATCTCGTTGTAGATAGCCTCGTCGTTGACGTGTATGGCGTTGAATGAGGAGTTCAGCGAGTCGCGTATGATGGTGTTTGCTCGGCTCATCTCACTGAGGAGCTGAACAGGTGGCACCTTGGTCTTTATTCCTTCGAGGGCACTCTCCCAGCGCTTAATCAGCGAGAGGATATCCTGCTCGATATCGACATCGCTCTTGCCCTGCGCTGCGGTGCGGATAATCACGCCATAGTTTTTGGGCAACACCTTGTCGCAGATGCGTTTGAGGCGTTTTTTCTCCTCGTTGGAACGGATTTTTTGGGATATGGATATTTTGTTTGTAAAGGGAATGAGTACTACGTTGCGACCCGCGAGAGAGATGTCCGAGGTAAGTCTGGGACCTTTGGTCGAGATTGCCTCCTTGGCAATCTGCACCATAATGGGCTGTCCGCCCGCAATGTAACTCGCCAATTTACCCGTTTTACCCAGGGGCTGGTCGAGTTTGAGGCTCTCAATTCGCACGTTTTTCTTCTTTGTCGAGAGGTTCGCCACGAGTTTGTGGAGTGTGGTGAACTGCGGTCCGAGATCGAGGAAATGAATGAAAGCGTCCCTCTCGTGACCGATATTGACAAACGCGGCATTCAATCCGGGCATAATCTTGCGAACCTTGCCCAGATAGATGTCGCCCACCGCAAAACCACTCTTACAGCTCTCCTTGTCCAATTCCACGAGTTGTTTATCCTCGACAAGGGCTATGGTTACCTCGGTGGGTGTTACGTTGATGATAAGTTCTCTGTTCATATCTTTTTCTTGTATGAGTGCATTTTTTCTACCATCAGTGGCAGAAAGGAAGTTGTCGGGGCCTCTTCAAGCAGAGCCATAGTCCTCGGAAGTGCCTAAAAGTCACCACCCCATCGCCTTACGACTCCGCACAACCTACTGCGAGAAATGCCCCTTCACGAAAAAATAAAGCCAAAAGCCCGCAAAGGCTTTTGTGCTCTATTTTTTCTATTAAAGGTACAACAACAAACTATTTTTTGTTGTGTTTGTGGCGATTCTTGCGCAGACGTTTTTTACGTTTGTGGGTCGCCATTTTGGGACCTTTCCTCTTTTTACCGTTAGGCATAGTTCTTAATTTTTAGTTTGGTTTATAAAAAATCGTTTACTACTCGCTTATTTTACCTTGCTTGCGAAGCTCTTTGCGGGCTTGAAAGCGGGAATGTTGTGTGCGGGAATAGTAATAGTGGTGCCTTTCGAGATGTTGCGAGCAACTTTCTGAGCGCGCTCCTTGATGATGAAGCTACCAAAACCCCTGAGGTAAACGGGCTCGTTCTCAATCAAAGAACCTTTAACATTCTCCATAAAAGCCTCAACAACCTGCTGTACGAGTGCTTTCTCTACGCCGGTCTCTTTGGCGATGTTGTTTACGATATCTGCCTTAGTCATAACTTTATTTGTTTTAATTAGTTTATGAAAATAATCTCATTTTGTACCTTCCGATTCGACCCCAGAACACACAAGGGTTTCAAATCGGAGTGCAAATATACGGTATTATTTGGTTAATTTACAACTCAGTAGCGATTTTTTTGAATTTTTTTTCTCGGAGTGCTCCACACACGCCCTGCGAGCCTACCTAACAAGACCGCACTTCATTACAAGACTCTCATTTCTATCGCCATACAGAAAGGCAACTATCGTGCCCACAGCTGCATCTGAGCAATACAACATCGTTTTATTTATAAAATAAAGGTAAAAAATTTTGTCATTCGATTAAAAAAACCTATTTTTGGGGGAAACTACGCTCACATTTAAGCGAGATTTTACCACCACACATCGGCAAAATCCCCCTAAAAAAGCGCAAACAACTCAAATAAATAACTAACAATTAACTATTTACATCTATGAAAAAACTTTTTGTGGTACTCTTGGCGGCTATGCTGTGCCTCCCTGCGTTGGCTCAGGATTTGACTCCCAAGAAAAATGCCCGTGGCAAATGGGGCTATGTAGACAGCAAAGACAATTGGCTGATTAAGGCTAAGTATGAGTTCGCAGAGGAGTTCTCGGCAGACGGCTTGGCTAAGGTTAAAAACTCCAAAGGCAAATGGGGTTTTGTGGACAAATCTGGCGACGAGGTGGTACGTCTGAAATATGATTGGCTCGGCAGCTTCTCGCTCGACGGTATCTGCAAGGTGCAGGAGAAAGACAAATATGGTCTTGTAAACCGCGACGGTAAGGTTCTGGGTAAAATCAAATACGACGAGATTGAGGACTTCTCGGAGGCTGGCACCGCAGTGGTTCGCATCGAGGAGAACTACGGTATGATCAACAAAGAGGGCGACGAGATTATCCGAGTTCGCTATCAGGAGGTTACCGAATTCTCGGCAGATGGTTTGGCTTGGATCAAGCAGAACGACAAATGGGGCGTCATCAACCGCGAGGGCAAGACTGTTGCCAAGGTGAAATACGACGAGCCCGGTGTTTGGAACGAGAATGGTACCGCACACGTTAAGATTGACGGCCTGGTAGGTATCCTCAGCAAAACCGGTAAGGAGATTCACAAACCCCAGTACGAGAGCATCGGCGCCTTCAACGAGGAGGGTCTGGCTTGGTGCACCAAAGAGGGTCTGTATGGTCTTATCAACAGCACCGGCAAACGCCTTTCGGATAACAAGTACGACGAGGTTGCAGAGTGGAACGAGAGCGGCATTGCTCTGGTGAGAATCGGCACCAAGTGGGGCTTTGTGAACAAAGCCGGTAAAGAGGTTTTGGAGGTTGCCTACGACGAGATTGGAGCATTCAACGACCTGGGCGTTGCTAAGGTTATGAACGAGGGTAAATATGGTCTTATCCACATCCTGGGCAAGGCTCTCACCCCCGTAAAATATAGCACCATTGGCGACTTTGCAGCAGGCTTCGCAAAGGTTAGTATCGACGGCAAATTTGGCGTCATCAACGCAAGTGGTGCCGAGGTTACCGCCGTTAAATACGACACCTTCGCGGAGTATGCACAGAATGGTTTGGCACTCGTTACTGCCGACGGTTTCATCGGTTGGGTAGACCGCGGTGGTAGGGAGATTGTTCCCGTTATGAACGACGAGGTTGGCGAGTGGACCGAGGATGGTCTGAACTGGATTCGTCAAGGCGAGCTCTACGGCTGGATCGACATCACCGGTCGCTTCATCACCAAAGTGGAGTACACCAAACTCTGGGCTTGGGACAACAATGGTCTTTCGAAAGTTGCCAAAGGCGAGCTTATGAGCTGGATCAACCGCGAGGGCGATCTCATCTCTCCCGTTGTTTATTCGGAGGTTGGCGAGTGGAACGACCTGGGTCTTGTTTGGGTAAAACAGGAGGCTCTCTACGGTATGCTCAACCTCGAGGGCAAGAAGGTTGTACCTATTAAATATACTTCGCTTGGCGCATTCAACCAGTTCGGTTTGGCAAAGGCTTCGCTTGCCGAGAATAAATGGGGCTGGATCAACACCGCCGGCAAGGAGATAATGAAGGTCAACAACCAGGCTGTATGGGACTTCAACGAGCTGGGTCTTGCTAAGTTCCGCGACGCCAAAGGCAAATATGGCTTCATCAATGCCGAGGGCAAGAAGGTTGTTCCCGCAAAGAACGACTATGCAGACGACTTCGTAGATGGTCTTGTAAGGGTTGGTCAGAAGGGTACCTACGACGAGAACGGCGTATATAGCGGCGGTAAGTGGGGCTTCTATGACGGCAAAGGCAAGGCTGTTGTTCGCATCAGCTACGACTGGGCAGACGCATTTGCAGGTGGCTTGGCTCGCGTAAGCACCAAAGGTGTTTGGGCAGATGGTCAGTACTCTGGCGGCAAATGGGGCTTTGTGAATGCTCGCGGCAAAGAGACCATCAAACCCAAATACGATGGTGCAGGCAACTTCTCGGAGGGTTACGCTTGGGTTAGCGTAGCTGGCAAATACGGCTGGATTGACCAGACCGGCAGGGAGGTTATTGCTATTCAGTACGACGACGTTCACAGCTTCGAGCAGGGCATTGCAAGGGTCAAACTCGATGGCAAATATGGCTGGCTTGCAAAATCGGGCGTAGAGGCTATCGCTATCCAGTATGAGGTTGCCGACGACTTCGACGCAAACGGCTTGGCAAGGGTATCGCTCGACGGCAAATGGGGCTTCATCAACCGTGGTGGCGAGGAGGTTGTCGCAGTGAAGTACAACGGCGCAGAGCCCTTCAATGCAGAGGGTATTGCAATGGTACAGAGTGGCGAGACTTGGTTCAAGATCGACACTAAGGGCGTTATCACCGTAACTCCCAAATTCATCGGTTCGCTCCACTTCGACGAGGGCTTTGCACCCGTAGAGCTCGATGGCAAATGGGGCTTCTGCAACGTTGCAGGTACTATGGTTGTTGCTGCCCAGTACGATGCTGTTTGGGCATTCTCGCAGGGTGCTGCAATGGTTCAGAAGGATGGTGCATACTACTGGATTAATATGGAGGGTAAGGCTCTTAACGAGAAACGCTACAACTCGATTGGCGAGTGGAGCGCAGAGGGTCTTGCTAAGGCTTCGTTGGCAGAGAAATGGGGCTACATCAACCGCGCAGGTGTGGAGATTGTTCCCGTGGTTTATGACTCTGTTGGCGATTGGGATGCCGCAGGTTTGTCGAAGATCGAGAAAGATGGCAAATTTGGCTGGACCAACCAGGAAGGTAAGGTTGTTGTAACTCCCAAATACGAGGAGGTAGGCGACTTTGGCGAGAATGGCTTGGCTCACGTTACCATTGGTGGCAAGATGGGCTTCATCAACACCAAGTATCGCGAGATTATCCCCGTAATCTACGACCAGGTTGGCGACTTCGTATATGGTGTTGCTCGCGTATGTGCCGAGGGCAAATGGGGCTTTATCGACGTTGACGGCAACGCTATCACTCCTCTGAAATATACCGAGCTTGGCGATATGGTTGACGGCATCGCTAAGGTTAAAGAGGCCGGCAAGTGGGGTCTTATGGACTCGAAGTACGACGAGGTATTGGCTCCCATCTACGACGAGATTGGCGAGTTTGTAAACGGCATCACCTGGGTACGCTTGGAGGGCAAGTGTGGTCTTATCGACAAGAACGGTCGTGGCATCACCGCTCCCAAGTACGACACCATCGGCGAGTTTGAGGATGGCGTTGCATTGGTAAGCATCAATGGTTTGTATGGTTTCATCAACCGCACCGGTGCTGAGGTTGTTCCCGTAATCTACCTCTCGGCAGAGGAGGCTTCGGACATCTGCAAAGAGTTCCTCTACTACCAGAAGTTCTCGAACTTTGCTAACGAGTATATGGCTCCCAAGGTTGCAGCATTCGAGGTTAAGGACGAGTTCGAGACCGAGGCTCAGTACGCTTCGCGTGTAAACGAGGAGACTTTGGCTGCACTCAAAGAGAAACTCACCGAGGAGGCTGAGGTTGAGTATATCAAGGAGCGTGGCAAGAGCGTTGTATTGCAGCTCACTCTGGGTACCTACAATGCCGAGAACGAGAGTTTCACCGTTACCGACAACAACTATGGTGAGTTTGTGGTTAACGTACCTCTGAACATTGCACGCGACTTCAAGTCGTTGTGGGATGGTCTTGCTAAGACCGCTTCGTTCTGCGTGAAAGATGACGCTCTGGCTGTTGAGAGCATCACCTTCCGTATGCCCGACGGCGTAGAGTACACCACCAACAAGTAGGTTTTTACACCTATATATTGAAAAAGGTCGCACTCCAAAAGCAGGGTGCGACCTTTTTTTTTGTAAAAAGTTTTGACAAACGAGTATAATGAAAGAAATAAATGTTATATTTGTAGTGGAAAGAGCCCACCAAAATGGGTGCTTCTAAGGCGAAAAAGGGAGAAAATTCGCCACTTGTAGATTGAAACACACACATTTATTAACTTAAAACCTTTAATGTTATGAAGAAACTTGTACTTACTTTGGCTGCTGCTCTCGTGGCACTTTGCGCTTCGGCAAACAACTACGTAGCTAACGACGCTGCTATCGACGCACTCGTTGAGAACTCGGTAGAGATGGTTATGGAGGCTGCTGCTCCTGCTGCTCCCGCAAATATGATTCAGCTTTCGAACAACCAGGATCCTCTGATTGCAACTCTCCTTAGCTGGTTCACCGGTTGGGTAGGTCTGCACCGCTACTATCTTGGCACCTCGGTATGGATGGCTCTGCCCTATGCACTCACAGGTGGTGGTTTCGGTATCATTACCCTCGTTGACTCCGTATTGTTGACTATCGATCTCGTTCAGAACAACTCGATCAACGGTCAGTACATCAACAACCCCAGAGTTCTTATGTGGGCTGATTTGTTCTAATCGACATTTTATACTATCTTTACGGGGCGAAGGAGCAAATTCCTCGCCCCGTTTTTTGTAATACCTATTAATATATGAATAGACTCCTAAGGACAATACTGACATTGACGCTAATTCTCGCTCCGCTGACAAGTTCTGCACAACAGAAACTCTCGGTGGATGTCAAGACCGTGCAGGTAGCCCAGGGCAAGAAGATGACCACCGAGGGCAGTATCTACCTCCAAGCAGACGGCAGAATGACCAACGTGCAGCGACGCCCCAAATACACCATAACGCTCACCAACTCGCTGGGTGAGATGCGTATCTACGACCCCAAGAGCAATACGGTGGTGGCGATGAACGACCAAGAGATGGCTTCGGGCAAGAATACCATTGCGATGTTCGCCTCGGGAGCCTACACGGATATGGCTCTGAGCCACTATGGTTACACGCAGAGCGGTATTCGCAACGAAGAGGGACTTCTGATAAAAACCTTCATTCCCAAGGGCACGAGTGCGGTGGCAAAGGTGGAGATAGTCTTCCAGCAGCACCTGCCCATATGTATGCTCTACTACAACGCCAAGGAGGAGTGTATGCGCAAGGTCTACTTCTCGCACTACGAGTATGGCAGGATTCCTATGCCTATGCGTGTTACGGAGGTGGAGTACACCCCCAAGCGCGACTCGCTCGTAAGGCTCAGCACATATAGCAATCTGCTCTTTGGCGATGACGCCACCTCGGAGATGTTCGAGTGGCAAATCCCTGCCGACGCCAAGCGTACCGAAATTGACCCCAAAACCCTACTACAACAGCAATAGTTGTGACAAACCGCACCACATACCGACACCTTCTGTTGACACTCTTCGTGAGTGTGGTTGCCTCGCCGAGCCTTTGGGCACAGCAGAGCGACTTGGACCTGCTGCGCCAGCACAGCTTTGAGGCTCCACGCGAGGATAGTAGCGTTCCCTATGGCATTGAGTCCGGGCGCACTACCCTCTCACCACTCTACCACGCGGCAAGTGGCTCTCTGTGGCTGTGGGAAAACCTCGTGGCGCCCGATGTGTGCTCGCCAGGGGGATATTCCGACACAAATACAGCCTACTTTAAGGGTTTAGTGGTGGAATACGGCGCAGTGAGGGCTCTCTTCTACGGCTGGGACCGTGTGGTGCGCAACACCAAAATCGGACGTCACACAACGCCAAAAAACCAGCGAGGACTCATTGAGGACTCCTTAGACCGCTACCGCCAATGAGAAAATTTTTGTGCATATTGGTTGTGGTACTGTTGGGCGGCGTGTTTTCGCTCTCGGCACAGCGCAACGCACTTGCCGACTACCGCTTTGGTAGCTATCTGCTCGGCAAGGGGCTTATGCGCGATGCGGTGACCCTTACCCACACTCTTGCCAATGACTACACCCCCGCAGGGCTTGACACGATGCGCTACTTAAAGGGGTGGACACTCTATCAGATGCAGGATTTCCGCTCGGCAAGAGGCGTGTTTGCTGAGGTCGGCACAAGTTCCTCATTCTACCCCAAGAGTACCTTCTTCGGCACTATCTGCGATTTGGAGAGTGGCGACTTTGAGGGAGCCAAGAGCCGTTTGGATAGTTTTGCACTATCGTCCCACGCGGCAGAATTCAAAGAACTGCTCGCTTTCGAGAGGGGCGGCATAGCTCTCTTGGAGGGCGACCACAAGGCATACGAGGAGCAGAAGAGGAGTTTTACGTACAGCCATTTTGCGCTTACGGATAAACAACATACCCTCGACCGCATAGCCCAAAACCGCCCAAAAGAGCTCTCGCCCTGGGTGGCTGGCGTGGCGAGTGCCATAGTACCCGGCTTGGGCAAAATCTATGCTGGAAATGTGGGCGAAGGTGTCGCCTCGTTCTTGCTTGTTGGGGCTTTTGCGGCTCTTACTGCCGACAGCTGGGCTAAGGCTGACACACCCGCAAATTGGCGCACCATAACCTACGGAACCATCGGCTCGCTGCTCTACATAGGCAACATATTCGGTAGCATTGCGAGCGTTAAAGTATATTACAAGAACTTTGAAGAGATTAATCGTCAGGCTGTTATGTACAGCATCCATATTCCTCTGCGCGATATTTTCGACTAATGCGCAGCCCACAGAGTGGGATGTGAGGGCTTTGGAGTTGGAGCGTGAGATTTACGCTGCAACCTCGCCCGCTACCCACAATGCGGCAGTCTTGGCGAAGTGCGAGGTACGCAAGGCACAGGGGCTCTACAAGGAGGCTCTGGAAGAGCTTGCACGCCTCTACACATACGCACTTAGCCCCGAGGAGATGGAGCAATACTACACCCAGAAAGCCCTCTGTGGCTACCTGGCAGGCGACTTCGACACCGCTCTTGCCACTGCCGAGGAGGCGCAATACTACGTTGCCGAGAGCGACCTGAGGTTGCTTGTGGAGGCTTTGGCTGCGGGCGAGAAAGGCGATTGGGAACGCTCGCGGCGTGCAGCAACCGCCTACCTCGAACGGCAACCCAACGGCAAAGAGCGACTCCCTAAAATTGCCGACCTCTACGACCATACGCCACGCCTGCGAAACCCTATGACGGCATATTGGCTCAGCCTTGTGCCGGGTGTGGGACAGTTCTATGCGGGCGAGGTGTGGAGTGGCTTGGTGTCGCTGGTGGCAAATGGTCTGCTCGGTGGCTTTGCTGTGAGCGAGGCGGTGGCAGGGCAGTGGCTCAGTGGCTGGATTGTGGGCTGCGGAGGTCTAAGCACCACATTTTTTGTCGGTCAGGAACGTGCCCGAGTACTCACAGAACGCCGCAACGCACGCCTGCTGCGCACGCATAACGACTTGCTGCGAGAGACTCTCCTCGCCGAATAATCCATATAACACATACGCACCCCACCGACACACTTGGCTCACAAGAAGGAGTGACAGGAGTGACAGGGATGACAGGAAGAACAGGAAGAACAGGAAGAACAGGAACGACAAGACTTACCAGAGTGACAGACTTAACTTTCCCATAACTCTCACAACTCCTATTTCTCTCATATCTCCCATTCCTCCCATAAAAAATAGCAATCTAATCGAGCGAGTTATAGGCGCACAAGAAAACTCCCTCCGCGGCGTTAGGGTGACGCTTTTGTACAGGTATTTCTTTGCAAGAAAATAGCGCAGGTTGTGGAGGGATTTTTGGCGTCAGGGTGACGCTTTTGTACAGGTATTTCTTTGCAAGAAAATAGCACAGATTGTGGTGGGATTTTTGTGCCAAAAGAAGGAGCGGGCTCCGAAGTTTACCTCCATATAAAAATAGCAATATAATCTGGCGAGTTATAGGCGCACAAGAAAACTCCCTCCGCAGTTTACTAAGCGTAAATGAGGAGGGAGTTTATCGCAGTGCAACGACTAAATCGCCGATTATATTGCTATTTTGCGTAGGCTACGGCACGAGTTTCACGAATAACGGTGATTTTAACCTGACCGGGATAGGTCATCTCGTCCTGAATCTTCTTGGCGATATCGTGGCTGAGCTGCTCGCTGTCGGCGTCAGAGATCTTGTCGGCACCAACAATAACCCTCAACTCGCGACCAGCCTGAATAGCGTATGTCTTCATAACGCCGGGATAAGAGAGGGCAATATCCTCCATCTCTTTGAGGCGTTTGATGTAGCTCTCGACAATCTCGCTACGAGCACCGGGACGTGCACCCGAAATGGCGTCGCACACCTGCACGATAGGAGCTATCAGAGAGGTCATCTCCATCTCCTCGTGGTGCGAACCTACGGCGTTGCAAACCTCGGCTTTCTCTTTGTACTTCTCGCAGAGTTTCATACCGATCATTGCGTGTGGCAACTCGGGCTCGTCATCAGGTACCTTGCCAATATCGTGCAGCAGACCTGCGCGGCGAGCGTTCTTGACATTCAGACCCAGCTCGGCAGCCATAATACCGCACAAGTTGGCGGTCTCACGTGCGTGCTGCAAGAGGTTCTGACCATACGACGAGCGGTACTTCATCTTACCGATGAGCCTTACCAGCTCGGGGTGCATATTGTGGATACCAAGGTCGATGGTGGTACGTTTGCCCACCTCGGCAATCTCGTCCTCAATCTGTTTCTTAACCTTTGCAACAACCTCCTCGATGCGTGCGGGGTGAATACGACCATCGGTTACGAGTTGGTGCAGAGCCAGACGTGCAATCTCCCTACGCACGGGGTCGAAGCCCGAGAGGATGATGGCGTCGGGGGTGTCGTCAACGATAATCTCCACGCCCGTCGCAGCCTCCAATGCGCGGATGTTGCGACCCTCGCGACCGATGATACGACCCTTCACCTCGTCGGAGTCGATGTTGAAAACGGTCACGGAGTTCTCAATAGCGGTCTCGGTTGCAACCCTCTGGATAGTCTGCACAACGATGCGCTTAGCCTCCTTGTTGGCGGTGAGTTTTGCCTCCTCGATGGTGTCGTTGATGTAGGTCTGGGCCTGCTGCTCAGCCTCCGACTTCATATTCTCCATAAGGACATTTTTAGCCTCCTCGGCACTCATACCGCCAATCTGTTCGAGTTTGACGTTCTGCTCGCGAATGATGCGCTCCAACTCCTCTTTGCGCCTATCGAGAGATGCCAACTGACCATTGAGGTTCTCTTTAAGCCTCTCTATTTCGTTGTTCTTCTTGTCCAACTCCGAGCGCTGCTGGTTAAGATTGTTCTCCTGCTGTTTGATGCCCTGCTCGCGCTGGTTGAGTTTCTGGTTGCGCTCGTTTACGGTCCTATCGTGCTCCCTTTTGAGTTCGAGGAACTTCTCTTTCGCCTGCAACTCTTTCTCTTTGCGAATCATCTCGCCCTGCGCCTCTGCCTCTTTCAGCAGAGCCTCGCGGCGACTCCTGACGGTACTTTTGGTTATCGCATTCGTCACCACAATGTAGACACTTATGCCTACCGTAGCCGAGATAACCGCTGCTAATACTATTGTTATCATAATTTACCTTACTTTGTTAATGTTGTTATCGTTTAATAATTAGTAAAATGTATTCAAAAAAAATAACCCACATAGATTCCAAGAATTGTTTGACGAAACTACCGAATCGTCATAGGTGAGAGCTCCGTATTATATATCGCAAACGTCCAACGGCATCGGATGGATTTCCGGGTTGTGCATACCCC
Organism: Tidjanibacter sp.; assembly: GCA_045602145.1. Lineage (GTDB taxonomy): Bacteria > Bacteroidota > Bacteroidia > Bacteroidales > Rikenellaceae > Tidjanibacter. The sequence continues at coordinate 56,446 of JAZSAY010000046.1, forward strand.
ACCATCGGACACTCCCCCTTGCGGGGTTACCTAGGCCTGTTTTTGACACTACGAGTAACTCTCAATTTTTTAAGTGTTGAGTTTCGCAAATCTGAAATGGAATCAATGCGGGTAGGTTGGGTTGTTGTACAAATTATTTTCGGCTGCTTTTGGAATTCTTTTGGTACCTTCCTCGCCTCTTCTCAGTTACAATGCCCGCGCATTGCGCCCTCGAAGGAGTCAAGGAATCTACTCAAAATAGTTCCCTAAATTACCTCGAAATAATTTGCACAACCTCCCAATATAGATATTTCAATACGACAAATACATATTGAGTTCTATATCTGTCTTTATTCCTTTTGTATGTGTACAAAGAACGTGTTGGTCTTAGAGTGTGCAGCCTTTGTTATCCTCCCTTGCGCCCCTCTATTTGAGTTTTGCGAGGTGCGAGGAGAGCATACGGTCGAGGCGGGTGAGTTCTGCCATATCGTCGTCGAGGCTGCGTGAGTTTGCCTGCTGCACTTTGCCAAGTGCCAGCAGCAGCGCCGCATAGGCGAGTACCCCCTCGTCGTCGAGTTCGAAGGTCGATTTGATTTTGGAAATCATCTCGTTGGTCTCCCTCTCTGCCTTGCGATATAGTTCCTCCTGCGTGCGGTCGATAGTAAAAGGATACTTGCGACCCGCAACCGTAAGGTGTATTTTCAGTGGTTCTGCCATACTGCTTTACCGAAAAAACTAATCTCTCACTCTCTTTTGTATCTACCTACTTACTGACGAGGGCTATGCAACGATCAATCTCCCGCATTAGACGATTGATTTGTGCCCTTGCCCTCTTACGCGAGGCGTCATCTGTTGCGCCTCCCACCAGACCTTCGCCGAGCGATTGTAAAGCCACTTTTCTTTCGGCGGCGTCCAACTTCTCGCGCAGGGAGCGGTTCTCGCTACGGAGTCGTGCGAGCTCTGCTTCGGCTGCTTGCTGCTGGCTCTCGAGGCGGGTGTTTTCCTCTATCACCCTTGTCACCTTCTCTGCCAGAGAGTTTACGATTTGTTGTTTTGCCATTTTACTCGGTCTTACTGTTTTTCTGGTGCAACACACCTAACCAATTACAAAGTTAGGAAAAAATTTCGGAATTCAAAATGCAAAATCCAAAATTAACTCGCCACAACCTCGCCATAGAGGTCGTACTCGTCGTAGTCGGTGACGACTATATTTACCATATCGCCCTCGGCAAGAGGCTCTGTGGCAGCAACGAGTATCTCCTCGTCAACCTCGGGGCTGTCGTACTGAGAGCGAGTGACGTAGTAGTCGCCCTCCCTCCTATCGACAATAACCCTCATCGTTTTGCCGACCCTCTCGCCATTGAGTGCCAACGAGATACGCTTTTGTATCTTCATAAGTCTATCCACCCTCTCCTCCTTGACCTCTTCGGGAACATCGTCCGTAAGGTGGAGTGCCGAGGGGGTACCCTCCTCCTCGGAGTAGGCAAAGGCACCGAGTCTATCAAAGCGCACCCTCTGCACAAAGTCACACAACTCCTCGAAGTCCTCCTCGCTCTCGCTGGGGAAGCCCACGAGCATTGTGGTGCGGAGTGCAATGTCGGGAATCTCGCGCCTCAGGCGTGCCACCAACTCCTCGGTTTCGGCTTTGCTGATGCGGCGGCGCATAGCAGACAGCACATTGTCGGAGATATGTTGCAGGGGGATGTCGAGGTACTTACACATCTTGGGTTCGTCCCTGAGCACCTCAATAACATCCTGTGGGAAGTCGGTCGGATAGGCGTAGTGGAGCCTTACCCACTCCACACCCTCAATGGCGCACAACCTACGCAGCAACTCCGCCAACTTGCGCTCTCCGTAGAGGTCCTTGCCATAGTATGTGGTATCTTGTGCGATGACGATTATCTCCTTAACGCCCACAGCAACAAGACCTTCTGCCTCTTCCAAAACCTTCTCCATAGGCACGCTGCGGTGGTTTCCCCTTATGAGCGGAATGGCGCAATAGGCGCAGTGCCAATTACACCCCTCGCCAATTTTCAGGTAGGCATAGTGGTCGGGGGTTGTCAGCAGTCGGTCGGTTTCCAGCTCGGGCAGATACTCTGCATCCAGAGCCTCCACAACCTCCTTCAAGGAGCGAGCACCGAAGTAGTCGTCCACCTCAGGAATCTCCTCCCTTAGTTCATCGGCATAGCGTTCACTAAGGCAACCCATCACAAAAAGTCTCTCAATCCTGCCCTCAGCCTTAGCCTCGGCACACTCCAAGATGGTCTGTATCGCCTCCTCCTTGGCATCGCCAATGAATCCACAAGTGTTGATAACCACAATTTTGGCGTCCGTAGAGTTCGAGTCGGTAACTATCTCGTAGCCCGCCTCGTCGAGTTGCGCCATAAGGTGCTCGCTATCCACCAAGTTCTTCGAGCAACCGAGCGTTATGACGTTAATCTTCTGTTTACGCTGTGCCATATCGTCCTACTATTTTTTGCCAAAGAGGGCGTTTACATACTCCTTGCGGTCAAAGACTTTCAGCTGGTCTACACCCTCGCCAATGCCGATGTAGTGTACGGGAATGGAGAATTGGTCGCTAATGCCGATGACCACTCCACCCTTTGCCGTACCGTCCAACTTGGTAATAGCGAGCGAGTTGACCTTTGTGGCAGCAGTGAATTGGCGTGCCTGCTCAAAGGCGTTCTGCCCCGTTGAGCCATCAAGCACCAACATCACCTCGTGGGGCGCATCGGGGATGATTTTAGCCATCACGTTGCGAATCTTCGAGAGTTCGTTCATCAGTCCGACCTTGTTGTGCAACCTGCCGGCAGTATCTATCAACACCACGTCTGCACCGTTTGCCACAGCCGATTTGAGCGTGTCGAAAGCGACTGATGCAGGGTCGGAGCCCATATCCTGACGTATCATCGTAGCCCCAGCCCTGTCTGCCCACACCTGCAACTGGTCGATAGCCGCAGCACGGAAGGTATCGGCAGCACCGATGTAGACCTTCTTGCCCGCCTTGCGCAGTTGGGCTGCGAGTTTGCCGATGGTGGTGGTCTTGCCTGCACCATTCACACCCACAACCATCACGACATAGGGGGTACCCTCTGTAATACTCAGACCGAAGTTTTCGTTCTTCTCTTCGCACTCCTGCAAGAGAACCGAAATCTCCTCGCGCAGGATGTCGTTCAACTCGGCGGAGTTCATATATTTGTCCTTAGCAACTCGCGCTTCGAGGTTTTTGATAATTTTTACAGTGGTCTCCACACCCACATCGGAAGTGATGAGCACCTCTTCCAACTCGTCGAGGAACTCCTCATCGACCTGCGACCTACCTGCCACAGCCCTTGCCAACTTACCAAAGAAACCCTCTTTGGTCTTGCGCAAACCCTCGTCAATCTCCTCTTGCTGAGAGATGGGCTCAGGTTGCTCTGTTACTACCTCCTCCACTTGGGGAGCCGCTGGCTCCTCGCTCTTGCGTCTTTTGAATATATCAAACAGTGCCATAATTTTCAAATTTCAATTGTCAATTTTCAATTCGACAAAAATACTATCTATTTTTGAATTTCCGAACAATCGGGGTTCCTCCGAACAAACTTTCTGCCTCCTCGGGGGAGAGATTGTCCCAAAAGGCTCTGTCGTAGTCGGTGGGATTGACCTTGGGGGCGAAGGCGGGATTGCGGTAGAGGGGTGCTGCCTGATTGTGTGGACAGCAGGTCTGACACTCATCGCAACCAAACACCCAACCTCGGGTGTCGAAGGGCTCATCATGGCTCGCTTCGATGGTACGATTGGAGATGCAGAGGGCAGTTTTTATGGTACGATTGGGAGCAATTGCGCCCGTTGGGCATCGTAGTAAACAGCGACCACAACCCACACATCCGTCACCCTCGTAGGGCGTGCTGTATTCATCACACTCCTCGGGCACGACAAGGGCACCGAGCACCATAAACGAGCCGAGCAACGGACTAATAATTAGCGAATTGCGCCCCTGCCAACCAATACCAGCCAGCCTTGCGAGGCTCTTTTCGGCAAGTGGCACACTATCGACGCATATTTTCACCCTCTTCGGGTCCGTAAAGCCCAATCCGAGAGCCACTTTGCGGAGCATACTGCGCAGCGTGGTGTGGTAGTCCTCCGAGAGGGCATAGGAGGCAATACGTGCGTCAAAATCGGGCTCATAGCCATCTGAAAAGCGGTTTTTGTAACTCACTGCTCCCACAATTACGCTCTTTGCACCCGCCAGCAACTCGCGGGCATCGAACCTCTTTTCGACATTGCGGCGCAAGTAGTCCAGGCGGTAGTCACCGCCCTCTGAGAGCCACCGCTCAAAATGGGCTTTGGCATCGGAGAGTTCTTCGGCACGGACCACTCCCCAAGCATCGAAGCCCGCAAGTGACATCTGTTCGGATATTTTTTCTCTATTGAGCATCCCAAAATTTCTCAAAAATAAATTTACAAAAACGACATTTCGACTACTTTTGCACGCCAAAATGGCTTGACCTTTGGAAGAAAGTCATTACCTTTGTAATAATGATTTGGACAATCCAAAGGTAGTAATAAAAGTAGAATTTATGAAATTTGAAACTCTCAAACAACTTTTCGACAATAGCGTAAAACGCTTTGCAAAGAACACCGCACTCTCGATGTTCGAGCGCGAGAGTATGACTTATAGCGAGATGGGCGAGCGCGTGGCTTACGTTGGCGAGTTGCTCGTGGGAGCAGGTCTTTCGGCAGGCGACAAGGTGGTGCTCCTTAGTAGCAGTATGCCCAACTGGGGTGTGTGCTACTTTGCAGCCGTAAATCTCGGTATGGTTATCGTTCCCGTGATGAACGACTTTTCGGGTGGTGAGCTCGACAAAATCATCGCCCACTCCGACGCCAAGGCTCTCTGCGTAAGCGATAAACTCTACACAAAACTCTCCGAGGAGACCACTCAGCGAATGAATATCATCATCCGCACCAAGAACCTCGGTATCATCAGCCAGACCGTGCACGAGAAGGGTACCCCAAAGATTCCCGAGCCACAAGATTTGGCAGCTATCATCTACACCTCGGGTACCACCTCCACGCCCAAAGGCGTTATGCACACCCACCGCTCGCTCGCAACGCAGGTCTTCCTCTGCTACACAATGCAAAACATTGACGAGAACGACATATTTTTCAGCATTCTCCCCTTGGCACACACCTATGAGTGTTCACTTGGTCTGTTGCTGCCTCTGGGCTATGGTGCACAGGTTGTCTATATGGATCGACCACCCATCGCCTCGGCACTTATGCCCGCCTTCAAGAAGGTGCGCCCAACGATTATGCTCTCCGTACCTCTCATTATGGAGAAGATTTACAACAGTCAGGTGAAGGCTAAGTTTACCAAGACCAAGTTTATGAGCGCGCTCTACTCCACCGCCCTTTTCCGCAAACTCTTCCACCGTTTGGCGGGCATTGCTATGAAGAAACTCTTTGGTGGCAGGATGCGCTTCTTCGGCGTGGGCGGTGCTAAACTGAGCCGCCAGACCGAGCAGTTTATGCGCGAGGCTAAGTTCCCCTATGCCATTGGCTATGGTCTGACCGAAACAGCACCCCTCATCTATGGTGCCACACCCTTCAAAACCAAGTTGCAGCAGGTGGGTCTGCCCGCAATCTATGTGGAGGGCAAACTCATCAACGTGAAACCCGAAACGGGCGAGGGCGAGCTGGTTGTTAAGACCCCTTGTATTATGGAGGGATACTACAAGAATCCCGAGATTACCAAGGAGGCTTTCACTGAGGACGGGTGGTTCCGCACCAAGGACCTCTGTACCATCGACCCCAAGACGGGCTACCTTACTATTAAAGGTAGGGCTAACGATATGATTGTAGGCTCGACGGGCGAGAATATCTACCCCGAAGAGATAGAAAGCGTTATCAACTCTCACAATTTAGTAACCGAATCGATAGTTGTGGCCGATAAAGGTTCGCTTGTGGCTTTGGTAGCGCTCGATAAAGAGAAACTCGAAGAGACTCTTTCGGAGTTCAAGGACAACGTACAGGCTAAGTACGACGAACTTATGAAGGAGATTCGCGACTATGTCAATACGCGCGTTGCGAAGTTCGCCCGCGTATCGAAAGTCGAGGAACAGAAGGAGGGCTTTGAGAAGACCCCTTCGATGAAGATTAAGAGATTTCTCTATAAGAGGGATAAATAAAACCCCCCTCACACAATGAAGAGCCCTCCTCTGGTTTAGACGGGGGGCTCTTTTTGTGTCAATTGAGGCAAATGCGAGTAAACGAGGGCAGAGCAGGCTTGCACACTATGCTGAGCGGGAGTATTTTAGAGCAGCCGAAGGCTGGTCAATTGAGAGTTGAGAGTTCTCCCATTTCTCCCATAGCTCTCAGTTCTCCCATATCTCCCATAAGCCCTATATGCCTTATAAGCCTTAGGACTATTGACGTTAGACGTTAGACGTTAGACATAAAAAGTGGCTCCGCAGTTTGCTGGGCGCAAATGAGGAAGCCACTTTTGAAATTTGGTGCGAAAAGCACCCACGAGATACGCTCGTCGGTCGGATTACTTAATTCTTTCGTAGTACTCGCGAGTGCGGGTATCTACTCGAATCTTATCGCCAGTATTGATAAACAAGGGAACCTTAACGGTTGCACCGGTGTTTACGGTTGCGGGTTTGAGGGAGTTGGTCGAAGCGGTATCGCCACGCACACCGGGCTCAGTGTAGGTAACCTCCATATCGATGATGGGGGGCAACTCGGCGGTGAGAGCCAACTCTTTCTCGGTGTGGAACATAACCTCCAAAATCTGACCGTCTACCATAAGGTCGGAGTTCTCGATAAGATCACGAGGAATGGTAATCTCCTCAAAAGTCTCCATATGCATAAGGTGGATACCCAGGTCATCCTCGTAGGTATACTGATAGGGGCGACGCTCCACGCGAACGGGCTCGATGCGCTCACTTACCGACGAATAGGTTTTGTCGAGTACGCGACCATTTTCGAGGTTTTTGAGTTTGGTGCGGATAAAGGCGGGACCTTTACCGGGTTTAACGTGCTGGAAATCGACAACCAGGAAGGTCTTGTTGTCCATATCGATGCACATACCGATTTTGATGTCTGATGCTGTTGCCATAGTATAAAATATGTTTTGTTAGTTTAGATTTCTTCTTGGTTTGTGTGGTGAGCAATGTCGCTCCAAGCGACAAAAGTAATGATTTTTGTCGGATTTCCTACAAATCGGCAGTAATAATCTCACATTTGAGTCCTCGTTTTTGTATCTCTTCGAGAACTCGGGGCAGTGCGTAGAGCATATTTTTGGAGGCTTTTACCGAGTCGTGAAAGACGATGATGTTGCCTGCACGGAGGTGTCGGGTCACTTTGCGGGCGCAACGAGGGGGCGACACTCGGTGGTCGTAGTCCTCCGAGATGCTGTTCCACATCACAACGCGCCACCCTTGCGAGCGCATACGGGCAACCTCCGCCATCGTGATACGTCCGTAGGGCGGGCGGAAGAGTCGGGTGTGGGGCAGAAATTGCCCCGCACGATAGGCGCTTGCCATATAGTTGTCGGTGGAGGTAAGCCAACCGCGGGTGTGGTTGTAGGAGTGGTTGCCTACGGCGTGCCCGCGAGCGACTATCTCCTCTACCAGCTCGGGGTACAACTCGGCATTGTTGCCCAAGCAGAAGAAGGTAGCCTTGGCACCATAGTTGTCGAGGATGTCGAGTATCTGCTCGGTGATTTTGGGCGTAGGACCATCGTCGAAGGTCAGGTAGACGCTCTGGGGACTATCGACCTTCCACAACATTGTGGGCATCATACGCCTTACGAATTTCGGGAAGTGGAAATACATTTTTTGGTACCAATTCTGCTTAGCGACGCAAAGGTATAAAGTTTTTTGTATCTTTGTACTCCGTAAGCACAAATCATTCCAAGAATATGAAACGTTTTATCAGCCAAATCATTGTAGCGCTCTGTGCTGTTGCAGCTCTCTCTTCGTGCGACTCTGCCACCCTCGGCACCGCACAGCAAAGCGCGGGAGGTGCCCCCTACGAACTCATAGCCGTTGTTGCCCAGCCCCAATGGGAGGGCGAGGTTGGCGAGACACTCCGCGAGGTCTTCTCCGAACCCGTTTTGGGGCTCAACGAGGTAGAACCACGCCTGGACCTTATGAGGGTACTGCCATCAGCCTTCGAGGGCTTCATTAAGATTCACCGCAACGTGCTCTACCTGCGCATCAACCCCGCAGTGAGCCAGGTGCAGTTCGACCACAAAAAGAGCGCCTATGCCGATGGTCAGATGCTCGTGACGCTCACAGCACCCAACGACAAAGCACTTGTGGAGTACCTCAAAGAGCACAAAGAGGAACTCCTCACGCTCTACGAACTCTCCGAGAGAGAGCGTGCCTTGAAGATGAACCGCAAGCACAAAGAGGGCGTGATGGTCGATAAAATCAGAGATATGTTCGGCTTTTCGATAGACCTGCCCCGTGGCTACACCTCGCGTGGTACGAGTGGCGACAGCCTGCTGGTGACATCGTTTGAGTACCCCACAGCCACTCAGGGCATTGCCATCTACTCCTACCCCTACAATGGCAAGAGCGACTTCGAAAAGGAGAACCTCATCGCCCAGCGCAACAACTTCGTAAAGAATATCCCCGGTCCTTCGGGCAAGTCCTATATGACTACTGTTATGGAGTATGAGCCCGAGGTCAGCTACAAACGCATCGATGGTCGCTTCTGGGCAGAGATGCGCGGCTTCTGGGACTTGGAGGGCGGCGACTTTATGGGCGGACCTATGCTCTCGTGGAGCACCCTCGACACGGAGAACAACCGAGTGATCTGCATCGACTGCTACGTCTTCTCGCCCAAGCACGGTCAGCGCGACCTTGTGCGTGGCTTGGAGCACCTTATCTACTCCGTGAAATTCCCTTCGAAGGAGGAGTAAGGAGCAATAGGAAGGGCAAGGGTGACAGGGCATTAACGTCCTTAAAATCCTTAAAGTTTTCGGGCTCGGCAACATTGCCGAGCCCGCGACTTTTGACGTTAGACCTTAGACGTTAGACTGATAAAATTACGGATATCTTCTTGTAACCTCTTATAGAGAAAACAATCTTTGTAATTTTCGTTAAATAGCAGAGCGTCGCGCACATTGAAGAGCGAATTGGTGTAGTTGCTCTGCTCGTTCAGCAGTGCCTGTCCCTGGCAACCCGAGGTGCGGATGCGCTCGCCACTAAGCAGGCGCAACTTGGCACACACAGCCTCCAAAACCACCACCGCAACATTATCCATCAGCGTGTGCCCGTGCATAAAGAGGTATGTATTCTCGGGTGTCACACCTCTCTCGCGGAGCACCTTCTCAAATTCGGGCAGACGGGCTGCGATGGCAGGATACTCCTTTTCGAGAGCCTCAATGCGACGTGCAACCTGTCGGGCGAGCCACGCTATGGTGTTGGCTCCCGTTTGCTCAATATCGACATAGCCCAAGCGCACCGTATTCTTGAAGGCTGGCAGCGTAAAGACATTGGGTGTGGCAATATGTGCCGAGTAGGCGTACCACACAAAGGCGGGGTAGATGGTGCGGGAATACTCCTCGAAGAAACGCTCGAAGTCGAAGATTTTGGCATCGTTCTTCGTTGCCTTCACGCACACATTGTGGAGCGAGGGGGCGTAGCAGAGGAAATTCTCGGTCGAATAGACGTAGGTGTGGAAGATGTAGGGCGAGGAGTTGATAATCTTCGCATCGGCAGTCTGCGACGAGAAGAGGTAGTCGAAGTCGCTATCCATACACATAATATGGTTGGCATCGCACATCTCGGCACGCCCCAAGAGGGTCTTTTTGCCCTTTGCGAGGGTAGGACTCAGAGGTACGGAGATGTCGAAGCGCAACTCGTCGCTCTCGTAGGGGTCGAGAATGGCACGCCAGAAAGCCACATCCTCGTAACCCTCCACCTCGGCAAGTATGCGCCTACAACCCTTCGGCACGGGCAACAAGGTAGGTAGTTGCTCGCGCGGCTGTGGGCGGAAGATACGCTGTGAGGTATGTCGGCGGTGTTTTGCCATAATTTTCATACAAATATACAACAAATTTGTTATCTTTGTACATACAAAACCGAATATCTTATGGCAGAAAACGATTGGAAAGCGCGTTTGGGTGTGGTTTTTTCGACCAATCCCGACTTCAACTATACCACCGACGACGAGCAGGAAGAGGTCGAAACCCTCGCCCCCGAGAGGCAAAACCTGCGTGTGTGGCTCGATAGGAACCACCGAGGGGGCAAGACCGTAACGCTCGTGAAGGGCTTTGTGGGCTCGGAGGAGGATCTAAAAGAGCTCGCCAAAGAGCTCAAAAACCGCTGTGGCGTGGGTGGCTCGGCAAAGGATGGGGAGATAATCATCCAGGGCGCACACCGCGAGCGAGTGGTGGAGATTTTGCTCTCGAAGGGCTACAACCGCACAAAAGCCGCAGGTGGAAAGTGAGGCGAATTGAAAATTGAAAATTGAAAATTGAGAATTAACAGACCCCTCAGTCACTTCGTGACAGCTCCCCTAACTTAGGGGAGGGTGCCCGAAGGGCGGGAGAGGTATGTAAAAAATTTGAAAATCACAATGTAGCCAGATGAGGCGGCTGAGAGTCATCATAACTACCCTATTGTTGTTGGGGGCGGCATTGCCCCTTTCGGCACAGCTCTATTCGCTGGGCACGAGTCCTCGCGACATAAGGTGGCGTGTGCTCCAACAAGGAGAGCAGAGGGTCATCGCTCCCGACTATGGCGAGGCGATGGCTCGCAAGGTGCTCTTTTTGATGGATACTCTGCGCCACACCATAGGCTACGGATTGTTGCCCTCGGGGAGCGTCGAGCCTCTGGCGATGCCTGTGGTAATGCACGCCGAAAGTAGCGCATCAAACGGCATAACGATTATGGCACCCGAGCGCATCGAGATAAGCACAATGCCCGACATCGGAGGATATGCCACCCCTTGGCTGCGCCACCTCACACTCCACGAATACCGCCACGCAGCGCAATATGCCGCCCTCTTTGGGGGTACGGCACGTTGGCTCCACTACCTATTGGGCGAACAGGCACTGCTTGCCACTACGGGCGTTATGCCCTTTTGGTGGTTGGAGGGCGATGCTGTGGATGCCGAAACCCAAGCCTCGCTCTTTGGCAGGGCGCAGCAACCCTCCTTTACGATGCACTACCGAGCCGTAGGGCGCGATATTTTGGAGGACGAGAACCCCGACAAGTGGTTCAGTGGCTCCTACAACGAGCATATCCCCTCGCACTACCATCTGGGCTACCAAATGGTCACTACTGCCAACACCCTTGCGGGGCGTTATGTGTGGGGCGAGATTATGGAGTATGCCAAAGATAAGCCCTACACCATAACCCCCTACGAGTGGGCAATGAGGACGCATTTGGGCTACTCCACCGAGGGGCTCTTCCGTACAACTTTCGAGCGGCTCAATGACCATTGGGACTCCCTTGCCGAACGCCACGACAACTCCCAACAACTCCCTCTGCCCGAGCAGAAAAAGTACAAGTCGCCCTACATTCAGGACCGCTACCCATTGTGGTTGAACGATAGTCATATTCTGATAGTAGAAAACACCTTCGACACCCCCTCGGCACTTGTGGAGGTGGACACTGCGAGTGGCACAAGGCGCACACTGCACCACATTGGCGCAATCAACACCCGTCCCGCAATAGTGGGCGAGCACATCTATTGGACCGAGATACAGCAACTCTCCTCCTACGCCCAGCACTTAGGCTCGGTGATGTGTCGTGCCCGCAAGGACGGCAAAGGCTCCCCCGAGAGGGTTTTGGACAAGAGTATCTACGCCCTCTACCCCACCGAGTTTGACGGCGAGTTGGTCTATGTACGCTACAACTTGGAGGGTACATATACAATCGTTCTCCCCAAAGGGGAGGTTACTCTGCCCGAGGGTGTGGAGTGTCACGGTTTGGCGGCTACGGGCGATAGACTCTATATGCTCACAACGGGCGACAATGGTATGGCTATCGAGAGCCTACACCCCACAACCTTTGAGCGCAAAGTGGTGAAGCCCGCCTCGCGCACAACCCTCTCCTCGCTCAGTGCCTCGCACGACAATCGCCTCTACTTCGGCTCCATAGCCTCGGGTTATGACGAGGTACACACCTTGGACTTGCTGACGGGCGTGGAACATAGGCTCACAACCTCTCGCTATGGTTCGTTCTATGGTGTCCCCTCGCCCGACGGCAAGCGATTGGCATTGGCTCTCTACGACAGCAGTGGTTACCACATTGCCCTCTCGCCTATTGAACCGCAAGAGGTTATGGAACACCAGGAGATACCCCTCAACGTGGTCAATCCCGAGGTTTTTCGCTGGGCAGACTATGTATGCATAGACACACTCCACTATGGGGCAAAAGAGGCTCTGGATATGCGCGAGAAAGTGCCATCGAAGCCCTATGACAGGGGAGCGAATATGCTGAATATCCACTCGTGGGCTCCCGCCTACTACCGCCCCGAGCAACTAATGAGCGGCAACCTCTCTAATGTGCGCTTTGGTGCCACCATCTCCTCGCAGAGCCTACTCTCGGACGCTGTGACCACACTTGGCGTCTACTACCGCCCCGAGGGGGCTGTGGGCGCCAACCTCAACCTGAAATATATAGGCTTTGCGCCCAAGTTCGAGTTCAGCCTCTCGACCGATAGCGGCAAACCACTCATCTCCTCACGCAAGGGCGTGGTGATGGAGAGTGGCGACTACGGCTACTCCTACGACTACTCGGACGCACAGGCGAGCTATGAGCATCGCTTGCCCCGAGGCAGGGTGTCGCTCTATGGCAGAGTATCGCTTCCTCTCATCCTCGCCCACAGCCACATCACAACCACCCTCACCCCTGCGGCGGAGATCTCCTACGCCAACAACCACCTCTACGAGCCCTCCTCGGGCAACTACTACAAGGGGCAGACGGCAGCTGTGGCAACATTGCAGTGGAACAGCTACACCCGCTCGGCATATCGCAACCTGCAACCCCGCTGGGGATTGGCTCTGGTGGGCGGAGTGGGCAAATGCCTCGAAAGGTTCGAAACTCCCACAACCATAGGTGCTTATCTGAGAGCCTATACCCCCGCTTTTGGGCTCAACGACGGCTTTACGCTGAGGGCTTCGTGGCAGAACTTTTTGGGCACAGGGGCTCTGAACTACGCTCTGGATTTTGGGTGGCTCTCGCCGCGCGGAATACGCTCAGCGGTCTATCCCGACGACCTCTTTGGCGGCTCGTTGCAATACGACACCCCGCTCGCCTATCCCGATTGGGGCTTGAAGGGCATTGTGATGATAAAGAGGCTCCGAGCATCGCTCTTTGTAGACACTCTTTGGGGCAGGCTCTGGACCGAGAGCGGCGAAAGGGCGTGGAGCGACGCCACAACCTTCGGCGTCGACCTTTGGGCAGACACATCGTGGCTCAGACTCCCCGAGCAGGGCGACCTTACTCTCCGCCTGGGCTGCTACTTCGACATCCGCCACCTTTCAAAACCCACCATAACAGGTGGTCTTAATCTGAATTTTTAGGGTAAATAGTGCTTAATATCCACCGCTACCGCGTGGGCGTATTGTGACTTTGTCACAAAAACACTATCTTTGTCGGTTGAAGTCATCTTGAATAGAAACCGAGAAAGTATGAAAAGATATAGCGAACTCTCCAAAGCAACCAAGGTAACCATTTGGTTTTGGACCATTATCCTTGTTCCCACCCTCGCAGTCGTAGCACTATTGGTGGCGACCAATGCGGGCGCATTCGGCAAACTCCCCTCGTTCGAAGAGCTCGAAAATCCCAAGAGCAATCTTGCAACCGAAATCTACTCCGAAGACGGAGTGCTGCTCGGCTCGTACTATGTGCAAAACCGCTCCTACGTCGACTACGAAGAGCTCTCACCCGCACTTGTGGCGGCACTCATCTCGACCGAGGACGCACGTTTCCACTCCCACTCGGGTATAGACTTCATCTCGCTGGCACGTGTGGGCATCAAGACCATCGCTATGGGCGACCGTGGTCAGGGTGGTGGCTCGACAATCACTCAGCAGCTCGCCAAAAACCTCTTCCCGCGCGATACGGCACGCCACACCTCGAAGGTTGCAAGGGTGGGCAAGCTCGTCGTTGCCAAGTTCAAGGAGTGGATAACAGCCGTTAAACTCGAACACAACTACACCAAGAACGAGATTGTGGCGATGTATTTCAACACCGTCTTTTTCGGCTCTAATGCATACGGTATTAAGGCTGCCGCCAAGACCTTCTTCGGCAAGGAGCCCCACGAGATAAATGTGCAAGAGGCGGCAGTGTTGGTGGGTGCTGTGAACGCCCCGACACGTTACAGCCCTGTACGCAATCCCCAAAATGCACTTTCGAGGCGCAATACGGTTATGACCCGTATGGAGCAAAGCGGCTACATCTCCAAAGCGCAGCTCGACTCGCTCCAAACTCTCCCCATAGAGCTCAACTTCTCCTCCTCGTCACACAACGAAGGTCTGGCGACCTATTTCCGCGAGATGATTCGCGTGACGATGACCTCGCCCAAGCCAACGCGCAATATGTACTACACCAAGTACGACTACGAGAAAGAGGTGGAGCGTTGGGAGCAGAACCCCCTGTATGGCTGGTGTCTGAAAAATACCAAGGCAGACGGCTCGACCTACAACATCTATCGTGACGGTCTGAAAATCTACACCACCCTCAACTCCACTATGCAGCGTTACGCCGAGGAGGCTGTACAGAAGCAACTCTCCGAGCAGATACAACCCGCAATGGACAAGCAGGTGCGCGAGACGGGAATACTCTTTGACGGATTGGAGAAAAAAGAGGTGGATAAAATTATAGAGCGTGCGGTGCGCTACTCCGACCGCTATCGCGAGATGAGCAACGACGGCTATTCGAAAGAGGAGATTGAGGAGGCTTTCCGCACCAAGACCAAGATGAAGATTTTTACCTTCAAGGGCGAGGTCGACACCCTAATTTCGCCTCTTGACTCCATCCTGCACCATAAGCGCATAATGCGAGCCTCGCTAATGGCAGTGGACCCACACAACGGACACGTCAAGGCGTATGTGGGCGGTCCTTCGTTCCGCTACTTCAAGTACGATATGGCAAAGCAGGGTAAGCGTCAGGTGGGCTCGACCATCAAACCCTTCATCTACACCTTCGCTTTCGACCACCTCGGCTACAACCCCTGCACAATGGTACCCAACCTGCCCGTAACCATCGAAACCTACACGGGCGAGGCGTGGACACCCAAAGAGGCAGGCTCGAAGGTAATCTACGATGGCGAGATGTACCCCCTGCGTTGGGGCTTGGCTCGCAGCCGCAACAACTACTCGGCTTGGATTATGAAGCAGGCAAATCAGCCCGCGGCGGTTGCCGACTTCATCCACAATATGGGTATTATGAGTTTCGTGGATCCCGTGAATGCTATCTGCCTGGGTACACCCGATGTGAGCCTCTTCGAGATGGTAGGTGCCTACTCCACCTTTGCAAATAGGGGTATCCACACTGAGCCTATCTTCGTCACCCGCATCGAGGATAAGCACGGCAACGTGCTGGCAGAGTTCTCGCCCACCAGCACCGTAGCCATAAGCGAGCAGACCGCCTACACGATGGTCGGTATGTTGCGCACGGTAGTTGAGCGCGGTACGGGCGTAAGGCTCGGCTGGGCATACGGTATGAGCGGTCTGGAGGTCGGTGGCAAGACCGGCACCTCGCAGGAGAATAGGGATGCTTGGTTTATGTGCGTGGCTCCCAACCTTGTGGGTGGCGTATGGGTTGGTGGCGAGGACCAGAGTGTCCACCTCTCCGACAAGGGCGAGGGCTCGGTGGTGGCTCTGCCCGTCTACGGCGAGTTCCTCAAACGTGTGATGGACAACGGCACTTTGGGCGTAACCAGAGAGGACACCTTCCACCGCCCCGCGGGAGCGAAGGATTACGACTGCTGGGACGGCTCGATAACCATCGAGGATGTAGAGAAGGAGGAGAATGGCGAAATACCTGCCGAGGAGAGCACTCCCACTCCCCCATCGGACGTCATCTTCGAAGAGGCAGACGAGTTCTTCTAAGGATGCAAAAATCAAAATTCAAAATTAACAGACCTCTTCTGCCCTTCGGGCGCCCTCCCCTAACTTAGGGGAGAGAGATTAGGGAATTTTAGGACATTAAAGCCCTCAAAGATTAGGACTGTTGACGTTAGACGTTAGACAAAAAACAACGATGCAGAGAACAATAGAATATATCCTCTTTTTTGTGGCGGTGGTGCTGTTGCAGGCACTGTTGTTCGACAATTTGCTCTTCTCGGGCTTGGTGGTGCCACTCTACTATGTGGTCTTTGTGCTGCTCTTGCCCGTGAAGATTGGGCGCGTGTGGCTCTTGTTGCTGGGCGCGGCATTAGGCGTGACGATGGATGTGTCGATGGGTACGGCAGGCTTGAACACTATCGCCACTACGGCGGTGGCTTACCTGCGCCCCGTGGTGATGAACCTTACGATGGGTAAGGATGTGGCGCACGAGAGCATACCCTACGGCGGAGCGATAGACGACAGGGTGTTTTTGCCCTACGCAGCCATCTTGGTCTTGGTACACAACCTGCTCTTCTTCGGCTTCGAATCGCTCGGCAGCCATCTGCTCTTCACACTCGGCAGGGTTGTCTGCACGACGCTCGTTACGACCCTATTGGTGATGGTTACCGCCCGCTTGTTCCGTAAAATTGTAGGATAGAATAGATAAGTAGAGAGAAAAAAGGATGTCGGCAGGACGCTCACGCATACTCAAATGGTTTGTTATCGGACTCTTCGTGATGTTGGGTCTGAGGCTCTTCCACATCCAGATTATAGACCGTTCCTACCGCCGTGCTGCGGAGAACAATGTGCTGCGCTATGAGGTGCAACACCCCCCGAGGGGCGAGATTTACGACCGCAATGGCGAGTTCCTGGCACAGAGCGTGGCATCATACGACCTTATGGTCGTGCCCCGCAACATCCCCAAGGAGGGATTCGATACGGTGGCTCTGACAAGGATTGCGGGCGTGAGCCAAGAGCAATTCGTAAAGTCGCTGAGAGCTGCCAAGAGCTACTCCTCGTCGCGAGCCTCGGTGGTGGTCCGACAGATGACCACAGAGGCTAAACTGCTCTTCGACGAGGGAGGCTTCGACGGTTTCTACACAATCTTCCGCACCCAACGCTCCTATCCGCGCAAAATTGCGGGCAACCTCTTGGGCTACATTGGTCAGGTGAACGACAAAATCATAGACCGCAACCCCTACTACGCTCGTGGCGACTACATCGGCTATTCGGGCATCGAGAGCGCCTACGAGGAGTTGCTCCGAGGCGAGAAGGGCGAGAAGGTGAGCGTCGTAGACGTTAGGGGTACTGTAAAGGGACCCTACAAGGAGGGGCACTACGACAAAGCGCCCATTGCGGGCACTGCCATAACGACCACCATCGACGCTCCCTTACAGGAGGCTGCCGAAAGACTCATGAAGGGTAAGGTAGGAAGTATCATTGCCATTGAACCATCTACGGGCGAGATCTTGGTTATGGTCAGCAGCCCCACCTATGACCCCGACGAGCTGATGGGAAGGGATAGGGGCAACAACTACGTCAAGATGCTCGACAACCCTCGCCAACCACTCTTCAACCGTGCGGTAATGTCGAGCTATCCTCCGGGCTCCACGTTCAAATTGGTCAATGCACTGATTGGTTTGCAGGAGGGCGTTGTAACCCCCTCGCGCCGCTATCCCTGCCACGAGGGTTACCACGTCGGCAGGGGTGTGAAGTGCCACGACCACCGCTCGCCACTCAACCTGAAAGAGGCGGTGGCTAACTCGTGCAACGCATATTTCTGCTACGTATTTAGGGATATTCTGGACAATCCCCAAAGGGGCGGTATTGGCAAGGGCGGATATGACAATTGGGCTCACTATGTAGAGAGTTTCGGCTTTGGCAAAAAGTTGGGCTCGGACTTCGCCTCCGAGAGGAGCGGCTTTGTGCCCGATGCGAAGTTCTACGATGACTACTACCCCAAGTGGAACTCGCTGACGGTGATTTCGATGGCTATCGGTCAGGGCGAGCTGGGCTGTTCGCCATTGCAGATGGCAAACCTTGCGGCTATTATGGCTAATAGGGGCTACTACTACATCCCCCACGTTGTCAGACACATTGACGGCAGGGACTCGCTCGATAGTCGCTTCTATGAGCGACACTACACGATGGTCGACGAGAAACACTTCGAGCCCGTAATTGACGGTATGTGGGGCACGGTGCACCGCGAGATAGGTACGGCGGGCGTGGCATACGTCAAGGGGCTGGATATCTGTGGTAAAACGGGTACGGCACAAAACCCCCACGGCAAGGACCACTCCACATTCCTCGCCTTCGCACCCAAAGACGACCCCAAGATTGCCATTTCGGTCTATGTGGAGAATGGCGGCTTTGGTTCGAGCGTTGCGGCACCTATCGCTTCGCTGCTCATTGAGCAGTATCTGACGGGAGAGGTTAAACGCCCCGAACTTGCCGAATATATAGAAAAAATGGAGATTGCTTACCCGAACTATGAGAAGCGCAAACGATAAACTCGGTTGGACACGAATAGATTGGAAGACCATCTTGGTCTTTGTTCTGCTGGTCTTTATTGGCTGGCTCAACATCTATGCTGCGGTCTATAACGAGGCTCTCTCGGGCGGCTTCGACCTCTCGTCAAGATATGGTATGCAACTCATCTGGATAGGTATCTCGGCAGTGGTGGCGATGGTCATACTGCTCATAGACGACATATACTATCATCTGCTGGCATACCCCTTCTATGGGCTTATGATGGTGGTGCTGGTGCTGACACTCTTTGTGGGTAAGGAGGTCAATGGTGCCAAGTCGTGGCTCGCCCTCGGACCCATTGCGGTGCAGCCCGCAGAGTTCATGAAACTCGCCACAGCTTTGGCATTGGCAAGAGTTATGAGCGAATATAACTTCTCGCTCTCGCGCCCCAAAGACCTCGTGACGGTGGCTTTGCTGCTGCTTGTGCCCATAGGGGTTATCCTCTTGCAGAACGATATGGGCTCGGCGCTTGTCTACTGCTCGTTCCTTGTGGTGCTCTACCGTGAGGGACTCAACCCCTGGGTTTACTACGCGCTGTTTCTTGTTGTGGGACTCTTTGTGGGCTCATTCCTGCTCTCGGATGTGGCGCTGCTGCTGATACTGATAGTACTCTTCGTAGTGAGCCAGCTGCCCTCGAATAAAAATCCGCGCGAGAGTGTGGTGTGGGTGGCTGCTGTGGGCTTGCTAAGCCTTGTAATATATGGCTTGTCGTGGATGGCGGGCTGGGGCGTGGACTACCACCACTCGTTGCTCTACGCCACGCTTGCGCTACTGCTGCCGGCACTGCTCTACGCCTACCGCCATAAACTCTCGACCATCTACCTATTTGCCATAATGTTTGTGGGCTCGCTTGCCTTCTTGGGCGCTGTGGACTACGTCTTCAATGATGTGCTGCAACTCCACCAACAAAAACGCATCCTCGACCTGCTGGGCTTGGAGAGCGACCTGAGGGGCTGGGGCTATAATGTCCACCAATCGAAGATTGCTATCGGCTCGGGAGGCTTCTTTGGCAAAGGCTTCTTGGAGGGTACGCAGACCAAATACGACTTCATACCCGAGCAGAGTACCGACTTCATCTTCTGCACCGTGGGCGAGGAGTGGGGCTTTGTCGGCTCGATTGTTGTGCTGGCGCTCTTTGCGACACTCATTGTGAGGCTTATGAAGATGGGCGAAAGACAGCAGGAGCCTTTCCGCAGAGTATATTGCTACGGCGTGGCAGGCATCTTCCTTTTCCACGTGATTATTAACATAGGTATGACCATCGGTCTGATGCCTGTGATTGGCATTCCGCTGCCGATGTTCTCCTATGGTGGCTCGTCGCTGCTGGCGTTCACGGTACTGTTTTTCATCGCCGTAAGGCTCGATTCGCAAAACAGCACAATATCTACGACTTATAAGCCATATTAAAGCATAAATAGAACAGCGCAAACGTTAGAAACAAAAAAAGACATACACTACCTTTGTGTAGCAAAAAACAACATAGAAAACGATGATTTATATTCTCTACATCTTGGTGTCGGTGGCAGTGGTGCTGCTCTCGGTGAAGGCTTCGAATTATATCGATCAGATAGACCAAAAGACCTCCATCTCGGGGGCTTTTTTGGGCGGTGTTCTGCTCTCGGCAGTGACCTCGCTACCCGAACTCTTTACGAGCATTTCGGCAACATTGCTGCTCAACAAACCCAGCCTCTGCCTTGGTAACATTCTGGGGAGCAACATCTTCAATCTGGTGGTGCTGGCAGTGATGTTCATCCTCTTTGTGGGCAGCAGCCACTCGGCAAGGCTCGCAAAGGGACACAAGATGGTCATCGCCTACTGCCTTACGACCTATGCAGTGCTGGCACTGAATATGTTTCTGCCCGAGGTCTTCGACTTCCACGCACTCACGCTGAGCGTTACCTCTATTGCCATCGTTGTTTTCTACACTCTGGGCGTGAAGTACCTCTCGGCAGAGGATAGTACGGAGAGTGCAGGACAGAAAGCAGAGGAGTCCTCGCTCACACTGAGGGGCATTGTTGTGCGCTTTGTACTGTGTAGTGTGGGACTCGTGGGATTGAGCATTTGGTTAACATACCTTTCTGATGACATCGCCACCTTGCTCGGTATGGGTGCAGGTCTTGCGGGGGCTCTCTTCTTAGGCGTTGCCACCTCGCTGCCCGAGCTGTCGAGTACCGTTACGCTCTTCCGCCTGAGGAACTACAACATCGCCGTTGGTAACATTGTGGGCAGCTGCCTGTTCAATATGATTATTCTTGCGGTTGCCGACCTTTTGTGGTTTGGTGGCTCCATCTACGACTTCTCGGACGGCAACATCGGACAGATGCTCGCCTTTGGTGCTGTGGCAATGGTCGCCACAATGCTCTCGCTGGAAACCAAGACAAAGACGGGCAAAATCGCCACCTCGCTGGTAGTTGTGGCGTGCTACGTGGCATTCCTCGTGCTGTAAGCAACCGCCCGCAGCGTGGTGGGTTGCTTAGTGCCCACATTAATACATAAGACCCCGCCTTTTGAGGCGGGGTCTTAGTCTTATGGTTATCGCTACAAGGTCTATTTTGCAAATTTATCTTTGTGCTTTTCGAGCTGTTTTTTGATTGCGTCAATTGCGCCATCCACCGACTCTTCAAACGATTTGCTCTGGTGCTCAGCGATGATAGTGTCGGTAGGAACTTCAATCTTGATGGTTGCAACCTTGTTACCCTGCTCGGGGTCTTTGTCGATTTTGAGGATAACCTCTGCCGAAATGGCACGCTCCACAAAGCGGTCGAGTTTCGCCATCTTGTTCTCGATGAATTCGATGAGTTTCTTGTCTGCATCGAACTTGACGGATTGAATCTTTACGTTCATACCAAGTCCTCCTTACTTTTAGTGTGTATATAAATTACCTTCTCCACGGAAGGCTACGTTTTGCAAATTCCATTCCAGCCCAAGAGCACCTCTACTTGGTCGTCTTCGCTCCGCGCGGGTGGGCACTCTGGTAGACAGAGCTCAGGCGCGAGAGGTTGTTGTGGGTGTAGACCTGCGTGGTTTGCAGCGAAGAGTGACCCAGCAACTCCTGTATCTCCCTTATGTCAGCACCCCTTTCGAGTAGTAACGTTGCGAAAGTGTGGCGTAGTACGTGGGGGCTGTGTTTTCCCTCTATGCCCCACTCGCCAAGCACTTTCTGCACCGCACGCTCTATCTGGTAGCGGCTCATAGGTTCTCCTTCCGATGTTAAAAATAGTGATTTTTGGCTGTAATTGCAAATTTTGTCGCTACTAAATTTCAAAAAATCTTTCAGCGTCGAGCGTAAAGGGCTCACAATGGGTACTATGCGCTCTTTCTGTCCCTTGCCGACCACTCGCACCTCCTGCATATCGAAAGAGAAGCTGTCGAGTGTAAGGCTCGTAACCTCCGAGAGTCGCAAGCCCGTACAGTAGAAGAGCAGCACCAATAGCGCATTGCGCCTTACCTCATAGTCGTCGCTCACACCACGGGCAAGGAGCTCCTCCAAGAGCCCCATCATCCTCTCCTCGGGAATGTAGGTCGGGAGGGTCGACGGAGTCTTCATACGCCCCACATCCGGCATCGGATTTTTGGCTATCTTGTCGGCAAAGCGGAGCCACGCATAAAACGACCTTACGGAGGCTATCTTTGTGTTGATGGACGATGATTTGTAGGTAGCCTCTTCCATACACCTCTTGCCCTTGCAGACCTTGCGTTTTTGGTCGGAAAGCTCAGACATCCAACCTCTTAGGTCGGAGGCGGTGGCTATTTCGGGGCGGAAGGTTTCGGGCGTGTGACCACAAAAGGCAATAAACTCCTCGCAATCGCGCATATAGTTGGCGATTGTGCCCTGCGAGAGGCGTTTTTCAGCCCTCAGGTAGTCCTCGAAGAGTGAGAGTAGGTTTGCCATTGTCGGAGGAGTTGTGTGGTTACTGCTCTTCAAAGGTATAAAAAAACCTCCAACAAGCATAGCCCTCGGGGCTAAAAAAGTTCCTCAAAGAGGAAAAGAGGGGCAAAAAAATAATATATTTTTTCGTTAGTCGTTAAAAATGTATAACTTTGCACGCTAAATACCCTCACCCTGCCCGCAAGGGTCGTCGACGGCACACGGAGCAGCGAGATGGCAGGGTTTTTGGCATTTGGAAGATAGTATGAACGTTAGAGAGATTATAAAGTGGGCGCTCGTCGCCGTTGCAGTCGGAATCGTTGGTTGCAGTCCCTTCAACAAACTGCTCAAAATCAACGACTCGGAGCAGATGTATCACGCTGCAATCAAATACTATGAAGAGGGCGACTTCCAGCACGCAATGCAACTCTTCGAGGAGCTGGCACCGCGCTACGCCTCGACAATGAGGGCAGATACGATTATGTACTACACCGGTTGCTGCTTCTACAAGCAGGGTGACTTCCAGACCAGCGGCACCATCTTCGACGAGTACCGTCGCACCTATGGTCGCAGTCCCCTGTTGGAGGATGTGGAGTATATGCACGCTATGGGCTTCTACTTCTCCTCGCCCCAGCCCTCGCGCGACCAGACAACAACCCTGCAAGCCATAAGGGCTATCGGAGAGTATATGGAGCGCTACCCCGCATCGCCCAAGATGGGTGTGTGCGAGATGAGGCTCAAAGAGCTCCAAGCAAAGCTCTACGAAAAATCGTTCATTAACGCCCGCACATACTACAAGACCGGGCGATACAAGGCTGCAATCATCGCCTTCGAGAACGCTCTGGCGGAGTATCCCGACACCCCCTATCGCGAAGAGATACTCTTCCTTACGCTCGATTCGAGCTATCGTTTGGCAGAGAACTCCATATCGTCGTTGCAGGTAGATAGGTATCTCGACGCTATGGACGCATACTACAACTTCATCTCGGAGTTCCCCGAGTCGAAGCACGCCAAGGCTGCCGAGCGTATGCAGCGAGCCTCCAAGAGATTCTTGGCGAAGCACAACGCCGACACAGAGGCAGCCCCCAATGCCGAGGGCACAGAGGATAACACTCAGACGACAAAATAAAAAACAATATAGAAACACAGGAGGATAGATATGGAAATCAAAAAGAATGTTCCCAACAACACCGTAACTCGCAAACTCACCGACATCGACGCCCCCACAGGCAACGTCTATGAGTCGGTAACCATCATTGCAAAGCGAGCTAACCAGATTTCGACCGAACTCAAACAGGAACTCAACCGCAAACTCTCGGACTTCTCGTCGTCGACCGACTCGCTCGAAGAGACCTTCGAGAACCGCGAGCAGATTGAGATTTCGAAATACTACGAGCGTATTCCTAAGCCCACACTTATCGCTACCGAGGAGTTCTTGGCAGGCGAAGTGGCTTTCAAGGAGAAATAGAGTCTTCTTCGGCGCGACATTCGACTCCGAACGATAAGAGAAAGACAATAGGGCGGGTTGGGAGAGTTGGACCTTTCCTGCCCGCTCGATTGATAGAATGGAGCACATCAGATAGAACAAAACCCACCTACCCCACCCACGAGAAACAATGCTACAACACCTCACAGTTGAAAACTATGCACTCATAGAGCGTTTGGATATGACGCTCTCGCCCCGCTTGAACATCATCACGGGCGAGACGGGTGCGGGCAAGAGTATCCTGATGGGTGCTCTGGGCTTGGTGCTGGGCGAAAGGGCAGATGTGGCGACGCTCAAAGAGAGCGGCAAGGGCTGCGTGGTGGAGGCTACGTTCAACATCTCGGAGTACCACTTGGAGGAGTTCTTCGAGTCTAACGACCTCGAATACGACAGCGAGACCGTCATCCGTAGGGTCATAACTCCTGCGGGCAAGTCGAGGGCTTACGTCAACGACCTTCCCGTTCCGCTCACAACGCTCCGCGAACTCTCTACAAGGCTCATAGATATCCACTCGCAACACAGTTCGCTGATGCTCTCGGAGGAGGGTTTCAGGATGGCGATAGTAGACGCTATGGCAGCCAACTATACCATAAGAGAGGAGTATACCACCCACTACCGCACACTGCTTGCCACTCAGAGAGAACTCTCCAAGGCGGAGGCTGAGTTGGAGGCGGCACTGAGAGATAAGGAGTATGTGGAGTACCAATATAACCAACTCTCTGCTCTGCACCTGCGTGCGGGCGAGTTGGAGGAGTTGGAGCAGGAGCAACGCCTGCTGGACAATGTGGAGCGCATTTTGGAGGCTCTGGGCGAGGGCGGAGTGATGCTCGATGAGGAGGAGTTGGGTGTGCTGGCAAGGCTCAAACGCATAGAGGGTTCCTTTGCCCGCATCAAGGATGTATATGCCCCTGCCGAGGAGATTGCCGAGCGTGTGAGGGGTGCGCTGGTGGAACTGAAAGATATATCGGCACTGCTTGCCGAGGGCAGGGAGAGGGTCGATGGCAATCCAGAGAGGGCTGCCGAGGTGGTGGATAGGATTGACGCTATCTACACGCTGATGCGCAAACACGCCGTGCAGAGCGTGGAGGAACTGTTGGAGATTGAGAAGCAATATAGGGCAAAACTCAACGTCATTGTCGATGGCGATGCGGAGTTGGAGCGCCTCAGAGGCGAGGTTGCCGCACAGCGACAGATGTGTGCAGAGTGCGCTGCAAGGCTCACCCAGAGCCGCCAGGAAGCCGCCCAAAGGCTCGCCGAGCAGACCGAGGCTATGCTCGCAAGACTCGGTATGGAGCAGAGTCGCTTTGTGTGCGACATTGAGCCACTTGCCGACTTTGCACCCTCGGGTGCAGATAGCGTGGTGTTCCGCTTCTCGTCGACTCCCAAGTTCCAGCCTCAACCAATCGAGAAGGTCGCCTCGGGTGGCGAGATTTCGAGGGTTATGCTCTGCTTGAAGGCTCTGGTGGCAGACAAAACGCAGATGCCTACCCTCGTATTCGACGAGATTGATACGGGCATCTCGGGCAGGGTGGCAGATGTTACGGGCGAAATTATTGCCGAACTCTCGGCAGGTCGCCAGGTAATCAACATCACCCACCTACCACAGGTGGCATCTAAGGGCGACACCCACTTCCGCGTCTACAAGTCGGAGGGCACAACTCAGATTAAGCACCTCAGCGCCGAGGAGCGCGTGGGCGAGATTGCCGCAATGCTCTCGGGCTCTAACATCACCGACGCCGCCATTGCGCAAGCCAAAGCCCTCATCGGCAAAAACTCATAGAGTACCTTTATTATACATATCATATAAACCGAGCAACGACAGCCTTTCGGGGCTGTCGTTGCTCGGTTTGTACGGCTACCTACTCTATCGGATGTTGTAGCCCAGGTGTGCAGTCTGGGTGCAGGTAAGGCGCTCAGTGAGGTTGCCGCACTGAACAGTGAATGTGCCCTCCTCCAAGTGCCACTTGCCGTCATTGGCAGCCATAGCCAGCTCCTCGGCTTGCAGCTCGAACTCGACGGTTGCCGTCTTGCCCGCGCCAATCTCCACCTTCTGGAAGTCGCGCAGGCGGCGTGCATCGGGCACCACAGAGGCCACATCGTCGTTGATAAAGAGCAGGACACTCTCTTTGCCGTCGCGCTCGCCTACATTCTTGACATCTACTGCAATGCGAATCTTCTCGCCCGCCTTGAACTCCTTTCCCTCGACCACACGGAGGTTGCTATACTCAAACTCGGTGTAAGAAAGACCATAGCCAAACGCCCACTGTACCGACACCACTGCATTGTAGTCATAGGCACCCT
Source organism: Tidjanibacter sp. (assembly GCA_045602145.1). Taxonomy (GTDB): domain Bacteria; phylum Bacteroidota; class Bacteroidia; order Bacteroidales; family Rikenellaceae; genus Tidjanibacter. The sequence continues at coordinate 82,669 of JAZSAY010000046.1, forward strand.
GCATAGTGCCTACGCTCTCCGACACCTTATGGTCGTAGGTGGTCATAGCGTTGGAGTATTTCTGGTACGTATAGGGCAGTTTACCCGAAGGATTGACCTTGCCATAGAGAATGTCGGCAAGAGCTCGTGCGCCCTCCGTACCGGGGAGGTAGGTGTGGAGCACAGCTGCTGTGGAGTCCACAAACGACGAGATGATGCGACCTCGACCCTCGTTGAGAACAAGCACTACGGGTTTTCCGGTAGCAATGAGGGCCTTGGCGAGCTGCTGTTGGTTCTCCGAGAGAGCCATCTCGTTGATATTACCCGGGGTCTCGCAGTAGGAGTTCTCGCCAATGCACAGAACAACCACATCCACCTCCCCCGCAGCCTTCACAGCCGCCTGAATGTCTACATTGCACTCGCCCGCAAAGTGTCCGCTTGTGGCATACTCTACGCCCGCCACATAGCTCACCCTATCGCCACCAATGGCACGGATAGCATCGAGGAAGGTGGTGCCGTCGGGCAGTACCTTATCTACGATATCGCCCTGCCACGAGTAGCTCCAACCGCCGCACAAAGGGCGCATACGGTCGGCATTGGGACCTGCAACCAGAATGCGGGTCTGGGGCGCAAGGGGAAGAATGGCGTTGTCGTTTTTGAGCAGGGTGATGGACTCGGAGGCGGTCTCATAGCAAGCCTCGCGAATCTCCTCGCCCTGGAACTTGGGGTAGTCTTTGAGGTAGGTATTGGGGGTGTCGAGCAAGCCAAGGCGCACCTTCATACGTATTACGCGGCGTGCGGCGTCATCGACCCTCTCCTCGGGCACCTTACCCTCCTTCACCAACTCCACAAGCAGAGGGCAGAAATTGACATCATAGGGAATCATCGACATATCCACACCTGCATTCACTGCAAGGCGAATGGCGTCCTTATAGTCCACGGCAATCTTCTCGCGGGTGTAGAGGTTGGCAATATCTGCCCAATCGGTAACGACCATACCGTCCCAATTAAGACCCTCTTTTAGCCATACGGTGAGCAGCTCGTAGTCGGCGTGGGTGGGAATGCCGTTCACCGAAGCCGAATTGACCATAATAGACAGAGCACCCGCCTCCACAGCAGCCTTGAAGGGGGCAAAGTGTTTCTCGCGCAGTTCGGCAACAGAGACATAGGCAGGCGTGCGGTCCTGACCCGAATTGGTCATACCGTATGCCATATAGTGCTTGGGGCACGAAGCGATGTGGTAGCGGTCGATGTGGTTGGGGTCCTCGCCCTGATAGCCCAAGACCATCTCGCGAGCCATCTCTGCCGTAAGGTAGGCATCCTCCGAGAAACTCTCCCACTGGCGAGGCCACGACGCCTTACGACCCAAGTCGAGCGTTGGGGAGTAGGTCCAGGGGATATTGCTGGCACGCACCTCGTAGGCAGTCATCTCTGCCATCTGACGCACCAAAGCACGGTTGAACGACGCTGCGGCATTCACCTCCTGAGGGAAAAGAGGCGACGCCCAAGTGTAGGTAGCTCCGTGGATTGCATCAATGCCATAGAGCGTTGGAAGACCTGTGTGTCTGAGCGATACGGCGTTAATCTTTGTGATAATCTCGTTCCACTCCTCGGCAGAGAGTGCCTTGCCGGGGGCATTGAGCACCGAGCCGAATTTGTACTTCTCGGCAACCTCTTCGAGCACCTGCTCGTTGAGTATAAACTTCTTGTCGTCGGCAACACCCGTCACGCTGTTGCCAAAAATATCAATTCCGAGCTCTGCCATCTGTCCGACCTTCTCTTCGAGGGTCATACCTTTGAGAATCTCCTCCACGCGACTCTCGACCTGGGCGTCGGGAGCTATGGCAGGAGCCACCTCCTGAGCCGATGCCGAAAGAGTGGCTGTGACAAGCGCCAATGCACTTAGTAGTAATTTTGCGGTCTTCATACTTCTTATGGTATTTAGGTTTAAAAAATAGTTTCGCCACGACGATCGCGCAGCCTGCCGTTTGCCCGTACAACGCCCCGAACTCCCACGCAACCTGCCAATCAAAGGATAAATTTCTCAAAGTTACTCATTTTTTTGACTTCTTACTGTATTTTTTTCAAAAGAATATGACTTTACGTGGATTTTGAAAAATAAACTCTTCGCATAATGATAGATTCTCCCTCGAATACTCTCTATATAAGAAACAAACAATAAAAACCATATTTAATTATATGTTGATTACAATTTCACTTTTGATTCTTGTCTATATGCTTTTGGGCAAGGATATTCAGCCGCTCTTGGAGCGCGTAAAGACCATTGATTGGCGTGGTAAGATTAACGCCCTTATGGACAAACTGCGCCCGTGGGCATTGAAGGCAGGGCGAGCTGCCACAAAGCCTCTGCTTCAATTCTACTATGTGATGGATGACGAGAGAACCTCAACTCTCGACCGCATACTTATTTATGCGGCAATTATCTACACTATGGTGCCTATCGACTTCCTGCCGAGTGTAATCTACAAATTCCTTGGCATCCTTGACGATGGTGTAGCAATGCTCTGCGTTTACAAGAAGATTAAAGACAATATCACTCCTGAAACTAACGCAAAGGTCGAGGATACACTCAACGAGTGGTTCGGCATCGAGTATGAGTTGGTAGAGGGATAAGTTACGTATGCTATGGGTGCATTTACTACCAAAAAGAGTTTCTACGGCAACGCTTCACAAATACCCGCTGTTGCCGAACAGATCCGTCAGGCATTTGCTGCGGATGGTTACGAAGTGAGGATTGACAATCCCGCAAACGGACAAGAGATTTACATCACCAAAGGAGGTTTCGTTAAGGCGGCACTTGGGCTTCGTTCTGCACTGAAAGTTACTATGAAACCCACACGCGATGGCAACATCAACTTTGAGGCAGGTGTCAGCATCTTCAAGCAGCAGTTTGTTCCGACTGTTATCACGATGTGCTTCTTCTCACCTGTTGTTATCGCTCAAATATGGGGTATGATTAAGCAGTCCAAGCTCGATGAAAGGGCGGTTGAAATAGCCGAACGAGCATTGTATCAAACAAGAACAAACGGACAATAACAAAGAGCTTGATAAAACAGAACAACTATGAAACATCTCAAACAAATTTTTCGGGCACTGCTCGGTGTGGCAGCTGTGATTATAACTACTATCGTTGCTGCCGGTCGCCTGGCGTGGCGCACAATCCGTGGCTGGTGGGAAAAACGTTCTAAATCGGGACGCCGAGTGAGTAGCACACTTTTGACAATCATTCTCTCCATATTTGTTATCCGTATGGTTTATGGCTGTATATACAGGGTGTGGGGACGATGGTATTGGAATGACAAAGAGCTATCGGAATGGGTTGAGGTGCGAGGTTTTAGGAACGACACATTCCGCGTTTACAACTCCGAATTAGAGCGCTACACCACCCCAAGGCTCTTGTGGGTCAGCACAGCATCTTCGGGGGATAGTCTGGCGGTCTATGCAATACCCGACAAGCGCGGATACATCAACGCCAATACGGGAAACATTGTCATTGACGCCGAGGCTAACGACTACCACAAGGCTTGGGTCTTCTCCGAGGGGTTGGCTGCTGTTATGAGGGATGGCAAGATAGGCTTTATCAATCCGCAAAATGAGGTTGTGATTCCTTTCCAATTCGACTATTCCGACAAGTGCAGTAAGTACAACCTTGGCTATCTCTTCCATAATGGCTACTGCGTAATGTCAAACAAGGAGGGTAATTTGGGTTTGATTGACAAAAGCGGCAACTGGATAGTTGAGCCCTCATACGATGAGATTTGGGCTCCTGTGAGCGGTTATCGTGTAATTGTTGAGAATAACAAGTATGGTGTTCTCGGTGCAGATTGCTCAGTGGTGTATCCTACCTATTATGGTTACATCAGCACTCAGTCCGACGGATTTATACTCTGTAAGGGCGGCTGGCAGTGGAAAGTGGATTTTGAGGGTAACACAGTGGTGCCATTCCTATTCGATGGTACATCCGAGCTCAAATATCCTAATGGTTATGACGGCTGTGGAGATCTTACTTATGAATTTGCAGACTACGTAAAGTACGAGGTGATGAATTGCTACGGCATTATGAACCGCATCACAGGCGAGCCTATCACGCCCGCAATCTACTCGGACGTCAAGATGCTCTCCAAGGGATTGTTCGAGGTGCAGGAGCACGACAGCTATGAATGGCACCTGCTCGATACCAAAGGCAGGATGGTTTCAAAAAGATAACAAGCCAACGTTTTCGTCTTGTTTCTTGGCACAATTTTGGGAGTGGCGGTATAAATAAATCAACAAAAATACCGATATGAAGCAGACGAAGAAAAAGCATCTAACTGCGGAGAATGGGCGCGAGATTGCCGACAATCAGAACTCACAAACGGCGGGTATCAGGGGTCCTGTGACATTGCAAGACCCTTGGCTGACCGAGAAACTCGCCCATTTCGACCGCGAGGTAATACCCGAGCGTCGTATGCACGCCAAAGGCTCGGGAGCGTATGGCACATTTACCGTTACGCACGACATTACAGCCTACACCCGAGCCTCTATTTTCTCTCAGGTGGGCAAAAAGACCGACTGTTTTGTCCGTTTCTCGACCGTGGCGGGCGAGAGGGGTGCAGCCGATGCCGAGAGGGATATTAGGGGCTTTGCGATGAAGTTCTACACCGATACGGGCAATTGGGACCTGGTGGGCAACAACACCCCCGTATTCTTCCTTCGCGACCCTCTGAAATTTCCCGACCTCAACCACGCCATAAAGCGCGACCCTCGGACGGGTATGCGCTCGGCAAACAGCAATTGGGATTTTTGGACACTGCTGCCCGAGGCTCTGCATCAGGTAACAATCACAATGTCGCCACGCGGTATTCCCGCCTCGTTTCGCCATATGCACGGCTTTGGCAGCCACACATATAGTTTTATCAACGCCGACAACCGCCGCACTTGGGTTAAATTCCACCTGCGCACCTTGCAGGGCATAAAAAATATGACCGACGAGGAGGCGGAGGCTGTGATTGCCAAAGACCGAGAGTCGCACCAGCGTGACCTCTTCGAGGCTATTGAGCGTGGCGACTACCCCCGCTGGCTTATGCAGGTGCAGCTGATGACGGAGGAGCAGGCAAAGGAGTATCATATCAACCCCTTCGACCTTACTAAGGTGTGGTATCACGGCGATTTTCCGCTGCACGATGTGGGCATCTTGGAGCTCAACCGCAACCCCGAGAACTTCTTTGCCGAGACCGAGCAGGCGGCTTTCAACCCTATGAATATCATTGACGGCATAGGTTTTTCGCCCGACAAGATGTTGCAAGGCAGGCTCTTCTCCTATGGCGATGCGCAACGCTACCGCTTGGGCGTAAATCACCACCTGATACCCGTAAACAAGCCCCGTTGTCCCTATCACGCCTACCACCGTGACGGTCAGATGCGTACGGACGACAACGCGGGGCGCACCATCTCCTACGAGCCTAATAGCTATGGCGAGTGGAAGGACTCCCCACACCTCAAAGAGCCGCCATTGCAGACGTGTGGCGAGGTCTACAACTACGACGAGCGCGAACTCGATAGCGACTACTTCACACAACCGGGCAAGTTGTGGCGGCTGATGACGGCAGAGGACCAGAGGACGACTTGCGAGAACACTGCCCGCGCTATGGGCGATGCGGAACTATTTATAAAACAGCGACATATCCGCAACTGCCACCGTGCTGACCCCTCCTATGGCGAGGGTTTGGCAAAGGCTCTGGGACTCTCGCTTGCCGAAGCTCTCACTGCCGAAGACCCCGCACATCCGACGTGGGATTGGAGGTAGGAGAGTGATGACAATGGATTGCCAATAGTGGCGGTCCATTGTTGTTTTATGACAGGATGCGACAGGGAATGGTGCCGAGAGCGTAGGTGTGGTGGAGGGTGGAGAGTTGGCTTGTGGTGTGGAACGGTGCAAAGACTATCTCGGAGGCGAGGTCGGCAGTGAGCCAATTGCGGAGTTGGGAGTTGGAGAACGAGGGGCGGGAGCCATTCCTGAATGCCACAAAGAGTACCCTACCCTCTCTATGGGCGGCTTGCAGGTGAGCGGGAATTTGGCGGTAGAGCGAGCGTCCCAGAGTGACCACTACCGAGCACCCCTCGGCAAGCAGAATGTCCAGCACAGCACGTTCTATGGGCGAGTGGAAGCCACTCACAACAATTTTGTCGGTTTTGGCGATTTGGTGCGCCCAACGTGTGGCAAGGTCGAGGGCTTCGGGTGGCGAGGTGCGCGAAGCAAAGAATGCCACCAATCGTCTATCGAGCAAGTCCTTATTTCCGGATAAGTCCATAAAAAAAGCGCAGGCGCTGCATTAACTTATCCTACTTCAAGGTCTTGGCTACCCACTACAAGAATAAGCAACACAAACACCCACGCAGGAAATATATCGCACATACCGAACCAATCGGTAGTATGGACATACCCCTAACGTGGATAATTTGTTGTCGTTCTCCTTGTAGTTCCAAACCGCCAAGTTTTGAAGTAGAAGATTACGTCAAAAAATATCCAATCAAATATGTACGGCTCAACGGCAAAAGCCACAAGCCATTACAAAGATATAGAAAATTTTTGAGAAAGCGTGAATTTGTGAAAAACTCTTCTGCCATATAGAAATCAGCGGTGAGCAAAAAGCCCACCGCCGCACGATTATTAGTTGTCTGTTTTGCTAATTCTTCGGTTTAGACC
>JAZSAY010000047.1:0-2951 GCA_045602145.1 Tidjanibacter sp.
TGTCCGTCTTGCCACGACTGCCGTAGGCAGGCGGTTGGCATCTACCTTTCCTGTTTTTCTTGTTCTTCCTGTCCTTCTTGGTTTAATTGCAGGAGTGGCAGGAATAACAGGAGCGACAGGAGAAACAGGGGAGTTTGAGAGCAGTCTTTTTTCGGGGAGGTGTGAGGCTCTCCGAAGGAGAGTGGCAGACGAAATGGTAGCCCTCTCAAACTTGTTTGAAAGAGGGCTGCTATTTTGGCTGCTATACTACCTGCAAAGGTAGCCACACCTCACCGCAAGAAAAAGCGATACGTAGTATCGCATAAAAATTTTTGGGCGACTTTTTATAAAAAGTCGCAATAAGAAAAGCGAAGAAAGAAAGCGAAGAAAGAAAGCGAAGAAAGAGAAAACATATTAACCTAAAATAAAAACGAGAGAAAAGATGAAAAAGATTATTGTTAGTGCGCTGGCTATGTTGTTGGCGATGAGTACTTTTGCTGATGAGGGTATGTGGTTGTTGCCGCTGCTCAAAAAGCTCAATCTGAAAGATATGCAGGCAAAGGGTTTGGAGCTCACTGCCGAGGATATTTATAACATTAACGGCTCGTCGCTCAAAGATGCTATCGTAATTTTTGGTGGCGGCTGTACGGGTGAGATTGTCTCGCCCAATGGTCTGCTCTTTACCAACCACCACTGCGGCTTTGGATCTATTCAGGCATTGAGCAGCGTGGAGCACGACTACCTGAAAAACGGCTTCTGGGCTATGAACGAGAAGGAGGAACTGCCCGCGCCCGGTCTGAGTGTCACTTTTGTGCGCCACATTGAGGATGTCACCAAGCAGATGCTCAAAGGCGTTAAGGATACTATGACCGAGCAGGAGAGGGCTGAGAAGATATCCAAGAACGGCGAGTCGCTGAGGGCTAAGTTGGAGAAGAAGAACGAGGGTAAGACCATCACTATCAAGGACTTCTTTGGTGGTAACCAGTATTTCGCTTTTGTTACGGAGGTTTATAGGGACGTAAGGCTTGTTGGAACCCCTCCCTATGCTATTGGTAAGTTTGGAGGTGAGACCGACAACTGGATGTGGCCCCGCCATACGGGCGACTTCTCGGTGTTCAGGGTGTATGCCGCTCCCGATGGCAAGACCCCTGCCGAGTATGCACCCGAGAATGTCCCCTATAAGGCTGATAAGTACCTTACAATCTCTACCGAGGGCTATAAAGAGGGCGATTACGCTATGATTATGGGTTTCCCCGGCACCACCACCCGCTATATGACCTCCTACGAGATTGATAAGATGCTCAACGTGGATAACCCCAATCGCATCTATATTCGTGGCGAAAGACAGGCTATCTTGAAGGTGAGAATGGCTGCCGACGACGCTATCCGCATCAAATATGCCTCGAAATATGCCTCCTCATCGAACTATTGGAAGAATTCGATTGGTAAGTCGAGAGGTGTAGAGAAACTCGGTGTGAAGGCACAGAAAGCCGCCGAGGAGGAGGCTTTCACCGCCTGGGTGTGGGAGAATATGGACAAGAAACGCATAGAGAAATATGGCAACGCACTCCCCTTGATTGAGAAGTATGTTAAGGAGGCTACCCCCTACGAGAGCGACGCACAGATCCTGAGCGAAACGCTCTTCCGCGCTGCCGAGATTCTCAACGCTTCGACAACCTTCTATAATACCTACAAACGCACCGAGAGTTTGGAGAAGGCTCAGGAGCGTGTGTTGGCATTCTACAAGGATTACGACGAGGCAACCGATAGACTCGTTACCTGCCGTATGATAGAGGTGCTTAGGGAGATGATTCCCGCCGAGCGACGCCCCCAGAGCCTTGCAGTTATCGACTCCGAGTGGGCAGGCGACGTAAAGGCATTTACCGAGGACCTATTCAATAGATCGGTCTTTGCCAACGAACAGAAATTCTTGGCTGCCGCTACTCAGGGCGTTGAGGTGTTGGAGAATGACCCTGCCCTTGCCATTATGATGGATGCTTCGGAACTCTATAAAGAGCTGCTTGCCAAGGCTGCACCCCTCAAAGAGGAGTACCATAAAGGTCATAGGCTCTACATCGCAGGCTTGATGGAGATGAACCCCGAGAAGAGCTACTACCCCGATGCAAACTTCACTCTGCGTCTTACATATGGCACCATCCTCCCCTACTCGCCTGCCGATGGAGTGCTCTATAAATACTACACCACCATCGACGGCGTAGTTACCAAAGAGGACCCCAAAAACCCCGTAGACTTCACCGTTGACGAGGGTCTGAAAAAACTCTATGCCGAGAAGAATTGGGGCGGCTATGAGGATAAGGATGGCTCGCTCCACACCTGTTTCCTCTCGACCAACGATATTACGGGAGGCAACTCGGGTAGTCCCATTATGAACTCCAAGGGCGAGCTTATCGGCTTGGCTTTCGATGGCAACTGGGAGGCTATGAGTGGCGACATCGCCTTCGAGCCCAACGTGCAGAGAACCATCAACGTGGATGTCCGCTACGTTCTTTGGTGTATCGACACCCTCGGCGGAGCGGGTTGGTTGCTTGACGAGATGACCATCAAGTAGCGCTGCGAGAGTGCCTTGTGGGTGCTTTTTGCACCAAACATCGAAGAGCGAGTTCCTCACTTACGCTTAGTAAGCTGCGGACTCGCTCTCTCGTTTGGCACAAAAATCACCTCACAAAACCCACTCGCAGGGATTAGGGTCTAACGTCCAACGTCTAACGTCAATAGTCCTAAGGCTTATATGGCTTATGGGAGAAATGGGAGGACTGAGAGATATGGGATAGGACCACAACCATATCCCTCCCCTAAGTTAGGGGAGAGTACGCGAAGCGGGGGAGAGGTCTGTCCGTCTTGCCACGACTGCCGTAGGCAGGCGGTTGGCATCTACCTTTCCTGTTTTTCTTGTTCTTCCTGTCCTTCTTGGTTTAATTGCAGGAGTGGCAGGAATAACAGGAGCGACAGGA
>JAZSAY010000048.1:0-14948 GCA_045602145.1 Tidjanibacter sp.
ACGGGCATAAGGAAGGGTTTGTCAGCGTCACGGGGAGGCAGAGGAATGTAAGTATCAACTGCGTCCATAAGCTCCATAACTTTCTCCTCCCACTCGGGCTCACCGTTGAGTGCGCCAAGAGCAGAACCGCGGATAACGGGAGCGTTGTCACCATCGAAACCGTTTGCGCTCAGAACGTCGCGAATCTCCATCTCAACGAGGTCAAGCATCTCCTCGTCGTCAACCATATCGCATTTGTTCATGAAAACAACGATCTTAGGAACGTTCACCTGGCGAGCCAAAAGAACGTGCTCACGAGTCTGAGGCATAGGACCGTCGGTCGAAGCCACAACCAAGATAGCACCATCCATCTGAGCAGCACCGGTTACCATGTTCTTAACGTAGTCGGCGTGACCGGGGCAGTCTACGTGAGCATAGTGACGGTTTGCAGTCTGATACTCAATGTGAGCGGTGTTGATGGTAATACCACGCTCTTTCTCCTCGGGTGCGTTGTCGATAGAGTCGAACGAACGGAGCTCCGAAAGACCTTTTTTACCAAGAACCTGGGTAATAGCAGCGGTCAAGGTAGTTTTACCGTGGTCAACGTGACCGATGGTACCTACGTTTACGTGAGGCTTTGACCTGTCAAATTTTTCTTTTGCCATAACTTTGTAGTTGTTATTAGATAAGTATTTGTGTTAATTGTTTTGTTTCTCTTTGAGCGGAAGACGAGGCTCAAACTCGCGACCCTCAGCTTGGAAGGCTGATGCTCTATCAACTGAGCTACTTCCGCATTTGCCCGCTGGCGGTCTTTCCGGCACACCAAAAGTCGCCGCCCAAAAGCACCGACCATCTTGGCAGCCTCTCTTTTCCGCCACCGAGAACCACAAAAGAACAATCCACCATTTGCTGATGAATTGCACTTTTGGAGTGTGGGAGAGGATGGATTCGAACCACCGAAGGGGTTGCCAACAGATTTACAGTCTGCCCCATTTGGCCACTCTGGAACTCTCCCGATATTTTGTATTGTTGCACCACCACCATCGTGTGTGCAGTAGAGCCGATGGAGGGATTCGAACCCCCGACCAGCTGATTACAAATCAGCTGCTCTGGCCAACTGAGCTACATCGGCATCTGTTTGCCCTCATTTGGGGTTGCAAATATATGCGAAATTTTTTATTCCGCAAAACTTTGGTCAACAATTTTCCAAAAATTCATTCAAACTCTCTAAGAACCTCTTTTTCGACCTTGGCGCCAAATGCCAAAGGCTGAAAATCGGCGACAAAAATACAACTCTTTTCTTGATAAAAAAATAATTGGGCGAGTTTTTTGCAGCCAAACCCCATTTTTTCACTACCTTTGTCTAACAAGGAGGCAAAAGATGAAGAAATTTATACTTATATATATAATATGTAGATGCATAGCGGGCAGCGCTTCGGCTCAGACACTCAGCTACTTTCTGACAGCAGCCCGCAGCGGCAATCCCACCGCTCAGTTCAATGCCGCACAATGTTACCGCTACGGCTGGGGCACCGCTCCCAACACTACCGAGTGGCAACACTATATGCGTCTGGCTGCCGAGGGGGGCTTAGCTGAGGCGCAAGTGGTTTTGGCGGAGCACTGCCACGCTCTTGTGCCCGAGATGGCGGCATATTGGCGAGGAGAGAGCCCCTCGGGCGCCGACTATCACTATCACTCCTTCGAGGATGGTTGCTACTATGGCGAGCTGCTCGGAGGTGCGAGGGATGGCTATGGCACCTTTGTGTGGGACGACGGCACTCTCTATCGTGGCGAGTGGGAAGATGGCGAGCGCTATGGCTTAGGGGTTACCATTTTCGACAACCAGCACATCTACGGCTCTCACAGAAAGGGGCAGGTCGCGGGCTATGGAGCCATAATCATCACTGCCGAGGGGAAGTACCTTGCGGGAGCCAAAGGCAGTACCCGCTACGTGGGCTACTTTCAAGACGGGTTGCCACACGGCATTGGAACGCTCTACAACGCACAAGGCGAGGTGACCTACTATGGCAACTTCAAGGGGGGCATTCCCACATCGCCTTATCCCACCACAGCCCCCTACACCCGCTACCGTTGGCACCACGAGGTGCTGCCCAATGGCGACAATTGGGAGGGCGAGAGCTACGACGGCGTGCGCCAGGGCTGGGGTATCTACCGCTGGGCAGACGGCTCGTGGTGGTGTGGCTATTGGAACGACGGCTTGCGCGATGGCGAGGGGCTCTTTGTGCGCTCCGACGGCGCAATGATGCGGGGCACCTGGGAGAAAGGCGAGCTCAAAGCAGAGAACTAATCCACAACACCTTCTGATAGAAAAATGCGAGTTGCGGAATATCTGTGTAGGTACTCCGCAACTCGCTTTAAACATAACGTGAGTTTCGCGAATCCCACGTTAAACATAGCATTTCAGCCCTTCTTATTTATCGCAAAACATACTGGCTTTGTTCACAGACTTGGCAGGAGCGCTCGACGAGGAGCTAAGAGGCCACTCTGTGGGCTCCGAGGTGTAGTCACCATCGTAGATTACTCTATATGCGCCCACATCCATATACTTATCTGTCTGGTCATATTTATCTATGATGATAAAAGCAGTGTGGAAATTATCAATGCGGTCACCATTCTTCGTGCCGGAGATAATTGTGGCTCTTGTCAGCCAATCGCCATTCTCGTAGGCAGTATACTCATTGAAGTAGACAGTGAAGTTCTGACCATTACCAGAGACAAACACGCCCTCAGCCGACGACAAATCGCCTAAATTCTGGGTTGAATACATACTCAGTGTATTGTCCGAGGACTGGTTGTAGAACAAATAGCAATTATCGGCGAATTGGTGTCCGACACTGAAATCGTCCTGTGAGTCATAGAGCAAAATAGCAGGCGAGAACAAATAGATACCCTCAATGTTGGGAGGAGTTGTACCCTCGTGGATTGGAATATACTCCTTCATAAGCTCCACATACTCCAATGGGATGACAGCCTCTATCTCCGAGGGAGTATTCCAAGAGTTGATGTAGCTCGAAAACTGAACGCTATTCTTTTGCGTATTGAAGTAGAGTGTATAGGTATACTCTACGCCCGAGTTGAAGATAAGGTTCCTATCTACCTCCCACTGGAAAATCCTGTCGCCGATGGTAATCTCCACAAAGACATTGCCAGCCACAATGGTTTGGGGAGGAAGAATAACCTTAAAACTATTGGTGCCATTGGGCGACGCCACAACGTCTGCACGCTCGGTGCTAATGGTGTTATAGGAGTTGCTCGACAGATTTGCCTGGGCGCCATAGTATACATTCTTGAAGGTAACGGACTGAGTACCGGCAGGCATATTCTCGCTACTGAGGTTGATAACCACCTTGGAGAGTCGGTGATAGAAATCCAAATCTACCACCTCATTATCGTAGCCCACATTCGAAGCGGTCATAAGGTCGCTTGCCGTGTACTTCTCGTGAGTACTCTGGTCGGTATTCACATAGAAGTTGAACGAGGGTGCGGTGTAGACAGCATAGGGATAGACGGCATAGAACGAAAGCCTCTGCTCTTCGGGATAGGTAAGTGTACCCGCAGTGGAGAAGAGTCCTCCCTCATAAACATACTCCACATTCTCAGCGTAGTTATCCTCTTGAATAACATTACCTTCGGAGGCGAAAACGCTGATTTTATCGCCCTGCTCGAACTCTATGTCGGTAGCGCGGGTCGAGGGGTTGATTCTTGGTCTAAAAGAGACGTTCTCTCTCTTCTGCCCAAGGTCTATCGGATTGTTCACATCGAGCAATTCCGCACAAGATGTAAGAAGCAGCATTGCCGCCATTACATAATACACACGTTTGTTCATTTCGTTGTTGAATTAGACTAATAAATAAATATATTTCATCCGTTTTGGGTGGGTAAAACAGACGGCACACAGAGTGCCGTCTGTTGATGAAATCTTGTTTGCGCTAAGGACTACTTAAACCAAGATGCAACCTTTGAGGCGATGCCTTGCTTCTTGGCTTTTCTGCCACTGCCAACTGCACTCTTCGACGAGGATGCAGACAGAGGTGCGGAGGAGTCTACGGATGAAGGTGCGGAGCTACCCTTAAAGATGCTCGTAACCTCCGAGACTGCACCGGCTGCGAACTCAATGAGCATTCGTTTGTTCTCCACACTGCTCTCTTGCTGCATTCTCTTCAAATCTTGGGCGTCTTGGTATTGTTTAACCTTGAACTGCCAATTGCGGTCCTCGATGGCACGCCTTCTGGCAACCAACTCGGCATAGTGCGACTCTACCTGAGCGGAGAGTTTCCTGCCACGCTCTACGTAAGCCGAGCTGGGGTTGATGCCTGCCAACAACTCCACAACTCGCGTAGCAGACTCTTTGGATTTGTCTGCTTTCCACTGAGCATAAGCCTCGTTGTACTTAGCGCCACCCTCGATGTCGATCTTCTCCTGATAGACGTCTGCGATTTTCAGCATAGCCTTCTCGTATGCCTCTTTGCACACCTTAGGTACGGCTGCCAGGTGGAGAATTGCCTCGTCCCATTCCTGACGTTTGCTCAAAGCCTCTGCCTCGGAGATGATAAAGTCAATCTGGGAATTGTAGTACTCAATAATTCTTGTCTTACCAATCTCGATGCACTCGCCAAACTCTTTGGAGTTGATGTTTATCTGCTTGATTGCAGCCATATACGCCTTGGTTTCGTTCTCGCCAACACCCCTCACCTCGGGCAGCTGGCAACTCGAATAGAGTTCGCCCGTATAACCGTTGCCGATGTAGATTGTTGGTGCGAGAATCATAGAGACCATTACGGGAGCTGTTGCGGTGAAATCTTTGGACATCTCGATGAGGTTTGCAGTGATGATGAACTGCGACTCCATAGATTTGCTGCCTACGCCATATTTCGTCACAACCTGATTGAGTTTGTTCTCAACCACCGTTGCAGCGTGCGAAGGGATAGCCGATGTGCCAGCCACGTAGGGTGTCAGGATTATCCTTGCCATATCGTCTGCCGACTCTGCGTTGTTCTGACCAAAGAGCGACAACACGCACGACAGCGACACCAGAATTGAAAGTAATCGTTTCATAATAGACAAGTTTTTATTTATCGCCGAGGGTAATCCACACCTCGCCAAGACCTTTGGGGGTGCGTCCTACAACGAGGTTGTAGGGCGATTTTTTCAGCATATTTACCAAATCTCTTACAAAGCCGTTTGCATCAACAGGGGTTTCCCTGCCATTGATGGGGTTGACGGTTGTCAGTGGAATACGAACCTGATTGAATCTCATCCTATTGGCAGACTTCGAATCGAGCGAGAAGCGACCCGATACGGCGTGGTCGGCAAACCAAGCCTCGATAATGTCAGCCAACTCGGCGTAGAAGCCATTGATTTCATACTCCTCCTCGAAATCTATGGGGCAGCTGTCGTACCTGAACAAGGTTACGCTAATCTCGCGACCTTGCACGCTCATATCGTAGAAGTAGCTATTCAGGTTGTCGAGGAAGCCATCTTTAAGGTCCAGCACAGCAGCCTGCAAGCAGCTGAGGAT
The DNA here is from genome assembly GCA_045602145.1 of Tidjanibacter sp. GTDB lineage: Bacteria > Bacteroidota > Bacteroidia > Bacteroidales > Rikenellaceae > Tidjanibacter. The sequence goes on from JAZSAY010000048.1 coordinate 5,519, forward strand.
GGAAGAGGTGGTGGAGATTTTATCTCCCACGCCCGTAATACCCGAGATAATCTTCGAAGAGTAGGCGTCGATAGCCTGGAAGTTGAACTCTACGTGCTGATTGGGACCGAGTTTGTTGATAGTGTAGTCGAGGTTCAGGATGATATCTGCCTTTGCGGTTCGACGCAGGCGCTCGATGGGGGTTTCGACAATGCCGCCACCCGATTGTTTGCCCATCATCATTGCCATCTCGGCACTCTCATTCTGAATCCTTTTGAGCTCCTGTTCGAGCGACTGCAATGGGTAGCCCTCCGATGCCATAAAGCCCGACAAGGAGGTAATCATTGCCCTAATATCGGGGTCTTTCAGAAACGCAGCAGAGTAGTCGGGGACAGATATGGGGGTACCCATATTGTCGAACTCCTGCACAAAGCCATTTCGCAAGCACCACGAGTCGCTCGGCACAACCATAATTATGGGTTTTTTCGCCTGACCAAAAGCCACGCTCATAAACGCCAAAATGGTGAGTGAAAGTAATGCAATCTTTTTCATAGTCTAAAAAAGTGAGTTTAGAAGAAAGAGTTGAGGCTTCTTGCAAGACCATCGTTTTCGAGTTTGCGTCGAAGGTTGTCATACATCACCTGAACGTAAATGGCAACCTTATAGCCACCTTTGACCTTGCGCCTATCCTGACCGCTGGGGACACCGTCGGTCGTCATATTGATGTATGCCAAATAGGCACCACCCGCCTCGAAGAAAGTATCAAAGTACTCCTGATTCATCACATAAGCATCGGGGTCTTTGAGGATTGCGGGGGTGGGATTTGCGGTCGCAGCACCGGGCAGACCACGGAAAATGCAAGCGTGAACAGCGTTTCTCTTGGCATTCATCACGGCTTTGTCGACGGTTTTGCCAAAACCCCACACTTTAACGAACTTGGTACCATCTACTGCCACCCTTTCGGTAGTAATCTCGTAGTTGTCCCAGCTCTTGAACGATTTTCTCCTATCTCTGCCCTGTCCGAAACATACGCACGAGCACATAAGTGCGATAAGAGAAAGAATTATCAGCCTTTTCATAATGTTGATTTTTTAGAAGGTCCACTTAACACCCAACTTCACAGCTGCTGCACCGCCAATACCAACTACATATTGGCAACCTACACCTGCGAAAATCGACAAGGGTTGCAGAGTAAGAGCCACTCTTACACCGGGCTCCACAAGATATGCGGCAAGTTCATCAGTCTCGGGGTCTAAGAAACCACCCAACATCGCATAGGGGGTAACCTCGAAGAACCTCGTGATGGGCACACCATAACCTGCACCTAAGGCAGCCTCGGTAAATTCACCATTAATAGCTGCATTGACCATAGCGTAAGTGATGCAACCCTTCTGGGAGATGTTGGCGATATAGTCCAAATCCAGACCAACCCTGAAACCCAATGCACCGATACCCAGCGAAAGCGCCGCACCAATCTTGTAGTCGTTCTTCTGTTTGAGAATCCAGCCCTCCTCGATATTGGCTACACCGGAAATCTGATAGAAGTAGGAGGGTTTGCTATTGCCCGAAGCTACGCTGGCATTGGAGGCGACAACGGTTGCTCTAACCATACCCTGTTTAACCGATTTGAGGTTACCTTGCGCATCCTCTCTGAACGAGTATGCCTGGTAGCGGCTACCATTGGTAAGACCCTCTTTGGTACCGATTTTGGCAGCAATGGGGTTGAGCGATATTACGCTCGTTGCGGTCTGCCAAGCGGGAATCCTATTCTCCAAAGCCTGCACAGCCGACTCGTATGCATTTTGGCAGGCTTCGTAAAAACTACCCGTCCACAAACTGTTGGTGGAACTGGAACCCGATGCAGATACGGATGCAACGTGAGTGAACTCAATCTGCATTTCATCAAAGCCCTTCCTTGCAGCCTCTTTCTCGGCTTCGGAACTTGTAGCATCAGCCCAAGCGGTCTTGTAGAAGTTGTTGATAAACTCTGTGCCCGCATTGAGTTTGTAGGCGTGTGCCGCAACGTTTACTTTATAGGAAATATTACCATTTTCGTCCTTTTCGCTCTGGTGCTGATAGATATCGTAAACCACAATGTAAGAAGAGTTTACCAGAGGCTCGCCCCACTCGTAAGCGACCTCTTTAACCTTTGCTACGCGCATATTGAGGATGTCTTGGTCGGTAGCGTTGTACATACCCCTATCGCGTACAATAGAGTCGTCGAAGGTGCCGTCCGATTTGCGGTTGAAGATAAACGACATAACCTCTTTGCCCAACTTCGAAGAGTTGACAAATGCGGTCACATTCTCGGCAGTGACAGGTTGATTGCTGGAATGGATAACATCGATGAACTTAGTGGGAATTTTGTTGTCATCGAACTTGGCATCCACTCGGAAGTTCTGGTAGAACTTATGGATGTCGCTGTTTTGCGAGTTTCTGTTAACAAAAACGAACGAAACGCTCGAACGATTGTACTCTGTCGAGATGGGTTGCGTCACCTTACTTTGAGCATTGAGGCTCATTACACCGAGTACAGCGACTAGAAATAAGTAAACTTTTTTCATAGGCTTGTAATAATAATTTAAGTTTGACAAATAGTAGTATCAAATCATATTACTACACAACTCCTATGTAGTGGGGTTAGCGCTAATTAAAAAAAGAAAGTGTGGAGTTGGTTTCGTTTACTAAAATGGGGGCTTTGGCAAAACCCGGAATCAAATAAACGATACAATATCCCACACCCGAATAGCGTATATGATATGTACACGCGCAATGAATGCGTGTACCACACACAACCATACAAGAAATGAGTGCTGTTCGTTGTCCTTGATTCAAATTGAAACTGTCAGATTCCCATTTTAGGACTGCGAAAACACTTTCGTCAATATGCTGTCTCTGAGCTAAAAACTCTTCAACAAAGCAAAGATACAAAGCTTTTCACAAAAAACAAACAACACTCAAAAAAAACCACTCCGTTGAAGCACAAAGGTATGTAAAACAAAGCACATTATCAATCTTGAAACGTAATAATGTTCTTTATACTTTTGGGGTTAATTTGTTGACGTTATGGTGTTTTGGAGGATGTGAAATGAACAAAAAATCCCCACCCGCACAGAGCAGGTGGGGAATACGACACAGTGGGTCTACATATGTTTCCTATACATTGAGTTATATACCAACAAGAACACCAGCATCAACAAACCATTGACGATGACATAAACGGGCACACTAAAATCGAGGAACAAGAACACCAAGTTGATTACGATTTCAATGGTGAGCATTATCGACGAGAGGGTTTTGAGCATCACAGCTCCGCGCTCCTCGGCAGACGACAAGCCCATAGAGAGAACACAGGGGATACCGATGGTTACGAACGAACCGATGGTGATAGCCCACTGCACTGTCTCGAACTTACAAAAAGTGTGGCAAGCGTAGGCAATAAGCGCACTTATGGCAAGTGCAATAACGGTTTTTAGTATATCAATTTTCATAACGCATTATTGTTTTTTTGAGTCCTATTACAAAGTGGGAGGCATTGGAGGAGGTGTTGTTGCAACGAAGAGGTTGGCAAGCTCGGGAACATTGCCCGCAGCAACCCACGAAGGCATACCCTGCGCCCACACGAGTACCTGTGCATTAATCTGTCCACTCTGTGCCATCTGCTGCATCTGTGCCAGGTTGTAGGGTCCGTATTGCTGACCATTAATCGCTACCATATACTGCACCATATTGGGCATAGGAGGAGGTGTGGGAATACCGCCCACGGGCTGCTGGGGTTGTGCGGCTTGACCATAGTGGTTCATCATACCTGCCATCTGACCGCCCATAGCGCCACCCATTGCCATACCCATCATTATTCCTGCGGGGTTCATACCTCCGCCACCGCCGAAGTCCATACCACCCATTTGACCCATACTATGGGCAGCGGTTTTGAGCACATCTGCCTGCTGATTGATGGCGTGAGCCTGAATGAACTGCGACTCGGCAGAGAGTTTCGCCACGCGCTCGTACTGCTCGGTGTCGATTTCTGCTCTGCGGGTCTGCTGGGTCTTGGTAAGGCGCACAAACTCTGCATAGTTCTCGCTCTCCTTATCAATCTCTATTGCCGACAGGTCGAAGCGTTTGAGGTTTACACCAAAGTCGTCGGCAAATGCCGAGAAGAGGCGTCCCTTGATAAGGTCGCTAATCTCCATTCCCTTGCGCTCTATCTGCAAGAGCGAGAAAGTTTCGCAGTTGGCAATAAAGTTCTTTACATATTTTGCCACCGCATCCTTTATTTGCAGAGTAAAACTTTCGAGGTCGAAATCGACCATACGGTTGAGTTTGATGAAGCTCTTGTAATCGGTGATATTGAAGGTGATGCTACCTCTGGCTGCCACGGGCAACGTGAAGTCGGGATAGCGTGGGTCTGCAACATCAAAGTAGGGCACCGCAAAGCGCACCTGGTTGTTACCCTGCAAGTTGATGAAATAGATCTCCGCCTGGAAGGGGCTCTCACCACCCCAGAGCGAGCCCACAATACTTGTCAGCACAGGGAAGTTGGCGGTCTCAATCTTTTTGTCGTGGGGACCCATAATGAAGTCCATCATCTGACCATCCTTCTGTTGGTAGACAAAGACTGCCACCTCGCCATCCTTCACCCTCAGGGAGCTGCCATAGCGAATGGCATTCTCCTTCTTGGTTGTGTTGGCAGCTCCCGAGGGACGCCACTTCCACACCAAATAATCCTGTTCGTCGCAGCGAATGACATCCATCAATCCGCCTTCGTTCTTCTTGCCAAAAATTCCCATTGTTATGTTGGTTAAGTTTTAGTATTAATAGTTGCTGATGATTGCTGTGAGATTCTTCTCCACGTTGTCGGCGTTCCACATCTTATAGCCCTCGTCGAACATCGTAACACCCGAGTAGTAGCCAATCTTGCGACCGATAAATCGCCTTGCCTCCTCTTTTCTGCCATTCTTGCACATATGCGTTACCGACTTGGAGAGATAGTCGTAGTAGTCTGCATACGCATCATAGACATACTTCTCTGCCTCGTCATACTCGCCCTGCTCTATCAGATAGTCCACCATAGGGGTGCAATCACCACCCTCTTCGATGGCTGCAAGTGCGCCTGCCACATCTCCTCCATCGAGGCACTGCACCACAAGGGCGTCCAACCTCTCTTGTTCCTCCGTCATCTTAGCGTCTGCAATGAGCATACTAACTACAAAGATGCAGAAAGCCACAAAGACCACAAGCAGGCAAAGCAGGAATTTATACACTCCTTTCAAGCCTCTCCACCAGATTGCAAATCTCTGTTTCTTGGTGAGTTGTGCTTTTTCTTTGTAGGACGACACCAGAGTCTGCATCTTCGAGCTGCCCGTTTGTTCGTTCTCCAACTTGCTCAATATGGCAAAATACATCTGCCTATACGACATCATAGTTCCATTGGAGCCTTCGGAGCCGATTTTGGGCACCAAGAAATCCAACATCTCTACGCAGTCCTCCTTAGTTCGGGGCAGTGGATGGTTTTTCACATAGCGCACCTCTGCCTCATCGAGTTTTTTCTGCAACTTCTTACCCTCCTTGCCCGGGAAAAGACCCGACGAGTTGTCGGTCCTCACTCTCTCCATCTCTTGTTGCAGACCCGAGGTAAACCTCTCTACGAATTGATTTGCGCCGACCTCGCTAAACTCAAAGCCGCACTCGGGGCACATCATCTTGAAGGAACCAATCATAGCTCCGCACTGGGGACACTTGCGGACACTGCCAAATTTGTTAGATTTTGGGGTGTTTGTGGGCTGAGCGTCGCCCTCGTGATTCATTGGGTTGTTTTCGTTGTACATAAGTGTAGGTTGTTTTGATAGATAACATATCTACCTATTGCCTCCAACCCCTATACGGCTAATGATTTGCAAAAAAAAGAAAGTGTGGAGTTGATTTCGTTTACAAAATGGAGGTTCTGACAAAACCTTGAATCAAATAAACGATAACCCCACACTTGAATAGTATGAAATAGATGCACAATAGAGCCGTGCATAGCCCACATAGCTACACAAGAGATGAGTGTTGCCCGTCGTCCTTGATTCAAATTGAAACTGTCAGATTCCCATTTTAGGACCGCGAAAACACTTTCTAATATATTGTTAACGGGCAAACAACCCGTTTACTCCACAAAGATATAAAACATTTTTGCAAAAACAAACACCCCTTGTAGCGTATTGAGCCCCTATCCTCCACGGATTATGCCCAAACTACGCCTCACATTCCCCACGTCGCCCCACCCAAAAAAAAGAGCACGAAAAGACTCGGCTCTTTGGGTAGCAATGCAGGGATTGACTGCGCTGCGCTTGTCCATCCCTCCGCTACCGCGGGCGTCCTTGCAAGAGAACAAAAAAGGACTCGGCTCCCTTTCGGTAGAAAGAGTCTTTTATGCAGCAAGGTGGCATTGTGAGCGAGCTCACTGCCAACTTGTTGCATAAAAAAACCTCTGCTTTCGCAGAGGTCCGAGTCTTTTTTGTTCTTTTGCGGAGAGACAGGTTACGATATATATTTTCGTACCTCTTTGTATATTAGGAAGTTGTGCGCGTTACAAAATTCAAGGTCACAAGTTGGTTACAAGCACTACCTCTCATAGGTAGGTCATATTCACGACATGATTCAACGCTACTTTTTCTCCACAAGTTCTGTAGTTACTTTTCTCCGCTGTTGCATCGCTGTAAAATCCTAATAACCCGAAAGTTAAGCCCAACGCTCAACTTTTATGGTTACATGTTGGTTACAAGAATGCATTTGCGGAGCAATCTGCTCCCCTAATTTCGCCCACACACGCACTCCCAGCCCATTGCTTAATTCGAGTGGTTACATCTTGGTTACACGCTTTCGGCTCTCAAAGAACGATAAGTTCAATGCAAAGGTGCGTACTTAATTTCGCACATGCAAGTTTTGTGGCTTCTATTATTACCAATTTGCTTATTTTTCTAATACATCTATATCTAAGGGCAGCATATTCGACTCGCCAAATCTATCAAAGTCTGATTGAAAGAGACGATCTTGAATTATGCGATACTTTTCAAATTCTGACTCTGCAAAAGTCTTGGCAAATTCGGCAGTAATTTTACCAGCATTATCAAGAATCTCTTCGCCAGATGCTTCAAGAATTATATTAATACGCTTCGCCCAATCCTCCATTGTCATGGGGATATGACGCTTTGCCATTAATTCTGCGATATCAAGTACAGCATTGACAAGTCTACCCATGTGTTCCAACTCCTGCATGTTTAGATAGTTCTTCGCAATGCTTACATCCGGTTTGACAATCTTCCCATAAGGGGCATTCTCCCAAGTTGTCAATCCCATGTGCTCTTTTTCGGCATTTGCGCGTTCTACGATAATCTCGGCAGCTGTATGTCCATGCACTGCGTAATGCATCTTATTCTGTACCTTCTTAAAGAATAAGCGAGTGGTAGGAGCGTCTTTGTTGTAGTCGATCGCAGTCGCATATATGTCTGTCAATTTCTGATAGAATCTACGCTCACTGAGTCGGATTTCTCGAATCTCGGCAAGCAAATGCTCAAAGTAGTCAACACCCAGAAATGTTCCATTCTCCAAACGCTTCTTGTCCAGCACATAGCCTCTAATAGCAAACTGGCGAAGGATGTATGTACTCCACTGGCGGAACTGCGTAGCTCGTACCGAATTTACGCGATAGCCAACAGAAATGATTGCATCGAGATTATAAAACATAGTTGTCCTATTAACCTCTCTATCTCCCTCCTTTTGAACTACCGAAATTTTCTCGGTAGTTGCGTCCTTGTCTAACTCGTTGGAGTTAAATATATTTTTTAAGTGGACTCCGATATTATCTGTCGAGCAATCAAACAATGTCGCCATCGCCTTCTGCGTAGCCCAGATTGTCTCATCTTTGTAGTAAACTTGTACACCATCTTCCCTGCCATCAAGAATGAAAGTAAGAAACTCTGCGGTGCTATTTCGGATAGTTAGATTTTTCATGTTACTTATATAATTATGTCCTATGATAAACCTATTTGTTCTTATAATGTATTTCCATACTATGGAAGTGCATCAAGTGCATTCTTAACATCGGTGTACAATACTATCAAATGTCGCACTGACATGTCTATTAAAGGCTCATACATGAAGGTATTAAGATGGATGTTTTCTGGCGTCATCAAACTAACCCTATCGAGTAGTTTGGATATTTTATAATCGTCTGCTTGGTAAAGCGTGTTGTATTTATCTATAAGCACTCGTGTTTGAACAGATTCTATGGAATCCGTATCTACATCTGGCATTATTTTTAAGAGTAATCTTTCGGCAAGAAGTCTAATAGCAATAGATAGAACCAATTTGTTTTCTAATAAAATATCATCAATTAGTGGATTCTCGCTGGCTATTGTTTCTGCTTCTGTTAGAATCAATTCTATTATTTTCGTATTCCCAAAATCTATAGGTTTAACGCACCCGTGAATATGTGCGGTATATATATCATAAATATTCTGTGCAATAATATTGTTTGAATGCGTCTTTTGATGCAAACAATTTGTCAACTGAATATATTCATTGGATTCTTCACCTTTGGTATACTCTATAATATTTCTTGCGAAAGGAATTAAGCCAATAAACACTCTCCTTTCATTGATATTTCTGACAAAATGTTTAAACACATCTTTTCTGTATTGACCACTTTTGAGCATAATTCCACCGTGCATATCATGCATAGCCATATAGACAGTATTACCAAGCCCTAACCTTGAACAAACTGTTCTATAAAAATCAAAATTGTGAGTCAGTAAAATAATTTTGAACTTAGTATTCTTCAGTATGTCTACGAGATATTCGACTATTGCATATTTGTTTTTGTAATCAAACGAATCCGCAATATCATCAAGTATTATCAAACTTTCATCTGGGGAACATTTTCTTGCTTCAATTTCAAACAAAAGTTGCAATATATAGAAAGCCCTCCTCTCTCCCCTACTAAGCACCTGCAGTAGGTCATCTTTGGGCTGTTCCACAGCTTCACCTTCATTATCCTTATACTTAAACACCAATGTAGCTGCGTCCTGCTTAAGTATGACATCTGACTTATTTTTAATTTCAACGCTAAATGGTACAGCAAATCTCTTATTGTATATTGAGATAATGCTTTCCCATAGTTGACTTTCTTTTTGTGCTGCAGCAACCAATTCCGTTAATGCAGCTAGTTTTTCCTTGTATGTATTTATGACAGCAATGGTCAACTCGCTAATTTCGCACAAGTATCCAAACCATACCTGTCTTTTAAATGCGTCATAGTCCGCTAATAACGGTATTATAGTATTATCTTTTTCAATAACAGCCTTGAATGCCCTTAGTTCGCTATTGTTCCCGATGGCTTTATCAATTTTATCAAATGTTGCTTTCTGCCTCTCGTCACTGACAACAGCCTTGATTTCATTGTCTATTA
>JAZSAY010000049.1:0-3111 GCA_045602145.1 Tidjanibacter sp.
TTTCTCCCATAACTCCCATAAAACACTCACGGGTATTAAAAAGATACCCAGGATCAAGGGGGGCTCGGTGGAGGGATGGGTATTAAAAAAGATACCCAAGAATCAGAGGGGGATGTGGCGGTTGGTGGGAGAGAAAAACACTCGCGGGTATCTTTTTGATACCCGCGAGTGTTTTGGTAAAGTTATATCGCTATTATTCAATGTATTAGCGGATGCGGTCTAGGGAGCGCACGAGGCGTTCGTCTTTGAGGATGCCGCGGATGGCGAGCCACACGAAAATAAGGCATACAACAGGGAAGAAGGTGGGGGTTTTGATATTTGTCATCACAATATCGCCCAGCGCCTTCACATTATTCGTAAAGCCGATGGCGTACCACAACGAGAAAATCTGCGCACCCACAAGCAGCACCATCTCGGCACAGAGCAGTCGCACCTGCAACATTCTATTCTTATAGAGCCACACCACAACAAAAGCGAGCAGTGCAGCAAGTGCGAAGAGTGCCCCAATCCACCAAAAATCAAAAGCCACAAATACGCCCTCGGTGCCATCGGCGGCATAAGTAGCCATAGGGGTAAAGCAGAGTGCGGTCATCAGTCCCGCAACTATCAGCAAATAGAGTGTTTGTACACGTTGTAACATATCTCAATAATTGTTTTTAGTCTATTTCTTCATCGATAAAGTAGTGGTTACGCTCGGGAGCATTGCGGTTGATGAGTTCGCCCAGGAAGCCCGCCAAAAAGAGTACCACACCCAGCAATATGGACACAAGGCTGAGGTAGAAGAGCGGTTGGTTGGTAAGCGGGTTGCCGAGCGTGAATTTCTGCACGATAATCCACACCACCGAAACAAAGCCCACAAGGAACATCAGCGTTCCGGCACCGCCGAAGAAGTACATCGGCGAGCGACCATACTTCGACACGAACATAACGGTAATGAGGTCGAGATAGCCTTTGAGGAGCCTCTCCCAGCCATACTTAGACACGCCAAACTTACGTGGATAGTGCGTTACTGCCTTCTCGCCAATGCGTCCGAATCCAGCTCTCTTGGCAAGAATGGGGATGTAGCGGTGCATCTCGCCATAGACCTCGATACTCTTGACAACCTTTTGGCGGTAGGCTTTGAGTCCGCAGTTGAAGTCGTGCAGCTTTATGCCCGAAGCCCAGCGGCAGGTTGCATTGAAGAATTTACTCGGCAGGGTTTTGGCTTTGGGGTCGTGGCGGGTGCGCTTCCAGCCCGAGACCATATCGTAGCCCTCCTCCACTATCATCTTGTAGAGTGCGGGGATCTCGTCGGGCGAGTCCTGCAAGTCGGCATCCATAGTTATCACCACATCGCCCTCAGCACGCTCAAATCCACAGTAGAGGGCGGCACTCTTGCCATAGTTTGTGCGGAAACGTACAGCCTTAACCCTTTGGTCACTCTTGGCAAGTCGTTCCACAACACTCCACGAAGAGTCGGTGCTGCCGTCATCAATAAAAAGCAACTCAAAGGAGTAGCCCTCCTTCTCCATCACTCTCACAATCCACGAGTAGAGTTCGCCCATCGACTCTTCTTCATTCAGCAGAGGTATTACTACACTAATATCCATCTTTTTCTCTTAGTTGTCGTTGTTATTCTGCTCGGGGGCAAAAATATCGGGCTGGCGGCGGGTCAGCAGTGAAAGACACAAGCCCATAAGCAGACCAAAGAATGCGTTACTCAGCACCGAAGAGACGGTCAGCAACAAAGGATTCACAACCGATGCTCGCATCATCTGATATGTACTATCGAACTCCTCGGCGGGGAGCAGGTCCTGCATATCCGCCATAACCATATCAACACTTGCCAACACCTCCTCGCGGATGAAGAAGTTTGCCATAACAGCCGAATAGACGCCGCTAATGACACCCACAAAGAGCATCATAGCAACCACAAAACCAACGCCTCTGCCATAAGTAAAGCCCTCGGCAGCACTATGCTGGGTGGCAAATTTGCGCATCAGACCATAGACCAAGAGGATGGTCACAACTGTCGACGCGAAGTTGATAATAGACACAAGCGTTGCCTTTTCGCCCGCAAACTGCATCACAAGCGAGAATGCAACCGTCACAATACCTACCAAGGTGCCGCCTTTGAGCGCCTCAAACCAAAAATTTTTTCTGCTTTCGTTCATATCTTTATGCTTTTTATTGTCTACTAAGGATCTCTTTATTTTGAATTATTTAAGTTCTCCGCCTCCTTCGCGCACAATTTCAGGTTCGTCGCCCGTAAGGTCCACGAGTGTGGTAGGCACCAATAATCCATATCCGCCATCCACCACCATATCTACCCTCTGTTCGTAACGTTCAGCGATGAGTTCTGGGTCGGTGGTGTACTCCACAACCTCGTCATCATCCTTCACCGAGGCAGTAGCCAGCGGAAAGCCCAAACGCTCTACGATAGTGAGGGGTATCTGGTTGTCGGGAATTCTCACACCCACCGTCTTACGACCCGAGAGGGCCTTGTCGGGCACTTTGCTCGAAGGCTCCAAGATAAACGTAAAAGCACCGGGAGTATTGCGTTTGAGGATTTTGAATTGCGAATTGTCGATGCGGGCAAACTTATCGACCATAGAGATGTCGGAGCATACTATGGTGAGCAGTTTCTCGTCACGTCCACTGAGCGAACGCAACTTTTCTACCGCCTTCGTGCTCTTCAACAGGGCACCAAAAGCATATACGCCATCGGTTGGGTAGATGATAACACCGTCATTTTCGAGCACCTTTACGACCTTGGCAATTTCGCGCTCCGAGGGGTTTTGTGGGTAGATTTTAACCGTTTGTGACATATACGAAAGTACTTATAGTCAATAGAATTACTCTTATTTTGATTGTTTTGGCAAAAATTTTCGAGGATTTTTTGAAAGTTGCCCGAAGGAGCATAGCGGGACTATGTAACTGAGGGAACTTGCAAAAAATACCGAAAAGAGTGCCAAAACAACTAAATAAAAAAAGGGTAAGCTACTTATATCGCACCGCTACAACCACCTACCCTTGCTCTCTTCCAAGCCTGGGGGATTCAGCAGGAGCTGGTCGTATAAGACTTACCCGAGGTGCAAATGTACAATTTTTTCTTATTTTTGCAAAAAATTT
>JAZSAY010000050.1:0-2220 GCA_045602145.1 Tidjanibacter sp.
GTCGTAGGAGACTACTACGTTGATAGGCTACAGGTGTAAAGTCAGTGATGGCAAAGCCGAGTAGTACTAATTACCCGAAAGGCTTTTTTTGAAGAACTTTTTCTCATTCCTTAGTGTTGATGAACGCGATATACTGCTTAAATAAAGTAGATAAGATTAAGGTGGTAATAGCAGCGAGGTCCCACCTCTTCCCATTCCGAACAGAGAAGTTAAGCTCGCTAACGCCGATGGTACTGCATTTAGTTGTGGGAGAGTAGGTAGCCGCCTCTTTAAGCCAGGTCTGAAAAGACTTGGCTTTTTTTATTGTATAAAAAAGCCAAGTCCAGACCGGCTTAAAGAGGCGTGCTACCAATAGTAGCCGCCATTTGTTGTGTTACCCTCCCCCAAACCCACTTTCTGTAAAGAGGGCTTATGAGAGGTATGGGTGATATGGGAGTTATGGGAGTTATGGGAGTTATGGGGCTTTAACGTCCTTAATGACCTTAATGACCTTAATGTCCTTAATTTCTCTAACCTCCCTAATTTCACTTCTCTGGGTTGGGGGATATTGTCACTAAGTTGTCGAGAATAGGCTGAAATTTGGGCTAAGTCTTGATAATTTCCGAAGAGAATGTTTATCTTTGCGCCCATTTTCACAAATAAACGATGATTTTATGGCACATTCGGTTGATCCCAAGCAGACTACACGCGCTTTTGCATACGAATTTTGGATGAAGGCTCCCAATCCAATGGTTACCTTTATCAAAACCCTCGATGTAACAAGGCTCGTTAAGGTTAGTAAGAGGAAGGAGTTGAAGTTCAATATGTTGCTCGATTGGTGTATTGGCAAGGCTGCCGTACCCATCAAGGAGTTCTATATGCTGCCCGTGGGAGAGGAACTGATGCAATATGACTCTATTGCGGTAAATACAATCGTTAAGAACCGTCGTGGCGAGGTTAGTTCGTGCGATATCCTCTTCGATGGCGACTTGGAGGAATTCAATAAACAATACTTGCAGCACACCTCCAAAGTGGCTGCCAGCTGTCAGGATAGGGATTTGTCGGCGGGTAGTATGGTCATCGGCACCTCCGCAATTATCGACACCGAGATTGACGGTGCTATCGGTATGAATAGTGGTATTTTCAACAACCCATTCATCATCTGGGGTCGCTACAAGAGGCGTTTTTTCCGCTACTATCTAACCATCTCCTTCCAATTCCACCATACACAAATGGACGGTGCCCACGCCGGTCGTTTCCTGGCGAATTTGCAGAACGAGATTTCGGGATTGTAGCGTGTGAGTATCAATCTTGTTGCTCGTTTGAGAGGAAATACCTATATTTGCTAATAGTAAACCAGCGATTATTATGCCATTTGATTTCAAGAAGGAGTACAAGGAGTTTTATATGCCGCAAGAGGTTCCCGCGATGGTGGAAGTGCCTGAGGCTAACTATCTTGCGGTGCGCGGAAAGGGCAACCCTAATGAGGAGGGCGGTGAGTACAAGAGGGCTGTCGAGATGCTCTATTCGGTGGCTTACACCCTCAAAATGAGTTACAAAACCGACCACCGCATCGAGGGTTTCTTCGAGTATGTGGTGCCTCCCTTGGAGGGCTTCTGGTGGCAGGAGGGAGTAGCGGGTGTGGACCTCTCGTGCAAGGATGAGTTCTGTTGGATTTCGGTCATCCGTCTGCCCGATTTTGTCACTCGCGAGGATTTTGAGTGGGCTGTGGCAGTCGCCACGAAGAAGAAAAAGATTGACTGCTCGAAGGTGGAGTTTATGACCATTAGCGAGGGTTGTTGTGTACAGATTCTGCACATTGGAGCCTACGATGACGAGCCACGCAGCGTTGCCAAGATGGAGGAGTGGATGGAGAGCAATGGTTACAAGGCGGATTTTTCTGCCACACGCCTGCATCACGAGATTTACCTCTCCGATGTCCGCAAGACCCCAGCAGAGAAGTTGCGCACCGTCATAAGGCACCCAATTTGCAAAAAAGATTAACAAAGGCGACAAAAAAATCTGAAATTATTTTGTCAGAATAAAAAAACCATTTATATTTGCACCCGCAAATCGGGAACAACCGAGGAGCGATTTGAAATAATGCGGAAATAGCTCAGTTGGTAGAGCACAACCTTGCCAAGGTTGGGGTCGCGAGTTCGAGTCTCGTTTTCCGCTCCAAGTCCAAAAGTTTTAAGGACAAAATCAAGCAAAACCCTTTGAAACATCGTTTCAGAGGGT
>JAZSAY010000051.1:0-52394 GCA_045602145.1 Tidjanibacter sp.
ACCAAGTCGCCCTTTTTCTTTGCCACTTTTGGTGGCAAAAGTGGCGCAAAAGCCACGCACCGCATCTCTGGCAGGAGCAAGACTCGCAAAATCTAAAACGAACGCTACGCGGGCAAAGCGTTTGCCGTCTTCGTTTTTTAACGCTTTTGCGACTCTTGCTCGCCACGACCGCCTCGGCAGTCGCTTCTCTGCCGACGATGCGAAGTGCGATTTCCGACAGACCCCTCAGTCGCGTTGCGACAGCTCCCATAACTTAGGGGAGCTGTACACTTAACCCTCCCCTAAGTTAAGGGAGGGTGCCCGAAGGGCGGGAGAGGTCTGTCAATTTTCAATTGTGCAGCCTACGGCTACACAAAAAATCGCTTTTGCTCGGCAAAGCGTGCAAGCCCGCTCTGCCCTCGCTCGACTCGCGATTTTCTCAATTCTCAATTCTCAATTCTCAACTCTCAACTCTCCAAAATCTCTTTCACTTCGCCCTCGACCTTTACAAGGCGTTCGCGGCAGAGCTTGATAAGTTCGGTGGCGCGGGTGACCTTCGCAGCGAGGGTGTCTATGTCCGATGCGCCGCCCTCGATGGTGCGCAGTATCTCCTCCAACTCGCCCAGAGCCTCGCTGTAACTCAGTTCTTTCTTATCCATAGCTATCTATTTTTGTTCTTTGGTTCGTATTACCGCAGCCTCCACGCTACCCTTGGCGAGCGCAATCTCTATGGTGTCGCCTTCGTGGAGCTGTGAGGCGTCACTCACCGACCTGCCACCGCTTCTTACAAGCGCAAAGCCCATATTCAGGATTCTCTCGGGCGAGGCTGCCAACACCTTAGCCTCCAAGGTGGTGAGTTTGCTCGCGTGGTCGGCGAAGGTGCGCTCCGCAGCGTGAGCGAGGCGCATCTGGGCACGCTCCAACTGCAACCCGAGCGAGCCCAAGAGTTGCTGAGTGCCCGCTTGCAGTTTCGCTCCGCAGAGCACCAGGCGGTTGTTGTGTGCCGCAAGCACCGCTCCTGCTGTCTGCCCAATGCGTTCGTAGAGGCTCTCGACCTCAGCCACATAGCCCTCTATGCGCCCCACCAAGTAGTCGGCAACAGCTGTGGGGGTTTTGAGCGATTCGGCAGCGACCATATCAGCCACCGAGATGTCCTTATCGTGACCAATACCCGTCAGTACGGGCAGCGGAAATTGCGCAATGTGCGAGCAGAGGGCGTAGGAGTTGAAACACGCAAGGTCGCTCTGCGAGCCGCCACCCCTAAGCAGTGCCACGCAGTCGAACTCCTCCTCGCGCTCGGCAACCTCGCCCAGAGCCGCAATGATGGACTCCTCGGCTGCTGCGCCCTGTACGATAGCCTCAAAGATGGTGTACTCGATGCGGTAGGGCGATTCGGCAAGGTGGTTCAAAAAGTCCTGCAAGCCCGCAGCCGTAGCCGAAGAGATTACCGCAATGCGCTGGTATAGGGGAGGACGGGCAAGTTGATGGTTGAGATCTATAACCCCGTCGGCAGTGAGTGCTGCAATGACCTCGCGCTTGTGCCTTTCGTTCTCGCCGAGGGTGTATGAGGGGTCTATGTCGCTCACAACGAGCGACAACCCATAAGCCTCGTGGAACGAAACGCTCACCTTCAAAAGCACCTTCATACCTGCTGCCAGCGGTGTGCCCGTAGCCGCACGGAAATAACTCTCTATGGCACCCCAACGGCTGCGCCAGATGGCTGCCGAGGCTTTGGCTTTGGGTGTGCCCTCCCTCTCGCCCTTCTCGATGAGTTCGAGGTAGCAGTGCCCCGAGTAGCGGTTCTCCTTCAACTCGCCAATCTCGGCACATATCCACACGCCCAACGGAAACCGCTCGGCAAGCGCAATTTTCACGCCCGCGAGCAATTCCGAGAGAGTTATGTGTTTTTCGGTAGGCATACATACAAAGGTATGAAAAAAATGTTAAATTTGTGCCATAAATACCCAATATAAAAATGAAACGTCTATTTCCCAAAGCACTCTATCTATTTGTTGTGACCGCAATGCTCTGCGGTTGTGAGTTCATATCCTCCATCGAGAACGGGGGAGGCGAGCAGGAGACTCCCGATAAAGAGTTCAAGATTCTTGTCTCCGATTTTGGAGATTTCGACGAGTTTGCCTACAACGAAAATACGTTCGTCATCTACAATCACAACGACAAGGGACTGCCCGAATGGATGTTTACCTATACCTACGATGAGCCGACCGATGCGGAGCACTATGAGTATGTGGTTTTCGACGAGCGCGGTATTCCCGAGTACTACAATATAGACAATGAGAGCATCTACATCGACAATGTGCGTGGCAACCTTGTCGATATGATAGTTATTGCCGAGGATGGTTCATTCTCGGTGGTTCCCGATATGGATACGGGTGTCAATCTCGAAACTTTTTGGTCGGAGAAAGGCGAACTTACCCGTGCCGGCGATGGTGAGGCGGGTACTGTGAGTGCACAAAGGATTTCCAATTACGCCAAGGGCGGAGTTAGTTTTATGCAGGGTAGCTTCGAGTTTTGGGGTGGAGCTTTTATGATGTTGACGGGCTGTGCGATGCTTGTACCTGGTGTCAATGTGATTGCGGGTGCGACCTTGATGATAGCCGGTGCAACGGGTTTTGTGACGGGAGCAATGCATTTGACTATGGCTACCGACCTGATGCATAGCGATGGTACTCATACGGAGTATATGGAGCCGGTGGCTGATGCTATGGGTATGGTAAGCGGTACGGTAGGTAGTTATGGTAAGCCGATTGCGCAGTCTTGTGCGGAGTGGTGCATAGAGAAAACAGTTGACCAGGGTCTATCATATTTCGATAAGAGGGCAAGTGAGGTGGTTACATACGAGAAGGCTGTTGAGGCTGTAATGTTGTCGTTGCGTACCGCTTCGTACGATGTGGATATTGCCACGGAGAGTGTGACACTCTACGGCTCCATCGATGGCGAGATTGGTGCGGGAGATTATGTCGGACTCTACGTCTCCGATGAACCCACGGCTATGCACGTATTGGTTGCAAGCAAGGCTACAATTGGCTCAAACGGTAGTTTTCAGATTATCTGCGATGGTCTTGAAATGGGTCATACCTACTACTATAAGTCATACTACTACTCGGCAACTCAGGACCGCACCTACATTGCCAACACCCGCGAGTTTGTGCTGCCGGGAGTTGTCACGGGTGACTACGAGAAGGTTGGCGATGGACAATATAGAGTAAAACTTGAAGCCTTGCTCGACGAGGAGATTCTCAACCCCACGGTGGGCATCTGTTGGAGCACCAATAACTCCACCCCCACCACCGACGATAGTTGCAGCACTGCCACCATCATAGAGTCGGGTGCTTATGGTGCCGTCATCGAGCCCTCGAAACTCCCTTGCTACTACCGAGCCTTTATCGAGGTGGATGGCGAGGCTATCTATGGCGATGTGAGGATGATTGCTGCCGACGAGCGCGATATACTTATCAAATTCTACCACGATACGGGTGGCGACAATTGGACCTGCAACGACAATTGGTGCTCCGATAAACCCATAGAGGAGTGGTATGGAGTTCATTATTGTTCTTCTGTTGATGTCCGAGATGGCGAAGATAATGTCTTATTTATTGAGTTTGAAGAACCTTTATTATGCATAAGCTTAAAACACAATAATCTTGTTGGTTCTGGTAGTCTTGCGGGTTTGTCATCATTAGCAAAACTAAATCTTGGCGGAAATGATAAACTACATTCATTGGACGTGTCTAATTGTAATGAGTTGAGGGCAGTAGTATATAAAGGAGGAAACCTTGTATCCCTAAATGCGTCGGGTTGTACAAAGTTGGTATATGTGCAATGCAAAGACAACCAACTGACCTATTTGAATTGTTCGGGCTGTGCGGCGCTGGAACATTTGAGATGCGAAAATAACCAACTGACCCAAGAGATAACAGGTATCTTTGCACAGATACCCTATTTCGATTACGATGTGCGGTATGAGTATTGGGATGCGTGGGTAGATGGTGTTCGTTGCTACACGGACCGCGGCGTGGGCTGGTGGTTCCCGGGAGAGCCCCAGAAGGGGTATCACGGAAAGTAGCTCAGCAAGTATGCC
This sequence comes from Tidjanibacter sp., assembly GCA_045602145.1. Classification (GTDB taxonomy): domain Bacteria; phylum Bacteroidota; class Bacteroidia; order Bacteroidales; family Rikenellaceae; genus Tidjanibacter. Next base: position 4,082 of record JAZSAY010000051.1, read on the forward strand.
GAGGCGGGGTGTGTTTATCGACCTGCAACAGCGGTAAATTGGAAAAAATAGTTATCTTTGTGCCCAAATTTGATTTTTTTATAGAATAGCATAGACTCTATGGTAGATAATGCAATACTCAACCGTCTTGACGGTCTGAAAATTAAATTCGAGGAGATGGGTCAGCAGATGACCGACCCCGAAGTGATTGCCGATATGAAGCGCTTTGTGCAACTCAACAAGGAGTACAGAGAGTTGGAGCCCCTGGTGATTGCGGCAGACAAGTTCAAAAAGACTCTCGCAAACCTTGCCGATGCAAAGGACATCCTCGCCAACGAGAAAGACGAGGATATGCGCGAAATGGCACGCGAAGAGGTGGCAGAACTCGAACCTCTGGCAGCACAACTCGAAGAGGAGATTAAAATCCTGCTTATCCCCAAGGATCCCCAGGATAGCAAGAACGCTATTGTGGAGATTCGTGGCGGTACGGGTGGTGACGAGGCAGCACTCTTTGCGGGTGACCTGCTGCGTATGTATATGAAATACATCGAGAGCAAGGGTTGGCGCTACGAAATCAACTCCTTCTCGGAGGGTGCCGCAGGTGGATACAAAGAGGTTGTGATGAAGGTTACGGGCGATGGTGTCTATGGCACCTTGAAGTACGAGAGTGGTGTGCACCGTGTGCAGCGCGTGCCCGCAACAGAGACTCAGGGTCGAATCCACACCTCGGCAGCAACTGTCGCTGTCCTCCCCGAGGCAGACGAGTTCGATGTGGAAATCTCGATGAACGACATCCGCAAGGATACCTATTGCGCCAGCGGTCCCGGAGGTCAGTGTGTGAACACCACCTACTCGGCAGTGCGCCTTACCCACATCCCCACGGGTATTGTCGTGCAGTGTCAGGACCAGAAGTCGCAGCTCAAAAACTTCGATAAAGCACTCGAAGAGTTGCGTACCCGTATCTTCAACTTGGAGTATGCAAAGTATATGGACGAGATTGCCTCCAAGCGCAAAACAATGGTTTCGACAGGCGATAGGAGTGCCAAAATCCGCACATACAACTATCCCCAGGGTCGCATCACCGACCACCGTATCAACTACACCATCTACAACCTGCCCGCCTTTATGAATGGCGACATTCAGGATTGCATCGACCAGTTGATCGTGGCGGAGAATGCGGAGCGATTGAAAGAGTCCGAACTCGGGTAAAATGCCTATAAGCGGCGATTCCTGCGAGAATCTCGGTGAGTATTTATGGGACATTGGTTGATAATTTTCGGTTTTCGATTTTCAACTTCCAAATTTATTGCTATCTTTGTGGGCTGAAAAGTTCGATGGACCCATAGCTCAGTTGGTCAGAGCAGCGGACTCATAATCCGAAGGTCGTGGGATCATGCCCCTCTGGGTCCACAAAAGAGACGGTTGCAATATGCAACCGTCTCTTTTTTTATTCCCGCGTGGCTTGTATTTTCGTGCGAATTATTAACTTTGTGGAGTTGTTTAATCCCGTAATTTTCAAGTGACTATGAAACGCTGTGCTTTAATTCTGATTTCGGCTTTGTTGTTGACGGGCTGCTGCGGCGAGCAGTGCCACAAGGTGGGTGCTGTGGAGCGCTCGGGCGACAAAGAGGTCTACCATATTCAGTCGTCGCTGCCCGTAGACTTCTCGGAGGATATGGAGTGGGTGTTGCGCTACGACGGGAGCGATGTCGAGGAGTTGCGCCAGCGGGCGCAGGGCGAGCCCAAAGAGTGCGATGTGCTCTTCTTCGGTAGCTCCTCCATACGTCTTTGGAAGACGCTTGCCGAGGATATGGCGCCCCTAAGGGTGGTTAATCGTGGCTATGGCGGCGCAATGATGCGCGATGTTCACTACAACTACCACACGGTGCTCGACGACTACTCGCCCCGAGCTTTTGTGTTCTACTGCGATAACGACTTGGGTAACTTCGGACGCGATCTCCATCCCACCGAGATTTTTGACCTCTACCGACTACTGGTGATACGCCTCAAAGCCGACTATCCAGATGTGCCTATTTTCATCCTCTCGATTAAGTTCAACGAAAATAGGGCTGCCAAGCGCGAGGAACACCGCCTCTTCAATGCCATAATGACCGATTGGGCTGCCCACACCGAGGGTGTTACCTTTGTGGATGTAAATACCCCGATTCTCAATCCCGACGGCAGCGTCAATAATTACTACTTCGAGAGTGACCTGCTGCACGTCAATCGCGAGGGGTATAGAGTTTGGACCTCGGTTCTGAAACCCTTGCTTTTGGAGGCTCTGGGAGAGTAATAATTGAAAAGACGACACACATCCGAGAATGTGTGTCGTCTTTGTTTTGCGGTTTTGGGGTCGCTATTTGGCGATGATGAGTTTTACGCCCATCTCCTCCAAGCGCGAGGCTATCTTCTGAGGTATGCCCGCGTCGGTGATGATGGTGTCAATCTCGTCGAGGTCGCAGATTTTGCTAAAACCCCTGCGGCGGAACTTCGAGGAGTCGGCAAGCACAATGGTCTTTTGTGCAATCTTCATCATCTCGCGGTTGAGCTCTGCCTCCCTCAGATCGGTGGTCGTTATGCCGAAGTCGAGGTCTATGCCATCGACGCCGAGGAAAAGTTTGCTGCAACAAAAGCCGGGCAGAATGCTCTCGGCATACTTACCCACCACCGAGCAGCTGCTGTGACGCAGCGTGCCGCCAAGTTGTATGATATCCACCGCCTCGTCGCCTGCCAAAATTTCCGACACCCTGAGCGAGGCAGAAATTACGGTCAGCTTGTGAACAGGCTTAATTTTGCGTGCCAGGGCGTGTACGGTAGTGCCCGAGGCTATGATTATCGAATCGTCGCGTGTAATCATCGAGGCAGCCTCCTGACCTATGAGCATCTTCTCTTCGGTTGCGAGTTTCTCTTTCTCGTTCACCGAACGGTTGTTGATGTAGGGGTTTATGAGGATAGCCTTGCCGTGGCTGCGATAGAGCCTGTTGGCGTGTTCGAGTTCGTTGAGGTCCTTGCGGATCGTTACTGCCGAAACGTCCAGCAGAGCAGAGAGTTCGGCTACGCCCACGGATTCGTGTTTGATGAGCTCGGCGATGATACTTTCGTGTCTTTCTTCTTTGGTCATAGTAGTAGGATTTGTGTGTTTAGACCTCTGTTACTTTCGCAAAGATATAAATAAATTTGTAATAATATCAGAAAAAATGCGATTGAAATTTTGTTTGTAAAGAAATTATTACTAATTTTGTTGTGAAATGAAACCTAAATGTTTTTGAAACAAAACCTAAAAGCCAATGAATCTTGCCAAGCAGTATGATGTTATCATAATAGGTGGCGGTGCTACGGGTGCCGGTACTGCTCGCGACTGTGCCTCTCGTGGATTGAAGGTGTTACTTGTTGAGCGAAAGGATTTTGCAACGGGCGCAACGGGTCGTAATCACGGGCTTTTGCATAGTGGTGCGCGTTATGCGGTGACCGACGAGGAGTCGGCTACCGAGTGTATAAAGGAGAATAGAATCCTGAGGAAAATTGCCCGCCATTGTGTGGAGGAAACCGAAGGTCTGTTCATAACTCTGCCCGAGGATGATTTGGCTTATCAGGCAACCTTTGTGGAGTCGTGCTTGAAGGCAGGTATTTCGGCAGAGGTTATCTCGCCCGAGGAGGCAAGACGTATGGAGCCTGCGGTAAATCCCGACCTTATTGGCGCGGTGAAGGTGCCCGACGGTGCGGTAGATCCATTTAGATTGGTGTCTGCCAACCTCTTGGACGCGAGGCTCAAAGGTGCCGAGGTGCTGACCTATCACGAGGTTACGGGTTTCATTCGAACACAAAATCGCATCGAGGGCGTGGAGCTTCGCAATACGCTTTCGGGCGAAACGGTTAAGGCATACGCCCCTGTTACCGTCAATGCGGCGGGCATCTGGGGGCATCTTGTAGCGGCTATGGCGGGTGTGGATATTGCAATGTTCCCCGCTAAGGGCTCGCTTTTGGTTTTCGGGCATAGGGTCAATAATATGGTGATAAATCGTTGCCGCAAACCCGCAAATGCCGATATTTTGGTGCCTGGCGACACTATATGTCTTATAGGTACTACCTCCGATAGAATTCCTTTTGAAGATATAGACAAAAACGAAGTCTCGGCAGCAGATGTGGATTTGCTGCTAAGCGAGGGTGCGAAACTTGCCCCTGCGCTATACTCTACACGCATATTGAGGGCTTATTCGGGTGTGCGTCCGCTGGTGGCAGCCGATAATGACCCCTCGGGTAGGAGCATTTCGCGCGGTATCGTCTGCCTCGACCACGCCACAAGAGATGGCTTGGAGGGTTTTGTGACCATAACGGGCGGTAAACTGATGACCTACCGACTTATGGCAGAGTGGGTCACCGATATGGTGTGCCGCAAGCTTGGCAGAACGGCTCTTTGTACCACTGCCACCACTCCTCTGCCCGGTTCTGCCGAGAAGATTGATGTGGATAGCCGCCGAGGACGCAAAGAGTTCATCTCGCTCAGGATGGGCGAGAAGGGTGCCGAGGGTAGGCACGGTGACCGCAGGAGCCAGATAGAGTTCCGCGAGAGTGGCGATGCGGCGCTTGTTTGCGAGTGCGAGCAGGTGTCGGTTGCCGAGGTAAGGTATGCCATCGAGAGCCTCGGTGCCACCAATCTGGTCGACCTCAGACGCCGCACCCGCTTGGGTATGGGTACTTGTCAGGGTCATATATGTGCTCTGAGGGGTGCCGACCTGCTGGGTAAGAAGGTTGGTTCCGAGGAGGCACTGAGGGATGTGGCTTCGTTTGTCGACGAGAGATGGCGCGGTGTACGCCCTGTGGCTTGGGGTGAGTCGCTCGTTGAGGCGCAGTTTACCCAATGGTTCTACGAGGGTGTTTGCGGCTTGGGACAGATTGTTGAACGTGAAGCGGAGGAGAAAATATGAGATTTGACACCATTATAATAGGCGGAGGACTGAGTGGTCTGATGGGAGGTATCACCCTTTCGCGCCAGGGCGAGAGAGTTGCAATAATCTCCTCGGGTAAGAGTGCGCTCCAATTCTCTTCGGGCTCGCTCGAATTGTGGAGTGATGGCGCCGAGGCAATTGCCTCTATTGCCGATAAGAGTCCAAATCATCCCTATAATAAAGTAGAAAAAGAACGCATTGCGGACAACACCGCCGTTGTGAAGGATATATTCTCTCGCGCTGGCGTGCCTCTTGTAGGCTCCGCCGAGCGTAACCACTTGCGCCTTACGCCACTCGGGGCACTTAAACCCGCGTGGCTCACTATGGAGGAGTATGTTACCTTCCAAAGCCAGGAAGAGATCAGGGGATGTAAAATTGCTATTGTGAATATTGCGGGCTATTTGGATTTCTACCCCGATTTCATCGCCTCCACTCTTACACGTCTGGGTGCCGAGTGCTCGCTGGGCGAGGTTGAGGTGGCAGAACTTGCTGCTCTTCGCAAGAGTGCAACCGAACTGAGGGCTATCAATATCTCCCGCACGCTCACGGGTGATTGCCTTAGCAGATTTGCCGAACAGGTACGTGAGATAGCGCAGGGTGCAGATATGGTGCTGCTGCCCGCAGTCTTTGGCATAGATGATATGGCTCTGCTCGATACTCTTGTGGAGAAGATTGGTTGCCCTGTGAAGGTAGCACCCACAGTGTCAGTGTCGGTCGGAGGTGTGAGAATTCAGAGGCTCCTTATCGAAGAGTTCGTAAGGCTCGGAGGGGTATTTATTGGCGGCGATACGGTTGTGGTAGCCAATATGGAGGAGGGTAGGGTGCGCTCGGTGTGTACTGCAAACCACGGCGACCAGGAGTTCGAGGCTGAGAATTTCGTCATCGCTACGGGTAGCTTCTTCTCGCGTGGTCTGATTGCCACCGCTCAGAAGATTTATGAGCCCGTTGCGGGTCTTGATGTGGAGTTTGCTCCCCAGAGGGATGATTGGTATGCCCCTCATATCCTCGAAGCACAACCTTTCCAACGCTTTGGCGTAGCGACCGATGGGTCGTTGCACCCTTCGATAGAGGGTCGAGCGGTGGAGAATATGTGGGCTGTGGGCTCGCTGCTGGCTGGCTCGGATGCAGTGCACGAAGGCTCGGGCGCGGGAGTTGCTGTGATGACGGCACTCGCGGCTGCCGAGCAGATAATCGCTAAGAAAAATAAGTAGTAGAAGAAGAAGAAAAGTGTCGAACCATTAAGAGTTTGGGAAGAGATGGCAGAACACAAAAATATAAGCAAAAATAACTTCGAGCAGTGCATAAAGTGTACGATCTGTACGGCATACTGCCCGATGTTGGAGGTCAATCCTCTCTACCCGGGTCCCAAACAAGCGGGTCCCGACGGGGAGCGCTACCGCCTGAAAGAGCCTGCATACTATGATATGGCTCTGAAATACTGCCTCAACTGTAAGAGGTGTGAGGTGGCTTGTCCTTCGGGAGTCAGGATTGGCGATATTATCACCATTGCTCGTGCCAAGAACGGACGCAAAGTACCCAAGCTGCGCGATGCCATACTCGCCAATACCGACTTTGTGGGAGGTATGGCGACGATGGTAGCTCCGATTGTGAATACTACTTTGGGTTTGAAACCCGTTAAGAGAGTTATGGACGCCGTGCTTGCCGTAGACCACCATCGCACAATGCCTAAGTATTCGAGCGAAAAGTTTACCACTTGGTTCCGTAAACACGCGGCTGCCGAACAGGCTGCACTCCCCAAACAGGTGACCTATTTCCACGGCTGCTACGCCAACTACAACTACCCACAACTCGGCAAAGATCTTGTGAAGATTCTCAACGCTGTGGGCTATGGCGTAAATCTTATGGAGGGCGAGAGGTGCTGTGGTGTGGCTAAAATGGCAAATGGTCTGATGAAGGACGCTACCCGCGACGCTAAGCGCAACCTCACGGAGATTCGCAAGGCTACCGCAGCCGAGAGGGAGGTTGTGACCACCTCGTCGAGCTGTACCTTCGCACTGCGTGACGAGTACGACCACGTTTTGGGCTTGGATAACCACGACGTTAGGGACTCCATATCGCTTGCTACACGTTTCCTCTACCGCCTTGTGGAGCGTGGCGAGGTGAGGCTTGCATTCCGCAATGATTTCCGTATGAGGGCTGCCTACCACTCGGCGTGCCACATCGAGAAACTCGGCTGGTCGATATATGCCACCACGCTGCTTAGGATGATTCCCGGTATGGAACTGCTGATGCTTCCCTCGCAGTGCTGCGGTATTGCCGGCACCTTCGGCTTCAAGAAGGAGAACTACAAGTACTCGCAGGCAATCGGCAAGAGTCTCTTTGAGGCGATAGAGGCTGCGGGAGTGGATGTGGTTACCACCGAGTGCGAAACGTGCAAGTGGCAGATTGAGATGTCCACCTCGACGAAGGTTATGAACCCAATATCCATACTTGCCGAGGCACTGGATGTTGAGGAGACGCGAAGACTGAATAATATACAACTAATTAACCAATAACAAACTAATTAACTAATCACAAAACTTTACAATTATGGGATTTTTGACACCTCCTCCCTTTAAGCCCGAACGCACGGGCGCAGAGGCAGACAAAGACTACAAACGTCTGCGCTGGCAGGTATTCATCGGAATCTTCATCGGCTATGCAGGTTTCTACATTGTCCGCAAGAACTTCTCGATGGCAATTCCATTCCTCGGTGAGTTTGGCTTCGAGAAAGGCGAGTTGAGTATCGTACTTTCTATGAATGCCATCGCCTACGCACTGTCGAAATTCTTGATGGGTAGCGTATCCGACCGCAGTAATGCTCGCCGCTTCTTGCCCCTGGGTCTTATCTTGGCATCTATTGCAATGATGTTTATGATTGTACCCGTTGTGGCATTTGGTCCCGAGCAGAAGGGTTTGGCAATTGCAGTTATGGCAATTTTGAACTTCCTTGTAGGTTGGTTCAACGGTATGGGTTGGCCTCCTTGCGGAAGGGTTATGACCCACTGGTTCTCGCAGAACGAGCGTGGTACGATGATGTCGATTTGGAACTGTGCCCACAATGTGGGTGGCGCGCTGGTTGGTCCTATGGCTGTCTATGGCGCAATGTGGTTTGGCTCGTGGTTCTATGGCGAGCAGACCGAGCTCTACTTCCTCATCGGTACCTACGTATTCCCATCTGTTGTGGCAATCTTCGTTGCTATTTTGGCATACATCCTCATCCGCGACACCCCACAATCGTGCGGTCTGCCTTCGGTTGAGAAGTGGCGCAACGACTATCCCAAGAATTACAGCGAGAAACACGAAGAGGTGCTCTCGACCAAAGAGATTTTCTTCAAACACGTTCTCAACAACAAACTCCTCTGGTACATCGCCATCGCTAACGCATTCGTGTATATGGTGCGCTACGGCTGCCTCGACTGGGCTCCTACCTATCTGAAAGAGAGCGCAGGCTACGACATCAAACAAGCTGGCTGGGCATACTTCCTCTACGAGTTTGCGGCCATTCCCGGTACTCTGGTGTGCGGTTGGCTCTCCGACAAGGTCTTCAAGGGTCGCAGGGCTATGCCTACCATCATCTTTATGGCTATCGTGGCAGTATTCATCTACCTCTATTGGCAGTTCTCGGCTAATGTGACCATCGTTACCATTTCGCTCATCGCCATTGGTTTCTTCATCTACGGTCCCGTTATGCTCATTGGTGTACAGGCTCTCGACCTTGCTCCCAAGAATGCCGCAGGTACCGCCGCAGGTCTTACCGGTTTCTTCGGATACTTCTTTGGTACTGCAATTTTGGCAAACATCGTCATCGGTTACGTTGCCGAGAAGGCAGGTTGGGATTGGACCTTCGTATTGCTGATTGCAGCGTGTCTGTTGTCGGTAGTCCTGATGGCTATGACCAACAAAGAGGAGAAGAGGCTCCTTGCAAAGAAATAACAAAACACAACTTCTATAAAACTAAAATTTTTAACCACTATTTATTAACCAAATTTCAAGTAAGTGTATGAAAACTACTAAGAAAAATTTGATTAAAACTGCTGCTCTGTCGCTGATGGTGTGCGCTACTCTCACTTCTTGCGAGAGTCAGGATGTTACCAACATCGACCGCGACGCAGCTCGTATCGAACTCGGTTATATCTCGGAGGATATGGCAAAAGTTCGTGATTATGTACCCGATATGGCGGTAATCGCTCACCGCGGCTCGGTATACTGGGTTCCCGAGGAGACTGAGGCTGCTTGGCGTTGGGCTCGTGAGATGGGAGCCGACTACTTGGAGGCTGACTTGCAGTGCTCGAAGGATGGTGTCATCTTGGCTAACCACGACGACAACCTCCGCCGTACTACCAACATCGAGAACATCTTTGGCGAGACCGTGCCCGAAAGCCGTAAGGCATTCTATATGTCGGCTCAGGGTGGTGGTATGACCGAGGCTGAGGCTGAGGCTCAGATGGCTGCTGACCGCGCATCGTTCAACCCCTATTACACCAACCAGTATTTCTACCACGAGCTCGCACAGCTCGACGCCGGTACTTGGTTCAACGAGGAGAGTATGCCCGAGCAGGCTCGTCCCGCATTCTCGACCATCCACCAGTATGTTTCGCCCCTCGAAGACCTTGTTAAATATGCAGAGGGTTACAAACTCGACCGTGATATCTTTGGAGAGCGTAAATTTGAGATTAAAGGTGTTTGGGATCCCGCAAATCCTCACACTTGCCTCACCTATGAGTTTAAGTATGTTAAAGATGATGTAGACGCAGGTCACCGTCCCGGTATCTACTTGGAGTTCAAAGAGTCGTGGCTCAACCCCAGCAACTTCGAGGAGATGGTTTACAACGAACTTAAACGCCTTGGTTGGAACATCATTACCGATCCCGAGCCCGAGAATACTCCTTTCTGGGTTGATGGCAAAGTGAATGTTGGTAACACCAACGGTAAGGTTATCCTCCAAACATTCTCCTTCGAGAGTCTTCGCCGTACCGCCGAGAAATACGAGGGTAAGATTCCTATGTGTTTCCTCCTCTGGCACGACCAAATCACTCCCGCACAGTATGCAGGTTACATCAACCAGGGCTTGGAGTTCAAGGCTCACATCATCGGTCCCAGCATCGCAGGTGCTCCCAACAACTACTTCGAAATGAACTCGCCCTGGATGCACGATATGATTCGTCGCGCAGGTATGCTCAACCACCCCTATTCGTTTGATACTCTCGAACAGATGAATGTTTACTTCGGCGCTTACCACTATGGCGAGAGCGACTTCGAGGCTCCCTATATGGATGGTGCTTTCACCAACCGCACCGAGATTACCTTGCAGTACTTCATCGACAAAGGTGTACGCGACAAGAATGCAGCTCAGACCGTACCCAACCCCGTTGATGTTCTCGAAAGTCTTGGCTACTAATACATTCATACGGTTTATTTAACCAAAAAACAGTTCTATTAACTTGTACTTAAACTAATTGAAATTAGAGATATGAAACGATATATTTTGATGTTTCTTGCTGCCGCTGCATCGCTTGGTGTAATGGCTCAGGATTTCGACACTACTCCCAACGTAAATGTTGAGAATAACGATGTTCGCTTCACAATCGGTGCCCGTATGATGTCTGACGTGGCTTACTATCACACCGATTACACCCCTATGCGCTCGGGTGCTGCTATCACCGACGCACGTATCCGCACTTCGATGGAGTTCGACCAGTGGTATTTCTACGCTGACTTCGATTTCTCGAAAGGCTCGTTCAAGCAGAAAAACATCTTCGTGCAGTACGCACTTGACGAGAATCAGTTCGTAAAGGCTGGTTACTACAATGATCCTTCGTCGATGGCTAACAACACCTCGATTGGCTCGTACCACTTCATTTCGCGTCCTTCGGCTGCTCGTGCACTCGCTCCCGGTCGTCAGTTGGGCGTAACTTACAAATATGTAAGCGAGAACCTCTTTGCTAATCAGGGTATCTTCGCAGAGAACCTCTACAACAACCAGGCAGCAGGCTATCAGGGCTTCACCCTGGGTGGTCGTTGGTTGTATCTGCCCATCAACGAGAAGAACGAGACTTTGCACGTTGGTCTTTCGGCTCGCTATGCTAAAATCAACACCGGTGTGGCTTACAACGGTACCGTTCAGACCAACCTCTCGATTACTACCCCTATCGAGACCTACGTAGACCCCACCACTCAGTTTATGAACGCTCAGGTGCCTTGGGCCTCGGACGAGATTAATGTTGGTGCAGAGTTCCTCTATCGCAACTCGAAACTCTTTGTTCGTGGTGAGTATATCTACAAATACATCGGCAAAGAGCGTGACGATGAGATCCTCTTCAAGGCTCAGCTCGGTACTCTCTGGTCGTGGGCTTCGCTCGAATCGTGGAAGGCTGGCAACCCCTTGGAGGCTACCAAATTCAATGGTGGTTATGTTGAGGCAGGTTACCTCCTCTTCGGCGAGCCTTATAGCTACAACAAGAAAGAGGCTTTGCTCGGTGGTATGAAGGGTAACTCGTTGGAGGTTGTAGCTCGCTACTCCTACACCAACCTGAACGACATTGTAGATGGCGCTTACTACTTCGTAGCACAGGATAAGTATATCGACAACGGTATCCTCTCGGACTACCCCGTTACCTCGACCAGCGTAGGTGGTGGTGCTTTGCACGCTGCAACCATCGGTTTGAACTACTCGTTCAACAACCACGTTCATATGTTGGTTGACTATACTTACAGCCACTTCTCGCGTGATAAGTTCGCTATGGACAAGAACTTCCACGCATTGCAGGGTCGCCTTGTATTCTCGTTCTAAGCGAGTTGGCGCATCCATAGATGAAAAAGACATTTTTCATAATGTAGCATAATTTGAGTTTGAGTGCCGACCCTGCCGATTGTGGCAGGGTCGGTTTTTTTGTGCGAAAAATGGGTCAGGAGGGGTTGATATATGCAAATTATTCGTACCTTTACGAAAATTAACTAAACCCTTCGTATTATGTCGCCTATCGTTATTACTCTCGCCATATTGCTTTCCATCGCTTTGGGTGTGGTGCTGACGCTCTATGTTCATCCCTCGCGCCGTATGCTCTCGGAACGTACTCAGCAGCTTGCCGAGTGCGGTGAGAGGCTTGCAGTAGCGGAGGGACAGGTGGCGGAGCTGAGGGCAGAAAACTCCCAAAAGGGTGAGCGGGTGGCTCGTTTACAGGAGCGCATAGCATCGCTCGAACCCCTTGTGGAGCGCACCGAGCAACAGCAAAGTAAGATAACCGCTCTCTCAACCGAGAATGCCACGCTTCGCGAGCAACTCCGCCAAGAGAGCGAGCAGCGCAATAATCTGCGCCACGAGAGTGAGCAGATCTTCAAAGAGCTCGCAACGGCAATCCTCGACGAGAAGTCGCAGACCTTCAAGAAGAGCAACGAGGAGCGTTTGGGCGAGATTCTGGCGCCCTTCAAAGCCAACTTGGAGAGTCTGCAAAAGAAGATCGACGACTGCTATACGGGCGAGGTGAGCGAGGTTAAGTCGTTGCGCGATAGTCTGAAACAGCTCACCGAGCTCAATGCCACCATCTCGCGCGAGGCTCGCGAACTGACCGACGCACTGAGGGGTAACAGCAAGGTGCAGGGCGATTGGGGCGAGATGATACTACGCCAGATACTCGAAAAGTCGGGCTTGGAGGAGGGGGTGAACTTCACCACGCAGGCTACGCACAATGCCGATGGCTCGAAGATTGTGGGCGAGGAGAGTAACCTGCTGCGACCAGACGTCATTTTCCACCTGCCCGAGGGTAAACATATCGTCATAGACTCCAAGGTGTCGCTTACGGCATACGTCAACTATGTCAATGCCACAAACGACCAGGAGCGCGAGGCGGCACTTGCGGCACACGTTGCCTCGGTGGCTCAGCACGTCAAGGAGCTCACCGCGAAGCAGTATCAGCGCTACGTTAAAGATGCTGCCGACTTTGTGATGATGTTTGTGCCCAACGAGGGAGCCTATATGGCGGCGATGAATGCCGATACGGGGCTGTGGGAGAAGGCATACCAGCAACACGTTGTCATCATCAGCCCCACACACCTCATCTCGGTGCTGAAACTGATGTACCAACTCTGGACACGCGATAAGCAGACCAAAAACGCCCTTTCGATTGCCGAAGAAACGGGTAAACTCTACGACAAACTCTGCGGCTTTGTGAAGGATTTGCAGGATGTGGGCTCGGCACTATCGAAGGCTCAGGAACGCTACGACGAGGCTTGGGGCAAACTATCCACAGGCAAGGGTAATCTTCTGAAAAAAGCCGAGGACATTAAGGCTCTGGGCATTAAGACCTCCAAGCAACTCCCCGCAGCAGTTACCGAGCAGTTGGAGGAGTAGAAAAAAGAGAAATCTCAATACAATCAAACAAATAACAAACTATGACCGAAGAAAGGAACTTGTCTGGCGCAGTCGCAGTTGCTCCCAAAGTGGCACGCACACAAAAGGTGGCTTGGTGGCTGATGCTCGCGGGTGTGGTTTTGGGAGCAATCTCATCGCGCCTGCTCTTTGCGGAGCCACTGCTGATGCTGGTGGCATTCCTAATGCTCGGTAAGGTAGCATCCAACCACGTGGTCGAACTTGCCTGCAAACGTATGGTGTGGGTGCAGGCTGTGATTGCCGTTGCACTGCTCTCGCTGTCGCTTATGTGGATAGATTTGGGCGAAGGCGATATGTTGGCGGTGGATTGGGCTGTTGCTCTTTTGTGGGGAGTTAATGTGTGGTGCTATGCAGCCATTGCTCGCAGCAAGACGCTCAGCGATGAGAACTTAGGATGGCTCAATGTTATTGCTACACTGCTCATCGTGAGAATTGTGAGCGTAGCCTTTGGCTTCCTTAATTTCTACGAGGCATATAGGATTATCCACATTGCTTGGGCAGTTGTGATAGTCATCGCTTGGAAGAGGGTACTTAGTAGCGAGGCTTTCGTGGGCGCGGAATTGACTCCCACCACCATCGAGCCCCGAGAGGCTTTCAGAGTGTTTACCAAATACACCATCCTTTGCCTTGTGCCCGTTGTGATTGCGGCTTTGGTATTGTTGTTCGAATAAAACCGCTGTGAGATATGAAAGAGAAGATACAGAAAGTAATTAATTGGCTTCGCTCGTGGGACGAGAAACTCTGGGGCGAAAAGTTTGCAGGCTCCTCGTGGCTGGGTGTCATAACTATTATTGTTGCCGCAGTTGCGGGTGCGCTGCTCACAATCTTTGAGGGCGGTCTTGACGACAGTTTCATACCCTACATTATGGTCATAGCACTTGCTAATATCGTGGAGTCGATACTCTCTGCCAAGAGTGCAAAAGTTGCCGTACTGCGCTCACTGCTGATGACACTGGCTGTTGTGGTGGCAATGTTTGCGGGCGTTGTAGTGGTAGTAGTTGTTGCCCTTGTGCTGCTTGTGATGTTCGCAGGCTTCCTTATGAGCCTTGTTGGCGAGGGAGGTAGCGGTAGTAGTGGCCCCTCGCGCAAACGCAAAATTAAAATAGACGGCGAAGAGGTTACCGAGAGCCAAGACCTCTTGGGCTTCGATACGACCTACGAATCTAAGGAGAGCGACCGCAAGTGGCGCTCCACCGATGGCGGCAAAACCGCAACAGAGGAGTAGAGATAATGCAGAAAAAAAATGGAAGGCTTGCTTAGCCTTCCATTTTTTCTGCGACCCAATTCGTTAGTGATATGTAGTCGGCGACCGAAAGAGCCTCGGCGCGGAGCGAGAAGAACTCGTGTTCGGCGCCGCCGAAGTCACCAAAAGTTGCCCTGAGGGGCGTTTTGAGCATCTTGCGACGCTGACTGAATGCTGCCTTGACGACCTTCGTAAAGAGCTCTTCGTCGCAGCCTAACTCCTTTACACCATTGCGTCTCATCCTCACAACGGCACTCTTGACCTTTGGCGGAGGGTTAAAGACGTTCTCGTGAACAGTGAAGAGGTATTCGATGTCGTACCACGCCTGCATCAGCACGCTCAGTATGCCGTAGTCGCGGTTGCCGGCTGGCGATGCGATGCGCAACGCCACCTCCCTCTGCACCATACCCACCACCTCGGGAATGAGCTCTTTGTGGTCGAGCACTTTGAAGAAAATCTGCGAGGAGATGTTGTAGGGGAAGTTGCCGATGACCTTCAAGCCCTCGGGGAACATCTCGTCGAGGGGCAGATTCAGAAAGTCGCCATAGATTAGTCGCGGTGTGAAGTCGGGATAGTGACGGTGGAGATACTCCACACTCTCGCCATCTACCTCGGCACCCCAAGTGGTTATATCCTTGCGAGCCAGGAGGAACTGCGTCAGCACACCTGTGCCGCAACCCACCTCCAAGACGTTGCCGCCCTCGCTCATAGCCTCAGCAATGCGCTGAGCTACACCCATATCCGTGAGGAAATGCTGCCCGAGCGCCTTCTTGGGCTTTACGTAATTGGGGTTGGAACTTTGCGCCGAGCGACTTCCACCCTGCTGTCCACCCCTTGCGGGGCGCGACCTGCTGTTGTTATATCTTTTCGTTGTCAATTGTCAATTGTCAATTTTGAATTTTGAATTCTCCCTAGTGCCCTTGTTCGCAGAGGAATTTGATGCGCACGAGGCGAACCTCCTCTTCGGTGTAGTCGTCGCCCAACTCCTCCATAGCCTCCGCAATGCTGTCGCTCTCGGCGTCCTCCTTGAAGTAGAGGTAGATATCCTCCGCCCTGTCTTCGTCGACAACCTGGTCGATGTAGTAGCTGATGTCGAGCCTTGTGCCCGAGTTTACAATCGACTCAATCTCGCTCAGTAGCTCCTCCATTTCGAGGTTCTTGGCGTGGGCAATATCCTCGAAGTCCATCTTGCGGTCGATGCTCTGGATGATGAAGACCTTGTTGCCGCTCTTATTCACGACACTCTTCACGACCATATCCTGCGGGCGGATAATCTCCTTCTCCTCCACATACTTGGCGATGAGTTTTATGAACTCCTCGCCAAACTTCTTAGCCTTGCCGGCACCCACACCACTAATGTTCTGCAACTCCTCGATGGTGATGGGATACTGTATTGCCATATCCTCCAACGAGGGGTCTTGGAAGATTACAAATGGGGGTAGGTTGTTGCGCTGGGCGACCTTTTTGCGCAGGTCTTTGAGCATTGCAAAGAGTTCCTCGTCTGCCACAGCACCCTTGCCCGCAGCCGCAGCCATGGCCTCCTCGTCGCTCTCCTCGTTGTAGTTGTGGTCGAGAGTGATGGTGATGGGGTAGGGCTTGTCGAGGTACTCTTCGCCCTTGGGGCTAAGCGTCAGCAGACCATAGTTCTCGATGTTCTTGTCTATAAGTCCCTCAATAAGACCCTTACGAATGACCGCACCCCAGAACTTCTCGTCGTGGTCGTCGCCAATGCCGAAGAATTCCGACTTGTGGTGATTGTAGGACTTGATGATGGCGTTGGTCTTGCCCACCAGCACCGCAGCCAGATACTCTGCCTTGAACTTGGGACCGATGGCTTCGAGGGTTTCGAGAGCTGTCAGCATCTGCTTCTGGGCATTGATCTTGGGCTTGGGATTCAGGCAGTTGTCGCAAGCACCACAATTCTCCTCGTGGTATTCCTCGCCAAAGTAGTGCAACAGGCTCTTGCGGCGGCACACCGAGCTCTCGGCATAGACCACAGTCTCCATCAGCAATAGTCTGCCAATTTCCTGC
The DNA here is from genome assembly GCA_045602145.1 of Tidjanibacter sp. Lineage (GTDB taxonomy): Bacteria > Bacteroidota > Bacteroidia > Bacteroidales > Rikenellaceae > Tidjanibacter. The sequence goes on from JAZSAY010000051.1 coordinate 20,670, forward strand.
TCGGCGACAGGCTTACCCTGCATAAATTTTTCGAGTTTCTGGATGTCCTTATAACTATAAAAGGTAATACACCTTCCCTCGCCGCCGTCACGACCCGCACGACCCGTCTCCTGATAGTAACCTTCGAGGCTCTTGGGGATGTCGTAGTGGATGACGTAGCGCACATCTGGCTTGTCTATACCCATTCCAAAGGCAATCGTTGCCACAATGACTTCCACTTGCTCCATAAGGAAAGCGTCTTGGTTATTTGCCCTGGTAGCACCATCCATACCTGCGTGGTAGGGTAGGGCGCGTATGCCGTTTGCCACCAGTAACTCGGCAAGTTCCTCCACCTTCTTGCGCGAGAGGCAGTAGATGATGCCACTCTTGCCCGGATTTTGCTTTATGTAGCGTATGATGTCCTTGTTGACATCGTGCTTGGGGCGAATCTCGTAGTATAGGTTGGGGCGGTTGAAGGAGGACTTAAAGACCTTGGCGTCCATCATACCGAGGTTTTTCTGTATGTCGAACTGCACCTTGGGCGTAGCCGTAGCAGTGAGGGCTATGATGGGTGCCCTGCCGATGTCGTTCACTATGGGACGTATGCGCCTATACTCCGGGCGGAAGTCGTGACCCCACTCCGAGATGCAGTGCGCCTCGTCGATGGCGTAGAATGAGATTTTGATTTTACGAAGGAAAGAGATGTTCTCCTCTTTGGTGAGTGACTCGGGAGCGAAATAGAGGAGTTTGGTTTTGCCTGCCAGCACATCGTTCTTGACCTGTGTAATGGCAGCCTTGTTGAGCGAGGAGTTGAGGAAGTGTGCAATTCCCTCCTCCATACTGAAAGTGCGCATTGCGTCTACTTGGTTTTTCATCAGCGCAATCAGGGGTGAGATGATAATCGCCACACCCTCCATCATCAGCGCGGGCAACTGGTAGCAAAGACTCTTGCCACCGCCTGTGGGCATCAGCACAAACGTGTCGCCACCCGCAAGCACGTTGCGGATGACACTCTCTTGGTTGCCTTTGAATGCCGAAAAACCAAAATACTCCTTCAATTTGGCGAGCAAAACCTCGCTTTTAATGTTGCTTTCCTCCATATTGAATCACTCTTTTTCGCAATTAGCAATACTAAGATAGTGCTTTTTTCGGAAATTCGAGTAACTTTGTACAAAATTTTTTGGAAAATGAAGTTATATACCTCCGATTTAGTAAAGAAGTATAAGAGCCGTACGGTTGTAAACCACGTTTCGATAGACGTTAAGCAGGGCGAAATTGTAGGTCTGCTGGGTCCCAATGGCGCAGGTAAAACCACTACTTTTTATATGATTGTGGGACTCGTCAAGCCCAACGACGGACGCATCTTCCTCGAAGACGAGGATGGCACCACAACCGAGATTACCAAAATGCCCGTCTATAAACGCGCCCAAATGGGTGTGGGTTACTTGGCACAGGAGGCTTCCGTGTTCCGCGGTCTGACGGTTGAGGAGAACCTCAAAGCTGTGCTCGAAATGACGGGCTACTCCAAGGAGTACCAACGCCAGAGGGTGGAGGAACTATTGGATGAGTTCCGCTTGCAGAAGGTGCGTAAAAATAAGGGTATCCAACTCTCGGGTGGTGAGCGTAGGCGTACGGAGATTGCCCGTGCGGTGGCTATCAACCCCAAGTTCATTCTGCTCGATGAACCTTTTGCGGGTGTGGACCCCATCGCTGTGGAGGATATTCAGAGTATCGTGCGCACGCTTAAAGATAAAAATATCGGTGTGATTATTACCGACCACAACGTGCACGAAACCCTCTCCATCACCGACCGTACCTACCTTCTCTTCGAGGGCAAAGTTTTGAAGGCTGGTAGTGCCGAGGACCTCGCAAATGACGAGGAGGTAAGGCGAGTGTATCTTGGTCAGGACTTCAAACTCGATAGATAAAACGCATCTTGCGGGTGCTTTTTGCACCAAAGTACTAAGAGCGAGTTCCTCATTTACGCCCGAGTAAACTGCGGACTCGCTCTTTTTGTTTGTCACAAAAATCCCTCTACAATGTGCTTTTTATGAGTTGAAAATTGAAAATGGAAAATTGAAAATTATGGTGCGCTGCAAACTTTGCAGCGCATATTTTTTATGATAATATTAGGCAAATCTTGCAATGTGGTAAATATATTTTATTATAAAATCTCCCCGTAGTAAGTATTTTGTCGTTTTTTTTATCGGTTTTTTGCTAAAAAAATAGAAAAATTTTCAATTCTCAATTTTCAATTCTCAATTTTATTCGTATCTTTGCGCCCGCATTTAGTATGCAAATAACATTTTTAACTAATTAACAACACATTATGAACAATTACGAAACCGTTTTCATTGCCACCCCCGTTCTTTCGGAGGCTCAGCTCGACGAGTTGTTTGGCAAATTCCAGGGTGTAATTACCGAGAACGGCGGTCAAATCGTAAATGCAGAGGCTTGGGGTTTGAAAAAACTCGCTTATGCTATCCAGAAGAAGACCACCGGTTACTATTTCCTCATTGAGTTCACCGGCGAGGGCAACCTCATCGAGACTCTCGAAAAACAGTACCGCCGCGACGAGCGCGTTATTCGTTTCCTCTCGTTCCGTCAGGACAAACACGCAGTAGAGTACTCGATCAAACGCCGCAACAAACTCGCAGGCAAAGTTAACGCTGAGGTTGTAGAGACTGAGGCTAATGTTGAACCCGTAGCAGTAGAGGAGGCATAAACTATGGCAGCACCTGTAAAAAACGATAGCGAAATCCGCTACCTCAACCCCGTGTCGGTTGACGTTAAGAAGAAAAAATACTGCCGTTTCAAAAAGAGCGGTATCAAATACATCGACTACAAGGATGGCGAATTCTTGAAGAAATTCCTCAACGAGCAGGGTAAGATTCTTCCCCGTCGTTTGACCGGTACTTCGCAGAAATACCAGAAGAAAGTGGCTCAGGCTGTTAAGCGTGCTCGCCACCTTGCAATTTTGCCTTTCGTAACCGATTTGATGAAATAATTTTTAGAAGGAGGACAATACTATGCAGATTATTCTTATTAAAGACGTTGAGAAATTGGGTTACGCTAACGATATCGTAGACGTAAAACCCGGCTATGCAAACAACTTCCTTCTTCCTCAGGGCTACGCTAAGGTAGCTACCGAGTCGGCTAAGAAAGTTTTGGCAGAGAACCTTCGCCAGAGGGCTCACAAAGAGGCTAAACTCCTTGCAGACGCTCAGGCACTTGCAGAGAAAATCGAGAATCTTCCTCTTACCCTCAGCGCAAAAGCAGAGGAGGAGAAAATCTTTGGTAGCATAACTTCGGCTGACCTCGCAGCTGCTCTCGCAGAGAAGGGCGTAGAGGTAGACCGCAAGGCTATCGAGGTTGAGGCAGTGAAGACCCTCGGCGAGTATGTAGCAACCGTTAAACTCCACAGGGAGGTTAAAGCAACCATTCACTTCTCGGTTGTAGCAGAGTAATTATCTTAAACACAGACAAAACGATGAAAAAAGATATCCATCCTAAGAACTATCGTATCGTTGCATTCAAGGATATGTCCAACGATCACGTTTTTCTCTGCCGCTCGGCAGTGAACACCAAAGAGACCTTGGTAGTGGACGGTGTTGAGTACCCCGTATACAAAATGGAGATTTCGAACACTTCGCACCCCTTCTACACCGGTAAGATGAAACTTGTTGACACCGCAGGTCGTGTTGATAAGTTTATGCAGCGTTACGCTCGCTACAAAAAGTAAAAACGCATATAATCGGCGACTTAGTCGTTGCACTGCGATAAACCACCTCCTCATTTACGCCTTGTAAACTGCGGAGGTGGTTTTCTTGTGCGCCTATAATTCATCCGATTCTATGCGTTATTTTGTCTAACGTCTAACGTCTAACGTCTAACGTCTAACGTCAAGAGTCCTAAGGCATATGGGGCATATGGGAGATATGGGAGATGTGGGAGATATGGGAGAACTGAGAGATATGTGAAAGCCACACCCATATCCCTCCCCTGAGTAGTTCCTCCCCTACGAAAGGGGAGGATAGGAGGGGTGGTCGAAATTGTGCTCGGCGTCCTCGCCGAGCAGTGCCCGAAGGGCGGGAGAGGTCTGTTGAACACACGCCTCATCACTTCGTGACTCCCCCTCTAACTTTGAGGGGGAATTATCATATCTCTCATTTATCTCATTCCTTCCATAAAAAATCTCGGGTATCAAAAAAGATACCCGAGATTTTTATTGACTGCAAATTGCCAATCTGTAAGTTGCTGATTGTTGGTTACTCCTCCAAGCCGAGCAGGCGGCACATAATCTTCGGGAGGTCGGTGTTGTCGAAGACACCGCTGAAATGTTCGGCACCGGTGCCGTAGGCGAAGATGGGCACCATTCCGCCCGTGTGACCGCCCGTTGTCCAGGAGTAGTCCACCTGGTGGTCGTGGAGGTCGAAGCGGCGGTTGCCATTGACGATTGTCAGTCCGCCTGTCTCGTGGTCGGCAGTAACCACAACGAGTGTTCCGGGGTGTTCATCCGCATAGTCGAAAGCCACCTCTACGGCTGCATCGAAATCCCTAATCTCGGCAATCATACCCTCCAAGTCGTGACCGTGAGCCTTGCCGTCAATCTGAGAGCCCTCAACCATCAAGAAGAAGCCTGTGCGGTCGGCTTTGGCGTTGTTGGAGAGTATTTCCAGGGCTTTGGCTGTTGCCTCGGGCAGGAAATTGCCACGACCGCTGAGCATAGAGGGCATTGAGTCCTCGGTGGGCAATACTACCACCTTACCCTTGTTAATATCCTCAATGTCAGCGAGTGATGTGGCGATTGTGTAGCCCCTCTCACGGAGTGTGTCGAAGAAGTTGAGCGAGTCGGCACGTTGGTTGAATCGTTTGCTGCCACCGCCCATAAATACATCCAACTCGTTGGAGAGGTAGTAGGTGGCAATCTCGTCCTCCTTGTGGCGATAGTCGACGTGCGCAACGAAGGCTGCGGGGGTGGCGTTGGTCACGGGGTAGGTAACTACAACACCCGTGGGCATACCTGCTCTCTCTGCCTTCTCGCGAATGGAGGGGTGGGGAAGGCTGTCGGGAGTGACGCCAATCATTCCGTTGTTGGTCTTGTAGCCCGTGGCGAGTGCTGTACCTGCTGCCGCCGAGTCGGTTATGCGACTGTTGGCGGAGTATGTTTTGCAAAGCCCCACATACTCGGCACGCTCCATAGCCAGAGGCTTGTAGTCCTGTGCAATCTGAGTCGCCGAGATGTGAGCTACGCCCATACCATCACCTATCATATATATAATACGCTCCACGCGGGGCTCCTCGTCGCCGAGCCAATTATTGATGCCGCGTATTGCCAAGACTCCCACCAAAATGACCACCACGCACTCCAAAAATGTGCGCAAACCTTTCGAAAATTTCTTCATACCGTCAATTGTTTTTCTAACCTAAGTCGTAAATGGGGTGCGCTTTCTTTCTGAAAAAATACTCATTTTACCAGCAAAAGAGTATGCTATTTCCGCAAAAATCACTACCTTTGCACGCCAATGCGTGCAAAAACGCCCGCAAGAGGGACTCGCTCTCTCTTGTGGGGCAGGCGTACCCAAATGTATTGATTGCAAATATAATAAAAAATAGATGAAAATGAAACGAGTTATTCTCCTTTTTGCGACTCTTTGTGTACTCGCATCGTGTAAAGAGGCTCCCAAGCAGCAGACCTCGCGCGAGAAAATCTACAAGACAATGACCGTCGAGGCTGCGGACCGTACACTCACCACGGGCTATGCTGCAACTATCAGCGGCTGCCAGACTGTGGAAATTCGTCCACAGGTTAGCGGTATGATTACCGACATTCTCATCAACGAGGGCGACCTTGTGTCGAAGGGTCAGGTGCTGTTTGTCATCGACCAAACACCCTACAAAGCCGCCTATGAAATTGCTCAGGCAAATGTGAAGAGTGCCGAGGCGGGTCTTTCGACGGCTCAGCTCATTCTCGATAGTAACAAAGAGCTCTTTGAGCAGGGCGTGGTGTCGGAGTTCGACCTTATGACTTCGCGCAACGACCTTGTGGATGCCGAGGCGCGCTTGGCTTTGGCGAGGGCGGAGGAGATTAATGCTACCAATAACCTCTCCTATACCGAGGTGCGCTCGCCTGTGGATGGTGTGGCAAGTATGATTCCCTATCGTGTGGGTGCGTTGGTTAGCAGTAGCATTGCAACGCCTCTGGTTACCGTGTCGGACGATAGCGAGGTTTATGCCTACTTCTCTATGGCAGAGAATACGATGCTCGACCTTATTCAGGCATACGGCTCGCTCAAAGAGGCTATCCGCGAGATGCCCGAGGTGGAATTGGTTATGAGCAATGGTAAGAAATACGCCAAGAAGGGACGTATCAACGCAATTAGTGGTACGATTAGCGCTACGACGGGTGCTGTGAGCCTTCGTGCTACATTCCCCAACCGCAGTCGCCTGCTGCGCGATGGCGGTAGTGGTAAGGTGGTTATCCCTACGGTGCTGAAAAAGGCTATCGTAATTCCTCAGGCGGCTACCTACGAGTTGCAGGAGAAAATTTTTGTCTATAAAGTGGTCGATGGCAAGGCTGTGTCGGCGGGTATTACCGTACTGCCCCAGAACAATGGTGTGGAGTATATCGTCGAGAGCGGCTTGCAGGTTGGCGATGTGATTATTGCCGAGGGTGCAGGCTTGGTGCGCGAGGGTGCAACCATCAAGACCGAAGAGGATGTGGCTCGTGAGGCTGCCGAGAAGGAGGCTGCCGAGAAGGCAAAAGCAGAGGCTGCTGCCCAAGAGAGTGTTACTGCAAACGAAAAGTAGGGTAGAGGATTATGAACATTAAGACGTTTATAGATAGACCGATTTTCGCGGGGGTTATCTCTGTGATTATCGTATTGGTGGGACTCATCAGTCTTACCCAGCTGCCCGTAGAGCAGTTCCCCGAGATTGCACCTCCAACGGTTAGCGTGTCGGCGAACTATGCGGGTGCCAATGCCGAAACGGTGCAGAGGAGTGTGGTTATTCCTTTGGAGGAGGCAATCAACGGCGTGGAGAATATGATGTATATGACCTCGTCGGCAACCAACAACGGCTCGGCAAGTATCCAGATCTACTTCCGACAGGGTACCAATGCCGATATGGCGATGGTCAATGTGCAGAACCGTATCGCTTCGGCTCAGGGTCTGCTGCCCGCGGAGGTTACCCGTAGCGGTGTGAGCGTGCGCAAGCGCCAGACGAGCCGTATCAAGACGCTGGCTATCTATTCTCCCGATGATTCGTTTGACGAGAGGTTTTTGAGCAACTACCTCAAAATCAACATTGAGCCACGCCTTTCGCGTATTGCGGGCGTGGGTGAAGTGGACGTAAGGGGTGCCGACTACTCGCTGCGTATATGGCTCGACCCTGCTAAAATGTCGAAATACTCGCTTATGCCTTCGGACATTTCGGCAGTGCTGGCTGAACAAAACTTGGAGGCTCCTACGGGTACGCTCGGTGCCGACTCTAAGAACACTTTCCGCTATACGCTCAAATATCGCGGTCGCTACGAAAAGGAGGAGGACTACGCCAATATGGTCATCCGCGCAGAGGCTGACGGTACGGTGCTGAGGCTCAAAGATGTTGCCGAAGTGGAGTTGGGCTCTATGAGCTACGACTACCTCGGTAAGGTGAACGGTCACCCTGGAACGACGCTGATGATTTCGCAGACCTCGGGCTCTAATGCCAACGAGATTATTGAGGCTATCGATAAGGAAGTAGCCGAAATCCGTAAGGCTCTGCCCAAAGGTATGGAGATTGTCGACCTGATGAGTACCAAGGACTTTTTGGATGCCTCCATCGCGAGCGTTATCGAAACGCTTGTGCTGGCAATTATCCTCGTGGTGCTGGTGGTTTACATCTTCTTGCAGAGTTTCCGCTCTACGCTTATTCCTACCATTGCCATTGTGGTGTCGCTTGTCGGTACCTTTGCATTCCTCATTGTGGCAGGATTCAGCCTCAATATGATTACTCTCTTTGCGCTGGTGCTTGTGATTGGTACGGTGGTGGATAACGCCATTGTGGTTGTGGAGGCTGTGCAAGCGAAGTTCGATAGTGGCTACACCTCGCCTTATAAGGCTACGGTGGATGCTATGCAGGGTATCTCCACGGCACTTATCGCCACTACGTTTGTCTTTATGGCGGTGTTTATCCCCGTATGCTTTATGGGTGGTACGACGGGTACGTTCTACACCCAGTTTGGTCTTACTATGGCAGTTGCGGTGGGTATATCGCTCCTCAACTCCATTACTCTCTCGCCAGCTCTGTGTGCAATCCTGATGAAACCCCACCTCCCCGATGAGAATGGAAAACTTAGTTTCTCGGCTCGCTTCCACGTTGCTTTCGATGCAGGATTTAGGGGTGTGGTGCGCCACTATAAGAAGGGTGTGAAGAGTATGTTGCGCCACCGCTGGCTCTCGATGTTGCTCGTCGTGGTGGCTGCTGGCGGTCTGTTCTATATGATGGAGAACACCAAGACGGGTCTTGTGCCTAAGGAGGATATGGGCTCCATAAACATAGACGTGCAGACGCCTCCGGGTACGAACCTTGGAGAAACGGTTGCTGTTATGGAGCAGATTGCCTCGCGACTCGACCAAATACCACAAATCGAAACCTACTCCTATACAACGGGTTATGGTATGATGTCGGGTGCGGGCTCCTCGTGCGGTATGTTCTCTGTTAAACTCTGCGATTGGGAACTTCGCGAGGGCGAAGGTGACGATATAGACTCGGTTATGGAGAAAATCTATGACCTAACGTCGGATATTACCTCCGCTAAGATACTTGTCTTTACGCGCGGTATGATTCCCGGCTATGGCGCAAGTGGTGGTTTTGAGATTTATGTGCAGGACCAGAAGGGCGGCACCATCGACAACCTGAAAATGGTTACCGACGATGTTATCGAAGGACTCAACGAGCGCCCCGAGATTGCTCGTGCCTCCACTTCGTTCGATACCAAATATCCTCAATATCTCATTGAGGTAGACGCTGCAAAATGTAAACGTAACGGTGTGTCGCCCCAGAATGTGCTGAGCGTCATTTCGGGCTATGTTGGCGGTAGCTATGCGTCGAATATGAACCGTTTCTCGAAACTCTATCGTGTTATGATTCAGGCAAATCCCGAAAGCCGACTCGATACCGATGCGCTGGATAATATGTTTGTGAGGAACTCGGGTGGCGAGATGTCGCCCATCTCGCAATATGTAACCCTCACGAGGATTTATGGTCCTCAGTCCATCTCGCGATTTAACCTCTTCTCGGCAATCTCCGTCAATGGTCAGGCTGCCAATGGCTACTCCTCGGGTGAGGCTATCGAGGCTGTTAGGGAGGTTATGGAGGAGCGTCTGCCTGCGGGCTACGGCTATGAGTTTGGCGGTATGTCGCGCGAGGAGGCTTCGACGGGTAGCTCTACGGCGATAATCTTCGTTATATGTATTGTCTTTATCTACCTCATCCTCTGCGCCTTGTATGAGAGCCTTATGATACCTATCGTCATCATCCTCTCAATACCTTTCGGTTTGGCGGGTAGCTTCCTCTTTGCCAATATGTTCGGCTTGGAGAATAATATATATCTGCAAATCGGTCTGCTGATGCTTATCGGTCTGCTTGCCAAGACAGCCATCCTGCTCACCGAGTACGCCTCGGAACGTCGTAGGGCAGGAGCCTCGATTGTCAGTGCGGCTCTCTCGGCTGCCAAGGCACGTCTTAGGGCTATTCTGATGACCTCGCTTACGATGGTCTTTGGTATGCTGCCTATGATGTTCGCCACGGGTGTGGGTGCAAATGGTAATATCTCGATTGGTGTGGGTACCGTAGGCGGTATGCTTGTGGGTACCATAGCACTGCTATTTGTGGTGCCCGCACTCTTTGTTATCTTCCAATCGTTGGAGGAGAAACTCAGCCCCAATAAAATAAGGAAAAGCCAACTAAAAGAGATTGAGTAGCCAATTATGAAACAGATGATGAAATATATCCTTACGGCACTTGCTGCTGTGGCTCTGGTAGGATGTAGTTTTTACACTCCGTTCGAGCGTCCCGAGGTGAGCAATCTGCACGAACTTTACGATGCAGATACCACCTATACTCGTCTTGCCGATTACTCGTGGAGGGAGTTTTTTACCGATACACTGCTCCAAAAGTACATAGAGCGAGGCTTGGAGTACAATATAGATATGCGCACCGCAAGGCTCAACATTGTGCAGGCTGAGGCAGCCTTGGAGGCAGCAAAACTCTCCTTCCTGCCCTCGGTGAGCGCCTCGTTGCAGACGACCCTCAGCGGAGGTAACGGCGATGGAGCAACCTTTTCGTACAGCCTTATTCCGACCGCATCGTGGGAGGTGGATGTCTTTGGAAAACTGCGCAATGCGGCGCGAGGTGCCGAGGTTGCACTCCAACAGAGCCACCTTGTGGAGCAGGCAGTGCAGAGCAAACTCATTGCTACCATAGCCAACAACTACTACACCCTCCTGATGCTCGACGAGCAACTCAAAACCAGCCAACACACGCTCACCACTTGGGAAGAGAATATCCGCACGCTTACGGCTCTGAAACGTGCGGGTAAGGCTACCGAGGCGGCAGTGTTGCAGGCAAAGGCGAATAAGTTTAGCGTGGAAGGTCAGGTGCTGACTCTCGAACGCCAGATTGTCGAGCAGGAGGAGGCGCTGGCAACTCTTATGGGTGTGCTTCCCTTTGAGATTAAACGCGGAACACTTGCCGAACAGACCTTCCCCGAAGAGTTCTCGGTGGGCGTGCCCCTCGAACTCGTGTCATTGCGCCCCGATATCTTGCAGGCAGAGGCTAACCTCGCCACCAAATTCTTTGCCGTAAACGAGGCTCGTGCAGCATTCTATCCATCCATAACCCTCGGAGGCTCCATAGGATGGCAAGATGCAACAGGCAAGGTCATAACCAATCCCGGAGAGTTCATTCTTCGACTCGTAGGAGGTATTGTGCAACCCATCTTTGCCCAGGGTAAGAATAAAGCACGTATGAAAGCAGCTATCGCCCAGCAAGATGCAGCACTTCTGCAATATCGTCAGGCTCTGCTCAATGCGGGTGCAGAGGTAAATTCGGCACTCAAAAAGTGGCAAGTATCGCGTGAACGCTACGCCATCGATCTCAAACAAATCGTCACCCTCCGTGCGGCAGTGTGGAACACCCAACTGCTTATGAAATATGGCTCTGCAAGCTATTTGGAGGTGCTTACAGCGCAGCAAAACCTCCACAATGCAGAGTTGTCCGAGTCCACCGACCGTTACTCCGAGATACAGGGTATTATACAGCTCTACTACGCTCTCGGCGGCGGTGTGAAATAATAGACGAGTGCTTTTTGCACCAAACTTCAAGTGGCGACCTTCCTCATTTGCGCTTAGCAAACTGCGGAGGTCGCCCTCTTGTTTGGCACAAAAATCCCTCCGTCTATTATTCCACACTCAGTGGTTGCTCTTTGTCTAACGTCTAACGTCAATAGTCCTAAGGCTTATGATGCATATAGGAGTTTAACGACCTTAATGTCCTTAATGTCCTTAATGTCCTTAACCTCCCTAAGTTAGTGGAGCATTTTCGACAAAACTTTGTTTTGTCAATTTGTTTTCGTATTTTTGTAGATTGAATAATTGCGAATTAATCAAAACATAAAAATATAGAAAAATGACACAGGAAGAACTCTTTAAGAAACTGATTGCACACTGCAAGGAGTATGGTTTTATTTTCCCTTCGAGCGAGATTTACGACGGTCTGAGTGCCGTTTATGACTACGGTCAGCTCGGTGTGGAACTCAAAAACAACATCAAGACCTATTGGTGGGATTCGATGACCAAACTTCACGACAATATCGTTGGTATTGATGCTGCCATCTTTATGCACCCCAAGGTTTGGGAGGCGAGTGGTCACGTTGGCGCATTCAACGACCCCCTTATCGACAACAAGGACTCCAAGAAACGCTATCGTGCCGATGTGCTCATTGAGGATTGGATTGCCAAGCAGGACGAGAAAATCGAGAAAGAGTGCGCAAAGGCTGCAAAGCGCTTTGGCGAGAGTTTCGACAAGGAGATGTTCTTGCAGACCAACGCCCGCGTGTTGGATATTAAGGCTCGCCGCGATGAGATTAACAAACGTATGGCAGATGCTCTGAATGCCAACGACCTTGCCGAGGTGCGCCAGATTATCCTCGACTGCGAGATTGTGTGCCCCATTTCGGGCTCGCGCAACTGGACCGATGTGCGACAGTTCAACCTTATGTTCTCCACCCAGATGGGTTCGGTGGCTGAGGGTGCCAACACCGTCTACCTTCGTCCCGAGACAGCTCAGGGTATCTTTGTAAACTTCCTGAATGTGCAGAAGACCGGTAGGATGAAGATTCCTTTCGGTATCGCACAGATTGGTAAGGCTTTCCGTAACGAGATTGTGGCCCGTCAGTTTATCTTCCGTATGAGGGAGTTTGAGCAGATGGAGATGCAGTTCTTTGTTCGCCCCGGCGAGGAGATGATGTGGTGGAACAAGTGGAAAGAGACTCGTATGAGCTGGCACCGCGCACTTGGCTTCGGCGACGACAACTACCGTTTCCACGACCACGAGAAACTTGCCCACTACGCTAACGCTGCAACCGATGTGGAGTTCAACTTCCCCTTCGGTTTCAAAGAGGTGGAGGGTATCCACAGCCGTACCGACTACGACCTGGGTCGCCACCAGCAGTTCTCGGGCAAGAAGATTCAGTACTTCGACCCCGAAACGGGCGAGAGCTATGTTCCCTATGTTGTCGAGACCTCTATCGGTGTTGACCGAATGGTATTGCAGGTTCTCTCGGCAGCCTACAAAGAGGAGGCTCTCGAAAATGGCGAAACACGCACCGTACTCTCCATTCCTGCACCTCTGGCTCCCGTCAAGGTGGCTGTGCTGCCCCTCGTGAAGAAGGACGGCTTGCAGGAGATTGCTATGGATCTTGTGCACAAGCTCAAATTCAGCCACAATGTGCAATATGACGAGAAAGACTCCATCGGCAAACGCTACCGCCGTCAGGACGCTATCGGTACCCCCTTCTGTGTGACCGTAGACCACCAGACCAAGGAGGATGGCACCGTAACCATCCGCGAGCGCGACACTATGAAGCAGTACCGCGTGAGCATCAGCGAGTTGGAGGCTATTGTGGCTGAGAAAGTAGGTATGCGTCAGTTGTTCGAGAAGTTAGTCTAACGAGCACATATCGCACCGCATCTGCTGCGTTACGCTCGGGCTCGGAATGCTCATTTACGCCAAAGTAAACTCCGCATCCTCGCCCTTCGCAAGCCTTGCATCTGCGGCACGATATGCACTCGCAGGTTGGGGAGGGATGGCGCAAACGCAGCACCCACTCGCAGGTTGGGGAGGAATGGCGCAAACGCAACACCCACCCGCGGGTTGGGAGAAGTAATTTTGAATTTTGAATTACTGAAATGAAAACTGCAATTTTCCCAGGGTCGTTTGACCCATTCACTTCGGGACATCAGGCACTCGTTGAGGAGGGCTTGAAGATTTTTGATAGGCTTGTGATTGCCGTGGGCGAGAATCAGGACAAACACGGACTGCTCACCACCGAGAACCGCAAGCGACTCATTGCCGATCTCTATAAAGACGACCCCCGTGTGGAGGTGGTTAGCTACCACGGACTTACGGGCGAGTATTGTAGGGATAGGGAGCTGAAATTTGTACTGCGTGGTATGCGCAATACTGTCGATTTCGACTACGAGCGTAATATGATGCAGATTAACCAGAGGCTCTACCCCGAGATTACCACTGTGTTGCTCTTCACCCCTTCGGAGTATGTGGCAGTGTCGAGTAGCGTCATCAGGGAGATTCTCAGCTTCGATGGCGATGTGGCGCAGTTTATGCCCGAAGGTATTGATATCAAGAAGTATCTGTAAGAAAACAAGGAGAGAAACCAAACAACCACAACTATAAAATACACAAAAAGATGATGCAATTTACGGCTGAGATGATTGCCGCCGGTTTGGGTGGCGATATTGTTGGCAACAAGGATGCCACGGTTAGCACATTTGCAAAAATTGAGGAGGGACACGCCGGCGCACTGTCGTTTATGGCAAATCCCAAATATGAACACTATGTCTACACTACCGACTCCTCGATAGTTATCGTAAACCGCTCGTGGGAGCCCAAAGAGCCCGTCAAGGCTACACTCATAAAGGTCGACGACGCCTACGGATGCTTTGCCAAACTCTTGGAGATGTATGTGGCTTATAAACCCCAAAAGAGCGGCATTCACCCAACGGCAGTGGTGGCAGAGAGTGCCAAAGTGGGTGAGGGCTGCTATATCGGTGCATACGTTGTAGTGGATGAGGGTGCCGAGGTTGGCGATGGTGTAAAACTCTACCCCCACGTCTATCTGGGCGATGGCGTGAAGGTAGGCGCTAAGAGTACCCTCTACTCGGGTGTGAAGGTCTATGAGGGCTGTAAAATTGGCGAGAGGTGCATCATCCACTCGGGCGCAGTCGTCGGCTCTGATGGCTTCGGCTTTGCCCCCAATGCCAAGGGCGAGTACGACAAGATACCTCAGATTGGCATAGTAACCCTCGAAGATGATGTGGAGATAGGTGCCAATACAACCATTGATAGGGCAACTATGGGCTCGACAGTTATCTGCAAGGGTACGAAGATTGATAACCTTGTGCAGATAGGACACAATGTTGTTGTGGGTGCCAATACGGTTATGGCTGGTCAGTCTGCTGTTGCAGGCTCGGCAAAGGTCGGCAAAAACTGTATGATTGGCGGTCAGGCAGGCATTGTGGGACATATTACCGTTGGCGACCGCACGATTGTGGGTTCGAGTAGCGGTGTGAGCTCTTCGGTACCCGAGGGCTCGCAGATTATGGGCTCGTTCGGTATTGACGCGGCAAGGTTCCGCAGGGCGAATGCCGTATTCCGCAACCTGCCCGAACTGCAACGCACCGTCAGCCGCCTTAAAAAAGAGGTGGAGGAGCTGAAAAACCGATAGGAAAAATTCCGAATTCTCGACTTCGGACTTTTGATATTAGACCTTAGGCGTTAGACCAAATGAACACAGAGCACCGCATAATTATGGGCATCGACCCCGGCACTAACCGTATGGGCTATGGTGTGTTGGAGGTGCTGGGTAAGAATAAGTTGCGTGCGGTGGTCATTGGTGACATCGAGATGCAGAAGATGAAAGACCCATATGAGAAGTTGCGCTACATCTTCAATAGGGTGCTTGCCCTTGTGAATGAGTATAAGCCCGACGAGGTGGCTTTGGAGTCGCCCTTCTTTGGCGAGAATGTTCAGAGTATGCTCAAATTGGGTAGGGCGCAGGGAGTGGCTATGGCTGCGGCGCTTTGTAGGGGGCATAGGGTCTTTGAGTACGCCCCAAGGCGTGTAAAGCAGGCTATTACGGGCAATGGCGGTGCCGCTAAGGAGCAGGTTGCTGCAATGCTCAAAAGTATGCTCGGCGTGGAGTATAACCCCAAGAGGTTGGATGCTACGGATGGTTTGGCGGTGGCTCTGTGCCACTATTTCGAGACCTCGTCGCCCATTCCGCACCAGACGGTTGCCGTAAAGAGGGGTACCTCGCGTAGCGCCTCGTGGGAGAAGTTTGTGGCAGGCAATCCCGATAGGGTGGTGTCGGAGCATAAGAAAGGCAAATAATTAACCAATAAAAAAGATAAGAGTATGAAAAAACTGATGATGATTGTGGCTGCTGCCCTTATGGCTGTGGCTTGTAACAGTGCAAAAACCTACGTTGTAGAGGGTCAGATTGAAGGACTTACGGGCGACGTAGCAGTTATGAATATGGCTGGCGACGAGGTGCTTGCTTCGGTACAGACCGAGGATGGTTCTTTCTCGCTCCAAGTGGAGAGTGCAACGCCTATCTTTGCCGCTTTGGCACTTGGTGGCGAGCCCGTGTTGCCTTTGTTTATCGATGGCACACCTATCGTCGTAGAGGGTGTTTTTGCCCAGCCCGAGACTATTATGGCAACGGGAACTGAGTCCAATCAGGCTTTTGCCGACTTCAACAAGATTCAGTGGGAGATAATGGCTCCCGTTATGAGTGGCGAGGCTGCCGACGAGGATGTGATGAACGTCTTTGCCAAGATGCAGCAGGCTATGGACGAGAGCTACGAGGCTAATAAGGAGAACCTTTGGGGTGCCTACCTCTTTGTGAGCAACAAGTATCGCGAGATGAGCGCCGAGGAGATTCTCGAAACCGTTGCTGCCTATCCCAAAGAGTTGCAGAAAGTTGAGGAGGTAACACTCGTTAAGGAGTACGCCGAGAAGATGCTCAAAACCGAAGTAGGTCAGAGCTACACCAATGTTACCCTGCCAAATGTCGAGGGCGAGGAGGTGTCGCTCAAAGAGGTTGTGGAGGCAAACAAAGTGGTGCTTTTGGACTTCTGGGCTTCGTGGTGCCGTCCCTGTATGGGCGAGATGCCCTATCTCTTGGAGGCATACGCAACTTACCACGACAAGGGCTTTGAGATCTATGGCGTGAGCCTCGATGACAATGCTGAGGCTTGGAAGGCTACCATCGAGAAACAGGGTATGAAGTGGGTTAACGTTAGCACTCTCTCGGGTTGGCAGACCGCTGCTGCCGAGCAGTACTCGGTAAACTCCATTCCCGCCAACTTCCTTATCGGTGCCGATGGTAAGATTATTGCCAAAAATCTGCGTGGCGAGGCACTTGTAGAGAAACTTGCCGAACTCTTTGAGTAATAAGCGTTTTTAAGTGCTAACCTAAACTAAAAATTGAAGATATGAAAAAGATGTTGTATACTCTCGCAACCGCACTTCTTCTGATGAGTTGCGGTAGCGACTATATTGTCAAAGGTACCATCGAGGGCTACTCGGGCGAGGTAAAACTGATGGCAAACAAGAGCCAGGAGTGCTTCGGCTCGGTTGTGACCGAGGACGGTTCGTTCGAGATTAAGGTGGATGCCGAGGCTCCTTTGTTTGCCAACCTTGTGGTAGGTGACAAACAGCGTATGCTCTTTGTTGAGGAGGGCGAAGTTGTTGTTGCCGGCTCCTTGGAGGAGTGGGGTAGTGTAACCGTTACGGGCACCAAGTCCAACGAGGCTAACGAGACCTTCCGCACCGAGAAAAAGGCTCTTATGGAGGCTTATGTTGCAGCTCCCGACCAGGAGGCACGCGACGCTGCCGAGCAGGCATACGATGCACACACAACCAACGCCTACGAGGCTAATAAAGACAACCTCTTTGGTCTTTATCTCTTGGCAACACAAACCTACTACACAATGTCGCCCGACGAGATTTTGGCGGCTGTTGAGGCACTGCCCGAGGAGTTGCAGGCATCGCACACTGCCATCACTCTGCGCGACCTTGCCGAGGCAATGAAGAGGGTAGATGTGGGTCAGCAGTTTATAGACCTTGCGCTGCCCGACGCAGAGGGTAACATTGTTAAACTCAGCGATGTACTCGCCAAGAATAAATACGTTCTTCTGGACTTCTGGGCGTCGTGGTGCGGACCTTGTATGGGCGAGGTACCCTACCTTGTGGAGGACTACGCCAAGTACCACAAAAAAGGTTTTGAGATCTATGGCGTGAGCCTCGATAGGGCTCGCGAGCCTTGGCTGAAAACTATCGAGAATAAAAAACTCGTGTGGGTGAACGTGAGCGAATTGAAGTTTTGGGACGATGAGGCTGCAAAGCAATATGCTGTAAGGAGTATCCCCTCCAACTTCCTCATCTCCTCCGACGGCACCATCGTTGCTCGCAATTTGCGTGGCGAGGAGCTCGGAGCGAAGCTTGCCGAACTGCTCAAATAGGGCGCGAGTGTACCTTGTGGGTGTTTTTTTGCACCGCACTGCGATAAACCACCTTCTCATTTACGAAAAGTAAATTGCGAAGGTGGTTTTCTTGTGCGCCTACTACTCGCCTCACAAATCAGACTCTCCCGAGCGATAGGATAAGGCTTATGGGAGATATGGGAGATATGGGAGATATGGGAGATATGGGAGTGTCCGCTATCTTAATTCTCTAATCGATTTACAGGCGGCACAAAATAAGAAAGGGAGTTCCATTTGGAACTCCCTTTGTGACACCGACAGGACTCAAACCTGTAACCTTCTGATCCGTAGTCAGATGCTCTATTCAATTAAGCTACGGTGCCGAATTGCGAGTGCAAATATACGGCTTTTTTGGGTATCTGCAAGAAAAAAAGCGAAAATTTTGCAATCTTTTTTATGCCCCACTCATTATCAGACCTTTACGTCGGGCGGTGGAGTGGGGCACTATTTCTGTCGAGATTTAAAAGGCTGCAAGTTTGTCCAAAGCCATCTCAATCATCTGCCTTACGAAGGGTTTATAGTCGGTATTCATATCCTTCACAGCCCTCTGAGCGATGATTGTGCAGAGCGTGCCTGCGCGGTGACCCATCAGCTTGCCCAAGCCGGCAAGTGCGCTACCCTCCATCTCGAAGTTGGTAATGCGGCGACCTTCGTGGCGGAAGCTCTCAATCTTGGCATTGAGCTCCTTGTCGGCGGGGGCAATGCGCAGCCACCTACCCTGGGGACCATAGAAACCGGGTGCAGCAACCGTAATACCCTCCACCACCGAATCCTTGAAGTGCTCATAGAGCGACTCATCGGCGTTGATGAAGTAGGGCGCGGGAAGTTGGGCGTTCCAACCTGTGTGCTCCACAAAAGCCTCCTCAATGGCAAGGTCGCACACATCGTTGCGCCCTGCGTAGTAGTTCAGCAGACCATCGAAGCCCACCGAGGTGCGTGCAAAGACAAACGAGCCGAGAGGAATGTCGGGCTGAATGGCACCCGAAGTGCCGAGGCGGAGCAGGGTAAGGGAGCGGTGCTCTGCCTTCTCGGTGCGTGTCGTAAAGTCGATATTTGCCAGAGCGTCCAACTCGCTAACCACAATGTCGATATTGTCCGTACCGATACCTGTCGAGATAACGGTCATACGTTTGCCCTTATAGGAGCCCGTAATGGTGCGGAACTCGCGGCTGGCGATGTTGCACTCCTGAGTGTCGAAATAACTTGCCACCATCTCAACCCTGCCGGGGTCGCCAACCAAAATTACGGTGTCGGCGAGGTGCTCGGGGCGGATGTGCAGATGGAAAATAGAACCATCGGAGTTGATGATGAGTTCTGAGGAGGGAATGATTCTCATAATTTTATAGTATTAAAATTTTATATATTGCCTAATTTTTGTAAATTTGTAACCTGCCCTCTGTGGGGTAGACAAATACAAAAATAGTGAAAAAATCTTTAAGTGAACCTAAAAAGTATGAAAAAGAGTAATCAATTTGTCCAAGAAAACCGCGAGCGCTTCCTCGAAGAACTCTTTGAGTTGCTCCGCATCCCCTCCATTAGTGCTCAGAGTTTCCACCACGACGATATGGTCAGGACTGCCGAATGGCTGCGTGAATCGCTCCTCAGGGCGGGTGCCGATCGTGCCGAGGTAATGCCCACCGCAGGCAATCCCGTAGTCTATGCCGAGAAGATTATCGACCCCGCGAAACCTACCGTAGTGGTCTATGGTCACTATGACGTGATGCCCGAGGATCCCAAAGGAGAGTGGCTCACCGACCCCTTCGAGCCCGTCATCAAAGACGGACGCATTTGGTGCCGTGGTGCTGACGACGACAAGGGGCAACTCTTTATGCACGCCAAGGCTTTCGAGGCTATGGTGCAGACGGGCGAACTCCCCTGCAATGTGAAGTTTATGCTCGAAGGCGAGGAGGAGATTGGCTCGCCCAGCCTCTACGCTTGGTGTGAGGAGAATAAGGAACTCGTAAAGGGCGATATCATTCTCATTTCGGACACGAGTATGATCTCGATGGATACACCCTCCATCACTTGTGGTCTGCGTGGCTTGTGCTATATGCAGGTGGAGGTTACGGGTCCCGACCACGACCTGCACTCCGGACTCTATGGTGGTGCTGTTGCCAACCCCGCAAATGTTCTCGCAAATCTCATTACCAAACTCGTTGATGAGCAGGGACGTGTGACTATCCCCGGCTTCTACGACGATGTGCGCCTGCTGACCGAGGAGGAGCGCATCAACTTCAACAAAGCGCCCTACGACAAGGAGGAGTATATGCGTGGTGTTGGCGTGGAGGAACTCGCTGGCGAGGAGGGCTTTACGACTATTGAGCGCACAGGCGTACGTCCCTCGCTGGATGTGAACGGCATTTGGGGTGGCTACACCCTCGAAGGCACCAAGACCATCATCCCCTCGAAGGCTTACGCAAAAATCTCTATGCGCCTTGTGCCCGACCAGAATTGGAAGAAGATTGCCGAACTTTTCGAGGACTACTTCCGCAGCATAGCACCCAAGTGCGTGAAGGTGGATGTTAAGGCTCTGCACGGCGGTCAGCCCTACGTTTCGCCCACCGATTTGAAGGCTTATAAGGCTGCCGAGGCGGCTATTGTTGATACCTTCGGCAAACAACCTCTGCCCTTCTATTCGGGCGGTAGTATTCCCATTGTGAGCGGTTTTGAGAATATCCTCGGTATGAAGTCCATACTTATCGGTTTTGGCTTGGGTAAGGACGCAATCCACTCTCCCAACGAGAGTTATGGTCTTGACCAGTTCTATAAGGGTATAGATACCATCATCCGTTTCTACCACCATTTCGCATAGCGTGGGCGATTACTGCGTTACGCTTGAAGGCGGCTTCCTCATTTACGTTCAGTAAACTGCGGAGCCGCCTTCTTCGCAAGCTTTGTACTCGCCTCACGCTATGCAAAATGCGGTTGTGGTGTTGCCTGCGGACTCGCTTTTTTGTTTGTCACAAAAATCCCTCCACGATATGCGTTTTTTGCGTTGTCTGATTTCAACGTCTAACGTCAATAGTCCTAAGTGTTCCAGGGGTTCCAGGGGTTCCAGGGGTTCCACGGATTCCAGGGGTTCCAGGGGTTGTGGAACTCCCATATCTCTCATTTCTCCCATAACTCCCATAAAAAAGTCGCGGGTATCTTTTTTGATACCCGCGAGCGAGGAAGAGCTCCCCTAAGTGTTGTTATAGGTGTCCGTCATTTATGCAGCCTCTCCCCAAGTTTGGAGCGAGCCTTCGTAGACAACGTGGTGTACCTCGCCATTATCCAATGTTACGGTCAGCTCAATTTTACCCTCGCTAACTACCATTGTTCCTTCGGTATATTTGTATTCTTGCATTTCGCCATTGGCATCCACATACGCACACCACATATCCCATGCTCCTGCTATTGTGAATATACCTGTTTTTAGCTCCTCCTCTCCACTTGCGAGTTTTTCGTAATCTACATAAGTATATGTGCCGAGGGGTATTTCATCATTAACCGGCTCGGTGTCCGATATAATGTTAAATTCATAATTCCAACTATCCATAGGTGGATTGTATCCAGCATCTTCGCCTGACGACACATAACCAAATATCACATAAAAATTATCCCCTACATCATAAAAGCCACACAAACTAACTGCTGCCACCTCTTTGACACCGGCATTGCCTTCGCCACCGCCAAAGTTGTATGGCTCGATGTAGTCGGCGTGGTCGCTCCAATTTGGGGCTGTTTGGTACGCCTCCACGCTCTCGGTAGGTACATAAATCTTTTGTCCCGAAGCATTGCCGTAAAATGCATCAATGCCTAATGATGGTGGCGTTGTGGCTTTGCAATATACACTTGCAAGGCTCGAACAATATTTGAATGCACTATCTCCAATCTCAGTAACGCTGTCGGGAATAGTAACACTTATCAGCGAGCCGCAACTACGGAATGCATAATATCCAATCTCAGTAACGCTATCACCAATTGTAATGCTTGACAGCGAGTAGCATTCACCGAATGCCCTCTCTCCAATAGAAGTAACGCTATCGGGAATGGTTACACTCGCAAGGCTCATACAATTATAGAATGCATAATATCCAATCTCAGTAACACTATCGGGAATGGTAATGCTCGCAAGGCTCTCACAACAATAGAATGCACCCTCTCCAATCTCGGTTACGCTGTCGGGAATGGTAATACTTGTCAGCGAGGAGCAACCATCGAATGCCCAATTTCCAATCGAAGTAACGCTGTCGGGAATGGTAACACTTGTCAGCGAAGTGCAATCAGCGAATGCATTATATCCAATCGAAGTAACACTGTCGGGAATGATTACACTCGCGAGGCTCGAACAATAAGCGAATGCACTCTCTCCAATCTCAGTAACACTATCGGGAATGGTAACACTTGTCAGCGAGGTGCAATCACGGAATGCCTCATTTCCAATCGAAGTAACGCTGTCGGGAATGGTAATACTTGTCAGCGAGGAGCAACCATCGAATGCCCAATTTCCAATCGAAGTAACGCTGTCGGGAATGGTTACGCTCGCAAGGCTCTCACACCCAATGAATGCAGCTTCTCCAATCGAAGTAACGCTGTCGGGAATGGTTACACTTGCAAGGTTCGAACAATCAACGAATGCATAATCTCCAATCGAACTAACAACGCCATCGAAGACTATGACACCCTTGCCGTTCTCGTAGGTGTTCGATATGATATTTGCGTTAAAAACACTATTACCCTCTTCGTCTATTTCCCAAAAAGGGGTTACCACCTCCCCATCGGTCGAGTAGTACCAAATCTCATTTGCGGGAGGCAGGTCGCCATCTTCATTATCCTCTTCCTTGTCCGTTATACCCTTGAAATAAAGTTCGAGCGAGCCCTCGTAGATAACGTGGTGTACCTCGCCATTTTCGAGTGTAAAGGTTGCCTCAATTTTGTCTTCGCTAACAATTACAACAGCATTGTCGAAGTTGTAATCATACCAATCATCCCAATCATCGCCTAAATATTCATAATAACTACCATCCCTAATATCAATCTCTCCTGATTCGGAAGTGAAAGTGCCCTGTGGTACTACCGAACTATCGTCAATGGTTTCGAGCACCAAACCTACCACATAGTACTCGCTATTGAAAGACATCCAGCCAGCATCGCCCCAATATTCTGCTTCGTGATTGAAGCCCGAGTCGGTAAGGACAAAGTTACACAAGTTGTCTGCGCACAAACCAATCATTTCGACTGCATTGACCTCTACGGTCTTGGTTACTGCACCATCGGAGAGGGGAATCTTAATCACTGTGCCGTCTGCGAGAGTGAAATATGCATACTCATCGTCCCAAGTGACGCTCTGGAAGAGGCTGTCGCCATCGGCACCATCCTTGCCGTTCTCGCCATCCTTACCATCTTCGCCGTCAGCACCATCGGCACCATTTGCGCCATCCTTACCATCCTCGCCCGTAGCCTTGCCGAGTTCTACCCACGACTGACCATTGTCATACGAAATGTACCAATAGCCATCGCGAATTTCGAGTTTGGGAGTGATACCATCCTCGCCATCCTCGCCATCGGCACCATCTTTGCCATCGTTACCATTGGCTTTGATTTTGTTGCCTTCGGCATCCAGCAGCCATTCGCCATCGAGGGTCCAATAGTAGTTCTCGTCAGCATCTTTGGCAACACCAATGGTGGGTGTGTAGCCATCCGAGCCATCCGAGCCATTTGCGCCATCCTTGCCATCCTCGCCATCGGCACCATCCTTACCGTCCTCGCCGTGGTAGATTGTGATAGGCTCCGACTTGGAGAACGAAATGGTGTAGCCCACAACCTTATCGCCCTGCTTGATGGGGGCTATAGTTGTGATGGTGTCCTGCGATTGGAGCGCCGACACAAGCGTTTGCAGTGCCTCGATGTTGGTGTTCATCTTCTCGCACTCCTCCTCTAACTTCTCCAAGCGACCATCGAGGTTGTCATAGAGGTCTTCGAGTTCGTCAATGGCATCCCAAATGCGGGTGTCATCGAACTGCATACAGCCCGTAAATGTCAACATCAGGGCTGTGCTCAGCATTAGTAAAAGTTTCTTCATTTTAGTAATAATTATTTTGGGTTAATTTATTGTGTCCCAAATTATTACTATTCGCACCCCAATAGTGATTAGCAAATACAAAGAAAGCGTGGTGCTGAAAGACTTATTTTAGAATTACAGGTCGTAGGAAACCTAACAGATAAAACAAGCAACAGCCCACGCCTATACCCCATTGCAGGGTATGACGTGGCAAGCATAGTGCCTATTCTCTCTGTTGTCCGAATTTCCTACGTTCGTAATTCGAGAATAAACTTACACTTTCCGCGTAAAATTAATATGTTAGCACAAAGATAATACAATAATTCCCAATTATCAATTTTCTATTTTCAAGTTTTTTTCTTAGTTTTGTAGATTAAATAGGGTACTTGTGTGCGCACGCGAGTGGGTGCGCGTGCGGGCGAACCTCAAAAGTAGAATAAATAGTAAATGTAAAACAATAAAAATCAGAACATTATGAAATTCACAATCTCCTCTTCGGCACTCTTGTCGCTCCTTTCGACAACGGGTAAGGTGGTAAGCAGCAAGAACACTCTGCCTATCCTCGACTATTTTCTCTTCGATTTGAAGGGCAACACTCTGAAAGTTACCGCTTCCGACCTCGAAACCACTCTCGTGGGCAGCATTACTGTTGAGAGCGTAGAGCGCGAGGGTATTATCGCAGCCCCCGTAAAGCTGATGCTCGACTCGCTCAAAGAGTTCTCCGAGCAGCCCTTGACTATCGAGGCTAACGAGGATACTTGGGAGATTACCGTAAGTTGGAAGAGCGGTTCGCTCAACATCCCCGGCACCTCGGGCTTGGGCTATCCCGCACTCCCCGAACTTGCCGAGGACAAAATTGAGGTTGCTTTGGACGTGGATATGATGATTGGCGGTATCAACAAGACCATCTTCGCCACTGCCGATGACGACTTGCGCCCCGTGATGAATGGTATCTATGTAAACCTTGCACAGGGCTTGGTTACCTACGTTGCTACCGATGCCCACAAACTCGTTAAGCACACCGCTGAGGCTGAGGTGGCGGCAGAGGCTTCGTTCATCCTGCCCAAGAAACCCTCCAACCTGCTGCGTGGCATCCTGCTCAAAGAGGAGGATGCTGTGAAGGTGGCTTTCGACAAGAAGAATGTTGTTTTCTACTTGAAGAACAGCACTTTGGTATGCCGTCTTATCGAGGGTGTATATCCCAACTACAACGCAGTTATTCCCGCAGCCAACCCCAATAGGGTTATCGTTGATAGGGTAGAGCTCTTGAATGCCATTAAACGTGTGGCAGTCTGCTCGAATCAGGCTACCAACCTCGTGGAGTTCAGCATTGGTGCCAACACCATCAACCTCGCAACCAAAGACCTCGACTTCTCCTACTCGGCACGCGAGAGCGTTTCGTGCGCCTACGAGGGACAGCCTATCGTCATTGGCTTCAAATCGACCTTCCTTGTGGACATTCTCTCGAATATCGAGACTCCCAGCGTTGTTGTAGAGTTGGCAGACTCCACTCGTGCAGGTGTCTTCAAACCCCTCTACGATGAGCCTCAGAGCGCAAATACTTTGATGCTCTTGATGCCTATGATGATTAACTCGTAGAATATGAAACTTAATCTCAAAAACCCAATCGTATTCCTCGACCTTGAAACTACGGGTGTGGATGTCGTCAAAGACCGCATTGTGGAGATTTCGCTCGTAAAGGTCAGCCCTGGCAGTGAGACTCCCGAGGTTAAGACTCGCAGGATTAAACCGCTGAAAGACAACGGTGAGGTGATGCCTATTCCTGCGGATGCGACGGCTGTGCACGGCATTACGGACGAGGATGTGGCAGGCGCTCCCTCCTTCCGCCAAATTGCAAAGTCGTTGGCGGAGTATATCAAAGGTTGCGACTTGGGCGGTTTCAATTCCAATAGGTTTGATGTGCCTATGCTTGCCGAGGAGTTCCTGAGGGCAGGCGTGGATATAGACCTGAAAAAACGCAAGTTTGTCGATGTGCAGACCATCTTCCACAAGAAGGAGCAACGCACACTCTCGGCAGCATATATGTTCTATTGCGGCAAGGAGTTGGAGGGTGCTCACTCGGCAGAGGCTGATACGCTGGCGACCTACGAGGTGCTCAAAGCTCAACTCGATCGCTACGACGACCTGCCAAACGACATCGCTGCACTCTCGGAGTATAGTCAGCACACCCGCACCGCCGATTATGCCGGTAGGATTCTCTACGACGACCAGGATAGGGAAATTTTCGGCTTCGGCAAGCATAAGGGCAAACTTGTCGAGGAGGTCTTCCGCAAGGAACC
Organism: Tidjanibacter sp.; assembly: GCA_045602145.1. GTDB lineage: Bacteria > Bacteroidota > Bacteroidia > Bacteroidales > Rikenellaceae > Tidjanibacter. Next base: position 46,823 of record JAZSAY010000051.1, read on the forward strand.
GTCTTACTACGATTGGATGATGGAGGGTGACTTCCCATTATATACCAAACAGGTCATTACGCAGATTAAAACACGCTGCAAATAGTAAGAACCAAATTTTTGGCAAATGAGAAAAGAAATTTTGCTCCTTTGGACGCTCTTCTGCGGTTGCGTGCTGTCACTTTCGGCGCAGAGTGTGCGCTCTATGGAGGTGCTCAGGATTGATAGGCAGAACTACTATATCCACACCGTAGCTCCGGGCGAGAGTGTGGCAGATGTAGCTGCACTCTACTCGCTCTCGGACGGGGAGATTGCCGAGGAGAATAACCTCGACCCCGTGGCTCCCGCAATCGAAGAGGGTAAGGTGCTCAGGATACCCTGCTACGATAGGATGGGTCGCCTGAACCCCAAACGAAGTGACGAACGTTACTACCGCTACCGCACCAAGAGTGGCGAGTCGCTCTTTAAGGTGGCTGTCAGCTTTGCCATTCCTTTGGATACACTCGTTGCGGATAATGCTGGTCTTGACATTGCCTCTTTGCCAAGTCGCACCACCATTTATGTGCGTCGCTCGGCGTCTGGTAAGACCCAACTTGCAGAAATTAGGGAGCAGAGCCGCAGGTATGCCGACCTGCTCAATACTCTCTCTCGCGAGTGGGACTATTTTACTGTGAACGAGGGCGGTACGCTCTATTCGCTGGCATTGCAAAGGGGCGTGGATGTGGCTGAATTGGCAAACAATAACGGCAATCCCGATCTGATTTACGAGGGTATGATACTCAAAACACCCCGCGTAGAACCAGCGGACAGTGGGATTGTTGCAGAGAGTGATGTTGTAGAGAACCTCGATAGCCTTTCGATGTACAATGTGGAGTTTAGACCCTTCGAGAAGGATGTGCTTACGGTGTCGCTTATGTTGCCGCTGAGTGATACACTCGGTAGGGTGAGGGGTAGCTTTGTGGAGTTCTTCCAGGGTGCTATGCTAGCTGCCGAGGATTTCAAGGCAGAGGGGCGCTCGGTAGATATCCAACTCTTCAATACGAAAAATTCGGCGTCCTATGTGGATGTACTTGTAGAACACGAGGAGTTATTGGGGGAAACAGATCTCTTTATTGGTCCCATCTATGAGCGTAATAGTGAGGCTGTTGTGAATTTTGCCGCAGAGAGGGGAGTGCCCGTTGTGTCGCCCCTTGCGACCTCCACCGAGGGCTCCTATGGCAGGCACTACTACCGTTTGGCACCTACAAACGCTACCCATACCGACAAACTTGCAGGTATGATAGCGCCCGAGACAAACGTGATTATGGTCTATACCGCCTCGAATGACGAGGATATGGAGCGCGAGATGCTCGAACTGCTTGGCGAACACCCCTACGGCAAGGTTGTTTATAACGAAAATTTCGAGATAGACTCGCTCATAAGTCGCCCCATAGAGGAACTTATGGTAGAGGAGGATAACCTTTTTGTTGTGCTCTCCGACAACGAGATTGATACCGACCGCTCGTTGGCTATCATCTCCTCGATTATGAACTCCCGCCAACCTAAATATGGCACCCGCAGGGTACCTGTGAGAGTTGTGGGAAATGCTGCGTGGGCGAAGTATAAGAATATGGACAAAAACCTGCTCTTTAAGCTCGATGTTAGCTATGTGTCGAACTACCACGCCGATAGGAGCAATCCACAAATTAGGGATTTCGATAGACGCTTCATCCGTCAATTTGGCAGGGCTCCTTCGATGTTTGCCTACCGTGCCTACGATGCCGTAAGACTCTTTGCCAATGCTATTTTTGCGGGTGGCGACCTTGTGGCGGAACTAAATGGCTCCGTAGTGCCCTTGCTCCAAATGCCTTATAGCTTCACAGAAGAGAATGGCAATATGGTTAACGACTCTTGGGTGGTGGTTAATTATCGACCGAACTATACCATTAGCGTTAAGTAAAACCATACTGCGGGTGATTTCCGCATTACGCTCGAAGGTGGCACCGTAGTTTACGCTCAGTAAACTGCGGTGCCACCTTCTTGCAAGCCTTGAAATCCCATAATTATTGGAAGATACGAGGTTGCAATTAATTTCCAACTTCCCAAAAAGGTTCGGCACAGCGGCGCATCATCTGCGCTATGAGAGCGTCGTCGAGCGACGAGTTTAGGGCGTCCCACACAAATTGTTGCATCGAGCCGTAGACAATGTTTACCTTCTCGGCAAAACACTTGTAGAATGCCGCCTGCTGGCTCTTGTTGAGCCCCGTGGGAAGTATTTGTGAGTCTGTAAGCTCTTTGTAGGAGAAAATGTGGCGCAGGCGCTCGGGCGATGCTTTGATGTCGGTGACAATGGCAGCAATCATTACCATCTCTACACTGTCGCCCACCATAGGCATCTCGATAAACTCCACAAACGAAGGATATTGCTCTTCCAAGAGGTCGGTGACGTTGGATGCAAAGAGGGCAAACTCCTCCTCGGAGAGTTCGTTGAGGTAGACCCACTCGCGCCACTCTTGGAGCATTTCCCGTGCCGTCTCGCGTTCTCGCTGCGACCAATTTCCCCTATTGCCGCACGCCGAGAGTAGCACTGTGGCTGAAATACAGAGGGCGGTGATAGCCCATACGATTGTGTTGATGCGTTTTTGTTGCATAGTTTTGTGTGTTAGGTTACAAAATGTGTTTTCCGCCACAAGTACTGCAATCCTCGCGCCAAAACGAAAGGGGCTGCGAGATATTTTCCCGCATCCCCCAACAACAATATCTTTTGCCGTCTAAACTCTACCAAATATAGGGTATGAGTCTATATCTTACTCGCTGCATATACTCGGCATATCCCTCCAAGCCCTCTGAGAGCACTCGTTCCTCGTTGAGGATGCGTCTTACAATGAGGGGAACATAGAGCAGCATAATGCCCAAAGACACCCACGAGCCCAAAACAAGCGGCATAGATAGGAAGAGTAGGGTGGTGGCAGTGTACATCGGGTGGCGCACGATGCCATAGAGACCTGTGTCGACAACCCTCTGGTTTTCTTGCACTTCGATGGTGCGCGAAAGGTAAGTATTCTCGCGCAAGACCTCGGCATACACAAGGTAGGAGGCTACGAAAAGCACAACTGCTGTCCAAACGCACCATTCGGGAGCAAGGCACCATTGGTATCTCCAACTGAGCCCTGCGGTGACAAACGAAGCGACAAACAGCAAGCCGCTGAGTGCCACCACTCTCCTTTGCTCGCCCTCCTGCTCCTTGGCGTTGAGGCGTTTTTGCAGTAGCGAGGGGTTCTTAGCCATCATCACGCACCCTGCCACGAACATCGGCACAAACAGAATGAGCATCAGTAACCAGCCATTGAAGTATTCAAAGCCTCCTGCGGGAACAAAAATCAACGCCCCCACGAGCACCACGCCCGCAAGAAACTTCACGATTGCCTGAAAGAATAATTTGCTCTTCATCTCAACATCCTCGCCAACCGACTTTGCACCCTCGGCAAATCGCTGCAACAACTGCGCGGTGTTCATATTCTTTCGCGGACCACCATCCACAATCACAATCTTTTTCATATCGCAATGTTTTTATTTCAAATCGTTCAAGATGTATGCCATTAGTCAGTCATATAGGATGATACCACTTTAAGAATCTCATCGCCCCAAACCTCCCATTTGCGAATTCCAAAACCGCTGATACTCATCAGCTCCTCTCGTGTTGTCGGCTTGTCTGTTGCGATAAGTACAAGGATATTGTTATGCAGAAGGTAGTATGACGGCAACTCTTTCTCCATTGCCACACGGGTACGCATAGCACGCAACAAACCGAGCAATTTCATATCGGTTAGTGTGTTGCCTTCGGAATCTATCACAATTCTGAACACCTCGTTCTCAATAATTACCTCTTTGTACGCGGTTGTATTAATAGTTGCTCCACCATTGCGCCCATTTGCCGTCTTGCTTTTCTGCATTTTTGGTGCTGCACTCTTGTTTTTAGGAACAAAGTATGATGGTTTATGTTCCGATGCATCCTCAACACCAAACGAGTTGTTCAGCCAAAACTCATACTGCCCTGTGCTCAACATACGACCGCACCCCGTTCTATCGGGTTTATAGTTCGTACAACCCAAGAAATAACCATCAGAACCATTCTTGACAACCAAATAACCATCTTGACACCAATCGCATTTGTGGATAGATAACTCACCGCCTCGCTTGTCATTGGTCATAAATCCGCAAATCACTTGGTCGTTTGTGCAAATCCACAACTTTAAGCCATAATTCTTATTCCACTTAAATTGCAGCGGATAGCCACATATAGGGCAACAATCTTTCGCCTTTTTTGGTGCTTTGAGATCCACTTTCAACTCTCCGTGTAGTGTTACATTCGGATAGTTATGTGGCTCACTCAACAACTCTTTGATAAACTCCGATGGGCGCATATCGGGCGTAACGATAAATACTCGATTCTTTGTTCTTGTTAGAGCAACATAGAATAGGCGACGCTCCTCGGCATAGTTATACGAGTTGTCAAATGATACAACCAAATTCAAAACGGGATCGTCATCAACCTTTGACGGGAAACCATAGGTTTCATCTTTTGCGTTGATAATAATCACATTCTCGGCGGTCAATCCCTTTGAACTATGAGCTGTCATAAAATTAAGTTTGACCTTGTTGCCGTACTTAACCGAGTAAACCCTGCCTGTCTCCTCGTTGTAGTTGAATTGCTCCGCCTTACACATATTGCGAGCATCAAAGCCATAGCGACCAATCAGCAAAATTGATGGCACCTTTGTTTTGCCCTCGACTGCACTATACTCCAAAATCTCGCCTATGGCATTCTCAATCGCCACGCCAAGATTATAGAACAGACCGCCCTTGTGCGGATTCTCCTTTTGCCCCTTTTCGTCGCCATAAGTGGAGATAATTACGGGGTTGTCTATGCGCTTGGGAGAAATCAACTCCTTCTTAATCTGTTGGGAGTTCTTTTGCACGAATGTTCCCGCAATGTCGATTATCTCTTGGGCATTGCGATATGTGCGAGTAATCTTCAACTCTTGACCATAGCCAACCTCCTCACAGAATTTTGTAAACAGAGGAAGGATAGAGCCGCTGAACGCATAGATAGACTGCCAATCATCGCCAACAGCCATAATTTTCGCATCGCACAACTGCGACAACTCTTTGATAAGGTTGTATCTCTGTCGAGAGATGTCCTGATACTCATCAACGATGATATATTTATAGTCGAGCTGTTCTTTCTCAATCTGCTTTTTGCGGATTAACTCCGCCGACTCGTTAATCATATCCTCAAAGTCGATACAGTGTTGCTCTTTGAGTGCTTGCTGATACTCCAAGTAACAAACCTCGCAGATGTCGAGGAATAGTTTTGTGCGGACATTCTTCGTATTGCTTCTAAAATCAGCAAACTTTCCACCCTTAAAACCTTGTGTCTTGAAGTTGCCGATAAAGGTGCATATCAACTGTGTAAGGCGAGTGATGTATTTGTTCTCCTCGGTATCAACAAGGCGTTTATACACCTCCGCCGTAGGTCTTTCTTTGAGTTCGTAATCGTGAGCCAAAAGCATCTCTCGAAGGTGCTCCAACATCTCTCGCCCGTCTTTGTATT
>JAZSAY010000052.1:0-7667 GCA_045602145.1 Tidjanibacter sp.
GAAGACGGCAAACGCTTTGACCGCGTAGCGTTCGTTTTAGATTTTGCGAGTCTTGCTCCTGCCAGAGATGCGGTGCGTGGCTTTTGCGCCACTTTTGCCACCAAAAGTGGCAAAGAAAATAGGGCGACATTTGTCGCCCGCAAACAAGATAGGTAGATGCCAACCGCCTGCCTACGGCAGTCGTGGCAAGACGGACAGACCACTCCCGCCTTCGGCACCCTCCCTGCTCGGCGGGGACGCCGAGCACAATTTCGACCACCCCTCCTAACCTCCCCTTTCGTAGGGGAGGAACCCCTATAACTTAGGAGAGGGTAGTTAAGGTCATTAAGGTCCTTAAAGTCCTTAAACTCCCTATCCTCCTAAAAGCCCTCGGGCTCGGCACTTTTGCCGAGCCCGCGACTATTGACGTTAGACGTTAGACGTTCGACCTCTCTTGCCATTAGGCAAAAATGGTGTGTTCGAGGAGGATTTTAAGACCAATCAGTATGAGGATTATACCGCCGGCGAGTTCGGCTTTCGACTTATACTTAGCACCGAAGACGCCTCCCATCTTCACACCCACAGCCGACAGCACGAAGGTCGTAACGCCAATAAGCAGTGCCGAGAGCCATATATCGACACCCAAAAAGGCAAAACCCACACCCACCGCCAAGGCGTCAATGCTCGTGGCAATAGCCATAGGCAGCATTTTGCGAGCCGCCAGGGGGTTGCCCTCGCACTCTTTGTTCTCCGCATTCTCCTCCTCCTTGCCGAGTGCCTCGCGAATCATATTGATACCGATGAGAGCCAGCAGCGCAAAGGCAAGCCAATGGTCGAAACTCTCTATGGCGTCCTTGAAATGTATGCCCACAAAATAACCCACAATGGGCATAAGTGCCTGAAAACCACCAAACCACAAGCCCACAATGGAGCACTTGTCCGCTCCCGCACGAGGCAGTGCAAGCCCCTTGCAGATAGCCACCGAGAAGGCGTCCATCGACAGCCCCACAGCAATCAAAAATAGCGACAAAAAATCCATTGTTTCTCTCGGGTTCGGGTGGTTTAGATCGACAGAATATAGTGCGCTACTTTCTTTACAAAAGCCTCGTAATCGTTGAATATCACGGCATTGCCAAAGTGACCATAATCAACAGAACTTTCGGATAGCCTCAATTTGTCGATGTTTTTGGAGTAGTATTCTATGTATTCCTTTTTAGTGGTTAGAGGTTTGTTTGCATCGGGAATGTGGTATGCGAAAACAAGTGTTTTGGTAGGGGTATGCATAAAGTTGTCGATGTTGTCTTGTGACATCTTTAAGTACTTCTCGGCATGGTGTTTTGCAAAACCCTCCCACTTGGTTATAACTTTCTTGTCGTTGTAATAGGGGAGTTTGTCTGGGATGGCAAAGAGTTGAAAATAGGGTATGTTGTTGCTGCGCAGGTTTGCGGTTTCGCCCATCATATTTTCAAAATAATTGTTGGAATTTTGGGCATAGTTCTGCATTACCATCTTAACGCCAAGTCCTGCAACCGCAATCTCTTGGTTGCCATCTTTTTTGAAAAAGGTTATATCTACTTTTTTGTCAAAGTAACGACCTGTGAGCGTAGCTTCTTTACCCTCTCCCACACCAAGAGATTTGACGCAATAGTCACTTCCCAACAGCGAGAGGATGTCTGTTGCGACCTTGTGGTGTAGAATCAGCAATTTCTGATTGCTGCGAGAACCGGTAGATAAGAATTTTGCAAAAGCGTCTTTCAGTACGGACAAAAACTCGCTGTTATTCATTGCTTTGTAGTTTGTAGTTTAGATAAAGTTCAACATCTTTTGCTGTGCAGGTGTAGTATCCACCGCTCTTATAATTCTTCAACGTGGCAATGTATGAGATATATTCTTCCGAGGATACCAACTCCCGAATCTTCTCAAAACTCACAGCCGAGAGCATATACAAGCCACCATATACCCCTTTGCCTTTGGGGACGAAGGATAGTTTGATGCTACTCCTGTCCTTGATGACAGAGTTGATGGCGATTTTGTCCTTTGCCACATCGTTTATTGCCTGAGTGCGACCAAAGAGGTGCCACGTGGTATTCTGCATTCCCTTCGGACATTGCACCCCAAAGAGGTCTTGTTGTAGCGTTGGCTCGGGAGGGGTGGTGTCCTTGCATAGAGCCTCCTTTTTGCTCATATAGTACTCGTAGACATCGGGGAACTGTTGCTCAATCTCACACAGAGGAATGGGTTTGGAGTTGGAGTAAGGGAATAGGCACTTGCTCCACTTACCTGTCGAAGACTTAACAACATCTATGGTCATTCCACTAAAATTCCAATCGCCAATAAAGACACCATCCGCAAGGGTTGCAAAACCGTTTTTGACTCTGACATTTTGCGGATGAGGTACCATCCTAATCTCTCTTAATCGTTGCAGTGTTTGAGAATCTGCCAGATAAAAAAGCCCACCAATGTTCATCTCTTCAAGGGCTATGTGGCAACGGTAACACTTTCCGAGGGTTTTTTCGTCAAACACATTGTACTCTATCTGTTCGCAAGGCGTTTGAGAAAAGCGCGAAATGAGAGAATAGGTGGTTGCCTTAAATGCTTGGTGATGTTCAAGGTCAATAACCCCATTTAATGGCTTGTTTTCAGTAATGTATGAACGAAGAACACTCCCTGCTACACTATTAAGCCAAGAGTTTGGAGTAATAAGGCACATTTTGCCAGCAGGCGACATCATTCTGAAACCTATTTCGAAGAATACTACAAATAGGTCGGTCATACCCCCTTGTGCAAATGTATATTTTTTGACGTGTCGGTAGGTGCTGTCCGTGAGGTTGTGTACCCTAACATAGGGTGGGTTTCCCACAACATAGTCCATCTTGCCGTTGTATGCAGATGTTGCAAGGGTGTCTTCGCAAACGACATCCCAACACACATTAGTTAGACCGAACACTTCGGCGACAGAGTTGAGATTCTGTTTGCACACCTCGCACTCGTGGGAATCTATCTCTATGCCGTGAATAAAGGTGCTCAGGTTTTGCCTGAGGTCTTCGATGCTACCCCCTGCCGATATGTGTGCATTGCAGTATCGGCGGACAATCTCCACCAAGAAAGCACCATCGCCACAACTATTGTCGATGATGTGCTTGCCAAGTATGCTCTCGGAGCCCACATAGCCCACATAGTCAAGCATTAGTTTGACCAAGTAGTGTGGAGTATAAACTCGTCCATATAACTTTGCAGCATTCATATCTCAGTGTGATTGTGTCACAAAAATAGCAAAAAACCGAATTTAACAAAAAGAAAAGGAAATCTAAAATGATTCCCTTTCCCAACAACCGTGTAGTTAGGTCGTTACAGTACGATGTTGATAATCTTTCCGGGGACGATGATGACCTTCTTGGGGGTTTTGCCCTCGGTGTAGCGGGCGGTCTGCTCGTCTGCCATCACAAGTGCCTCAATCTCGCCATTGGAGATACCCAGAGGCAGCGATTTTTTGAATCTCATCTTGCCGTTGAACGACACGGGGTACTCAAACGAGTTCTCGACCAAGAAGTCGGGGTTGAACTCGGGGTAGGCGGCATCGCAAATAGAGCCCTCGCCTCCCAGCAGGTGCCACAGCTCCTCGGTGATGTGGGGTGCAAAGGGCGAGAGCAGCACTGCGAAGGGCTCCAAGATAGCCCTCTTATTGCACTGACCGAGTTCGTTGAGGCAGATCATAAACGCCGAAATGGAGGTGTTGAACGAGAAATTCTCGATATCCTCCCTAACCTTCTTGATGGTCTTGTGGAGGGTTTTCTGTTCGGCAGGAGTGGGCTCTTCGTTGCTTACGGCGAAGTTACCCTCCTTGTCGAAAAATTTGCCCCAGAAGCGGCGCAGGAACTTGTGAACGCCGTCTATGCCGTTGGTATCCCAGGGTTTGCTCTGCTCCAAAGGACCGAGGAACATCTCGTACATACGCAACGTGTCGGCACCGTAATTATCTACAATGTAGTCGGGGTTGACCACGTTGAACATACTCTTACTCATCTTCTCGATAGCCCAGCCGCAGACGTATTTGCCGTCCTCCAAGATGAACTCGGCATCGTGGAACTCGGGACGCCAAGCACGGAAGGCATCCAGGTCGAGGATGTCGTTTTTAACGATGTTTACATCAACGTGAATCTCCTGCGTCTCGTACTCCTTGCGCAAGCCGAGCGACACGAATTTATTGGTACCCACAACGCGATAAACAAAGTTTGAACGCCCCTGAATCATACCCTGATTGACGAGTTTCTTGAAAGGCTCGTCCTCGCAGATAACACCCAGGTCGAAGAGGAATTTGTTCCAGAAGCGAGAGTAGATAAGGTGACCCGTAGCGTGCTCAATACCACCCACATAGAGGTCCACGTTGCGCCAATAGTCGTTTGCCTTGCGGCTCACAAGAGCATCCGCATTGTGGGGGTCCATATAGCGCAGATAGTAGGCAGAGGAGCCTGCAAAGCCGGGCATTGTGCTGGTCTCATAGGCATAGCCCTCGGCGGTGTGCCACTTCTCGGAGCGAGCCAATGGGGGTTCGCCCTCGGCGGTGGGGGTGAACTTCTCAACCTCGGGCAATTCGAGGGGCAGTTGCTCTGCCGACAAGGGGTGTGCAATGTCGTCTTTATAGTAGATGGGGAAGGGCTCGCCCCAATAACGCTGGCGGCTGAAAATGGCATCACGCAGGCGGTAATTCACTTTACGTTTGCCCAATCCGCGAGCCTCAATCTCGTCCCACATACGCTCAATGGCAACCTTCACATCCAAACCGTTGATAAAGTCCGAATTGATAAGTTTTCCCTCTTTGGCATCGTAGGAAGCCTCCTCTACATTGCCGCCCTCTACAACGGGCACAATCTCCAAGCCAAAGTGTTTTGCAAACGCCCAGTCGCGCGAGTCGTGGGCGGGAACTGCCATAATGGCACCCGTACCATAACCAGCCAACACATAGTCACTCACATAGATAGGAATACGTTTGCCTGTGAAGGGGTTGATGGCGTAGGAGCCCGTAAAGACACCGCTCACACGTTTTGTCTCGGCGATACGCTCGCGCTCGGAGCGTTTTTTCGTCGCCTCCAAATACGCCTCCACGTCACTTTGGGCATCGGAGATGGTGAGCTCCTTAACCCACTCGTGTTCGGGGGCTATAACCATAAACGTAACGCCAAAAATAGTGTCGGGGCGGGTTGTGAAAATTTCGAGTTTCTTGTCGCTACCCTCGATGTCGAAGAAGACCTGAGCACCGGCGCTCTTGCCAATCCAATTGCGCTGAATCTCTTTGAGCGACTCGCTCCACTCCAACTTATCCAAACCCTCCAAGAGGCGGGGTGCATAGGCGGTAACCCTAAGGAGCCACTGTTTCATCCTACGCTGCACAACGGGGAAGCCACCGCGCACCGAAAGACCATCCTTAACCTCGTCATTGGCAAGCACGGTGCCCAACTCGGCGCACCAGTTTACCATTGTGTCGGCACGGAATGCAAGGCGGTAATTTTGAAGCACCTCCTCGTGCTTTTTCTCGTCCCACGAGTTCCACTCCTCGGCAGTGAACGAGAGCTGCTCGGTGCAAGCAGCATCCAAGCCCTCGGTGCCTTGAATAGCAAATCGCTCAATGAGTTTTTCGATGGGCTCAGCCTTGTCGGTGGTGTTGTCGTAGTAGTGCGAGAACATTTCGAGGAAAGCCCACTGTGTCCACTTGTAATACTCTGGCTCACAGGTGCGTACCTCGCGCGACCAATCGTACGAGAAACCAATCTTGTCGAGCTGGCTACGGTAGCGTGCCACGTTCTGCTCGGTGGTCACTGCGGGATGCTGACCCGTCTGAATGGCGTACTGCTCGGCGGGCAGACCAAAGGCATCGTAGCCCATAGGGTGGAGCACATTGAAGCCGCAGGAGCGTTTGTAGCGCGAGTAGATGTCCGAGGCGATGTAGCCCAGAGGGTGACCAACGTGGAGTCCCGCACCCGAAGGGTAGGGGAACATATCCAGAACATAAAATTTTGGTTTAGAGTCGTCTACATCGACCTTGTAGGTCTGCTGTTTTTGCCACTCGGCTTGCCACTTGGCTTCGAGTTCTTTGAAGTTGTATTCCATATATTTTGAAGTTTTTTCTCTTTTGCACAACCTTATGAGCCACAAAGATAAACATATTTGTGGTGCAAATTGCAAATCCTCACAAAGTTTTTTCTAATGCGCATATTATCAGTGGGATACAAAGGTGTGTTGTAAAAAGCAATAAGCAAAACAAATAATTTTCAGGAAATGATAAGAAAAAAGAATTGACCAAAACCCCAAAAACGGGCTAAAATGCTGAAAAATCGGCTCAAAAGGGGTAAAAATTTTCTCATATATATTGTAGAAAAGAAAAAATGCCGTATCTTTGCACGCCCGAAAAATGGGAAACGCGATGTTCCCTACGGGAAACGAGAATTAAATGTTTAACAAAACAAAGGACTAAAAAACAGTAAAATGCCAACTATTCAACAGTTAGTAAGAAAAGGCAGGGTACAGTTGGAGATGAAGAGTAAATCTCCCGCCCTTGACGCTTGTCCTCAGAGGCGCGGCGTGTGCGTGCGTGTTTACACCACCACCCCCAAGAAGCCTAACTCGGCAATGCGTAAAGTTGCTCGTGTGAAACTCACCAACCAGAAAGAGGTGAACGCCTACATCCCCGGTGAAGGTCACAACTTGCAGGAACACTCAATCGTTTTGGTGCGCGGTGGTCGTGTAAAAGACCTCCCCGGTGTACGTTACCACTTGGTGCGTGGTGCATTGGATAGCGCAGGTGTGGACGGTCGCCGTCAGCGTCGCTCGAAATACGGTGCTAAACGACCCAAAGCAGCCAAAAAGTAATCTCTCAACAAAAGTTTAGAACACATTAAAAAGATTTAAGAAAAATGAGAAAAGCAAAGCCTAAAAAGCACATTCTACTTCCAGACCCCAAGTTTGGTGACGTTATGGTTACCCGCTTTGTAAACAATTTGATGCTGGATGGTAAGAAGAGTATTGCATACACCATTTTCTACGATGCGTTGGATATGGTGGGCGAGAAGATGAAGGATGCAGACAAGGCTCCTCTTGAAGTATGGAAGCAGGCATTGGAGAACATCACTCCCCAGGTTGAGGTAAAATCTCGCCGTATCGGTGGTGCTACCTTCCAGGTACCTATGGAGGTTCGTCCTGAGCGCAAGATTTCGATTTCGATGAAAAATATGGTCCTTTATTCTCGTAAGCGCGCAGGTAAATCTATGGCAGAGAAACTCTGTGGTGAGATTCTGGCTGCCTACAACAACGAGGGTGCTGCCTTCAAACGTAAGGAGGAGATGCACCGTATGGCAGAGGCAAACAAAGCATTCGCACACTTCAGGTTCTAGGGAGGTAAGTAGATGGCAAGAGATTTAACATACACTCGTAACATCGGCATCATGGCGCACATTGATGCCGGTAAGACCACTACTTCCGAGCGAATTCTGTTCTACACCGGTAAGACTCACAAGATTGGTGAGACTCACGATGGTTCGGCCACTATGGACTGGATGGTGCAGGAGCAGGAGCGTGGTATCACCATCACTTCGGCTGCTACCACCGCATTCTGGAACTACAAAGGTAAACAGTATCAGATCAACCTGATTGACACCCCCGGACACGTTGACTTTACCGTTGAGGTAGAGCGTTCG
>JAZSAY010000053.1:0-44334 GCA_045602145.1 Tidjanibacter sp.
TATTGAAGAACTCCCGAGCATTAGCCACGGCGCCCTCGTGAGTCACGCCTACCCGCTCGCTACTCTTGGGCACAGCAAGTTCGAGCGTATTGACACACGCCGAGAGCATCACCGCCACCATCAGCAACGGCAACAACCTACAAGTTGTACGCATGGACTTATTAAGCATCATAAATGCCGATTTTTATTGATGTTCGGGGCGCAAGAGGTCGGTAACCACCTTCACGGGCGAGAAGGTCGAGATGGGCACCTCAACAAACAAGGTATTCCACTTCGACATCGCGCCATTCCATAAACCTGGCAACTCCTGAGCCAAGAGTGTACGACCGCTCTTCGACTTGCTCGAAATGAAGCCCGTTGCGGGGTCGGTGTACTCCCTAAAATCATACTTCTCGCCCTTACGGTTACGAGTTGCGCAAACCAAATCTACGGGGTTGAAGTGTGTGGCGTCTGCCATCAGCGACTTCTGCTCGGGGGCAATCTGTGACGACTCGGCAATCTGCAAAGCCACCACACCCTCCGAATCCTCTGCCCAGAAGGGACCTCCACCAGGCTCGCCCTCGTTGCGCACCATACCGCACACCCTTAGAGGACGGTCGAGTACGGCAAGCAGGGCTCTCCTCAGAGCCTCCTCGCTACCACTCTTCACACTCTCGGGCAGCGAAACGCACAACTCACGCTCCACAAAGGTAGCGACCTCTGCAAGGTTGGCACTACCCTCTTCCAACTGCTCGGCATAGGCAAAGATGCGGTTCTGTACCGACACCAACAAGCCTGCCAGCACCTCTTTATATTTGATGGTGTCGGCTTTCAGGTGGTCGGGCGCCACGTTGTCTATGGTCTTTATGAAAATTATATCTGCGTCTATATCGTTCAGGTTCTCTATGAGTGCGCCGTGACCTGCGGGGCGGAACAAAAGACTGCCATCAGCCTCGCGGAAGGGAGTACAATCCTCGTTTACGGCAATGGTGTCCGTGCTACTCTTCTGCACCGAGAAGGAGATGTTGTACTTAACCTCGTAGCGTTTCTCGTAGCGTTCCCTGACGCTCTCGAAGAGCGAAGTGAAGCCCTCTACGTGTTCGGGCGATACGGTAAAGTGAATATTCACCTCGCCGTTACTCGATGCATACATTGCGCCCTCTGCCAAATGTTCCTCGAAGGGAGTGCGTGCGCCTGTGGGGTACTTATGAAAAAGAAGAAGACCTTTGGGCTTGGAACCATACTCTAATCCCTCGCCAACAATGGTCTTCACTACATCCCTCAAAGGTGCATCCAAAGCAATCTTCTCGCTGAGTGCCTCTGCGAATGCAAATCGGTCGATATTTGCGGATAGTTTCTCCACCACCGAATTCCTTTCGCCACTCTCCACAAAGGAGAACAAATCTTTGAACATTCGGGTTGCCGCACCACTTGCAGGTACAAACTTCTCGATTTTGAGTCTGCGCTGTGCCTCGCGGTATTCGGCACGAAGAGCATCCGACTGCTCCTGACTAATGGACACAATGCCATCGCCAACTCTTGCCGAGCGAATGATTTTCAAATAAGGGAAACCTTTGCGGAAGTTTTCCAACTGCTTTTCCACGTTCTCTACGGAGAGTCCGTGTTGTTCGATTTGTTTCAGGTCCTCAGGGGTAAACATAGGTCAGTTAATTTAATATTAAATTAATTCGACAAATTTACCGACTTTTTATTGGATTAACAAACCTCCCAGCCCACTTTTTCGGCAAATTTTCCGCTCGCGCACATTTATTGTTTCCCATGAGGCTTTTTTCGGCGAAAAATACTACCTTTGTCGTTTGATATGGCACGCATAACAGAGAACATAGACCTTGCAGCCTACACCTCCTTTGGGGCGAGCGCCAGGGCAGACCGAGTGGTGGAGTGGAACTCCACAAGCGACCTGCTCGGTTATCTTGCGGGCGAGGGCAAAGAGCACCTCGGTGGCAAGTGGACCCTGCTGGGCGAGGGTTGCAACACACTTTTTACGAAGGACTACAACGGCACCATCATTCGCTCCGTAGCCAAAGGTATTGAGGTTGTGAGCGAGGATGAGCAGAGCGTTATCATTCGCGCCGCAGCAGGCGAGGTGTGGGACGATGTGGTGGCTTGGACCACCGAGCGCGGTTTGTGGGGAGCCGAAAATCTCTCTGCCATACCGAGCAGCGTGGGTGCAAGTGCAGTGCAGAACATCGGAGCCTACGGTGTGGAGGCAAAGGATATTATTGTGCGTGTGGAGGTGGTGCGTTTGGACACCTTAGAGGTGGAGTATCTCTCCAATGCAGAGTGTCGCTTCGGCTACCGCGAGAGTATCTTCAAGGAGGATTTGGCAGGCAAAGTGATTATCACTGCCGTAGAGTATCGCCTCGGCAAAACAGCTGCTCCCCATCTCGACTATGGCACCCTGCGTCCCGAGGTGGAGAAGTCGGGCGACATCACTCCCGAGGGTATTCGCAGGGCGGTTGTCGCCATACGCGAGAGCAAGCTCCCCGACCCCAAGAAGATTGGAAATGCGGGTAGTTTTTTCAAAAACCCCATACTTCCACGCCAGCAGGTCGAGGAACTCCTCAAAGAGTACCCCACAATGCCCGTCTATGAGGTTGCGGGCGCACCCGAGAGTCTGAAAATCGCCACCGGTTGGATGATAGATACCCTCAGCTGGAAGGGTAAAGCCCTGGGGCGTGCAGGAGTGCACACCAAGCAGGCATTGGTATTGGTCAATTTGGGCGGCGCTACGGGCACGGAGGTTATGGCTCTTGCGGAGCGAATTTGCCGAGAAGTCAAGGATAGGTTTGGCGTAGAGATTTCGCCAGAGGTTAATGTAATTCAAAATTAAAATTCAAAATTGAGTTGAAAAACGAGAGTTTACTACATAGGTTCAAGAGTTATATAAAGGAGCATCAGCTGGCAACCACCGACAATCGCATACTGCTGACTGTCAGTGGCGGTGTAGACTCTATGGTTATGATGCACCTCTTTGTAGAGGCGGGCTATAAGGTTGGCGTCGCCCACTGCAATTTCTGCCTGAGGGGTGCGGAGAGTGACGAAGATGAGGTACTTGTTGCCGAAGCTGCCGAAAGGCTCGGCGTACCCCATTACAACCGCCGTTTCGACACCAAAGGCGAGATGGCTCTCACGGGCGAGAGTGTGCAGATGGCTGCCCGCCGTTTGCGCTACGGGTGGTTCGACGAGTTGTGCACCGACGAGGGCTACGACACCATAGCCGTAGCACACCACGCCGACGACAGCATCGAAACATTCTTCATCAACCTCCTGAGGGGTACGGGACTGAAAGGTCTGACGGGCATTAGCGTCATAAATGGCAAGGTCATACGCCCGCTTATCTTCGCCTCGCGCCACGAGATTAAGGAGTATGCCAAGAGCCACTCCATACCCTACCGCGAGGACTCCTCAAACCGCTCGACGAAGTATCTGCGCAACAAGATAAGGCTCGGTATTGTTCCCCGCCTAAGGGAGATTGTGCCCCAATTTACGGGAACAATGTGCAGCAACATAGACCGACTGACGGAGGCTCAGCACTTCATTACGTACGCCATCGAGAAGATTGCCCGTGATGCGGTGGAACATATTGGTGGCGAGGATATTATCCTGCCCGAGAAGATTGACTCGGGCTTCCCTCTGAACTTCGTAATTTACGAGCTGATGAGTCAGAACTATGGTTTCAGGGGCGACGTTGTAGACTCGCTCTACGAGGCTCTGGTTAGCAACTCTACGGGCAAGCGTTTCTACTCAAAAGATTGGGTTGCCTACATAGACCGTGGTCGCATCATCATCTCGCGCATAGGCGAGGCAGACGAGTGCGAGGTTGCAGTAAACCTCTCGAAAACGAAGGTTCACTGCGGTGGCTCGGTGCTCTACCTCGAAAAGTTGGATATAGACCGAGTGGAGTCGCTGAGGGTACCCGAGCACATTGCTCTGCTCGACTTGGATACACTACGCGAACCTCTTACGCTACGCAAATGGCGCGAGGGCGACAGATTTATGCCCCTGGGGATGACCGACGAGAAGAAGGTCAGCGACTACCTCATTGACATCAAGATGTCGATGCCCGAAAAGAGTCGTCAGTTTGTTCTCACTTCGGGCGAGGAGATTGTGTGGCTCGTCGGTCAGCGCATTGACAACCGCCACAAGATAACCTCCAAGACCGAGAACGTGCTTCGCATCACGAAAGAGGCGTTGTAGGCAAATGCGAGTAAGCGAGAGCAAAGACTGCTTGCAGGCTCTGCCGAGCGGGAGCATTTTAGAGCAACCGCAGGTTGGTCAATTGAAAATTGAAAATTGAAAATGGCAAAAAGTATTCGTTTCAGGGATGCCTACGGGCAGTACGAGAGTATCGTGAAGGATATTCGCGCCGGGCGTTTTGCGCCCGTCTATCTGCTTATGGGCGAAGAGGGGTATTTCATTGACAGCCTGACGGATATGCTTGCCGAAAGCATACTCTCGGAGAGTGAGAGGGCATTCAACCAGCTGGTTATCTACGGCAAGGATGTGGAGGATGAGGGTATCATCGTGAACTACGCCCGACAGATGCCGATGATGGGTGGCAAGATGGTGGTTATTGTCAAAGAGGCGGCTTCGCTCCGCAAGGTGGAGAACCTCTCGCACTATACCGCCTCGCCAAGCCCCTCGACGGTTCTTGTCATCGCCCACAAGGGCAAAACGGTCGACAAGCGTTCGGCACTCTACAAGCACGTAAGTTCGAAGGGTGTAGTCTTCGAGTCACCCCGCCCCTACGACAACGAACTTGCCCCCTGGATTGCAACCTATCTGCGTGCCTCGAAGGGGTGCGCCATAGAGGAGAAGGCACTGCGTATGGTTACAGACCACCTTGGCACCGACATATCGAAAATCGTTGGCGAGTTCGACAAACTCCTCACGAGTCTGCCCGAGGGGACAAAGGTAATCACAGCCGACCACATAGAGCAAAACATCGGTATCAGCAAGGATTTCAACAACTTCGAGTTGGTGGAGGCTGTGGCGCACAAGCAGTTTGCGAGGGCTATGCAGATTGCCGACAACTTCGCCCGCAACCCCAAAAACCACCCCCTGGTAGTGACCACCACTACCCTCTTTGGCTATTTCCAAAAACTCTTCACGATAAACTACAAGGATTGGCAGACGAGGGTCAAGGGAATGCCCGCAGCGAGCGATGGCGAACTCGCCGCACTTATCAAGGTAAGTCCTTATGTGCTTGGAGGTTACAAGCAGGCGGCAAGGCTCTACCCAAATAAAAAAATCTTCCTTATTCTGGGACTCATACGCGAGTATGATATGAAGGGTAAGGGTATCAACTCGGGCGGTATGGAGCAGGGAGAGCTCCTGCGCGAGTTGCTTATGAAGATTATGATGCTCTAAGAGAAATTAGACGGCTTTGGAGGGCGAGAAAATCATATCGTTGGATGGCAAAATCACTTCGTGGCGCGAGGCAGACCTTGCGCCCGAGTTGTTGTTTGGGCACAATTGGGTCTACACAACCATCAACACCTCTGCCCACAAGCCGCTCCACCTATCGCTCAAACTGCACTATGCGCTCGACTCATACCACAAACTCTTTGGCTCGCGCCCACAGATAGAGGTTGCAGAGTTGGAGCGTGAAGTGCGCAATCTGCTCTATTATGGGCTCTATCCCGAGTGCGGAAATACGGTCAATCTCTATCTGATACCCACAGGCGATGGCGGCTGTCGCAGGCTCTTGATTCACGAAGCAACAACTCCCTACGATGGTTACGGAGTTCTCTCGGTACGCCCCAAGGGCATTATCGCCAACTACGAAATCCCCTACGAAAAACACCAAACAAACGTTTCGATGACGGCGGCACGCTTTGCCGACAACTATGCTGCGGCGCACAACTACGACTCGGCACTAAGGGCTAATCGTGCGGGAACACTAATCTCCTCGGGCGACAATCCGCTCTTTGCGCTCAGAGGCAACACCCTGCTTACCACCCCCATAGACAAGGGTGCAAGAGGCTCAGCCGAGAGGGAACTGATGTTCCGACTTGCAGAGTTGTGCGGTGTGGCAGTGGTGGAAGAAGAACTCAAAGTGGAGGATGCTACAACCTATGAGGAGCTGATTGTTTTCACTCCCGTTGGTCTGCAAAGTATTTACTCTTTGGGGGATATGAAGTTGGGCAATATCTACGCCACACTTCTTGGCAAGCACCTTGCTACTCTCTTGCACGAATAATCTCTTCGACGACCTCCAATACATCGTCGAGGTCGAAGCCACGCCCTACGGCAAAGCGCACAAGTTTACCTTTAAGATCGTAAAGGTCGCGAGCAGTGGTCTTTGCGGCTTTTTTTTGGAGCATATCTCTAAGACGTACGGCATTATCCTCGGGCACCATTTGACACATCGCCTCGTCTATGATTTTCGGGGCTATGGCTTTGGCTCTCAGGGCTGCACGAATCTTCCTCTCGCCCCAGCCCGAAAAGCGCATCTTCTCCCTGACATAAGCCGCAGCATATCTGCCATCGTCAATAAAACGCTCCCTTACAAGGCGTTCGAGCACCACTCGGGCATCAGCGTCCGATATTCCCCAGCGGCGCATCGAGCGCAGAGCATCGCTACTGCATTTTTCGGCACGGGCACAAGTGCGCATAAGCGACGAGAGAGCCTGCTCGGGACTCTTTGTGCGGGGAGTTTTTATCGTGCCTTTTTGTAACATACAATCATACGGGGTTTGTGGTTCATATCGTGGTGCAGGGCAACCTCAAAGCCCTTCTGCTCCAACATTCGGGCGGTCTGCTCGGCGAGGGTTTCGTGAATCTCGAAATAGAGCCTACCCTCCACCGCAAGCGCCACCAAAGCAACCTCGGCGATGCGCTCGTAGTATATTAAAGGTCTATCATCGGGCACAAAGAGTGCCTCCGCGGGCTCAAAGTCGGTGACATTCCTCTCCATCGCGCCACGCTCACACTCTGGGATATAGGGTGGATTGGAGATGATAATATCGTAACTCGCAGGGGCAGGGCTCCAAGCAAAAATATCGCCCTTCGACACCGACACACCGACACCATTGGATTGTGCATTCTCTCTCGCCATACTCACAGCCACATCCGAGATGTCGAGAGCCTCCACCCTTGCACCCGCAATCTCGGCAGCAAGCGACACCGCAATGGCTCCGCTACCCGTTCCGAGGTCGATGATGCGGGGCTCGGCAAGGCGATTTTCTTTTACTACCAGAGCCACCAATTCCTCTGTTTCGGGGCGAGGAATAAGCACTCCCGGGCGCACCGCAAAGCGTCTGCCATAGAACTCCGTGGAGCCCACAACATACTGCACAGGTTCGCCCGAAGATAGGCGTTCAAGCAGCCTTTGCAGCGAGCCTTCGGCAACTTCGGGGCACTCCTTCGAGCCATCCAAAGCCACATCGAACCTGCCAAAGCCACACACATCTACACAAAAACGCTCGGCAACAGCCGCCGCCTCGCGCCCATCGTAGACACCTTGTGCCGCTTGCAATACCCTATCGAAAATCTCTTTGCGTGTCATAGGTGCAAAGATAGCATTTCGGTTTTTATTATCAAAAATGGAATGTTGAGAAATTAGCACTATCTTTGCCGATACTAAAAACAAAAAGTAGGCACAAAAATGAAAACAACTATTTCTGAAAGCATAAAGTACATAGGTGTAGACGACACCGACTTGGATCTCTTCGAGGGGCAATATATCATTCCCAATGGTGTATCCTACAACTCCTACCTCATTCTCGACGAGAAGGTTGCGGTTATGGACACTGTGGATTCGCGCAAGGAGCAGGAGTGGCTCGACGCACTCCATCGCGAGCTCGGCGGGCGTATCCCCGACTACCTTATAGTGCAGCATATGGAGCCCGACCACTCGGGTAGCATCCTTGCGTTCAGCAGGTTGTACCCCGAGGCACAAATCATTGCCACAGCACGTGCCATCAAGATGCTACCGCAGTTCTTCGAGAACGCCGAATTCAACACAAAGGCAGTTGGAGAGGGCGACATCCTATCGCTCGGCGAGCACAACCTCACATTCTATACGGCTGCAATGGTCCACTGGCCCGAGGTGATGGTCACCTACGACAGCACCGACAAAGTACTCTTCTCGGCTGACGGCTTTGGCAAGTTCGGCGCTCTCGCCCACGAGGAGGATTGGGCGTGCGAAGCTCGCCGTTACTACTTTAATATATGTGGCAAATATGGCATTCCGGTGCAGGCTCTGCTCAAAAAGGCTGCTACGCTCGACATTGCCACCATCTGCCCCCTGCACGGTCCTATACTCAAAGAGAATCTCGGTTACTACATAGGACTCTACAACACTTGGAGCAGCTATGGAGTGGAGAGTGACGGGGTATTTATTGCTTATGCCTCCATTCACGGCAACACCGCCACCACCGCATACCGCCTGAAAGATATTCTCCTTGCCAAGGGTGTCGCCAAGGTGGCTATCGCCGACCTCTCGCGCGACGATATGGCAGAGGCTGTCGAGGACGCATTCCGATATGGAAAGATGGTTGTTGCAGCATCGTCGTACGACTCGGGCGTCTTCACACCTATGCACACATTCCTCCACACTCTCCAAGTAAAGGGCTACACCAAACGTCGTGTGGGAATCATCGAGAACGGCTCGTGGGCTCCCTCAGCCGGTAGGGTTATGAAGGCTATGCTCGCCGAGATGAAGAGTGTGGAGGTTGTGGAGCCTATGGTTACCATCCTCTCGACAATGAAACAGAGCGACCAGCCTGCCTTGGAAGCACTCGCCGAGGCTGTGCTTGCTCAGTAGAACCAATCGAAGCACACAAAGCTATCCTAAGAGCTGACAAAACCGCTATTTGCGATAATGCTGCAACACAATCAGTTAGCAAAATAGCGCAAAAAAAGTTTAAAAAATGCAAAATTTTTTGCTCAAAAAATTTGCAGGAATGAAAATTTGCGCTACCTTTGCATCGCAATTCCAAAACGGAAGAGCAGTTCTTAAAGACTTTGGGAGTTTAGCTCAGCTGGTTTAGAGCATCTGCCTTACAAGCAGAGGGTCGGCGGTTCGAATCCGTCAACTCCCACAAGAGCAACAAAGTTGCACACAGAGCCACTCGAAAGAGTGGCTTTTGTTGTAAGAAGGGGCTACCTGAGTTTACTCATAGGTAGCCCCTTTTGCAACTAAAACAGCCGTACGCTGTACGGCTCTGTGGGCAACTTTACTGCCTTGGCGAGCCGACGAATCACAAACGCAGCCGAAGGCGAAGTGCAGTAATCCGTCGGAGCTACCACACACTACCCCACCTGCAACAAAAGCAGTCGGGCAGGACAATCGCAAACATCAAGCGGAATCAGCAAAAAACAACGGGGAGCGAACAAAAAAATCGCTCCCCGTATTATCCAATATCCGCAATACTTATTACAGCAACTTAGCCATAAACTTGGCAGCACCTACCACAAAGCGGGTGTGGGTGCCGCTACCGATAACCTTGCCACCACAGCGAGCCTCGACGTCAAACTCAATCTTACGTCCCTCGACAGCCGTAACAACAGCCTCCGCCTCGATGGTTGCACCAACGGGCGATGGGGCAATATGCGAGGTTGTAATATATCCGCCAACCGTAGTGTCGCCCTCTTCGAGGAAGGGTGCCACAGCAGTCATTGCGGCGTGCTCCATAAGAGCCACCATAGAGGGTGTTGCAAAGACATCCAAACCGCCCGAACCTACGGCGCTTGCAGTCTTAGAGCCGTCTACAACCGTTGTGCTAATATGCCTTGTTCCAATCTCTATCATAGTTATTTATGGGTTTTTAAGATGACGGGGAAATACTACAAGTCGTTGTGTGTGGGCTCCTTCTCGGTGCCATTATCTTCACACACCCAAATCTCGAATACCAGAGGTGTGAAGGGAAGAATCTCTGCCGAGATGGTAACCTTTGCTTCTTCCTCTTCGTCCTCCATCGACGAGGATGACGAAGACGATGAGGAACTACTATTCATATAGTTGTAGTAGTAGGGGTTGTAGTAGTTATTATAATAGTTATTATAGTAACCGCCATAGCCACCATAGCCGTAACCACCGCCGTACATACTGTTCATATAGCTGTAATAGTTCAGGTAATTGTAGTAGTCAGTCATATCGGTCGAGGAACTCGAAGACTCCGTCACAGCCCTTGCGGCACTACCCGAGATACCATAGCCATAGGCAGAGGTAAAGACAGCCCTCAGGTGGTCGCCATAGCAGGCATTCACACACGCCTGCTTGAAGCCCTCAATCATCGAGGTCTGACTCATATCCCACTCCATAGGTCCCTCATTGACAATCTCGCCCCAAGCTCGCATCTGCACCGAGTCGATGTTACTATCGAAGACAAAGCCGTCGAGGAAGTATCCCTTATAGTAGCAGGTCAGCACCGAATCGGTCTTTTCGGCAGTAACTACCGAGTCGCGTTTGAGCGGGAAAGGGGTCATCAGCTGTACATAGAGTCCTTTCGAGAGCGTATCTGCCTCCACGAGTCCCCAGCGAGATGCCGCAAAGTCGTTGACCTGTCGGTTTTCGAGCGTAATGGGATCCTCGGACACCTCTTTGATAGTCAGCGAGTCGATAATCACGGGCTTACTGCCATCCAGAGCCCACTGACCATTGTAACCCACATTGGTGGCGTTATAACCCAAGCTGCCTTTATACATTCCCGAGGGCATAATAACTCTTGCCATCTCGCCCACCTTCATACCCATCAGCGCCTCGTACATACCCTTGGGCAGCGAAGCATTCTCGGAGTAGAGATAGACAAAATCATCGACATAGTGAGCCCTGCGGCTATATGTACCCTGCATCTTGGCAACTCCTGCATCGCGAGTGTAGAAGATGTTGCCATCGAGTGTCTTGCCCGTATAGTCAATTCTCACCCAAGTAGTGTCGGCAGCTGCCTTGCCATCAGAGTGGAGCATAGTATAGATGTATACACCGCTATCGGTGCGCCTCCAATTGGAATCGCTCTCCCAATCGGGGTAGTTCTTATTCATCCACGCTCTGAGTGACTCCTCCTCCAAGACATCGTAGTCCGTAGAGCCGGGGGTTGCGCACGAAGTTGCTGCCACGAGCACTCCGAAGAGTACCACAGCAACCAGATGTGTTATTTTGCGAAAGTTCATATCTCTTTATGTTTCTTCTTTTGTAATCTCTCTTTACTCCTTAACACCCTCAACCGTAAGGACAAACATCACAGCCGTATTGGCTGGCACCGTGCCCATACCGCTTTCGCCATAGGCGATAGAGGAGGTCAGGAACACCGCCAACGAATCGCCTGCAATGCTACCTTCTAACGCCTCTTCGAGCGAGTTTAGTATCTCGCCACCTCCGAGCATTACCTCGCGCGGTTCGAAATTCCAATAGGAGGTATTAAGGTTGGTCATTTTCTCTGCCAAGTATCGTTTGTTGGTGTAATAGGGGGTGGTTGCCGGCGACGAAGAGAAGGTGTATGCCTCGAAATTGAAGGTCACTTGATTACCAACCACGGCTCCTTCGCCTCTTGCCTCTCCCTCTGCAAGATACTTATTGCCAGCCAGATGCACAAAAGCACTGTCGGAAGTAATCACATACTCCAACTGGTTCTTTGTGAGGTAGCTCTCTATCTGAGTGCGTTGCTTGGGCGAGAATACATCCACAGCAATGCAGGAGGCAAAAAACGCCACCACAGCCACAATTACAACTCCTTTCAGCACCTTCATCATACCACAAATACACAGTTTATGCCTAATTAACCGACAAATATACCTATTATAATTGAAAATGGAAAATTGGAAGGTAAAAAATAACAGTCCCTCCCCCGCTTCGGACATCTTCCGTCAACTTTGGGGAGAAGTTAGGGAAGTTAGAGTCATTAAATCCTTAAACTCATCTGCGTGATGACTTTATAAGGGAAACACACAAAAAAAACATAAAACGCATAGAACGAGATGAATGCAAGGCTTGCGAAGAAGGCGGCTCCGCAGCTTGTGTTTATGCAGCGAGCGCAGATTGTGAGGCGAGTAGTAGGCGCACAAGAAAACCACCTCCGCAGTTAATAGAACTAATGGGAGTGGGTTTTGTGGATATAACGGTGCTACAAGTAGAGTATCGCAGAGGGATTTTTGTGCCAAAAAAAGGAGCGGGCTCCGCAGTTTGCACTCTTGCAGCGAACGCAGATTGTGAGGCGAGTAGTAGGCGCACAAAAAAACCACCTCCGCAGTTAATAGAACTAATGGGAGTGGGTTTTGTGGATAAAACGGTGTTACAAGTAGAGTATCGCAGAGGGATTTTTGTGCCAAAAGAAGGAGCGGGCTCCGCAGTTTACTTAGCGTAAATGAGGAGTCCGCTCGCTGAATTTTGGTGCAAAAAGCACCTGCGAGATTCGCTTGTTATTCGGCGGTGTTTGTTGCTACAAGATTACGGTCGCCATAACCGTTGTCAATCTTGGTAACATAGGGGAAGAACTTCTGCACCCTTACCCACTCTAAGGGGAAGACAGCCTCCTCGCGCGAGAAGTCGTGTGCCCACTCGCCAGCCACCTCGGCAGCGGTGTAGGGGGCGTTCACAACAATCTGGGGGCAGGTCTTAGCCTCGTGGAGAATCTTCACAAGGGCGTCACAGAAGCGATCCATCTCCTCCTTAGACTCACTCTCGGTGGGCTCCACCATCAGCGTGTCGTGAACGGGGAACGAGAGTGTGGGTGCGTGGAAACCGTAGTCCATCAGTCGGTGTGCCACATCGCCCACCTCTACGCCATACTCGCGGCGGAAGTTGGTCAAATCCAAAATCATCTCGTGACCTACACGTCCGCTCTCTCCCGAGTAGAAGGTGCGGTAGCTTTCGCGCAACTTGCACGACATATAGTTAGCATTGACGATAGCCGCCTCGGTAACCTTGCGCAAGCCCTCGGCGCCCAGCATCTTAACGTAGCCGTAGGTAATAGGCAGCAGCAGTGCACTACCCCAAGGCGAACTCGACACTGCGGTAATGCCGTCCGAGCCGCCGGTGCTCACTACCGAGTGCGAAGGCAGGAACTCCACCAAGTGTTCGGCAACACATACGGGACCTACACCGGGACCACCGCCACCGTGAGGCATTGCGAAGGTCTTGTGCAGGTTCAGGTGGCACACATCG
Organism: Tidjanibacter sp.; assembly: GCA_045602145.1. Taxonomy (GTDB): domain Bacteria; phylum Bacteroidota; class Bacteroidia; order Bacteroidales; family Rikenellaceae; genus Tidjanibacter. Next base: position 13,112 of record JAZSAY010000053.1, read on the forward strand.
GCACCAATGAAGCCGGGGTTAGTAAGACCCACTTGGGCGTTCATATTTGCACCGTCCATATATACCTGACCGCCAAACTCGTGTACGGTATCTACAATCTCCCTGATGCGACTCTCGAAAACACCGTGGGTGGAGGGGTAGGTAACCATCAAAGCTGCAAGTTCGCCCTCGTACTGCTCGGCTTTTGCCTTCAAGTCCTCAACATCGATATTGCCCTTGTCGTCACACGCTACGGTAACAATCTTCATACCTGCCATAGCAGCCGATGCGGGGTTGGTGCCGTGTGCCGAAGCGGGAATGAGGATGATGTTGCGGTAGCCCTGCGAGCGGCTCTGGTGCCAAGCACGGATAATCATCAGACCCGTATATTCGCCCGCTGCACCCGAGTTGGGCTGCAAGGTGCAACCCGCAAAGCCTGTGATGGTTGCAAGATCCCTCTCCAAGTCGGCAATCATTGCGAGGTAACCCTCAGCCTGAGCCGTAGGAGCAAAGGGGTGCATATTGGTAAAGCCTGCCAGCGAGAGTGGCATCATCGTCACGGCAGGGTTGAGTTTCATAGTACACGAGCCGAGCGATATCATACTGTCTGCCAGCGAGATGTCGCGGTGTTCAAGGCGTTTGATATAGCGCATCAGCTCGGTCTCGGAGTGGTATTTCTGGAATACGGGCTCGGTGAGGATTGCGCTCTCGCGGCGGAGCGCAGCGGGAACAGCATTCGCCTCCTCGTCAATCTTGATACCCTTGGGAGCCTTCTTGCCCACAGCCTCAGCAAAAATAGCAACGACCTCGGCGACCTCCTCGTCGGTAGTTACCTCGTCGAAGCTCATCCTCACCTTATCCTCGGCGGGATAGAAGAAGTTGATACCTCGCGATAGGGCAATATCCGACACCACAGCAGCCTCAGCCTCCACCTCCAAAGTATCGAAGTACTCCTCGGTGCGGAGTGCATAACCCAGAGCCTTCAAAGCCTCGGCAACGGCTACGGTACGCGAGTGGATGTGCTTTGCAATGCGCAACAAGCCCTCGGGACCATTATAGACAGCGTAGAAGCCCGACATCGAAGCCATAAGTGCCGAAGCGGTACAGATGTTCGAGGTAGCCTTCTCGCGTTTGATGTGTTGTTCGCGTGTTTGGAGAGCCATACGGAGTGCGCGGTTGCCCAAGCGGTCTACCGACACACCAATGATACGACCGGGCATATTGCGTTTGTAGGCATCCTTGGTTGCCATATAGCCTGCGCTGGGACCACCAAAGCCCATAGGCAGACCGAACCTCTGCGAGGAGCCAATAGCAATATCGGCACCCCACTCGGCAGGAGCCTTCAATACTACAAGGCTCATAAGGTCACAAACAGCAGCCACCTTTGCGCCAGCCTCGTGAGCCTTTGCGGTGAACTCCTCGTAGTCCCTCACCTCGCCGGCGGCAGCGGGATACTGCACCATTGCGCCAAACTCCCTACCCGAGAATTCGTAGGTTGCGTAGTCGTCGATAACTATCTCTATGCCGAAAGGCTCGCTACGGGTCAGCAGTACATCGAGGGTTTGGGGGTAGATGTTGCTATCCACAAAGAGAACATTGGCACCAGCCTTCTGCTGGTCGCGGCTACGCAGTGAGTACATCATAAGCATAGCCTCGGCAGCAGCCGTAGCCTCGTCCAAAAGCGAGCAGTTGGCAATCTCCATACCCGTCAGCGACACAATCATCGTCTGGAAGTTCAGCAGAGCCTCCAACCTACCCTGCGAAATCTCTGCTTGATAGGGGGTGTAGGAGGTGTACCACGAAGGATTCTCAAAGACGTTGCGGATGATAGCCGCAGGCATCGAGTTGGGGTAATATCCCATACCGATGAACGAGCGGAGTGTTTGGTTCCTATCGGCAAGCGAGCGGATGTGGGCAGCAAATTGTGCCTCGGTCATAGGCTCATCGAGTGCAAGAGGTTTGCGGAGGCGAATACTCTGGGGCATAACCTGCGAGAGCAGTTCCTCAACACTGCTCACACCAATGGTTTCGAGCATCTGCTGAAAATCCTTCTCCGAAGGACCAATGTGACGGTTTACGAATTGTTCTAACATAAGATTAAACGGTTTTTATTTTAGGTTTTGATTTCTTTCTTTTGGTCTAACGTCTAACGGTGCGGACACTACGTGTCCGAAAAAATTCTCAATTCTCAATTCTCAATTCTCAATTCTCAATTGCTATTGCATAGCCATTGCGATTGCCTCTGCCATTTGGTCTACGGCGCCCTGCAATTTCTTGCCAATCATCATACGCATCATCATATTCAGTTCGGCGTGAACCACAATGCGCATACGGGTGTCGTAGGGGGCAACCTCTTTGAGTTGGAGCCAAAAGGTAAAATCCACAGGCGAGCCTTCATCGCCCTGAATTTTCACAAGTTTCGAGGGCTCTCGCTCCACCATACGGAGTCTTATGGGCATACCTTTGACCTTAAACGAGCAGACATCGTCGTCGGCACTCCACTCCTCCACCTTGTCCTGAATCATAGGCGTAAAGTTATTGAACGACGAGAGTGCCAAGTATATCTGCTCTGCCGAGCGGCGTATTTGTTGCTGTTTGCTTTCGTATTTTTCCATCGCTTATATTTGTAAAATTGCCATAAAATTAGTTATTTTGTAGAGTTATGCGACTATTTTTTGAAAATAAATTTTTCATTTTTTCCTCCGAGGCTGATTATAGGGCAGTTAGCTCGCTTGCAGAGGAGGGAAAAAAGACCCCGATATTGCATATCGGGCAGGATGCCACACCCACTCCCGAAGAGTTGCTTGCGGCTGTGGGAAGCAACCGCTCGCTTGTCATTCTTGCACCCGATGGAGAGGCTGCGGGGAAGCGTTTTATCGCCCAGATGCCCATAGTAAAGGCTGCCGGTGGCTTGGTAGAGAACCAGAGGGGCGACATCCTCATTATCACTCGCAAGGGGTGGCGCGACCTGCCCAAAGGACACATCGACGAGGGCGAGAGTGCCGAAGAGGCTGCATTGCGAGAGGTGCAAGAGGAGACGGGCTTGCAGGAGGCGGAGATTGTGGCTCCACTCTGTACCACACGCCACTTCCATCGTGCATACGGCAGGTGGGAGGTCAAGCAGACCGAGTGGTTTCTGATGTTCGCACCCGGTGAGGAGCCTGCACTCACTCCCGAGGAGGGCGAGAGCATCACGGCTGCCGAGTGGCTGGGGGGCAGAAGGCTCTGGCAGGCAGTAGAGGAGAGCTATTCGACCATCAAATTAGTTTTTGAAGAATTTTTGAAATATAAGGTTAATAATTAAGATTTTTTATTATTACCCAAACCACTCCACCACTACATAAGCATTTAAGAGGGACAAAATAGAATATATTTATTAAATTAATTTACTAACCTAATATGAATTTACGCAATTTATTAAAAACAGCAATGGCAGCAGTTCTACTCGCAGGATGCAGCCAAAATGCAACTTTGGAAGTTATGGAATTCACAAACAACCTCACACCCGAGGAAATTGCAGCGGGCAAGTTCACACCCGAAGTGATGTGGAAAATGGGACGTGTGGGAAGCCAGAAGATTTCGCCCGACGGCACTCTTGTTGCCTTCACAATTACCTATTATAATATGGAGGAAAACAAGGGCAAAACAGACCTCTATCTGATGCCCACAGAGGGTGGCGAAGTGGTGCGTCTGGTGGAGAAAGCCTCCTCGCCCCAATGGGTTGGCGACCGCCTATACTATATGACCGACGGGCAGGTGTGGAGCATTCTCCCCGACGGCAAAGACAAGCAGCAGCTGACCGACATCGAAGACTTGGAGAGTTACGGCATCGCTCCCTCGGGCGATATGATGTTCTACACCAAGAAGGTACACGTTGTGAACATCAAAGGCTCGGATGTTTATGCCGAAGCGGACAAGTCCAAAGCACGCATCTATGACGACCTTATGGTGCGCCACTGGGACTATTGGGATGAGGGCGACTACTCCCACATCTTCGTAGCACCCATCGGCGGTGGCATAGTAAAAGAGGGCAAGGATATTATGGAGGGCGAGCCTTGGGATGCGCCCCTTGCGCCCTATTTCGACAGCGAGGAGATTGCTTGGAACAATGCGGGCACAGCCCTTGCATATACCTGCAAGCACCTCACAGGTGCGGCATACGCCGTATCGACCGACTCGGACATCTTTGTGTATGATGTAACCTCGGGCACAACTCGCAACATCTGCAAGGAGTGGGGCGAGATGCCGGGTTATGACAAATACCCCGTATGGAGTCCCGACGACAAAATGATTGCCTTCCGCAGTATGCGTCGAGCGGGCAACGAGAGTGATAAGGAGCGTCTGTTTGTATGGAACAGCGAGAACGGCTCAATGAGCGACCAGACCGCATCGTTCGACTACAATGCCACAAACGTGGTGTGGGAGGGCAACAACACCCTCTACTTCATCGCCCCCATCACCGCAACTCACCAGATTTGCCGTGTGGAGGTTGGTAGTGGCAAGGTGGAAGTGCTCACCTCGGGCGACCACGACATCAACACTTTCAGTAAGGTGGGTGACAAAATTGTGGCTCATATGAATACCATTATGAAGGCTCCCGAGCTCTACCTCGTGGGTGAGGATTGGTCGCTCCGTCAGACCACCTTCATCAACCAGCAAATCTACGACAACATTCCTATGGGCGAGTGCACCAAACGTTGGGTAAAGACCACCGACGGCAAGCAGATGCTCGTATGGGTAATCCTGCCTCCCAACTTCGACAAGAACGCCAAGTATCCCACCCTACTCTACTGTCAGGGCGGTCCTCAGAGTGTCGTTAGCCAATTTTGGAGCTACCGCTGGAACTTCCAGCTGATGGCTTCGGAGGGTTATGTTGTAGTGGCTCCCAACCGTAGGGGCTTGCCCTCGTTCGGTCAGGAGTGGCTCGACCAGATTTCGGGCGATTACAGCGGTCAGAACATCCGCGACTATCTCGCAGCCATCGACAATGTGGCTGCGGAGCCTTGGAGTGACGAGGAGCGTCTGGGTGCAGTGGGTGCAAGTTATGGCGGTTACTCGGTATACTACCTGGCAGGTCATCACGAGGGACGCTTCAAAGCACTCATTTCACACTGCGGCATCTTCAACTTCGAGAGTATGTATGGTCACACCGAGGAGATGTGGTTCGTAAACAACGACTACGGCGGCGCATATTGGGATACCAAAAACCGCACAGCACAGCGCAGCTACCGCAACTCGCCCCACAAAGCCGTCGCTAAGTGGGACACCCCCATCCTCATCTTCACAGGCGAGCAGGACTTCCGCATCCCCTTCACACAGAGTTTGGAGGCATTTACGGCAGCAAAATTGCAGGGTGTACCCGCACGTCTTGTAGCCTTCGAGAACGAAGCACACCAAGTATTCCAGCCCCAGAACTCGCTCGTTTGGAACCGCGAGTTCTTCGGATGGCTCAACAAGTATTTGAAGTAAAAACAAGACGTTCTGCCTTCGGAGATACGGCGGGGCTGGAATAGTATCTTACCCCACCCCAAACCCCTCCCTCGGGGAGGGGCTTACTCGGGCAAAGCCCGAGATACTCGCTCGTTTGGAACCGCGAGTTCTTCGGATGGCTCAATAAGTATCTCAAATAGTCGCTTTTTGCGACTATTTGAGATGTCGAACGACTGACGTCTAACGTCTAACGTCAAGAGTCCTAAGGCTTATGGGAGTTATGGGAGAACTGAGAGATATGGGACTTCCACGACCACATCACTCCCCCAAGTTAGGGGAGGTGCCAGAAGGGCAGGATAGGTCTGTTAAGTTTTCGGGCGCATCGCGACCGCGACATTAGACCTTAGGCATTGGATGTTAGACCAAAAAGGAAAAAGTTATGAAACGAGAATTTGTACAAGACCGTAGGGCGGGCGATAGCAGGGGCGACATTATTTTCGCGCTGTTTGGGCACGCCACAATAGGCTTAGAGTGGGACGGCAAGCACGTCTATGTGGACCCTTGCTGCTCTGAGGCAGATTTCACAACTCTGCCCAAGGCTGACGCCATACTCATAACCCATCACCACGACGACCATTTCGACTCCCAAGCGATAGAGATGCTCCGCAAAAGCGACACAGTAATCATCACCAACGCCGTAGTGGGTGCCGAGTTGGAGGAAGCCGAGGTGCTTGGAGAGAACAATCGCACCTTTATGAACTCGTGGTTGGCGGTGGAGCGAGTGCCCGCCTACAACATCGAGCGCACGCAGTATCACCCCAAAGAGAGGGGTGACAATGGTTACATCATTGAGTTGGCAGGCAGGCGCACATACGTGGGCGGCGACACGGAGCTGACACCCGAGATGAAGGCAGTGGAGGATATCGACTACCTCTTCCTGCCCGTAAACCTACCCTACACTATGACTGTCGAGATGGCTGTGGAGGCAACACGTGCCATAAAACCGCGCGTTTTCTACCCATTCCACACCATAGGCACTCCCCCTGAGGAGATTGCCCACATCCCCGAGCTACTAAAAGACGACGGCTTCGAGGTAGTGGTAGCACCTATGGAGTAACACCGAAAAGGCTTAGACAATGAAGAAACCCCGAAAGTTTGTCTAAACTTTCGGGGTTTCTTCAAGACTCACAAGGCTCAGCCAGGGTGGTGGGACTACCAAAAAGAGGAGTTAGCAAATGCTAACTCCTCTTTTTGGTAGTCCCACCGGGAATCGAACCCAGATTTACAGTTTAGGAAACTGTCGTTCTATCCGTTGAACTATGGAACCAAGCGGTCTTCACTTCCAAGACCTTGTGCCGAAAAGTTTACTCGGCAGTAGTTGTTTCTGTGGCAAATGCGCGGCGGATATCCTCCGCATAGCCTGACTTGATGCTGAGCTCGGTCTGGTGGACCATATTCCTCAGTGCCAACACCGAAGAGGCTCCGTGACCGACTATCACCACATCGTTCACTCCCAATGCGGGCGTTCCACCCTTAATCTCGTAGTTAAGATTATCGAGGAACTCGTCGTCAATCTTCCTCGCCTTGGCGATAAAGCGAAGGCTCTCGGAGAGTTTCAAGAGCACGTTGCCCATAAAACCATCACATACCACTACATCTGCCTTGCCCAAGTAGAAATCCTTACCCTCGATGTTACCAACAAAGTTGATTCTCTTGTCCTCGGCAAGCATCTGATATGCCGCCTTTGCCTGAGCGTTTCCCTTGCTCTCCTCCTCGCCAATGTTGAGCAGTGCTACTCGTGGTTCGGAGAGTCCCCAAAGGTCCTTGGCGTAGATACTACCCATAAGTCCGTACTGGCAAAGTACCTCGGGTTTGCAATCTACATTCAAACCCACATCGAGCAGGAGCGTGTAGCCACCTTTGACATTTGCGATGGCTGCCGACACTGCGGGGCGGATGACACCCTCGGTAGTGCCGACCGTAAACATTGCGCCTGCCATCATAGCACCAGTCGAGCCGGCACTTGCGATGCCGTCAATCTTGCCCGCTTTCAGCCACTCGAAGCCCTTACGGATACTCGAATCAGCCTTCGTCTGAAAAGCCTTCACAGGGTGGTCGTTCATTGTGATAACCTCCGAGGTTGCCACAATCTCTATCCTATCGCCTTCGTAGCCCTCTGCCTGCAAGCACCCCTCAATAGCCTCCTTGTCGCCAAAAAGAACCACCTTGGTGGTAGCATCGAGCAACTCCAACGACTCAACCACACCCTTAACGACTGCCTCGGGGGCGAAGTCGCCACCCATAGCGTCGATACCTATGCGAAGATTGCGCATCAAAGTAGTAGTTTATTCGCTACTCAGCTTTTTTCTCGATTGCCAATTTGCCACGGTAGAAACCACACTCGGGGCATACGCGGTGGTACTGAACGGGCGAACCGCAGTTCGAGCAAACAGCTACGGTAGGAACAGCAGCAACATAGTGTGTGCGGCGTTTGTCTCTTCTGGTGGACGAAACCTTGTGTTTAGGATGTGCCATAATTATCTGTAATTTATTAGTTTATATTTATTTCTCTTCTGCTTCCAACTTGCTGCGGAGTGCCGCCAGCGCGTTGCCATTGTCGCCTCCCGCGAGGGCATGCTCCTTAGGCTCGGCTATCTCCTCAAACTCTTCCTCGCTGACTATCCTGAAACGAGCAATCATCTCCTGATTGCACTCCTCCAAGCTCTCGTGCACTCTCTGGTAGGGCAACGCCAAGAGGAGCGTTTCGTAGATGTAGCCCGCAAGATCCAACTCGTCGTCGGCGGGGTTGAGCCACAGCACTTCGCCATCGAACTCTATCTCCTCCTCGCTGAACTTCACATAGAGCGTATCGTCAGCCTCCACAGGATATTCGAGTTCATCCAAGCACCTATCGCACTCCACCCAAGCCGAGCCTTCCATCCCAACCTCGAAGGTGAGCATCTGCGCCGTTTTGGTCATCTCGACCTCCACATCTACATCTGCATCAATGAGTTCCTCATCGCCCACAGCCTCCAAGAAAGCCTTATCAATCTTGAATTCGAAGTGGTGCGAGCCACTCTTCAAGCCTTTGAAGGGGATGCAAAATTCTCTCAGTGCGCTCATAAGTGCCTAAAATTAGCCCGCAAATATACTAAGAAAATTGACAAAAAAAAATTTTTTGTCTAAAATGCTCTCGCTCGACAGAGAAAACAAGTTATCTCTGCCCTCGCTTACTCGCATTTGCCATAATTCAAAACTCAAATTTCAAATTTCTTATATTTTACCACCTACACAGCCTCCGAGCTACGAAAAAACTCCCCGAAAGGGTTGAACCTTTCGGGGAGTACAAACTTTGCGCCACTTTTGCCCTCTTATGGGGGCTGAGGGTGGTTAGAAGTTCACAACCTCAATCTCCTCGCCAAGGCGGAGGTGAATGGAGGGTGTGGCGAGGGTTTTCATCCTGCTCACACACCTCATAGGAGCCACCTGTGCGGCACTCTCCTCGGTTGTGTAGGGGTTAATCTCTGCCATCACGTTGAAGGCGGGGATGTTTTGGTGCGAGTTGCCAATGGCGTGGTGTTTACCATTTATCTCTGCCACGAGCATCATCGCGTTGAACTTGGGATAGTCGGGTTGGTTGACGCCATAGCGCACAATAGCACGCTGACCGCCCTCCAAAACGCCCGCAATGGCAATACCATACTCGCCATTCTCGCGCAAACCATAGGACTTACCATCCTTATCCACACCAATAAGGCAGATGTTAGCCACAGTGCCGTCTTCGAAGGTGTAGTTGGGCTCCACGATTTGTGAGTAGAAGATGATGTCGTTGCGCTCCGAGGAGTACTCGCCCACGATGCTGAAAGGCAGCCCCATAAGACCTATGAGGTTGATGGAGCGGTTGGCGAATTGGCGTGCAATGATAACATCGTTCGAGATGTTGTTGTCGCCCTTGATAACCCAATCGCCAAGCCAAGCGTTGTAGATAGAAGTAGGCACCTCCTCTTCAATCTCGAAGACAGACGAAACGGCATAAAGACCGCTAATCTCGCCTTTGGAGGTGATACCCAAAGCAACAGCCATATAATAGCCGGGAGCGAGCTCATCGAAAGCAGTCATACCATTACCACGATAGAGCAGGTCATTGAGCACTGCCGACTCGCCATAGGCACTGTTGTAGGATTCGAGGTAGGAGTACATATCCTCCAAGAGATACTCGCCCAGCTGGGGCAGATATGCCACATCGTACTCGCTGGCATAGACAACTGCAATAGTGTAGGGGTTGTTGTCGGTGCTGGTTACGGTCACGATGTTGTTGTAGCTTTTGCCATCGATGGTGCCTGCGCCCGTAAAGGCGATGCTCCACGCGGGATTGACAATCATTGTGCCGTACACCTCGTCTTCGCCGCTGTCGCCACTGCCGCCAGTGCTGCCACTACCCTGCGCGAGGGTTGTGAAGTCGATGGAGGCATACTCGCCATAGATTTCGCCCTCTTCGGAGAGTCCGAAAGCGATGTACCTATAATTGGTAGCGGGTGTCAGAGGTGTGAAGATTTTGACGTAGTTTTTGCTAAAAATCAGCTGCGAGCCGATGTCGCCCTTTTTGAGTTCTTCGACAGTGCTTACCACCAACTCATCGATGCGTGTTGTTGTGTCGGTAGTAAGGAGTCCGTACCAGCTGTCGGCGGTTTTGCCCTCGTGAGCGACCTTCACTTTTGCCGAGGTAGCAGTAATGTTCTCCACATCGACAGTGAGTGTGAGGGAGTGGTTGAGATTGGGGTTTTTACCCTCCTCCTCGGGCTCCTCACACGCAGTGTTGGCTATGGCAGCCAACGCCACCATAGCCATCAAAGCCAAATGTTTCACAAGTTTCATATTACTGCTCTAACGAATTATAATACTTGTAGATGTAGATTGCACCCTTGCCGGTTGTGCTTGCAGTATAAGCACCGAATGTTTGATTACTTGTTGTGTAATTAAACATCATAGTATTCTTGGATGTGGAAGAAGTACCCGTTTTTGAGGTCAAGGTAACCTTAGCGTCTGTGCCTATCACTATCGTCCAGGAGCCAGTCTTGTCTAATGTGCCTGTGATTTTGGTATTATTACTGTTTGTACAGAGGTATCGACTATAAGAATCACATACAAACGACCAAGTGTCAGGGTAATCGGCGTGACCATTTGCAAGAGTAAATTGCTCAACACCCGTCACATCATCAATAGATTCACCGGTAATGTTAATGGCAATACCATAACTCGAACCAGTATTGGACGTGTATTTCTTGATTGCATAATTAAGAGTCTCATCGGGATTCTTTGCTGCAATAATCACTTTATCGCCCTCTTTAAGTTCGTTCACATCTTTCACAAGGAACCAACCCACCTTAACCGAAGGATCATTCTGCTGACCGACAACTACCGAAGCCTCTGCCAAACCAGATTTGAAGGTAGCCTCAACTTTGCGCGAAGCACCTGCATTCGCAGCGAATTTAACAGTAGCAGTGGGTGCATCGGTTGTGTAGGAGAATGTTGCGAAGTCGCTCTCCGGCATATTACCCTCAATTGCAGTAGGCGCACAAAGAGTACCAAGAGTACCGTTCTGTGTCAAAGCAACACTGATAGTTGCATCGCCACCCTCGTAACCAACGACAGTGGGCTCTACGGTTGCAGTCAAGCGGTAGTGACCTTTGTAGATGGAGTGATAAGCACTGCTACCACCCTTTTTCGGTGAGGTTGTTACCACCGTAGTAACTGTCATAACATCACCCTCTTTGACAATATCTTGTTTAGCCAAAATTGCGTTATCCTCGGTATATACATACCTAACTTCTGCTGTGTTTCCTTCATCATCGGCAAGTGTGTAATAACCACTCTCTGTGATTGATTTAACAGTTACCCTACCAGTAATTTTGTACTCAACATTCACATCTACGGGCTTAGTGATAAACTCGGCAATGGAGATCTCCTCGGGCTTACCCTTTTGCAGGACTTTGAAAGTCCAAGTAATATCCTTCTGACCTTCGAGCGACGCTTTAATAGTTACGTTTGCATAACGTACTACGCCTTCGTTGGCAGCAGCGGTGTAGTTCAGGCAGTTATTTGTCTTGTCGTAGTTGAGCGAGGTAAGCCACTCGACATCCGAGGTAGCGGTGATATTCCAATCACCAACGTAGTTGAAGACAACCTCCGAGATAGCAGTAGGCTCCGTTACGCCCTGCTCGACAACAACAACGTGCTTCTCGGGAACAGTCACATCGGCAGGAGTAACGGGAATGATACCCTTAACGCCTACCAAGCGGTAGAGGCTGATTGCCTGTTTTACCGATGTTCCACTATAAAAATACTGTTTCGACTGATTATAGTACAACTTATTTCCGCTATAATCACCTGCGGTATTGCTGATGGTAGCTGTACCATCCACAATGCTGATAGCAAACGAGGTGTTTTCATCTACATACGCCTGATTTTTAAGGTAGTAAGATGAACTGCTCTTTGAAGTCGAAACAAGATAACCTTCGTTAACAGCGTCATAGAATGCAAAGGTCTTAGCCTCAGAGCCTGCGCCCAAAACAAAGGTCTGAGTACCCTCGGCGGGAGTGATGAAATGGTTACCAAGTTTAGTAACAGCTACTTCATTACGCCTATCATCACTATTTATGGTGGTGCTCATAGCCACATCGTAGTCCTTAGCAGTGATGATCACTTGGTCGCCAACTTCAAGAGTGTTTGCATCGGTTACAAGTTCCCAAGTGTTGCCTTTGCTTGTGTCGGCAGCCTGAACAACGGTCACAGAGGTAGTTGCATAGCCATCAGTGAAGGTAGCCACAACCTGGCGAGGTGCGCCATCGTTGGCAGCCAACTTGATGGTCGCCTCGGTTGCATTATCGGTGTAGGTAAGTTCACCGACACTAACACTACCCTTAATAGTTTGAGGAGTAAGAGTACCAGTCTTCTCAATAGTAACTTTTACCTCACCACCAGTGTGTGCAACGAGGTCATTCTCAGCCTTAGCCGAAAGGTTGTAGTAGCCCATATAAGTAGCAGGATAATCAATACTACCACCAGTTTTCGATGCAGTTAAGGATGCAACAATAGTAACAATATCACCAGTTTTTACATCACCCTTGTTATTGTAGAATGTTGTATTTCCATCAGTCAGATAGATATACTTGAAGGTTGCCTTAGTGTCAGCATTTTGGGGATCAGCCAAATAAGTGCTACCGCTAATACTCGAAGCAATGGTGCCCAAAGCGCCTGTCACACTATAATCATAGTACAGACTCTCAACGTTCTTTGAGTCATAAGTTAATTTAACAAAGTCGGCAACACTAATAGGCCCAGGCTCGCCTTTTTGAAGCATAGTGAACTCCCAAGTATTTTCTGCGCCATTGCAAGTTGCCTTGATAGTTACGACTGCTTTACGAGTACCAATGTTCTCGTTTGCCTGAGTAGTATAGGTAAGTTTACCATCTGCATAGTTGACTTCGAGCCAATCCGCCTCCTCAGAAACACTAATATCCCAATTGTCGGTGTAGTTGAATTTCACCTCCTCAGCAACAACAGCATTGCTTGCCTCTTTGCCAGCCACTACAAGACTATTCTCGGGCAAGCTAATAGATGCATCAATCACACCCTTTGCACCCTCGATTTTGTAGATACACATATATTGGTCTGCCGTAGGAGCGGAAGACTTGCCTCTGAAAGAACGGGTAGTTAGGCTGTTGTTAGGATAGTAGTAGACATACTTGGCTGTAACAGTACTATTAGTAGCTTTAACAGTGGCCACAGCTGTTTCTGCATCAATACTTACATCAAACAACGAATTCTCACTAATTGCGTCTTGAAGATAAAAATAAGACGTACTCTTCACGCACGCGAAACCAATGTTTTCATCATCGGAATAGTCTACACCGTTGTAGAAACAATACTGTTCATCTTGTTTTGCTACAACGAGTTGCTGAACCATATCCTTTACCTCAGTATCCGCAGTCGTAATGGGATGGTAGAAGTACTCCCCAATCTTAACGATATCTATCTGCGAACCATAGGGATAGTTAGTACTGTAAAATTTCGCGCCCAAAACAACATTATAGTTATTAGCAACGAAGGTCACGATGTCGCCTGCTTCGAGGTCGTTCACGTCCTTAACGAGCACCCACTTGTCGCTGGGGGCTACGTCCTGCATATTTACACTAAAACGAGTCACATTTCCCGCTTCAAAAGTCAGAGGTTTCTTACCTTCGGCGATAGTCACCTTCCTTACATACAATCTCTTATCGGTAACGATTGTAACCGAAAAGCTCTCGCCAACTGCAATAGTAGTAGGTACAAGAGTGAAATAGATATCGCTAGACGAGGTGGTTGTAACTACCACACTGCTACCACCCTCCACATTTTCGGCTACGGGAGCAGCAAGGTCTGTGGTAAACTTACCAGCAATGGTCTTACCATCAGCAGTAAAGGTCACACTTCGCACCTTGTCACCAAGTTCAACACCAAAGTTTGTGAGGCTCATCTTAGCCACAGCAGCAAGGCGGGTGAAACGAACCATCTGAGCATCAGAGGGCTGTGCATCCTTGGTCACAACCTCCGAAACCATAAGATCTGCATTGGGATCGTAGGAGCCCTCTGCCATAGTCTGCTCGGCAGGGATAGAGAGGGTTGCAGCCTCAATGCCCTCTGCACTAACATAGCCTGTTGCGGGGTAGACGGTAACATACTGATACGACTCCTTGCCTGCGTTTTTGTCGAAAGTAGCGGTAATCTCTGCTTTGCCATCCACATTTTCGTAAGTCACAGCAGTAGCCTCGGCAAGTGCATCGGTCTGTTCCAAAACTGCGAAAGTTTCATTTTCGCCCCAGGCAAATACGGGAGCCGTCGAGTCACTCGTATCAACCGAAGTACGGCTATCAGCCGAGTCCGTAACGAAGGTTACAACAACAGAATCTTTTGCCTCGATTTGTTCCTCAAAATCGTTCTGGCAAGCGGTGAGTCCCATTGCAGCTGCTGCAACGAAGACCAAAGTTTTCATCATTCTTTTCATAGTTCCATCACGATTTCATTAATACTCTTCTCCATCGTCCTCAGCATAGTCGCCACCTTGTCCAGGTTTGCCATAATCTCCATAACTGAGTGCAATACCAACCTCTACCTCAACATTCTCAACGCTGATAGCAGGTTGCGTGTAAATAGTTTTTTTCATAATTTGTGTTTGAATTTGATTTATAGTTTGTTTGATTGTTATTTCTGCTCCTTTACGCACCTTACCGAAGCACCAATGCAGCGGGCACCGTAGGAGTACCACGAGCCAGCCTCCGCCTCGTCGAGCAAGGGGTAGATGCCATAGAAAATATCGTTATATGCCACAAAGAGTTGTGCCGACTTACCGAAGCCCTGGTAGCCGTAACCAAAGGTCTGGGCAGTCCAATAGAGCATCTTCTCGCTCGTCTCGCCAATCAAGCCCGACACATCGAAGTTACCAGCCGCAGGGAAGTAGTCACCACTACCCTCGGTCCACGTCCAGCCGTAGTCCTCCTTTGTCCACTCGTTGCTCAGGTAGGTACAAGCGTAGTCCAGAGGCATATTTGCAAAG
Organism: Tidjanibacter sp.; assembly: GCA_045602145.1. GTDB lineage: Bacteria > Bacteroidota > Bacteroidia > Bacteroidales > Rikenellaceae > Tidjanibacter. The sequence goes on from JAZSAY010000053.1 coordinate 28,113, forward strand.
GCATTGGTGGGGGGAACGGCATAGCCCACAGGGCAGGGGTCGAAGATGGTCTTATAATCCGCCGACTCCTCGCTATCGCCCCAAAGATTAGATGCCGACTGTTGCATAAGACCGCCTTTGCCCTCCAAATCCTGCTGCAAGTACCAATCGAAGACATACTCTCCGATGGGGATATCGGTCCTACAACCGAGGAAGGTTGTGGGGTGCTGCAATGCGTAATCCACATTACCAGGTGCAGCAAGTGCCACAGGGGGCACCTCGCCCACGTAATGCCACTCGGCATAGCCATCGCCCCTCTGCTCATTATTCACGTTGAGCACCTCGCGGGCAGCCTCAATCTCTGCCTGGATGGCGTAGTACTCCTCTTCGGTTTCGGCGAGGTTGTAGTCATCATCGTATGTGTGGGTGGGCACCTCCATATAAGCCACGCTCGAAGGCAGGAAAGGCTCCTTGCGTCCCCATTGGTAGAGCATACCCCTATTGGCAACGTCGCCAATCTCGTTCGAGAGTGCGCCTAAGTTGCGGTCCATCCACTCCAAGCCGTTACCCTCAGAGGTGGTGATTTCCTTGGAAGTAACCCAGATGTGCCAGCTCCAAAGGATGGTGCCGTCTGCGCTATGGAGGCTCACAAGGGCGTTACCCTCGCTCTCCCCCGTAGCGAAATAAATCTTCTGGTCGTCTGCCGAGTAGATGGGCGCACCGCTGATAATCTTCGTACTGCGCGTCTTATCGCCATCGTAGGTTGCCTCCCACGCCAGGTCGGCATAGGCTGCGCCCTCAATCTCCAAGCCCTCAAACTCGATATAGCGGCTATTACCATCGCCTCCGCCATTACCCTTGATGCTCGCATCCAAGCAGTAGGAGCCATTGGGCAATGCCACATAGCAGTTTGCCGTACCCTCTGCCGAGAGGTCCACCAAACCGACAGTCGTCTGCACCACCCTAAGGCGTGCCTTTGCCACATCGGGCTCGGTGCCTACAACTACATCCACCACAGCCTCGCGGTTTTGGCTATCCTTGTTGGCTTCGACATAGAGAGTCAGGGCGTTGCCCTCAACGCTCACATCGAGCCACGTTTCGGCATACTCCACTGCTATTTCGGTGCGATTGGTGGCAACAAATACGGTTTTGACGCACTCGTCAGCCGCAAGCACCACCGAGCGCGAGGATAGTTCCACATTTGCGTAGTCAGGTTCTGCCTGCAACACATCTGCGGGTTCTGTTTGGCAACCCATAGTAAACATTGCGAGGCTTGCCACTATAATATATAGGTAATATCTTTTCATCGTCATACTACTTTTTCTCGTGAGTTACTCTTCATTCTCTCCCTATTTCCAATCTGCGGGGATGTTTTCGTAGTCGCTAAGTCCAACGCAACCCGCGAAGCACCCAACGTGTGCCGAGGCGGATACGGGAGCATTGGGGAAGTCTTCGCCTCGTGTGCGCTCATAGAGGTGTACTTTTGTTTCATTACCCTCTGCATCGGTCACAATCGTATAGGGCGACTCGCCTGTGAGCGCGATGCAACCATTGAAGCAGTTGTCAATGTAGTTGATACGCCTTACAGTGTCGAAGAGGCTCGCGGGGATCGTTTTGAGGCTCTCGCACTCCAAGAAGCACTCCGAGAAATTGATGCTCGAAGTCTTGGTGCCAATAGCCGCAAAGAGGTCGGCAGGAACACTCTCCAAGCCCTTGCAAAGCGCAAACGTAGCCTCGAAACTTGTAATTGCAGGGCAACCCGCAAAGAGTTCCGAAGGAACGGTTTTAAGAGCATAGCAACTCTCGAACATACTTGTCACATAAGTAATCTTCGCATTATTACCAAGCAGGTCGGCAGGAATCTCCGCCAGCGAGGTGCAACTATTGAACGTGCTGGTAAAGTTTGTTGCCAACGTATTTTTTGCAAACAATCCTGCGGGCAGTGTTTGGAGCGATTGGCAGAGCGCAAAAGTACCTGTGAAGTTGGTCTTCGAGGTCACAATGGAGTCAAACAAACCCTCGGGCAATGCCTCCAATGCCGTACAACCTGCAAAAACATACTTCATAGACGAAACACTCGAAGATTCGGGGAAGATGGGTCCCTCGATGGTTTTCAGGTTGGCACAATAGTAGAACACATTCTCAAAGCCGGTGGAAACCTTCACATTTTTCGCAAACAGACCTGCGGGAATACTCTCGATACCCGAGCCGGTGAAGCAATACCTAAAACCGGGCGAGGTAACAGTCGTAAACTTGTCAAACAGACCAGCGGGAACCGTTTTGAGGTTGCTACAACCCGCCAGCATATAGGAGAAGTCAGCCGAGGAGTAGTCCCTTGCATCGGCAAACAGACCGACAGGCACACTCTCCAATGCGCTATCCTCAAAGGTGGAGGCAAATTCGTAAGCCTTATCAAGACCACGGAACAATCCTTCGGGAATGGTCCTCAGCGCCGTACAGCCCGAGAAGCAATACTTAAAGGATTTGGCAGCCGTAAGACCATCGAAAACACCCTCCTCAATCTCGCTCAATTCTACGCAATCTTGGAAAACTGCTCCCATAGTCTTCACACCCGAAAGTCCCTCGAACAGACCTGCCGAAAGTTTCTTAACACCCGTCTTATAGAAAATATACTCCAAATTTGTAACAGCCGCACAGTTAGTAAACATACCTGCGGGGATATTCTCCACGCGACTACATCCTGCAAACATATATTTGATGTCGGTGGCAGCGGTTGCATTTTTCAGCAAACCAACAGGCAGAGTGCTGAGATTAACACAAGCCGAGAAAGCACCCATATAGGTTGTTGCCAATGAGTTGTGGGCGAAAATACCCTCAGGGATGCTCTCAATGGCTGTCGCGCCAAAGACATAGTCGAACTTCAAGGCATTGGCACAATTGCGGAAGAGTCCTCCGGGGATACTCTTCAATCTACCCTGCTCCACCATACCCTTAATTTCGTTAAAGTTACTAAGTGTGGAGGTGGTACTTACAATACCCGTACCCGTGCCATAGAAAGCATAGGAGAAACGCTCAGCAGCCGTACAATTCGTAAAGAGATCCTCGGGAATCTCGCTAATGGATGCCGAGTGGCTAAAACAATCCTCGAAGTTCTTTGCCAGCGTGGCATAGCGGAACAAACCCGAAGGAATCTCCTTCAAGCTCTCACAAATAGAGAAGGCGCCAGCAAACGACTTGACATCTGCGAAGGAGCCCGCAACATCGTTGGGGATATTCTCCAACTTATTACAGCCCAAGCACATATCAGCGGCATTTCTCACTCCAAGCTGACCCCACGAAATAATACTGATAATCTCGGGACACAGCGAATCTCCATCGCTAAATTCGAGATTGTGAGCACTACCCGTAATCGAAAGAGTATACTTACCGGGGGTGGTATAGACGTGGCTACCACGCTTCTCCACAAAACTCTCCACCTGGGAGCCATCACCCCAATCCACCATTATCTGATAACCACTTGTAACCACAGGGGCAGCAACGTGTGTATAGGGTACTTCGGTAACCTCAATTTCATAGATGAGTTCGTCAGTATCGGTGCCAATTTGGTGAATCTTCAACGTTGCAGAGGTATTATTATCCACCTCACCTACCACAATCGTAAGGTTACCAAAGCGCTCCAAGCCTGCTGCATTAGGCTGGATGGTTACAGCAAGGATATTATCCTCCTTTTGTGCTGAATACCATTCGCCACCATCGGTCTCAAAGGTCCAATCAAGTTCGGGATTGGACACAATCTCCACTCTCTTGGTCGCACCCTCGTCATCGGTGGCGATGTTGTGCGATGCGAGTCTGAGGTATGCCGTACCATCTTGTTTTACCACAATCTGCGAAGAAGCCGACTGTTCGCCCAAAGCGGTATTGAGGGTGATGATAGCCTCCCTCTGAGCCTCACCCTTGTTGTCATCGGCGGTCAGTATCAGTTTATTATCCTGTTGCTCCACAAGCAGCCAGGGGCAGGTGCAATCGAACGACCAATCGTCTTGGTTGGTCAGAATCTCTATCTCGTGTGTAAGTTCGGTATGAGCCTTAATCCTAAGAGCATCATCGGCAGCCTCTATTTCGGGCACACCCGAGTGGTTTTGTCTAACGGTCAGTTCCACAGCCGCATTCACTTCCGAACGGTTGGCAGTGATAAGGATAGTAGCCGACAGACTTTCGTCAGAAGTATTCTCCTCAGCCACAAGCCTCAGACCATACTCATCCTCCTCAATGGTGAGCCATTCGGCATCCTCGGCACTCCAACGCCACTCATCGACATTGGTAACCACATCCACAAATAGTTCGCCACCACGAGTGCGGAACAACACTTCGCCCTCTGAACCCGCTTCGTTCATGGTCAGCAAGGTACTCTCGGAGGTTACTTCGAGCATTAGGCGACCTTCGGAGGTGGGAGGAACTATCTCCGGCACATCCTCTCGGCAAGACACCACACCCATCATTAGTGCGGCACAATATATCAAATTACGAATTTTCATAGCAGTTTACAGCATTTGTATCGTTACTCTTCGTATCTTCTGAATGTAATATCACCCATTGGGAACATCGTTGGACGATAGTTGGAGCCCAAAGCGATCTTATTATCCTCTTCGTCATAGGTCCACAAACCAAAGCCTACCCAATTGTAGCCACTTACCGTTGGCATATCAAGCGAAAGAATGGTACCATCCTCCGAGGGCACAACATCCACCTCGGCAGCTGCGTATGAGAACTGACGCTCACCCACAAGTGTGATATAGAAAAAGACGTTGTAGGAGTATACCGTCCAGCCGAAAGGAATTACAAAACCTCCTGTTGCAGCATCGTATCGTACTTCCAAGGAGGTGTGGGGATAGAGGAAGTTCTTCATAACGAGTGTTTTGCCATACTCGCCCTGCTCGATGTCGAAGATGAGATAGTAATCCGTGGGGTTGGGATCATAGTCGAGCGAGTTGAGTGAGCCATTGGGTGAGTAGAACCACTTGCTGGCAGATATCAACCACCTGCCCACGAGCTTATAGTATGGGTTCTCGGCGCGGGTCTGCTGTTCTATGGCAATCTCCATACTTTGAGGCTCATCGTTCAGAGTGTAGTAGAGTGTGAGAGTTGCCTCAAGCCTCTCCTCGCCCTCGTTGGGCTCGGCAGAGAGGGTTACAACACCCGACTGCATATCGTACTCCATAGTAAGCCACTCGGCATTGTGCTCAATCATAAGCTTCGAGTCACTGACTACCGTAAAGCGGTATTCGCCACCCTCGGAGTCGAAGGTGTAGCTCTCGGCAGCACTTGTCATAAAGCCCTCAGCACCCTCGTCGGCACCCTCCTGCGAAACGCTGATTTTATAGGGCTCGAAATTGCCATCGGGGCTGAGAAGCGAGAATTGGGTTGTACGCACGCTTGCTGAGAGGTTTGCCACAGCAGAGACCTTCACTCCATCGTTGACAACCTCAACACTTACCCACGCAGGCAACTGCTCGGCATCAATCGTCCACTCTTCATCAGTGGGGAAAGGGGCAACCTCCAAAAGGTTCTCGCCACCATTGGCATCAAAGACTACACCCGTATGAGAGAGTGTAAGTCCATAGACCACAATTGGTTCGGGCTCGGCACACGCTCCCAGAACCAAAGCCGACACTGCGACAAACAAAGCACGCAACGTCTTAAAATTGAACTTCATACAAATAGTTAGTTTACAAAAAATAATACACGCAGGCAATCTCCTTGTTTGTCAAAACTGCCTGTCATATGATTTCAACTCGCAAATGTAGAAAACATTTCCAAAAAATCGTTATATTTTTAGCAAAAATATATGTTATTTTACCCCCCCCATTTTCATAACAATGAGTTTTATTTTTAACATTTAGGGGTCTTGCGACAGCTCCACTAACTTAGGGGAGGGAGATATGAGAGATATGAGGTTCTCATAACTCCCACTAAGCCCTATAAGCCTTATAAGTCCTATAAGCCTTAGGACGTTAGACGTTAGACGTCAAATAAGCACAACGAGTAGAATATCACTGAGGGGGATTATGTGCCAAACAAGAAGGCGGCTCCACAATTTACTCTTCGTAAATGAGGAAGCCGCCTATCGCAGTGCGGGGCAAAATTCACTAATGAGATTCGCTCGTTAGACACTCGTTGCGAAGCCTGGGGCAGTGAGGGGCAGTTCGCCTCCCTCGGGAGTGACAAGCACTGCGCCACGTTCGGTGATGTGACCAATAACGTCCACACCGCCAAAGTGCAGCACCTTATCCCTCATCTCCAACGGAACGGTAAAGAGGAGTTCGTAGTCCTCGCCACCGTTGAGCATAGCCACAATGGGATCGGCGTGGAGTTCCTCTGCCATAGCACGAGTCTCGGCAGCGATGGGTATGCGCTCCAAATAGAGCCTTACGCCACAGCCCGATGCCTTGCAGAGTTGCAGAGCATCCGACGCCAAGCCATCCGTAAGGTCTATCATCGCTGAGGGGACAATACCCTCAGCCTCCAATGCCTTCACAATGTCGGTCCTCAGGTCGGGTTTGAGCCAGCGGCGCAGGATATATTCGTGACCTTTGAAATCGGGCGTGGGGTTGGGATGACCATCCAGAGCGATGCGCTCACGTTCCAAGAGGTGCAGACCCATATAGGCGGCTCCGAGGTCGCTCGTTATGCACACGAGGTCGTTAACCTTAGCCCCCGAGCGGCGCACAAGCCTATCCTTTGCCACATCGCCCACAGCCGTAACGCTCAGCGCAAGACCATTAATGGAGGCAGTAGTGTCGCCCCCCACAAGGTCTATGGCGTAATCTTTGCACGCAGCCCTAACACCCTCGTACAACTCTTCGAGGTGCTCGACCGAAAAGCGCGCCGAAACGCCTATCGAGACGGTCACTTGGCGGGGTGTGCCGTTCATTGCAATGATGTCGCTCGCGCCCGCCACGACCAGCTTATAGCCAAGGTGTTTGAGGGGGAAGTAGGTGAGGTCGAAGTGCACGCCTTCGAGCATCAGCTCGGTGGAAACGAGCAGGTATCTGTCGCCTGCGTCGATAACTGTCGCGTCGTCGCCAACGCCTACTATGGTGCTGTGTTGCTGGGGCTCGACGCCTGAGGTCAGGCGGTCGATGAGTCCAAAGTGACCCAGCTCGGAAATCTCTGTACGTTTGCTCATACTTTTTGCCTATAAACGAATTTTGGGCAAAGATAATAAAATTTTTTACTAACTAAGTGTGGTATTAGCCGAGAAATGTATATATTTGCACTCGTGAAATAAGATCACAATTCGGCGTAAATGAAAAATATAGTACTTTTTGGACCTCCGGGAGCAGGAAAGGGCACCCAGGCGGTTATGTTGGTCGAGAAATACGGTTTTAACCATATTTCAACCGGGCAGGTTATTCGCAACGAGATTAAGGCTCAAACACCTGCCGGCAAACAGGTTGAGGAGTGCATCGCACGTGGCGAGTTCGCACCCGATGACCTTGTAATAGAGATTGTTAAACACTTTATGGCTACCCACCAAGATGTGGAGGGTAGTATCTTCGACGGCTTCCCCCGCAACACATATCAGGCAGAGCAGTTCGACCTGCTGATGGAGGAGTGGAAAAGCAAGGTGGATGTTATGCTCTCGCTCGAAGTTCCCGAGGAGGAGCTCATACAGCGACTGCTGTTGCGTGGCAAGGAGAGCGGCAGGGCAGACGACGCCTCGGAGGAGGTTATCCGCAACCGTATACGCATCTACAACGAGCAGACTGCACCCCTTGCGGACTACTACGCACAGCAGGGTAAGCACGTGGCTATCAACGGCGTAGGTACGGTGGAGGAGATTTTCGCCCGCCTCTGCGAAGCAGTCGATAAGCTCCAATAGAATTGAGAATTGAGAATTGAGAATTGAGGTGGCGTTGCAAAAGCAACCCCACTTTTTTTGGACAGACCTCTCCCGCCTTCGGCACCCTCCCCTAACTTAGGGGAGGGAGTTCCCTAAGCAGAAAAAAACGCAGATGACGAGGTAGATGCAAGGCATATGAGAAAGCGGAGTCCGCAGTTTGCCTTCCCCAAGCAGTAAAAATGCAAATAAGCGAGCAGATTTTAGGCGCACAAGAAAACGACCTCCGAGCATAGTTACCTATGTAAGGAGGTCGTTTATCGCAGTGCAACACCAAAGATGCCGCTTATTTGCGTTTTTTACCAGTTTAGGATGCGCTTAAAATCATAATCCTCAGGATTGGAAACATAAGCCTTAGCAGCCTCGTAATCCTCGGGGGTGATGTAGCAAAGAATGTTGTTTACCAAACCCTGGAATTGGTCGCCATCGGGATTAACCAAGCGGGGAGGAATCTTGCCGGTGGTGGGGTCTTGGAGGTCTTTGAGGTAGAGTTGGCTAATCTGACCATCCTGAGCCACATAGACCATACAACCGGTCTTACCCTCGCTGAACAGTTTGTAGACACCCATACCGAGGGTGGTGCAATACAAGAGGTCGCTTGCAACGGGGGTCTGGCAACGTACCTCGTAGCCAATCTCTACGGGACGCGATTTAACCTTGATTTTGAGTGCTTTGAGTTTCTTCTCCAAAATCTCGTTGAAGACGTGAGCCTTAGACACCTTGCCAAGTTCGGGGTGACCGTGCTCGTCGTAGGAGAAGTTCACGCCGGCGTTCTTAATCTCCTCGTCCGAGAGGCTATGGAATACGCCCTCCGACACCATTGCTGCGCCGTAGTCCATACCCATAATTTTGCGTTTGATGATGGACGAGATAACAAGACTAACGATCTTGTCGATGGTAATCTCGGTCTTGTTGAACATCTCGGGGATGACGATCATAGGATAGTGGCAAGCAGCACCAATACCGCAAGCCAAGTGACCTGCCGAGCGACCCATAGCGGCGATGATGAACCAGTTGCCGCTGGTGCGAGCATCCGAATAGACAGCCCTGCCAATCACTGCGCCCTTGTCCATTGCCGACTCGTAGCCGAAGGTGGGAGCACCTGCGGGCAGAGGAAGGTCGTTGTCGATGGTCTTGGGAACGTGGATGTTGGCGATGGGGTACTTCTTGGCTTCGAGGAACTTAGCGATGCGGTTTGCGGTCGAAGCGGTGTCGTCGCCACCTACGGTAACAAGCAGTTTGATGTTGTTATCCTGGAAGAATTTGAGGTTGAAGTTGTTCTCGAAATCTGCATCAGTGGGTTTGAAACGGCTCATTTGGAGGTACGAACCACCCTGATTGAAGATGTCGTCTGCGCGGCGGAAGTCGATGTCCTCGTAGCGAGCATCAGCCTTGAAAAGACCGGTGTAGCCCTCGTGAAGACCAATCACGCGGTAACCTTTGGTAATGAAAGTTTTGGCAACCGAGCCCACAACGGTGTTCATACCGGGTGCAGGACCGCCACCTGTAAGAATTGCAATTGCTTGTTTCATAAGTGTTTATATTAAGAGTTTAACCTGTGCTAACCTTTGCCCGTTGTCTTCTTCGGCAAGCAGGCACACAAAGGTACAAACATTTTTCAATTTTTTTAATAATTTCTGCTAAAATTTACCCTCTTTCAGTCACTTAGCCTCGCGAGAAAATATATAATGGAAAAAATACGTTATATTTGCACTAATGAAACGCTTTTGGTTGATAGTGGCTTTGGTGTTATGCGTGGCGGGCGAGGCAGAGGCTCAGCGGTCGCGCACCACTCGCAGTGTGCCCTACTCGCGCTACGGGGGCGGCTATATGGCGGGTACGGAGGTCGACCCCATAACGGGCGACACCGCCTATGTTGTGCAGCTGTCGGACATCATAGAGTTCAAGTCCATAGGCGATATAAAGCGTCATAAGCGGTTGATACGCAACGTGAAAGCCGTCTATCCCTATGCCGTTGACGCCCGCAACCTCTTTCGGCAGCTCACCGCCCAACTCGACACCGTGCAGACCGAAAAAGAGCGCAACAAGATAACCAAGGCGCTCGAAAAAGAGCTCATAAAACGCTACACACCCGTTCTGGAAAAGATGACCTACTCGCAAGGCAAGATACTCATACGCCTGATAGACCGCGAGACGGAGCGCACCTCATATCAGATTTTGGAGGAGTTCCGTGGCAAGTTTGCAGCCAAGTTCTGGAACACCATAGCGCGTATATTCCGCGCCAATCTGAAACAAGAGTACGACCCCACGCAGGGCGAGGATAAACTCATCGAACAAATCATCATTCTCTACGAGGCAGGACTGCTGTAAAACAGGAGTGACAGGAAGAACAGGAAGGACAGGAAGGACAGGAGTGACTGCACGTCTTTCGCTCTCGCAGTTATCCCATAACTCCCATAACTCCCATAAGCCCTATATGCCTTATATGACTTAGGACTATTGACGTTAGACGTTAGACCGAAAAAACGCATAGAACGGAGGGATTTTTGTGCCAAAAGAAGGAGCGGCTCCGCAGTTTGCTTGGCGCAAATGAGGAAGCCGCTCTCTGAATTTTGGTGCAAAAAGCACCCGTTATCTGCGTTTTTTACTCTTCTTCGGGAGCCATCGTGGTATAAACATTAGTCACATCATCATCCTCTTCGAGCTTCTCGATGAGTTTGTTGAGTGCCTCACGCTGCTCGGGAGTAACATCTTTGGTGTCGGTGGGGATGCGCACAAACTCACCGCTGACGATCTCCATATTGTGCTCGTCGAGGTAGGACTGGATAGCACCGAAAGCCTCATATTTGGCGTAGATATTGATGATATTCTCGTCGTCTACGAAAAGCTCGGTCATATCGAGGTCGATGAGTTCCAATTCGAGTTCGTCGATGTCGATACCCTCTTTCATTGCGGTCTTGAAGACGCAGAGGTGGTCGAACATAAAGGTTACGCTACCGCTGGTGCCGAGCGTACCGCCGCACTTGTTGAAGTAGCTGCGCACGTTGGCAACAGTACGGGTGGTGTTGTCGGTTGCGGTCTCCACCAAAACGGCGATACCGTGAGGACCATAACCCTCATATACCATCTCTTTGTAGTCGGTGGTATCTTTGGAAACTGCACGCTTAATGGCACGCTCTACGTTCTCTTTGGGCATATTCTCTGCCTTAGCATTCTGCAAGAGCACCCTCAGACGAGTGTTGCCCGAAGGATCGGGACCGCCTGCCTTAACGGCGATTTCAATCTCTTTACCAATTTTAGTAAACGTGCGAGCCATATTGCCCCAGCGTTTCAGTTTACGCGCTTTGCGATACTCAAAAGCCCTTCCCATAGTGTGGATATTATTATCTATTAATTATATATTTTGTCAAGTGGCGCAAAAGTAAGAAATAAAGTTGAAAGTTGAAAGTTGAAAGTTGAGAATTCTACTAAATTCCGCTATCTTTGCACAAATTAACATCGAAAGTTATGATTCAAAACGAGGTAAATAAGGCGGTAGAGGTGCTCCGAAGGGGCGGAATTATTCTCTATCCGACAGATACGGTGTGGGGCATTGGGTGCGACGCCACGAACCAGGAGGCGGTGGAGCGCATCTATCGCCTCAAAGGTTCTGTGAACAAGAAGGGTATGATTGTCCTGCTCGACACGCCTGCCGAGGTAGGGCGTTACATTCGCCGAGTGCCCGAGGTGGCATACGACCTTATGGAGCTGACCGATAAGCCCCTGACGCTCATTTTGGATGGTGCTGTGGGTGTGGCTGAGAACCTCATTCCCGAGGAGGGCTCGCTCGCCATAAGAGTCCCCGACCACGACTTCTGTCGCCGTGTTGTGGCAAGGCTCCGCCGTCCGTTGGTCTCCACTTCGGCAAACTTCTCTGGCGAGGCTACCCCACTCTATTTCAAGGATATAGCAGAGGGTATAAAAGAGGGTGTGGATATGGTCGTGAGTCCCGCCTTCGAGGGCAAGCCCACACGCAAAGCCTCCTCCATAATGAGCATAAAGGAAGACGGAGAGTTCAAAATTATACGTTAGTGGTCATTATGAAACTCAGAACAAAGATACAGCAGCGTTTTGCCGATGCGGACTCGCTGGGACACATCAACAACATCCACTTGCAGGAGTACTTCGACCTGGGTAAGATGGAGCTCTACGCCGACATTTTGGGCGATAGGATAGATTGGCGAGGCGTGAACCTGGTGCTGGTGAGCATTAAGACAGATATGATGCGCCAGACCCGCCTGGGCGACAACATCGAGGTGGAGTCGTGGGTCGAGAGCCTCGGCACGAAGAGTATGCAGGTGCACCAAAGACTCCTCAATGTCGATGACGGACTGCCCAATGCCGAGTGCCACACGGTGGTCGTGTGCTTCGACTTCGCCACCCAGCAAGCCATCCCCTTCCCCGAGGAGTGGCGCAGGCTTATTGAACTGAAAATGCAAAATTCATAATTGACAAACCACCTCTGTCGCTATGCGACAGTTCCCTTAACTCCCATAACTCGCATAAGCCTTATATGCCTTATATGCCCTATAAGCCTTATGACTATTGACGTTAGACGTTAGACGTTAGACATTTTAGGGCAGAAAACTCTGCCCTAAAACACTAAAACATATCCATCAGTGCGTCCAAGTCGCGGCGCTCTTTCTTTGTTGGGCGACCTGTGCCCCTGTCGCGCGAAATGAAGATGGTCTCCTTGGGTGGATTGAGCTTTGCCAACTCCTCCTCAGGAGTCATATCGAGGCAGTAGGTGGGCACATCCTTGGCGGGCAGGCGGCGCTCCACAATGCCCAATACCTTGTAAGTAAAGCGCATCACGGGCACCTTCTTAACCGTCAGCACATCGCCCTCCTTGACCTCCTTGGAGGGTTTTGCCTCCGAACCATTAATTGTTACTTTACCTGTGCGGCACGCCTCGGCTGCATCGCTACGGGTCTTGAAAATCCTCACCGCCCACAGCCATTTATCTACTCTTGTTTGCATAAAAGTCGCTCTAATTTTTCCAAAGTTACGAATTTTTGTGCTAACTTCGCAAACTAAATTGACTTAAAGCAGATAAAACTATGGATATTGAGCAGAAAATAGCAGGTTTCACGCCCGAGGGCGACGCTGTGGTGGTCTACACTATGCGCAACTCGAAGGGCTACGAGGTGGAGTTGTGTAATGTAGGTGCGGCTATCGTGTCCGTGAAGGTACCCGACCGCGAGGGTAAGGTGGAAGATGTAGCCTTGGGCTACGAGAATCGTATGGACTACATCAACGATGCCCCCTGTATGGGCAAGGTTCCCGGCAGGTACGCCAACCGCATCGCCAAAGCCCGTTTTGAACTCGACGGCAAGGAGTACCGTCTGGCTGCGAACAATGGTCCTAACGCCCTGCACGGCGGACCCAAAGGTTTCCACCAGTGTCTTTGGGAGGGTCGCGTGGAGGAGAACCGCGTGGTCTTTGCTCTCGACTCGCCCGACGGCGACGAGGGCTATCCCGCCGACCTCTATGTCGAGGCGGTCTATGATTGGGACGACGACAACCGTCTGGAACTCACACTGCTGGCTCAGACCAACGGCACGACAATCGTAAACCTCACAAACCACGTATTCTTCAACCTTGCGGGTGCCGCAAGTGGCAACATCAAGGCTCACACGCTGCGCCTTAACGCCTCACAATATCTGCCCACCGACCCGACACTCATCCCTACGGGCGAGGCGGCAGATGTGGAGGGTACGCCTATGGATTTCCGCACTCCCAAAGCGCTCGGAAAGGATATAGAGGCAGATTTTCCCGCAATACTCTTTGGCAAGGGCTACGACACCTGCTGGGTGTTGGACGGCTACGAGAAGGGTAAACTGAAAGAGGATTTGGTGCTCTCCGAGCCCACTTCGGGACGCACCCTTAGAATACTGAGCGACCAGCCAGGTGTGCAGGTCTACACGGGCAATTGGCTCTCGGGATGTCCCGTCGGCAAGGGCGGCGTACGCTACGACGACTATGCGGGCGTGGCTATGGAGTGCCAGAACTTCCCCGATGCGCCCAACAAGCCCCATTTCCCCTCTGCAACACTGCGCAAGGGCGAGCGATACGAGTGCCGCATCGTATACGAATTTGGCGTGGAGTAAATTGTTAATAACTCTTTAATTTGGCGTTTGGAAAGTCGCGGCGGAAGGAGTACTTTTGCCCAAAGAAAACAGACAAATTAAGTAGAACACTACAAAAACCCATACACGAACTATGTTTTTAGAGGCAAGCAAACCAGGTTGGATTGAGGTAATATGCGGCTCGATGTTCTCGGGCAAGACCGAAGAGCTCATCAGGCGTATGCGCCGCGCAGTATTTGCCAACCAGCGAGTAGAGATTTTCAAACCCCAGATAGATGTGCGCTACTCGGTAGACGAGGTGGTGTCGCACAACTCCAACGCCATACAATCCACCCCCGTGGAGTCCTCCTCGCAAATACTGCTGATGGCTACCGATGTGGATGTTGTGGGCATCGACGAGGCACAGTTCTTCGACGAGGGTATTGTGGACGTGTGTATGCAACTCGCCAATAGGGGCGTGAGGGTTATTGTGGCAGGTCTGGATATGGACTATCTCGGCAAGCCCTTTGGTCCTATGCCTATGCTTATGGCTAAGGCTGAGTTGGTAGATAAGGTGCACGCCATTTGTGTTCGCTGTGGCAACATTGCCCACCACTCGCACCGCCTGACCAAGAACGACAAACTCGTGGTGCTGGGCGAGAAGGACACCTATGAGCCTATTTGTCGCCACTGCTTCAATCAGTTGCAAAACGAATAGCAGCTGCTATTCGTTTTGAAGGTCTAACGTCAAAAGTCGCGGGCTCGGCAACACTGCCGAGCCCGAGGCTTTTAAGGGTAGGAAGAACAGGAAAGTCCTGTTACTCCTGTCACCCCTATCACTCCTATAAGACTATTGACGTTAGACGTTAGACGTTAGACATTAGACGTCAGACTCCTCTGCACAAGGTGGGTGACATAGACCGTCAGAAGCGGGAAGAGTATCATACCGAGTCCCGGCAGTAGCACCGTCAACACCTTGCCTACGGGTGTGACGGCAAACAGAGGAGCGCCAACAGTCGTGACATTCAGTCCCGCCCACCAGAGAGCCGTGCCGAAGTTGTCGACCGAGTGATTGAGATTCTCCTCGAATGAGTAGAAAACAAGCGACGAGAGGTAGGCAACAAGCACAATCATAACAATATAGCTCCACATTATAGCACTCACACGCGAGGGCGTAACGTACTTTATGAGCGAATATACGCCGACCGCTCCACGTACCATAGGCAGGCATTTTAGCAGGATATAGACCCCTCGGGGAAGCTCTGCCCCACCCCACTGTAACATATTCAGGTAGGGAATCGAAACGAGCAACAGCACAATGTTGCGACGAAAATAGCGATTGGGATTGCGAGCCATCATCGTCTGCACTATGTAGTCAATGATGAAAATCATACAAACCACAAGCTGCAATTCTGCCACTCCTGCCGAGAGTGTGTAGGTTTTACGCTCGATGATATCGAGCGACAAAGAGAGGAGCAACAGTAGGCTGGCGAAGATTGCCAGCCCGTCGAGCAACCTCGAAAGGGATGTTTTAGGGTCGTTTTTCATAGCCAAAAGTGTTTTTATGGGTGCTATGCAAAAAAAATACCTCAAAAAAATTTGCGGGGGAAAAATAAAGCGTTATCTTTGCACCGCTTTTCGAGCAAACGGCGAGATAGCTCAGCTGGTTAGAGCGCATGATTCATAATCATGAGGTCCCCAGTTCAATCCTGGGTCTCGCTACCAACAACGAGGACTGCAATTTTGCAGTCCTCGTTTTGCTATAAACCCCACACCTCCACAATCATCATAAGAACAATCTATCGTGCCATAAGAATTTCCGATTTGTTTTTTCAATTAGGTGGTATTATCTTTGTAATAAAGAAAGACGAATAACAAGTTTAACAAATAAAAACAAACTGAGAATATGGCAACCAAGTTTTATAAGTGTAATCACTGTGGTAACGTGATTATCAAGGCGGTAGATGGCAAAGTAACTCCTTTTTGCTGTGGCGAGAAGATGACCGAACTCATCCCCGGCACTGTTGAGGCAAGCGTAGAGAAACACCTCCCCGTGGTGGAGAAGGTTGACGACTGCAAGTTGCGCATCAAGGTAGGCAGCACAGAGCACCCAATGCTCCCCGAACATCACATCGCATTCGTGTACGTAGAGTTCGAGGATGGTGGTCTGAGAATCGACCTCAAAGAGAAACCCATTGCCGAGGTGTGCGTATGCGGCAGAAAACCCATCGCAGTCTACGAATACTGCAACCTGCACGGTTTGTGGAAAACCGAGTTGTAATCCGCAACACGTTCCACACAACAACGCCCGCCC